>CAZICQ010000017.1:0-63570 GCA_964537775.1 uncultured Gemmatimonadaceae bacterium | reverse complement strand
CTCAATCACCCTCAATGATTCACAAACTCTCTTAGTTCAGACCTTCCCTAGGGCGCGGGACGCGTCGCTTTGAACGTGGCGATGGCGTTGCGCGTGATATCCGAGAGCACGAGCGCGCCGCTCAGCCTCGCGCGTTCCTCCAGGAGGCGCTCCCAATCATCGGTGTCGCGCCAGAGCACCCCCTTCAGTGTCGCCATGGCTTGGGGGCTCGACGCCGCCAGTCGCTTGGCGAACGTCATAAGCGCACGGTCGAGCTCTTCCACCGTGCCGTAGAGCCGCGCGTACAACCCGTGCTGCGCGCCCCAATGCGCATCGCGCCAATCAGCGTCGATGGCGAGCGCCGCGAAGGCGCCCGTTCCGGCGCGGCGCTCGATGGCCGGTCCGACCACAAACGGCCCGATCCCCACCGCGAGCTCGCTCAGGCGAATGGAAGCGCCTTCGGTCGCGAGCGCGTAGTCGGAAGCGGCGATTACGCCAACGCCCCCGCCGACGGCTTTCCCATGAACTCGCGCGAGGATGAGCTTGGGGCAGCGCTTCATCGCGAGGATGAGGTGCGCGAAGCCCATGAAGAATTCGGTGCCTGTCGCAGCGTCGCGGATGGCCTCGAGCTCGTCGAACGACGCGCCGGCGCAGAAGGGACCTTCGCCCCGGCTGCGTACTACAATCACTCGTGCCTCGTCGTTCGTACCAAGGCTGGCGATATCGCTGGCCAGGCGCCGAAGCAGGTCGCTGGGAAGCGAGTTGCCCTTCGGGTGGGCAAATTCGACAGTGCCGATGCCGTCGTCGATTCGGACCTGCACGTCGCCGCCGGCGGTCGTTACAGCGGCAGAGCCGGTCGCGCCGGCGCGAATGTCGTTCATCTTACGAGCCGTATGTGAAAGTGACGCAGGCGGATAGCACGATTGGTCGCTGTGGCGAAATCTACAGCATGCGGGTATAGATTTCGGATGTCCGCTCTGTTCGGCGCTCCATCGCTTCTTCTCGTTCACCCTCGATGCCCACCGGCAACCCCGTTCCGAAATCACCGGCCGACGATGCCGCCCGGCTCGCGGAGTTCGAGGCGCGCATTGCGCGCGGCGAAACGATCGAGCCCAAAGACTGGATGCCTGAACGCTACCGCAAGCAGCTCGTGCGTATGATGTCGCAGCACGCGCACTCGGAGATCATTGGCATGCTGCCGGAGGGAAACTGGATCACGCGCGCACCGTCGCTGCGTCGCAAGCTCGGATTGCTGGCGAAGGTACAGGACGAAGCCGGTCACGGCCTCTACATCTACTGTGGCACTGAGACGCTCGGCGTCAACCGGCACGAGCTCATTCAGCAGCTCCTGAACGGCGCCGCCAAATATTCCAGCATCTTCAATTATCCTACGCTGACGTGGGCGGACATTGGCGCGATTGGCTGGCTGGTGGACGGCGCCGCGATTGTGAACCAGACGATGCTCGCCAAAGCATCCTATGGCCCGTATGCGCGCGCGATGGTGCGCATCTGCAAGGAAGAGAACTTTCATAAGCGCCAAGGCTTCGAGATCGTGGCGACGCTCGCCGCCGGTACGCCCGAGCAGAAGCAGATGGCGCAGGACGCGCTGAATCGCTGGTGGTGGCCGTCGCTGATGATGTTCGGACCCTCCGACAAGGATTCGCCGAACAGCGCAGAGCTCACGAAGTGGGGCGTGAAGCGTAAGGGGAATGACGAGCTCCGCCAGAGGTTCGTGAATCTCACGGTCGCGCAGGCGATCGCGATTGGCCTGACGATTCCGGATCCCGCGCTCAGACTCGACGACGAGACCGGCGATTGGAAATTCGGCCCGATCGATTGGGACGAGTTCTGGCGCGTCGTGGGCGGCGATGGCCCCTGCAACCGCGAGCGTCTCGCGGCGCGACGCGCGGCGCATAACGACGGTGCCTGGGTGCGCGCGGCGGCAGCCGCGTACGCGGAGAAGCGCGCGCGATCGGGCGCGTCGGAAGCAGCGTGATCGAAGACAATCAGTGGCCGCTCTGGGAGGTATTCACCCAGGGGCCGGGGGGCGCACCGCACGAGCACGCCGGCAGTGTGCATGCGGTCGACGCCGAACACGCGCTCCAGAACGCGCGAGACGTCTACTCACGCCGCAACGAGGCAGTGAGCATCTGGGTGGTGCCGTCGAGGGTGATCACTGCGTCGACCCCGGAAGACGTCGGCCCGTTTTTCGACCCCGCCAACGATAAGGTCTACCGTCATCCGCAGTTTTACAAGGCGCCACGCGGCGTGCGCCTCTGATGCAGACGGCGCAGCGCGACGCCCTTGTCGAATACCTGCTGCGGCTTGCCGACGATCGCCTCGTGCTCGGTCACCGCTTATCGGAGTGGTGCGGCCACGCGCCGATCCTGGAGGAGGATATCGCCCTTGCGAATATGGCCCTCGACCTCGTCGGCCAAGGGACGTTGCTGCTCAAACTTGCCGGCGAGACCGAAGGGAAGGGACGCAGCGAGGACGCGCTGGCCTACTTCCGTGACGCCACGGACTACCGTAACGCGCTGTTGCTGGAGCTGCCGAAGGGCGACTTCGCCGTCACCATCGTCAGGCAGCTGCTGTTCAGCGTCTTCTCGATCTTACTGTGGGAGAGGCTCTCGAACAGCGGGAGCGCCGATCTCGCGGGCATTGCCGCCAAGGCGCTCAAGGAGGCCAGCTACCACACACGCCACAGCGGCGAATGGGTGATCATGCTGGGGGACGGCACCGAAGAAAGCCATCGACGGGCGCAAGACGCGCTCGACGACCTGTGGCGCTACACGGGCGAACTCTTTCTCATGGATGACGTCGATCACGCGATGTTCGAGGCTGGCATCGGCGCTGATGTGCGTGCGCTCGAGACGCCGTGGCGATCGCGGGTGGCGGACGTGATGCACCGGGCTACGCTGCAGCTGCCCACCGGTGGATACATGCAACGCGGCGGGCGACAGGGGAGACACACCGAGCACCTCGGTCACCTACTGGCCGAGATGCAGATCGTCGCCCGCTCCTATCCGGGCGCCTCATGGTAATCCGCACGCCTCTCTCGCGCGCCGAGATCCTGCAAATTCTCGATGGCGTGCCCGATCCCGAGGTGCCGGCGTTGAGTATCGTCGATCTCGGCATCGTGCGCGATGTGGCGGTCGATGAGTCCGGTGTCACCGTGGTGGTGACGCCGACCTACTCGGGCTGTCCGGCCATGCAGGTGATCGAGGAGGAGATCGTGCGCACGCTGGAGCAGCGAGGAGCCGGCACGGCGCGCATCAGGACCGTCTACTCACCGGCGTGGACGACCGATTGGATGAGTGACGACGCCAAACGACGACTCGAGGAGTATGGTATCGCGCCACCGGCGCCGGTGGCGCGGGAAGGTGTCACCGACCTCGTGTCCTTGCGCCGGCGTGGGGTTCGTTGTCCCTTTTGCCACGACGTGAACACGACCGAGAAGAGCGCATTCGGGTCGACGGCCTGCAAGGCGCTGTGGTACTGTAACCGGTGCCACCAACCCTTCGAGGCGTTCAAGCCGCTCTGAAAAACGCGGAGAACGACGGGTACGATGCTGACGCTCCTCCTGACGTTCATCACGAGCGCGCTGCTCGGCATGCGACACGCCACGGACGCCGATCACATCGTGGCCGTGTCCACGATCGTGAGCCGCGAACGGTCGGTGTGGAAGGCGAGCGGGATCGGAGTGCTCTGGGGAGCCGGGCACACGCTCACCATCTTCGTCGTCGGTGGGGCGATCATCGTGTTCAAGCTTGCGTTCAGCGCGCGGCTCGGGCTGTCGATGGAGCTCGCGGTGGCGGCGATGCTGGTCGTGCTCGGGCTGCTGAATCTGTTCGATGTGCGCACGTCGCCTTCGGTTATGAGTAACTTGCGGCCCTTCTTCGTCGGGGTGGTGCACGGACTCGCTGGTTCGGCGGCTGCGACGCTGCTCGTGCTCCCGTTGATCGATGATGCACGCTGGGCGGCGCTGTATCTCCTCGTCTTCGGTGCCGGCACCATCATCGGGATGGCGCTCGTCACCGCGGCGATCGCCGCTCCGGCCGCATACGCCTCCTCGCGAGTGGCGAGCTTGCAACGGTCGATACGATTGGCGTCGGGCGCCGTCAGCCTGGTCTTCGGCATCTATCTGGGCTACCGAATCGGCTTCGTCGACGGCCTGTTCACCTCGACGGCGCGCTGGACACCGAGCTGAGAGGTGCGCACCGCAGACGCTGACCGACTGCGGACTTCGGACTCTGACCAACTGCGCACTGCGAACTTCGGACGTACTGCGGACCGCGGACTCGGATTTCACTGGACGGTTGTCGGCTCGATGTGAGCACCCGGCTGCCGCGAGAAAAGGACAGCTGGAGTGTGTGCCCATGATTGCGGTGCATTGTCGTGTGCTGACGCTCCATGTACGCGTAGTTTCGGTGCGTGCTCATGAAGTTTTTCCACATAATCGCGAGCTTTCGTCGTCTTTCGTGTTGCTGACGGCGCGTGCGCGTTGAGTTTCGGTCCATGCACGCGTAGTGACGGTGCGTGCTCATTTAGTTTTTCCACATTTCATGTGAGTGTCGGTGCCTTCACGGTCAGTGTCGGTGCATGCCCGTTCAGTTACGGCGCCTTCCTGTTCAGTTTTTCCACGTGCGATGTGAGTTGCGTCGCGTGTCGGCTTGGTGACGGTACCTTCGCATGTGGTTTTGTCGCCTTCACGGTCGGTGACGGTCCCTCACGAGTTGGTGATGGTCCCTCACGAGTTGGTGATGGTCCCTCACGAGTTGGTGATGGTCCCTCACGAGTTGGTGATGGTCCCTGTACGCGCAGTGTCGGTGTGTGTGCGTTTGGTTTTGTCGCCTTCACGATCGATGATGCTCCCGTCGCCGTTGATGACGGTGCGTGCACGGTTGGTGTTGGTGGATGTCGCCCAAGGCTTTCCACATACACGATCGATGTTGGTCCCTTCACGTCTGATGTTGTCGCGTCACGGGTCGATGTCGGTGCGTGCACGGGGAATTCTTACACAGTTTCCACACACGTTGCTGCCTCACGGCTCGGTGGCGGTGCCTTCTCGTGTGATGTTGGTGCATGCACGCGGAATGTTTCCACATGTGCGCCTGGAGTCGGTGCGTGCGCGGTCGAAGTTGGTGCGTGACCGGCTGATGTCGGCGCGTTCACGCGTGCTGTTGCTGCGCAACGATCTGCAGTTGGTCGCGTCGTGGTGGGAGCAGCTGTGTGATGGCGCGATGTCGGTGCCTTCACGTGTGGTTTTGCCGCCTCACGAGGCGATGATGGTGCATGCGCGGTGAAGTATGTCGTCTCATCGCGTGATGTTGGTCCCTTCGCAGTCGGTGATGGCGCGGGAGCAGATGACGGTGGCGCTGGTCGCCGCACCGCCTCCGTCAAGTCGACAGGAGGGCCTCGATGCGCGAGGCGATGCGGTCGACATCGGGGAGCACCGCGTCGAGCAATACAGGATGGTAGGGCATCGGCACATCCTCGACGGCCAGCCGATCGATGGGAGCGTCGAGAAACCAGAAGGCCTCCCTCGCGAGAGTGGCCGCGATCTCGGCGCCGAAGCCAGCGGTGAGCGTGTCCTCGTGCACGATGAGGCAGCGGCCGGTCTTCGACACGGACGCAAGCACACACTCTCTGTCCCACGGTGCCACGGTGCGAAGATCGATCAGTTCCACCCGATCGCCAAAACGCGCCGCCGCCTCGGTGCAGCGGTGCACGAGGGCGCCCCAGCTCACCACGGTGATATCGCTTCCACTCCGGACGATGCACGCCTTGCCCAACGGCAGAACGTAGTCGTCTCCCGGATAGCGTGCGCTGCCGTCGCTCGTCATCAGCAACGAGCGGTGCTCAAAGAAGATCGTCGGATTCGACCCGCGCATCGCCGCCCGCAGGAGGCCAACCGCGTCGGCGGCATTCGACGGGATGGCGAACTGCCAACCGATCGCGTGGGCGAAGCGCACCTCGTCACTCACACTGTGCCATGGATCGCCCACGTCCTTTCCGAAGCCGCCGGGCATGCGCACCACGATAGGCGCTGCGAAACGATTGGCGGTGCGCCAGCGCAGCGTGCCGCAATTGTTCAGGTGCTCCGTGGCGGGATCGGCGTACTTGCGGAACTGGATCTCCGGGACTGGCATGAGGCCGGCGATCGCCATTCCCACGGCTCTGCCGACGATACCTTCTTCGGAGAGACTAGTGTCGAAGACCCGCGCTTCGCCGAACCGCTTCTGCAAGCCCTCCGTCACCAGGTGGACGCCGCCTTTACGACCGACATCCTCGCCGAACACGAGCACCTTCGGATTGACCTCCAACTCGCGGCGTAGCGTTCGCCGCACGGCCTCCGCGAACCGCACCATCTCGCCGTCGGTCGATGCCATGGGGGTAGACGGCAGAGCGGCACGCCCCTCCGCTGTGAGGCCGCCGTACGCCTGCGGCGTATCATCGCGCGCGTACACGAACTCTCTAATCCTGGCGGGATCGGGCACCGGGCGCGCACGCGCGGCGGTCACGGCTCGTTCGACGTCGCGCTGCACCTCCTTCTCCAGCGCGGTCCATTCCGCGCCCGACATGAACGCCGGCACGACATGGTCGCGGAGTCGCGGGAGCGGATCGCGCGCGAGATCGGCGGCGATCTCGGCGTCCGTCCGATAGCCACGTTGGTTGTCCGGTCCGGAGTGGCTGCAGAGGCGTGGAACCGTGAGGTGCACGAGCGCCGGTCCACTGCCGCCGCGCACGTGATCCACACACTCGGTGAGCAGACGCGCGGTGGCCGCCGGATCGCAGCCATCGCCGTCGCGCACGAGCAGGTTGCCAAACGAGGCCAGATTTTCGGCGATGTTCCCGCCCGGTGTCTGCAGGTCGCCGCGCACCGAGATGCCGAGTCCGTTGTCTTCGATGTAAAAGAGCAGCGGCAGTCTCAAAGTGGTGGCGATGGTGAGCGCGGACCAGAAGCCGTTCGTCGCCACGGAGCCCTCACCACCGAGGACGACGCACATCGCACGCGCATAGGACTGGTCCGCTAGCGTTTCGCGGTGATATACGATGGACTGCGCCCAGCCGGCTGCCGGCGTGTACTGCGAGCCTACATCACCGGACATCGGCAACACGACTGGCGCGCCGCGGCTCGGAAGGTTGGAGACGACGCCGATGTCGCGTCCATCGCTGAAACCGCCGGCGCGGCCGAGGGGGCTGCCCAAGGCATCTTCCAGCGTGAGACCGAGTGTGAGTAGCAGAGGCCGCGACCTGTAGTACGCGCTCGCCGCGTCGTGCGGGTGAGTCACGAGGGCGCCGAGAATTACCTGTGCAACCTCGTGGCCCCGAGCTGAGAACTGATAGAGCACCAGGTGCTCCTTCGGCACCCCGGCCCGGGCGCGATTGGTCGCCTCCTCGAGATCGTCGAGCGCCCGGGAAGCCAGCGCGTAGTACGCGATGCGACGCCAGTCGAGCCGCGCGTTAACGGTACCGGGTCGTACCGTTTTCTTGCCGAGTGAGGTGGCCATGCGCTGAAATGTGGGTAGCTGGTCATTCCGTTTCCAGCGGGCCGGCGGCGACGCTAGCTTTCGCGCGATCTCGCAGCGGACCATGAGCTACCAACACATCATTACCGAAGTGCGCGACGGCGTCTGCGTCGTTACGCTGAACCGGCCGGACGTTCTGAACAGCATGAACAAGCCGATGGCGCGGGAGGCGCAGTGCGCGTTCGCGGACGCGGCCGCCGACGCCGGCGTGCGCGCGGTGATGCTCACCGGCGCCGGTCGCGCCTTCTGCGCCGGTCAGGATCTCGCCGAGGCAATGCCGAAGGACGACGTCCTGCCCGATCTCGGGGACTTCGTCCGTGATAGCTACAATCCATTGATTCGTGCGATCCGGACGATCGAGAAGCCGGTCGTGTGCGCTGTGAATGGTGTCGCTGCTGGTGCGGGGGCGAACCTCGCCCTTGCGTGCGACATCGTGTGTGCGTCGGAGGACGCGGTGTTCATACAATCGTTCTCGAAGATCGGAGTGATCCCTGACTCCGGCGGCACGTTCATTCTCCCGCGTCTCGTTGGTTTGGCCCGCGCGACGGCGCTGACGATGTTGGCGGAGAAGGTCACGGCGATGCAGGCCGAGGAGTGGGGGATGATCTACCGGACGTCGCCCGCCAGTATGCTCGCGCACACCGCGTTCGACCTCGCGAAGCAGCTTGCGACGCAGCCGACGCGGGCGCTCGGGATGATCAAGCGCGCCTTCAACCGGTCGCTCGGCGTCGTGCTCGACGACCAACTCGATCTGGAGGAGCAGCTTCAGCGTGAGGCGGGTGCAACGGCCGATTATGCGGAGGGGGTGCGGGCGTTTCTCGAGAAGCGGAAGCCGGTGTTTCGAGGGCGCTGAGACGCATATGTTCACGCATGACGTTTCGGATCGATAACGGGCCCGTTGGTGTTGTGGGGGCGGGGACGATGGGGGCGGGGATCGCACAGGTCGCGGCTGCAGCGGGGCACGCGGTGGTACTCGCGGATGCGAACCCAGGTGCGACGGTCAGGGCGCGCGCGACAATCGACAACTCGCTCGAGCGATCGATCGAAAAGGGCAAACTGACGCGCGACGCCGCGGCGACGCTGCTCGGCCGGGTGAATTTCGTCGACGCGGCGTTGGGCGGCGGCGCCGACCTCGCGCTCTTCCGCGACTGCGCGGTCGTGATCGAAGCGGTGGTGGAGAATCTGCAGGTGAAGCAGGAGCTGTTCGCGCGCATCGAGGAGGTGGTGGCACCCGACTGTGTGTTGGCGACGAATACGTCCTCGCTCTCGATCGCATCCATCGCGTCGGCATGCACACGTGCCCAGCGAGTGATTGGCGTCCATTTCTTCTATCCGGCGCCGGTGATGCCGCTGGTCGAGGTCATCCCCTGGTTAGGCGGCGACGCGAGCATGACGATCGCCGTTCGCGCGCTGATCGACGGCTGGGGAAAGACGACGGTGCTCGCGTCGGACACGCCCGGGTTCATCGTGAACCGCGTTGCGCGGCCGTTCTACGGCGAGGCGCTGCGCCTGCTCGAGGAAGGGATCGCCGATGTCGCGACGATCGACTGGGCGATGCGTGAAATCGGCCGCTTTCGCATGGGGCCGTTCGAGCTGATGGACTTCATCGGGAATGATGTCAATTATGCGGTGACGAAATCGGTATTCGAGGGCTTCTTCTACGATCCGCGCTACCGTCCGTCGCTCACGCAGCGCCGGCTCGTGGAAGCGGGATTTCTGGGCCGGAAGAGCGGGCGCGGCTACTACGACTACCGCGATGGTGCGGCCAAGCCAAGCGCCGACACGGACCGCGTGCGTGGCGGCGCGATCTTCGAGCGCATCCTCGCGATGCTGATCAATGAAGCCGTGGACGCCGTGCACATGCGTGTCGCGAGCGCTCGCGATGTCGACCTTGCGGTGCTGAAAGGGGTAAACTACCCGCAGGGGCTGCTGGCGTGGGGCGACGAGCTCGGCCCGGCGTTGGTTCTCGAGCGGCTGGAGCGGCTGCAGGCCGAATATGGCGAGGATCGCTATCGCCCCAGCCCGCTGCTGCGGTATGTCGTGCGTGAGGGACGACGCTTGGCTGCCAGCGGCACGGAACGCGTTCAATGACGGAGCAGGAGCTCGCCGAGCGCGTGGTCGGCGCGATGCTCGAGCGGGACTCATTCAGTGCTTGGTTGGGTATTACTCTTCTCGACGTGAAGCCGCGCGCCGCGACGGTGCAGATGACGGTGCGCGAGGAGATGCTCAACGGGTTCGGCGTCTGCCATGGCGCGGTGACGTATGCTGTGGCCGACAGCGCGCTGGCATTCGCGTCCAACACGCATGGCCGCGTCACGATGAGCATCGACAACGCGATCAGCTATCCGGCGCCCGTGCGGGCCGGGGACGTGCTGACGGCCGAGGCGCTGGAGGAGAGCGCCTCGAATCGTTTGGCGTTCTACCGTGTCGTTGTTCGCAACCAGAACGACATCGTCGTGGCGCTGTTTCGGGGCACCGTATACCGCACGACCCGGCTTTTCCTTTCCGACGACGATACCGTATGACGAACGCTTACATCGTGGACGGCGTCCGGACTCCGATCGGCAACATCGGTGGCGCGCTGAGCGACGTGCGAGCCGACGATCTCGCGGCGCACGCGATCGCCAAGCTGCTGGCGCGCCTGCCACAGGTCGATGTGGCGGAGATCAGCGACGTGATCCTTGGCTGCGCGAATCAGGCGGGCGAGGATAATCGCAACGTCGCCCGCATGGCGCTACTGCTCGCCAGTCTGCCACCATCGGTACCGGGTGAGACGGTGAACCGCCTCTGCGCATCGGGCATGAGCGCCGTCGCGCACGCCGCACGCCAGGTGATGCTCGGCGAGGGGGATCTGTACATCGCCGGCGGCGTGGAGAGCATGACGCGCGCCCCGTACGCACTGTCCAAGACGTCGAAGCCGTTCGGACGCGACATGGAGCTGTTCGACACCAGCCTTGGTTGGCGGTTCGTGAATCCGAAGATGCGGGACCGATACGGCACCGATTCGATGGGCCAGACCGCGGAGAACGTGGCGGAACAGTACGCCGTGAGCCGCGCCGACCAGGACTGCTTCGCGTTAGGCTCGCAGCGGAAGGCGTCCGCCGCGCAGGCGCGAGGGCGCTTCGACCGGGAGATCGCGCCGGTGGAGCTCCCGGCGAAGAGAGGCGCGACCGGTAGTGGGGGCGGGGGGGGGTCGCGGCTCGTCGATCGCGACGAGTTCCTGCGTCCCGATACGACGCTGGAGGTGCTCTCGCGCTTGCGGCCGGCGTTCCGAACCGATGGCCATGGATCGGTCACGGCGGGCAATTCATCGGGACTGAACGACGGGGCCGCGGCGCTGCTCATCGCGTCCGAGAGCGCGGTGCGGCGCTACGGGCTCGAGCCGGTCGCGCGCATCGTCGCCGCCACAGTGGCCGGCGTGGAGCCGCGGATCATGGGGATGGGACCTGTCCCGGCGACGCGCAAGCTGCTGGCGAGAACGGCGCTGTCGCTCGACGACATGGCGGTGATCGAGCTGAACGAAGCGTTCGCGGCGCAGTCGCTGGCGTGTTTGCGCGAGCTCGGGGTCGCCGACGACGACGCACGTGTCAACCCCAACGGCGGCGCCATCGCGCTCGGACATCCGTTAGGCATGTCGGGCGCACGGCTCATTTTGACGGCGGCTCTGGAGCTGCAGGAACGGGACGAACGCCACGCGCTGTGCACGATGTGCATCGGCGTCGGCCAAGGCATGGCGATGGTGCTCGAGCGCGTGGGCGCTGGCGGGCGGGCGCAGGGGGGGAGGTGAATGGTGTTCTACGAATTCGAGGGCTTCCGTCCCGTCGTGCACGAGCGCGCGTTCGTGCATCCGCAGGCGGCGGTGACCGGCAACGTCATCATCGGTGCCGATGTGTACGTCGGACCGGGTGCGGCAATTCGCGGCGACTGGGGAGGCGTGGTGATCGAGCAAGGGTGTAACGTGCAGGAGAACTGCGTCGTGCACATGTTTCCTGGAACAACAGTCGTGCTGGAGGAGAGCGCGCACCTGGGCCACGGATCGATCGTTCACGGCGGGCGCATCGGACGGAACACGCTGGTCGGCGTCGGCGCGGTGATCCTCGACAATGCCGTGGTTGGCCCGGAGTGCATCGTCGGCGCCCTGTGCTTCGTGCCGAGCGAGATGCAGATCCCGGCGCGGAAGGTCGTCGTCGGCAATCCGGCGAAGATCGTGAAGGACGTGAGCGACGCCATGTTGGCGTGGAAAACCGAAGGGACGACGCTCTATCAGGCGCTGCCGGCGCGGCTGCGTGCGTCGGTCGTCGCCTGCGAGCCGCTACGGGAAGCACCGGCCGACCATGCCCAACGAGTGGCGGCGCAGCAGGCCACGTATAGGACGTGGCACGAGACCAGAGGACAGGGCGGGGGCAGTCGAGCATGACGACATCCTTGGATACAGCGATCCGAAGCCCGCTTGCGCGCTCGCCCGGCGGGCGGCTGCAGAACTATGTCCAGGGCGCGTGGGTGGAAGGCAGCGGTCCGGCAACCGAGCTCTTTCACGCCGTGACGGGCGACAAGATCGGCGAAGCGTCGACCAATGGTATCGATCACGCCCGCACGGTGGAGTACGCGCGGCGCATCGGCGGCCCGGTGCTCCGCCGCATGACCTTCCATCAGCGCGCGCTGATGCTCAAGGAGATGGCGAAATACCTGATGGCGCGGAAGGAGGAGTTCTACGCTGTCAGCGCGGCAACCGGCGCGACGAAAGGCGACTCGTGGATCGACATCGAGGGCGGCATCGGCACCTTCTTCGTGTATGCGTCGAAGGGACGCCGCGAATTTCCCGACGAGAGCTTCCACATCGACGGGCCGATGGAGACGCTGTCGAAGGGCGGCAGCTTCGTGGGTCGCCACATCTGCGTGCCACTCGAGGGCGTCGCCGTCCATATCAACGCCTTCAACTTTCCCGTGTGGGGTATGCTCGAGAAGCTCGCGCCGACGCTCCTCGCCGGCGTGCCCGCCATCGTCAAGCCGGCGACGCTCACATCGTACCTCACGGAAGCGGTGTTCCGCGCGATGATCGAGTCGGGAATCTTTCCGGAAGGGGCGATCCAGCTGCTGTGCGGGAGCGCAGGCGATCTGCTGACGCATCTCGACGAGCAATGCGCGGTCGCGTTCACCGGGTCGGCGGCGACCGGGCTGATGCTGCGCCAAACGTCGAACATCGTCGCGCACAACGTGCGCTTCAATCAGGAAGCGGACTCGCTGAACTATTCCATGCTCGGCCCCGACGCGGCGCCAGGGAGCGAGGAGTTCGACCTGTTCATCAAGGAGGTGGCGAAGGAGATGACGGTAAAGGCGGGCCAGAAGTGCACCGCCATTCGCCGGACCTTCGTTCCCGAACAGATGGTGGGCGATGTGATGGCCGCGCTCCGGAAGCGTCTGGCGTCCATCTCGCTTGGCGATCCGGGCGTCGAAGGCGTAAGAATGGGCCCACTCGCGGGCCGGCCGCAGGTGGAGGCGGTGCGGGCGAGCGTGGACCGTCTGCGCGCGGCCGCCGAACTGGTGTACGGTGATCCGGACAGCTTCGACGTCGTCGGCGCCGATCGCGACAAGGGTGCGTTTTTCCCGACGCTGCTCTTCTACACGAACACGCCATTCGCGCGGGACGAACCGCACGACGTCGAGGCGTTCGGGCCGGTGAATACGGTCATGCCGTACCGAGAGGTCGACGAGGCGATCGAGCTGGCGAAGCGCGGCCGTGGGAGTCTGGTCGGCTCGCTATTCACAGCCGACGACGCCGTCGCCAAACGCGTGGCGTTAGGTACCGCCGCGTACCACGGCCGCCTGATGCTTGTCAACCGTTACAGCGCGAAGGAGTCGACCGGCCACGGCTCGCCGATGCCGCACCTCGTGCACGGCGGCCCCGGGCGCGCCGGCGGTGGTGAGGAGATGGGCGGCGTGCGCGGCGTGCTGCATTACATGCAGCGCACGGCGCTGCAGGGCTCACCGACGACCCTGATGCGCGTCACCGACGAGTACCTGCCGGGCGCGGCGCAGACGCATGACCGCGTGCACCCGTTCCGGAAGTACTTCGAGGAGCTCGAGATCGGTGAGACCCTGGTGACACACCGGCGAACGGTGACGGAAGCCGACGTCGTGAACTTCGCCGGCATCAGCGGCGACTTCTTCTACGCGCACATGGATGACATGGCGGCGAAGGACTCGCTGTTCGAGAAGCGCGTCGCCCATGGCTACTTTGTGCTCTCTGCCGCCGCCGGCCTGTTCGTCGATCCCGCACCGGGTCCGGTGCTGGCGAACTACGGGCTGGAGAGCCTGCGCTTCACGAAGCCGGTCTACATCGGTGACACGATCCAAGCGCGCCTAACGTGCAAGAGCAAGACGGCCAAAGAGGACCGCGAGGGCCAGCCCCCGCACGGCGTCGTCGCCTGGGACGTGGAGGTGACGAACCAGCACGCGGAGGTGGTGGCGGTGTATGTGATCCTGACCTTGGTGCGGCGGTCGGGAGCTCGGCAGGGCTAGTCGATAGTCGAGAGTCGATAGTCGATAGCCACGGCGTTCGAACTGGTGCGGGCTCGGCATGAGTAAACCCCATACCGAGGTTTGCCTTCTTTTCCGCCCTCACTCTCGCCTCTCGACTATCGACTCTCGTTCACGGTACCTGCTCTCCCGTCGACCGCACGGTCGGATACTTGATCCCGAGCTGGTCGAGGTACGTCTTGTACTTCGTCGGATCGTAATAGTACTTCCGCATCTCCGGGCGATACTTGTCCATGATCGCCTTGTTGAGCCAGATCGCCGGCTTGTCTTCCGGACGCATGAGCGGGAAGTACTTGATGTCCCTGGTCTGAACCGTATTGAAGAAGTCCCATGCCTGGGCAACGACGGTGGGTTTGAGGAGCAGGTCGAGCACGGTCATCGCTTGCACTTTCGCGCCGGCGGTCACGCCCTTGTGCGCGAGCGGCGTGGCCATCGAGATCGCGTTCGCCCAGTTGTGACCCGGCAGCCCCGGAATGTTGGAGGGGAAGCGCAGCGTCACGGTGGGGGCGTTCCAGGAGACGTCGCCGATGTCGTCGCTGCCACCGCCACGCAGGTCCTCCTCGCGCGGCGGCGCGCGCAGCGAGTCGGCGACTTTCGTCAGCAGGCCGCGCGGGTTCTTCTGGCCGAGCTCGCGCTGGATGCCCTTGGCCAGCGTCTGATCCGCCTCGCTCCACGCCGGCATCCCGACCTGCTTGATGTTCTGGAACATCGCCATCGCGATCGGCTTGCTGAAGTAGGCGGACCAGGCGGAGCCAAGGATGTCGACGCTGGCGAGCTTCGTACCGGTCATGATCGCCGCGGCTCGCGCGATCGTGTCGCCTAACGCGAAGAGCGCCTCCGTCTTCGGCGCGTCGGTCTCACGAAAGTAGTACCATACCGCGGCCGTGGGCGGCACCACGTTCGGCTGGTCGCCGCCGTCAGTGATGACGTAGTGCGATCGTTGCGTAAGCGGCAGGTGCTCGCGTCGGAAGTTCCATGCGACGTCCATCAACTCGACGGCGTCGAGAGCACTGCGTCCCGCCCACGGCGCGCCGGCCGCGTGGGCGCTCGAGCCGAGGAAGTCGAAGCGGGCGCTGATCAAGGCATTTTGGGCCGAATTGCCATACGAGACGCCGAGATCGTTTCCCACGTGCGTGAACAGCACGGCGTCGACGTCCTTGAACAGACCGGCGCGGACGAAGTACGCTTTGGCTCCCAGCTGCTCCTCGGCGATACCGGGCCAGAGCTGGATCGTGCCGGGAATGTGGTCGCGCTCCATCAGCGTCTTCACGGCGAGCGCCGCGGTGATGTTCAGCGGCACCCCGCTGTTGTGCCCCTCGCCGTGACCAGGTGCGCCGGGAACGAGCGGGTCCTTGTAGGCGACGCCCGGCTTCTGGTTCGCCTGCGGAATGTCGTCGACGTCCGAGCCTAACGAGATGACCGGCTTGCCGGAACCCCACGTGGCGACCCACGCCGTCGGGATCCCCGCATACCCGCGGACGACCTTGAAACCATGTTGCTCGAGGATGCCGCTCAGGTACTTGGACGTCTCGAATTCCTGCATTCCGAGCTCGCCGAAGCTGAACACTTCGTCGACCATCTCCTGCGTGAACGTCGACATGCTGTCGATCATCCGCATCGCGTCCTGCTTGAGATTGGCGATGCGCGGATCGTCGGCGGGAATGTTGACCCGGTAGGCGACTTCGGGCTGGACGGAATCGCTGCGCTGGCGCTGGGCGAGCAGCGCCGCCGGCAGCACGAGGGCGAACGCGAGAAGAGAAAGACGAGGGCGCATGGGTGAGGAGGGAAGGGGCACCGCCGACGCACTGCGGACTGGGGACGCTGACCAACTGCGCACTGCGGACGCTGACCAACTGCGCACTGCGAACTTCGGACGTACTGCGGATCGCGGACGCTGACTGCAGTGGACGGTTGTCTGAATGAGAGGCGAATGTTCTCGCGCTGCGAGGCGACTCGCAAGGTGTCGACCGTCGGCGTCGATTCGCCATTGGCGCCGCACGACGTGCCGGGGGAGCGCAGCGGAGGGCGTGACGTGGTGATTTCTTTCTCGTGATCGCTCAAATCTCAAATGGCCGTCCATTGAAATCCGAGTGCGTACTGCGCAGTACGTCCGAAGTCCGGAGTGCGCAGTTGGTCAGCGTTCGAAGTCCGCAGTACGTCCGAAGTCCGGAGTGCGCAGTTGGTCAGCGTGCGAAGTCCGCAGTTGTTTCCATTGCACGAGCCACCGCCCGGATGTCCGGTTCGATCTCTACCGGCCGATTCGCCCGCGGCGTCGGCGGTTCGGTCTCCTGATGATAGCGCACCAGCACGCCCGGATCCTTCAGCACGTGCCCCGTGAGCACGGCGACGACCTGCTCGTTTGGCGCGATGATGCCTGCGGCAACGAGCGCCCGGATCCCGGCGATGCTGGCGGCGCTGGCGGGTTCGCAGCCGACGCCGGCGGCGTCGATCACGGCTTTGGCATCGAGGATCGCCTCGTCGCCGACCGCCTGCACCACGCCGTTCGTCTCCCGAATGGCCCGCACCGCGCGGTCCCAGGAGGCGGGGGCGCCAATGCGGATAGCGGTGGCGACGGTGTCCGCCTGCACGCTGCGCCTAACGGCAAACTGCTCCGCGAACGCCCGCGCGAACGGGGCCGCGCCTTCAGCCTGGATCGCGGCGAGGCGCGGGACGCGCTCGATGATGCCCAACGCGCGCAGCTCGGCGAGCGCCTTGCCGAACGCCGCCGTGTTGCCGAGGTTGCCGGCCGGGAGGACGATCCAGTCCGGCGCGCGCCAATCGAGCTGCTCGAGCAGCTCGATGACCGCGGTCTTCTGCCCCTCGAGCCGGTACGGATTGATCGAGTTGAGCAGGTAGATCCCGAGCTCGGCGCTGGCCTGGCGCGCCAGCGCCAGGCAGCCATCGAAGTCGGCGCGCACGAGCAGCGTCCGCGCACCGTAGGCGAGCGTCTGCGTCAGCTTGCCTAACGCCACCTGGCCGGCGGGCACGAACACCAGCGCGCGCAGGCCGGCCTGGGCAGCGTAGGCGGCGAGCGATGACGAGGTATTGCCCGTCGAGGCGCAGGCCACGGCCGCGGCCCCGAGACGCCTGGCTTGCGTGATGCCCACGGTCATGCCGCGATCCTTGAACGAGCCGGTGGGGTTGTGCCCCTCGTGCTTCATCAGCAGGCCGCCGCAGCCGGCGTATTGCGCAACGGACGTACGGGCGATCAGCGGTGTGTTTCCCTCCGGATGCGTCACGATCTCCTCCGGTGCCACGGAGGGGAGGACGAGCTCGTGGTAGCGCCACACACCGGACGCGTAGGGAAGGTGCGCCAGCGGTGAGCGACGCGCGAAGCGCTCGCGCAGCGTCGCTGCGGAGCGCTCGATGCGATGCTCGACAAGAAGTAGCCCGCCGCAGCTTGGACAGGTCGCCATCGTCGAGAGCTCCGACAAGGTCGCGCTGCACGATTCGCAGCGCTGCACGGTGCCGCTGACAGGGACGTTCACGTATTGTGCGTGGCGGGAGCGGCGTCGGCCGGACCGCTGACGAGTACCTCGAGGCGCGCGCCGCGCTCGTCGATGCGTGCCACGCGGGCGGTGGCCTGCACGCCGGCATGCTGGTACGCCTCGACCATCGCCGCGGCGATGCGGTCTGCACGTGCATCATCATCGCTGAGGGCAAAGCTCGTGGGACCGGCTCCGGAGATCGAACAGCCGAGTGCGCCTGCACGCAGCGCCGCCGCCTTCGCTTCGCCGAACCCACGCAGAAGGGGCGCGCGCGCCGGCTCGGCCACGCGATCATCGACCGCGCGGGCGAGCAGCGCGAGATCGCCGGTGGACAACGCGGCCACCATCGCCGCCACTCGGGCCGCTTGCTCGAATGCCGCACGCCGATCGAGAGCGGCAGGGAGCACGCTACGTGCCTCCTTCGTCGACAGGCGCTGCGCCGGGTGCACGAGCACTACACGCAGCTCCCCCGGCACGGGAAGCCGCACGATGTCGAGTGGCTCGAGAGAGAGTATGAGAACGATCCCGCCGAGCAGTGCGGGGGCGACATTGTCGGCATGTCTGCCGGCGACGCGCGATTCCGCCTCCAGCGCCGCCTCGAGCAGCCTGGTGTAATCGAGCGGCGCGCCGAGGAGTGCGCTGGCGGCGAGAGCGCCAGCGACGGCCGACGCCGCGCTGCCACCCTGACCACCTGCCAGCGGGAGCCCCTTCCGGACATCGAGCACGACCCCTACGTCTTCGCGATTTGCCAAACGAAGTACCGCTCTCGCCGCGATCGCGGACGCGTGGCGGGTCGAGTCTGCGGAAAGGTCCGGATGACCGGGGTCGTGTATGCGTACGCCGCGTTCGGTGGCGAGCGCCGCCTCAACGACATCGCCGGCTCCGGTGAGCGCGCAGCCGAGGATGTCCAGCCCCGGCCCGATGTTGCCGACACTGCCGGGGGCGTACGCGCGCACCTTCGTTACCGGCATGGCGGACGGAGCAGGGGCGGGAGCGGCAGCCATGGGTCGGAATGATAATGAATGTGACGGCGCGGACCGATGCGCGAGTTCAAGCTCTTCGGGATCGGGCGTCCAAACGGGCCGGGCACTTCAGTCCCCTTCATTGCGTGTTGTTGACAGTTCATGTCCCGGCGATAGCTTTGCGCGATCTCACCGATTGCCGGTTATCCCGGATACAATCCAGCCCCAGACCTGGACTGCGACTCCACGCAGTCCGTCGTAGCTGCACGGCACTCTAGCGCTGTGCCGCTGCATAACGTCGCTCGGCGACATGTCATTCCAGCCCTTCCGTCCCCACAGCTCTTCGGAGGTGCACTAGTGCGTAGGAAATTGTCGTGGCTCCTTGGCGTCGCCGCATGCCTGGTCCTTGCGGGCACCGCCAAGGCACAGAATCGGGTGCTCACCGGTCGGGTCATCGATAATGACTCGAAGCAGGGCATCACAGGCGCGGTCGTCAACGTCGTTGGTGGGCGCGCCGCGACGCAGGCCAACGAGAGCGGAACCTTCCGCCTGAACGTCCCGCCCGGCGACGTGACACTGACGGTGCGGGCGCTCGGCTACACGCGCGTGAACACCCGCGTCTTGTTGACGCAGAACAACATTACCGTGGCGATGACCCGTGAGGCGCTCCAGCTCAACGAAGTCGTCGTAACCGGCGCGGCCACAACCCAAGAGCGCCGCAACGTGGCGACGGCCGTCGCGACGGTGGCTCCGGCCGTGATCGCACAGGTGCCGGCGGCGTCACTCGACAACGCACTGCAAGGCAAAGTCGTGGGTGCGGCGATCAACATGAATTCGGGCGCTCCGGGTGGCGGCGGCCAGCTCCAGATCCGGGGCGTCACCACGATCCTTGGTAATGGTGATCCTCTGTACGTCGTCGACGGCGTCATCATCAGCAACGTGACGCTGTCTCCCGGTACGAACGCGATCTCCCACGCGTCGGGCAGCGGTCCGACGTCGAACCAGGACAACGCGGTCAACCGCCTGGCCGACATCAATCCGGAAGAGATCGAGAGCGTGCAGGTGCTGAAGAGCGCCGCCGCAACGGCGATCTACGGGTCCCAGGCCACGAATGGCGTCGTGATCATCACGACGAAGCGCGGCCGCACCGGCGCGACTACGCTGCACGTCACCCAACGATTCAGCCAGAGCCAGCCGGCGAAGCTGCTCGGCTCACGGCATTTTACGCAGCAGACGTTGGCGGCGACGGGCGTGGGCTCGGCATTTGTCAACCAGTACTGCCCAGGTAGCGCCACGACGGCCTGTCCGTATTTCGACTATCAGAGCGCTCTGTATGGCCAGCATCCTCTCGGCTACGAGACCTCGGCAAATATCAGCGGCGGCACCGATCAGACGAAGTACTACGGTGCGGTCCACGACAAGTGGGAGCCGGGCACGCTCATGAACACTGGCGCCCGCCGTCAGGACGTGCGCATGAATCTCGACCAGACGTTCGGCGACAAGTGGACGGCGAACCTCTCCACGGGCGTCTATCGCAGCATCAGCTCTCGCGGTCTGTCGAATAACGACAATAGCTTCACCAGCCCGTTCTATGGTCTGGCGTACACGCCTGCTGTGGTGAACTTGCAGCAGAAAGATGCGACGGGACACTACATCGATAGCCAGGCGCTGAACCTCCTCTTCGGAACAGGAGCGAACCCGTTCCAAGTTCAGGATGAGGTGAAGAGCCAGGAGGACGTGTGGCGGGCGATCGGTGGTGGCACGGTGAAGTACGCCGCGTACGCCTCGCAAGCCCAGACGTTGACCCTGCAGGCAAACGGCGGGTTCGACGCGCTGAACGACGATGGTGAGAGCTATGCGCCGCCGATTCTGCAGTCGCAGCTCCAGTATGGCACGCTGGCCGGCGAGGCCGTGCAGACGAACGGCTACAACAGGCAGGTCAACGGCACGTTGAGCGCGGTCCACACGTGGACGCCGAGCAGCAGCCTCCTACGCCAATTGACGTCGACGACGACATCGCTGGGCACCCAGTTCGAGCAACGGTATCTCAACCAATATTCGATGCTAGCGCGCGGCCTTGTCCCTGGTCTGCAGAACTTCAACCAGGGCACGCCGACGCTTTTCCAGCAGCGGACCGACGTGCGAAACGAGGCCGTGTTCGTGAACGAAGAGGTGCTTGCCTTCAATGAGAAGCTCTCACTCTCGGGTCGCGTTCGTAGCGAGCGGTCGAGCGTGAACGGGGATCGCAACAAGTGGTACACGTGGCCGGCGGGCGCTATTGCGTATCACCTGCCGCAACTCGCCTCGTGGACGGATGACATCAAGCTCCGCGCTTCTGTTGGCTTATCGGGCAACCAGCCGCTCTACGGCTCGCGCGATCTCGTCATCCAGAACTCCGGCGTCCTTGGCGGGCTGAACGCGCTCAACGCGCCGACGAACGTCGGCAACTCGAAGATCCGTCCCGAGTCGATGCGTGAAAACGAGTACGGCATCGACGGCGCCTTCTTCGATTCGCGTGTGGGCTTCGAGGCCAGCTACTTCAACCGCAACATCACCAACCTGCTGCTCCAGGAAGCGCTGGCGCCGTCGAGCGGCTATGGCACGCAGTTCATCAACGGCGGCCACATGCAGACGAAGGGGCTCGAGCTGGCGCTCGACCTGCTCCCGATCCGCAACCCGTCGTTCACGTGGACATCGCACACGACCTTCTATAATTACCGCTCGCAGATAGTCGAACTGCCGGTTCCGGCGTTCGTGGTCGCGAGCTCCGGCTTCGGGTCTCAATACGGGCGTGGCCGCATCGTGCAGGGTTACAAGTCCACGCTGATCTGGGGCAACATCACGCACGCTGACGGTACGGTTATCGACACGGCGATCGCGGATGCGAATCCACGATTCCAGATGGGCTTCTCGAACGATTTCCAGCTCGGCAGCTTCTCGCTGAACACGCTCGTCGATTACCGCAGCGGTGGCGCCCTCTCGGACATGACACAGAATCTGATGGACGAGGGGCTCAACTCATGGGACTACGACAAACCATCGCCCAACCCGAAGTATGCTAGCCTCGGCGCCGCTCGCTACCTCGGATGGAACGCAGGCCGAAACGCGGCGAGCTACATCGAGGACGGAACGTTCGTCAAGCTGCGCGAGATCACGCTCACGTATAGGGTGCCGCAGGGCGTCTCCAACAAGTTCTTCAGCGGACATGATGCGCGCCTGAACGTCAGCGGCCGCAACCTGCACACCTGGACCCATTACTGGAGCTTCGATCCCGAGGTGAACAATTTCGGCGATCAGCAAGTGGTGCGCTTCGTCGACCTGGCGCCGTACCCGACGACGCGCAGCTACTTCCTCGGCCTCGACGTGAGTTTCTGAGCATGCGCCGACTCATCACTACTCCCAGCGACATTTTTGCGAGGACTCATTCGATGAAGCATCTCCTCACATCGGGATTGATGACGGGCGCGCTGCTGGCGTCGGTAGCCGGCTGCACCGATCGTCTTACGGTTCCGAACTATCAGAACATCACCACGACCACCGCTCTGTCGAGCCCCGCCGCAGCGCTGCCGCTGCTCGCGACGGGCGTGCTGCGCGATGAGCGTGGCGAGCTGACGGGGTTCGTCAACGCGACCGGCATCCTCGGTCGCGAGTCGTACAACTACACGCCCACGGAAGGGCGCAACACGTCCGGCTATCTGACCTCCGATGCATTGAACTCCACGAGCTTTGTGGCTTCCAACGCAAGCCTATGGAACAACGAGTATACTGGGCTGCGCGATATCTTCCAGATGCGCGGCGTCGCCAACGGAGCCGCACCAGGTACGTTCACCGCGGCGCAATTGAACGCGATCAACGGTTTTCTGGATACGGAAGAAGCGTTGAATCTGCTGTACGTCATCGACGCCAGAGATGATATCGGTGCACCGGTGCAGGTGTTCGCTGATCCCGCGGCAATCGCACCGTTTGTGTCGCGCGATTCGGTATTCAACTACATCAGCGCGAAACTGAGTGGCGCCATCACCGAGCTGAATGCCGGCGGCGGTTCGTTCCCATTCACGCTGCACTCCGGCTTTGCCGGCTTCGACACGCCGGCGAACTTCGCTAAATTCGCTTCGGCGCTGTTGGCGCGCGTGAATGCCTACAAGGCGTCGCGCGGCCTGGCCGGCTGCGGCGTGAAAAGCGCGGCCTGCTACGCGACGGTGCTGCAGAATTTGAGTGGGTCGTTCATCAACCCGGGCGGGTCGCTGAAGACCGGCGTGTACGACATCTACTCGACGGCCGCGGGCGACGCCGCGAACACCATCAGCCGGCAGCAAGCCAAGAACGTGGTGGCGCATGCCCGCGTGAACGTGGGCGTGCAGACGAAGCCCGACGGAAGTCTCGACGCGCGTTTCGTATCGAAGGTCTGCACTATCCCTTCGAAAGGTCCATCGACGCCGACGCTCGGCATTCCGACCACCTTCGCGTATTGCGGCATCTACGCAGTGAGCTCGGACCCGGTGCCGATCATCCGCAACGAGGAGCTCATCCTGCTTCGCGCCGAAGCGGAATACTACACCGGCGACCAGGCGAGCGCGCTCAGCGACATCAACCTCATTCGCACGACCTCCGGTGGATTGGCGGCACGTGGCCCCTTCACCAGCGAGTCGGATTTCCTAGACGAGCTGCTGTACAACCGTCGAGAGTCGTTGATGTTCGAGGGACATCGCTGGATCGACATGCGCCGCTTCGGTCGTCTGAACCAGCTTCCGATCGACAGCAACGATCCTCTGGCGGCGCCGAACATCACGCCGCAGGTGATGATCACGCGCGTGGTCGTCGGACAGGGTGAGTGCCTCTACCGCGCGAATGCGCCGGCGAATCTCAAAGCACCGGCAGGGAGCGGCTGCTCGACGACGTAAGCTGTACCGGCAAGCCGTAAGAACAAAGAGCCAGCAGTTCACAGTGAGCCGCTGGCTCTTTGTTCTTTTGCGCTGACGCAACGCCGGCCGAAGTCAGCGCCCGTGCGCCGTCCAGATCATGACGATTCCGCAATAACTGTCCGTCCGCGGACTGAAGCTCCTCGTCCGCATGTTTGGAGGTGGCGTGGCCGCCATCCCAGAGGCGGTGGTGTTGAATTGCGGCGGAATCGTTGCCGGGCCGGCGTAGACTTCGATGGCCGCGACGTTGTCGATGGCGATATCACCGATGCTGAACGTGGCCCGCAGCAGCTGTCCATCCAGGCCGATCTGAAGAGCGCACATCGCCGGCCCTCCCTGACGCATGATCAGACCGCGCGTGGAGAGCACGAGCGGGCCGTCCCTGGTGTCAGCGACGCGCAGCGAGTGCATGCGCCGCAGGACTGCGGCAACATCGCTCGGCGAGTACCGGTCGAACTCTTCCCGGGTGACGAACTGGCCGCGCCCGAGCTTCCGCCGCTCCTCGAAACCCTGGAGGCCCAGCGCGAGTGCTGCGGTGCGTTCCGTTACCGCCACGCCCGGAAGTTTGGCCGCTAGCGCCGCCAGCTCTGGCTCTATGACAATCTCCTGTCCCGCGGTGAGTTCCAGGCGGAGCTCCAGCATGCGATAACCGAGGCGTTGAAACTGCACGATCTGGGTGCCCGGAGGTACGGCTGCGAGTCGAAAGGCCCCGGTCGAATCGGTCGTTGCTTTCGCTGTCGCGCCACGACGGTGATGCGCACACCGGGTACGATGTGGCGCGTGCCGTCACGCACGATCCCGATCACGCGTGCCAAAGTGCTATCGCGCGCGGGTACTTGCGCGAACAGCGCAGCCAACGGGAGCGCCGGCAGGAGGGCGAGACAGAAGGCCTTTATAGCCATGGTAGGACGACGCTGCAATATGAATGCGCGCATGGCTTCGGCGGGTGCAGAAGCCATTGTGGCTCGCGGGCGATCCGCTCATCGCCCTCGAGCGGCACGACGGTCGTGGGCTCTGACGCGACGGGGCGTGTCGTCGAAGCCGGAACCTGAGCCGTGAGATGCACTGCGACCCTCGCGACGTTTCGCGCGAAGCAGCCGGTGTCTTGTTTAATCGAGTATTGCAAACAGCTATACGGACGCGTGCCGTAAGCGGTCGAAGTTTGGATGAGCAAAGAGGGCCCGCGGCAGCGCCGCGGGCCGTTTGCTAGGAAACGTTGGATAGCTCAGAAGCGGATCGACAGCTCCACTCCCGCGCCTGCGCCGTGGCCGAGTGGCACGATGGGCGCGAACGACGTCTCGAGGCCCTTCTTCTGCTGGGCCGCTTGCTCGGCGACGAGGACATTGTGGCGATGCAGCGAACGCGTCGACAGTCCGATGCTCATCGCGCCCATCGCCGCTGTGTACGCGGCCAACGATCTCTTGTGCTGTACTGTCGCGACGAGCGCGCTTGCGCCGAGGGCTGCCCCCCCGGTCGCGAAGCCTGCCACGATTCTCCCATGACTGGCACTGTCGCCGTTGCCAAAGGCATTGAGTCCGCTCGTAATCGTGGCAGCGCCGATGGCCACGGATGGAATCAGGAACGCCGCGACGTTTTGGGCCGCCTGCACGGGTGTTGGCGTAGCCACGACGTAGACGACCTGAATGCGCTCCGCTTCGGCCAGAGTCAGGCCGTTCACGTCGAGCCAGTGCATGAACGCCGTATCGCCAGCGAGTTGTGATACCCAGACGTTGTTGTTCAGTCGCGCCACGCGATCGACGATGTCACGGCGGCCGGTGGAGGCCATCAGGTGTGCGACCGCGCACAATGTGCCTGTCTTCCGGTCAACGAAATACGGCACCGCGCGATTGGGGAAGTCGTAATTGTGCGGGAATAGGCCGGCATCGCGATACGCCCGCAACGTTGCCAGTAAGGCAACCCGACGCGCACCCTGCAAAGGCGTCAGGGTGCTGACGTCTCGCGCATCGAGCTCGCCGAGGACGCGGTCGAAGTGCAGGCGAATCCGATCGACCTGCGAATGAGCGACCGAAGGTGCAGCAGGATGACGGGGTGCGCTTTCAGCGCGCCTGGCGGCGAGTGCCCACGGGACAAGGATCGTGGTGGCGAGGAGTGCCGCAGAAAACGTAGGACGAGGCAGGTGCATTCGAATTCTCCTTTGAGGAAGTGGCGGATGCGAGACACGGGGAAAAGCCATGGCCATGACATATCAGTCGGAGCGTCGTCCCGCCAGAGCGCGGGCCTTAGAGGCCGGCAGTCGTTCATCTGCATGAGCCGGGCGTGCCGCGCCGTCAGCGATAGCCTTTCGCCTGCATGTAAAACAGTTCCGCGTACAAACCACCACGCGCGACCAGCTCGTCGTGGGTGCCCTCCTCCTCGACCTCGCCATTGCGCAGGACGACGATGCGGTCGGCCATGCGGACGGTGGAGAAGCGGTGCGAGATCAGCACAGCCATTCGGCCGGCGATGAGCTCCGAGAAACGGAGAAAGACCTCGAACTCGGCGCGCGCGTCGAGCGCGGCGGTGGGCTCGTCGAGGATGAGCACTTGTGCGTCGCGCATGTACGCACGTGCGAGGGCGACCTTCTGCCATTCACCGCCGGAAAGATCGACCCCGCCCTCGAAGCGGCGACCGAGCATCTGCCGATAACCGCCGGGGAATCGCGGGAGCAGAGTGGACGCGAGCGACTTCTCGGCCGCGGTCGCGATGGAGCCAGGGACCGACTCCGGGTGCGGGCCAGCAGGTTCCGAGAGCAGGTGCGTCGTCGGCACCTCACGGGTACCCGAGCTGACGGTGCTCGCGCTGCCTTCAGCGCGGAGGCGATCGAGGTAGTCGCGGACGGACTCGATCTCGCCGACGCCGACGTTCTCGTCGAAACGCATGTCGTAACGTACGAAATCCTGAAAGATCACGCCGATCGTCTGCCTAACGGCCAGCAGATCGTACGCGCGCAGGTCGGTGCCATCGAGGAGAATGCGACCCTCGGTCGGATCGTAGAGCCGGGCGAGCAGCTTGGTAATCGTCGTCTTGCCGGCGCCATTCTCGCCGACGAGCGCCAATCGCTCACCGGGCTTCAGCACGAACGTCACGTGACGAATGGCCCAACGATCGCTACCCGGGTAGCGGAAGCCAACGTCCTCGAACGCGAAGCCCTGGCGAATCGGATCGGGCACCGGTCGCGCATTCGGCGCCGAGCGAATCGTGGGCTCGATCTCGAGGAAGTCGAACAAGTCCTTCAAGTACAGGCTCTGCTCGTAAATGTCGCTACCGGACAGCAGCAGCCCTTGGATGAGATCGCGGCTGCGGGAGAACGATGACGCGAGAAATGTGAGAGAACCGATCGTGATGGTGCCCCGCACCGCCTCGAAGATGATCGTGATGTATGCGGAGTAGTAGCCGAGCGTGCCGAAGATGGAGAGACCCGCGCTGACCAGGCCTTTGCGGACCGAGAGGCGGGCATTCTCGCGATAGTAGCGGTCCGACAGGTCGCGATAGCGCTCGATCAGCCATGGTGCGAGGCCGAACATCTGCACTTCCTTCGCCGAGTAGTCGCTGGCGCCGACATAACGGATGTAATCCAGTTCCCGCCGCTCCGGTGTCCAGCGGAAGAGCAGGGAATAGGCGAGCGCGGCGAAGTGCGTCTCGCCGACGAAGCTGGGGATGACCGCGATGGCGAGGAGAACGAGCAACCAGACATTGTACACTACGAGCGCCGTACCTAACGAGACGAGGGTCAGCAGGTTCTGCCCCATCGTGACGAGTTGCGCCAGCAGGCCGATGCGATTCGTCGTACCGCGACGGGCGCGCTCGAGGTGGTCGTAGAACTCCGGATCCTCGAATTGATGCAGGTCGAGGGTGGCGGCGTGCTCCATGATCCGGACACTGATGCGGTTCGTGAAGAGGTCGCCGAGCAGACTCTCGATCAGCGCCGACGCGCGGGCGAGGAGCTCGCCCGCGACGACAATCGCCAACTCGAGCGCGACCAGTCGCCAGATGCGCGGGTAGTCGGGACCGTGCTGGAGCGCGCGAACGACCGCGTCGATGATGAGCTTCCCGATCCACAGCGTTGCGAGGGGAACGAACGCGCGCACGATGCGCAGCGCGATCATCGTGGTGGTGTATCCGCGGTGCGTCGTCCAGACCAGGTGAAGGAGCGCCGGTACGTACCGCAACGCACGCACTCGCTCCCGCCAGGTCGGCGGCGTATCGCCACTGGCTAGGCGTCTGGTTCGGCGTGGAGCGGGTCGCGCGGGGACCGTCATATGGAGAAAGCTACGCCACAATGGCAGCAGGCGGAGCGGAAGCGCGCAGGCAGTACCAGCGCGGCGTTGGGACTCGCGGCCGGCGACGTTAGGATACCCGGGTGCCAAATCCTTTCGCGCCAACGCCCGCAATCAATATTCGCTCACCGTCGGGCTCACGGTCGCTTGGCACCGTCGCTCTGGTTTTCATCATGTACTTCAGCACCTCCGGAGGGCCATACACCACGGAGACGCTGGTGCATTCCGTCGGACCAGGCGTGGCGCTTCTCATGCTGCTCGTCGTGCCGCTCGTCTGGTCTGTGCCGGAGGTGCTCATCGTCGGCGAGCTCGCGAGCATGCTGCCGGAGGAAGGCGGCTATTACCGCTGGGTGATGCGCGCGTTCGGACCGTTCTGGGCCTTTCAGAATGGCTGGTTGACGTGGATGTACTCCCTCGTCGACATGGCGCTCTATCCAGTGTTGTTCAATCAGTACCTGAGCTTCTTTCTTCCAAACGCGAGCAGCACGGCACAATGGGTGATCGCGTTGCTCGTAATCTGGGGCGCGACGGCGGTGAATCTTTCAGGTGCCCTGCGTGTGGGCGAGCTGTCAGTGGTGACGGGGAGCTTCATCATGACGGCGTTGCTGGCGCTCGCGATCGTGGCGCTGCCGCACGCGATACACACGCCGTGGGTACCGTTCGCCGCGCCAAGCGCGAATGGATTCCGCGGGATTGCCGTCGGCCTCTCGATCGCGCTGTGGAACTACATCGGATGGGATAATGCGTCCACCGTGGAAGGCGAGGTGCGCGACGCGGGGCGCAGCTATCCGCGCGCCCTTGGCTTCGCCCTGCCGTTGGTGACGTTAGGCTACTTCATTCCACTCCTGCCGGCGCTCGCGGCGACGGATTGGCGGACGTGGACCGACGGTGGTTGGCCGGCGATCGCTCGTGCCGCCGCGGGCGGCGCGACCGCCGGCCGCTGGCTCGCGCTCGTCGTGGCGCTCGGGGGTATGGTGAGCGCGCTGTCATTGTTCAATGCCCTGCTCCTGTCGTACTCGCGCGTGCCATTCGTGATGGCGCTCGACGGCTGGCTACCCGGCGTGCTGACAAGGATTGATGCTCGCAATACGCCGCGAAACGCGATATTGGCATCGGCGGTGGTGTACTCGGTGTTCGTGCTCATACCGTTTGGGCGGCTGGTCGTCGCCGACGTGCTGCTCTATTCGCTGGCGCTGCTGCTGGAGTTCGCGGCGTTGATCCGACTGCGCATGGCCGAGCCCGGACTGCGTGGACCGTTCCGGATCCCGCTTGGCACCCGCGGGGTAGTGGTGCTCGCGATAATGCCCCTGCTCATTCTGCTGCTGGTCATCGGAGAGGCGTTCCGCGATGGGGAGTACGGTCTGCCGGCGCTCGCCGGGACGATCGCGGCGGCAGCAGTGGGCGTGGCCGTGGCGAAAGTTCGGGCGCGACTCGTCGAGCCAGCACTGCGGGGTGAGCGTTGAGCAGGGTCGATGCACGTCGGAAGTGGCGCTCGAGAGCATGCCTAACGCGACGGCGCGCTTGTGCCGCGGAACGCCTGGGCGCACATTGGCGGCTGCTGGCGAGAGGGGGTGAGGATGACTCGTGCATCGGCGATGGTTTTCGCGCTCGCTGCGGCGCTCAAAGCGGCCTATGCTCAGCTAGGCCTCAACGTCGACGTGTACGATCTGCGCGCCTCTGTCGTCGCGACGCAGGAGCAGCGGCTGCTGCATCGATTCAACGGGAAACCGCTCGGGCGTTTCTTCGATTGCGGCTACATGACCACCGGCGACCGCGCCGACCGCTGGTACGTCTATGTTAGCGTCCGTTCCGACGTGAGTCCGACTGCGACAGGGTCGGTCGTGAGCACGCTCGTGACAGCCTCGGCGCAGGACCCGTCGGGCGGCAAGACGCGACTGCCATGCGGCACAACGGGACGTCTCGAGAGCGCACTCCTGGATGCAGCGCGCAGCACTCTGCACACGGGCGGCTGAATGATGATGCATCATCGAACCCTCGCGATGGCGGCGGCCGTAGTCGGCGCCGCCTGTTCGAGCAACCAGGGGTATCAGCCGCCGTCGCGCGTCACATTGGCCGAGGGTGAGGGCACACACATCGAGCGGAGCGGCGAAATCAGTATGCGTGATTCGTTGGCGGCGCCGCCCGCGCGAGCACTGAGCGCGCTCACTGCCGCGTACACCACGCTAGGCTTTCAGGTCAACGTTGTCGATCCGCGCGCACTCACGGTCGGGGTGCAGAACCAAAAGTTCGTCCGGCGCGTGGGTGGCACGGCGCTCAGCAAGTACTTCGACTGTGGCTCGACCCTCACCGGGCGCCGCGCCGACTCGTGGTACGTGTTCGTCACTTCGATCGCGCAACTGACGCCGGTTGGCCAGGGCTCGCGGGTCCAGCTCCATGTGGACGCGCTGACGCAGGACCAGCAGGCGTCGTCCGATCGCCTTCCTTGCGGCTCGACGGGCGAGCTCGAGGCCGGGCTGTTGGCCGAGGCGAGAAGGGCACTGGGCGAGGTGAGTCGATAACTGCAGTCGTCAGTCGACAGTCGGCAGTCGTCAGTAACGCCGTTGGAAATGAAGGCTCGTTATGAGGGTTCCTCATGCCGAGCCCTTCCTATCAACGCTCTTACTGTCGACTGTCGACTGCCGACTCTCGACTGCAGTTCTGCCGACTACGACTGCACTTTCACATTTCCTTGTACACCGTGCCACCCTTCATCACGAACTGCACCCGGCGGACCGCCGAGATGTCGTGCGTTGGATCGCCGCTCACGGCGATGAGATCGGCCAGGAGTCCAGGCTTGACCATGCCGAAGCGGTCCTGCATGCGCAGCATGCGCGCGTCTGTCGACGTCGCGGCCACGAGCGCCTGCATCGGTGTCATGCCGTAGTCGACCATCAGCTCGAGTTCGCGCGCATTGTCGCCATGGGTAAAGACGCCCACGTCGCTCCCGCTGCAGATCGTGACTCCGGCGTCCAGAGCGGCGCGCATGCTGTTGCGCTTCTGCTTGATGCTGTTCGGCTCGGGATCTCCGTGCTTCCAGCCGCGATACTGCTGGATTGCGTCGCCGGCCGCGACGGTGGGTATGTAACACTGGCCGTGCTCCTTGAGCAGGCGAAAGACCTCGGGCGTCCCCTCATCGCCGTGCTCGATCGTCTCCACACCGGCGAGGATGGCGCGCCGCATCCCTTCGGCCGTCGTCGCGTGCGCGGCGACTGGCCGACCCGACGTGTGCGCCACCTCCACGATCTGATTCATCTCCGCTTGCGTGAACGTGGGTTCGGCCTGTCCACCGGGTCCCCAGCGGTAGTCTGCGTAGAACTTGATCCAGTCGGCACCGTGCTTGATCTGCTCGCGTACGACTCGCGTGACGCCGTCGATGCCGCTCGCTTCCTGTGCGCCTTGCGGGACGTCATCGGCGATCTCGGCGTCGAAGCTGCGAGGGTTGGGTCCATAACTCCCCGTCGCGACGATGGCCCTCGTGGATGTAAAAACTCGCGGCCCGGGAATGATTCCCTGGTCGATCGCCTGTTTGAGGCCGACGTCGGAATAGCTCGCGCCTTCCGTACCCAAATCGCGCATCGCCGTGAATCCCGCCATCAGGGTGGCTCGCGCGTGATTGACGGCGCGTGCGACACGGAGGGCGTCGGTCTCACGGAGCACCTGGTCGTCCCAGCTCGTCTCGTTGTACGGATGCAGGAGCAGATGCGAGTGGGCTTCGATCAGCCCCGGCATGAGCGTGGTACCGGGCAGCACAATCGTCGTCGCACCGGCAGGCAGCGAGATACTCGCCTTCGGCCCGGCGGCTACGATGCGATCGCCTTGTACGAGCACGGCCCATCCGTCGTGCGGCGCTCCTTCGAGTCCCTCCCACACGCGATCGGGCACGAGTAGCCAGACACGTGCGGCAAGCCCCGGCGCCGCCGCGGGGGCGCCGCCGCGCTGAGCAACAGCGAGAGCCGGAACGAGAAGCAGGGCGAGTGTGGCAGCACGCATAGTCAGGCGGAGAAATTGAGGAAGGCACATATGAGCGCGGGAGAGTATGCCGGGGGATGTCGCGATTGTCATCCCGACCTGGCCGTCGGGGTGCTTCTGATCACGTTCACTCGATAGGCAGCCCCGCCGCCCGCCATGCCGACGTGCCGCCGCTGAGGGTGCGTACGCGGCGGAAGCCGGCCGCTTGCAGCAAACCGGCGGCAATGACGGACCGCGTTCCGGTCTCGCAGGTGACGACGATCGGGGCGTCGGTGTCAAGGGAGAGTCCTTGGCTGGCCAGGCGTGCCAGTGGAACGTGGAGCGCGCCGGGGATGTGACCGCTCTTCCATTCAGCCGCGTCGCGGACGTCGAGAACACGGAAATCCGACCGCAGAGAGAGCGTGCCGCGATCGATATCGTCGATCGAGGCGAGCGCGCGACCGCCGGCTGACGTCCACGCATCGAGCACGTCGCGCTCGGCCCAACCGGCAACGCTATCGAGGCCGATGAGCGCGAGCTGGCGCGCCATGGCCAACGCGCATTGGAGCCCGCCTCGCTCGATGAGCAGCACGAGCGGACGCTCGTATGGCACCACGTTGCCGGCGTAGGCGAGGAACGAACGGCCGTGTGGGACGGCGATGCTGCCAGCCACGTGACCGGCGGCGTAGGCCCCCGCCGATCGTGTATCGATGACGCAGGCGCCTGCGCATTGCGCGCCCTCGAGCGCGGCAGCGTCGAGCGGCACGCCGGGGATGATCCCCCTTGAGGCCGCAGGAGGACCTTCGCGATTCAACGCCTTCATCCGGGCGAAGTACGGCGGCGGATCGGGCTGACCGGCGAGGACGACGCGAACGAACTCCGCCTCGTCGCGGATGCCAAATGCCCAGTTGAAACGCCGCTCGTAACCGAGCGTCGTGGATGGTACGGCACCTAACGACTTTCCGCACGCCGAACCGGCACCGTGACCTGGCCAAATCTGGAGCCAGTCTTCGTACGGTTGCAACCGGGCGAGCGAATTGAACAGCGCGGACGCCATCGCGTTGATCGTTCCTCGACCGCCGGCGGCGAGCTCGAGGAGATCCGGACGGCCGACGTCGCCCACGAAGAGAAAATCGCCTGTGAAGACTCCCATCGGTTCATCGGCGGCAGCCGTGTCCGTAACGACAAATACGACGTGCTCGGGGCTGTGTCCGGGCGTGTGGAGGACGTCGAAACGTAGGCGGCCGACGCGGAACTGATCTCCATTTCGCAAGCCCACGGCGCCGGCGTCGTCCAGGTGAGCATAACGCCAATCGCTGCCGCCTTCGGCGGAGAGAAGGAGCCGCGCGCCGGTGCGCGCCGCCAGCTCGCGCGCACCGGACACGAAATCGGCGTGAATATGGGTCTCCGTGACGTGCGTGATCCGGAGCTGCTCCGCGGCAGCAACGCGCTGGTACTGGTCGATAGCGCGGTTTGGATCGACGACGAGCGCCTCACCGGTAGTGCCGCAGCCGACGAGGTAGCTCGCCTGCGCGAGCATGTCGTCATAGAAGCGATGAAGGAACATCGTGGCTAACGTAACGCGCCTCAGCGCCGTGCGCCCGTGGCGGACGGTCGCATGGCGAGATCGGGGTGCAGCAGGACCGTGCGATTCTGAACGAGAATGAACGCTGCCATGAGCAAAAGGAAGACTGCGAACGCCCGGCGTAGCGCGACTTGCGAGACATAGCGTACGACCTGCGTGCCGGCGACGATACCGACTGCGGCGATCGCGATGAATGCGACGACGGTCAGCCAGGGGATCAGCACCTGCCCGTGATAGCCGGCGACTCCGGCCGCGGTGTTCATAGCGATGATGAACAGCGATGTGCCGACGGCGGTCTTCATGGGAATGCGGGCGAGGAGGTGGAGGGCGGGGACGAAGAGAAAGCCACCGCCGATGCCGACGAGCCCCGTCAGAATTCCGACTCCGATACCCGTGGTGGCGATCAGCGCGGCTCGGCCCAGGTCGAGCGGCGACTGGTGCAGGGGCCCTGCCCAAGAATGGTCCACGGCAACGGTCTTCCAGCGGGCCGCGGAAATGGCACCATGATCACGTTGAGGTGCGTGGGCGCGTGGCGACTGCGCGGTCGACGCTCCGCGGAGCATCAATGCGGCGGCTACGAACATCACGATCGCCAAGAGGGCGAGTTGCGCGATGCCGGTGATGAGGGAGGCGAGGTGGGCACCGGCAAAAGCGCCCGTCATGGCGAGCACGCCGAACATGAGGGCCACCCGTAGATCGAAATTGCCGGCACGCCAATGGCCCACTGCGCCGACGATACTCGTCGCCCCGACGACCGGAAGGCTCATGGCAATGGCTTGCTTGGGTTCGAAGCCCATGATGTATACAAAAATCGGGACCGTCAGTATCGAACCGCCGCCACCGAGTATGCCGAGCGAGAGGCCGATGAACGCGGCGAGTACGAAGCCGAGCACCGGAGTCGGCGACGCTGAGGCGGGGAACAGGCTCGAAAGGAGGCTCGGGAGGGGTGGCGATGGCGGCACGGCGAGAATCTACACTGCTTCGGTCATCTCGACTCTGGCCCGGCGCCGTTCCACTCACGAGCTTTGGGCGATGCGATCCTTCATGCGATGACCGACCCGTGCCGCGACTCCGGCAGCATCACGCTGCCTAAGCCGAAGGCACACCGTGTGAGTGGTGGTACAACGCCGGTCGCGGTCAGCTGGAGCGGTGGCAAGGACAGCGCGCTGGCGCTGCACGCACTGCTCAAGGACCCGGTGCTCCGGCCAATCTCGCTGGTCAGCGTCCTTGTCGCCGGGACCGACTGCCTGACAATGCACGGAGTGTCGCGCGCGCTGATCGATGCGCAGGCGTACGCGCTGGCGCTGCCGGTGTCATACGTGCGCGTACCACCCTCACCGAGCAATGAGGAGTACGAGCGTGCCATGCAACGCGAGTTGCTCGCCCTGCGACGCAGTGGCATCCGTCACGTGGCGTTTGGCGATCTCTTTCTCGAGGACATACGCGAATACCGGCACAAGTTACTCGCGCCTCTCGGGATGACGGCGGCGTATCCCGTCTGGGGCCGCGACACGAGAGCGCTGGCGGAGGAGTTCATCGACTCCGGCTTCCAGGCGATCGTGGTGTGCTCGGATCCTGCACGCGTCGACGCGAGCCTCTGCGGCCGCGAGTTCGATCGCGAGCTCCTGCGCGACTTGCCGAAGAGCGTGGATCCGTGCGGTGAGAACGGAGAATTCCATACGTTCGTCTACAACGGGCCGGTGTTCGGTCATCCGCTCACGCCGAAGAGAGTGGGCACCGAGGAGCGTGGCGGGTACACATACTGTCTGCTCGACTGACGGCGAATGACTGAGTCGACCATCAGGCCGCACAAGGAGCCGTACGAGCGGTTCGTCGCGTTGCTGCAGCAGGCGCGCGCAGTCGGGAGCGAGTGTCTACCCGAGCCGACGGCGTTCGCGCTGGCCACGGTGTCGAGAAGCGGCAAGCCGTCCGTACGCATGCTGCTGCTCAAAGCCGTCGACGAGCGCGGCTTCGTCTTCTACACGAATTACGAGAGCCGGAAGGGGGTGGAGCTTCTCGCCACGCGCATTGCGGCGATGTGCTTTCATTGGCAGCCCTTGGAGGCTCAGGTGCGTGTCGAAGGCGCTGTCGCGCCGGTGAGCGACCCCGAGGCGGACGCCTACTTCGCGTCGCGGGCGCGTGGGAGCCAGATCGGCGCCTGGGCGTCGGCGCAGAGCCGTCCGATGAAGCACCACGGCGATCTCGCGCTTCGTGTGGCGGAGCTGGAGCGCAAATACGAAGGGCGCGAGATCCCGCGTCCGCCATACTGGTCGGGCTTCCGGCTGGAGCCAGCGTGCATCGAGATCTGGAAGGGAATGCCGAGCCGCCTACACGAGCGCGACGTCTATACACGCGCCGGCGCCGGATGGAGAGTCCAGCGGATGTACCCCTAATGAGTCGGTAGTCGATAGTCGGAGTCGGCAGTCATTGCGTTTGAAGGCAAATGCACGTCATAAGGTTAGAGCGCCTCGAGCGATGGCGCGCCTTCACGTCTTGGCTATCGACTCTCGACTACCGACTACCGACTATTTTCTCCCCATGGCTACACGAATCGCCGAAGCCGCGCCCGCCGCGCCTGGCGCTGGGTGGTCGATCGATGCGGCGCGCGTGCTGTACAACGTCGAAGGTTGGGGCGCGGGATTTTTCGACGTCAGCGACCGCGGTCACGTCGTCGTGCGTCCCGATAAGGAGCATCCTGAGCGCGAACTCGATCTGTTCGAGATTGCGCTGGATCTGGAGGAGCAGGGGATTCAGCTCCCCGTGCTGCTGCGCTTCTCGGATATCTTGCGCTCACGCATCGAGTCGCTGACGTCCCGCTTCGAGCAGGCGCGGGAGGAGTTCGGCTACACGGGCGGGTACACCACGGTGTATCCGATCAAGGTGAACCAGCAGCGGCACGTCGTGGAGGAGATCGTCGAATTCGGCTCGAATCATGGTGTCGGCCTCGAGTGCGGGAGCAAGCCGGAGCTGCAGGCCGTACTCGGCCTCGCCGAAACCGCCGAGCACATGATCATCTGCAACGGCTACAAGGACGAGGAGTTCATGCGCCTCGCCCTGATGGGGCAGAAGCTCGGCCACAACGTGTACATCGTGATCGAGCAGTTGAGCGAGATCGACGTCCTCCTGCAGACGGCGGAGGAGATGGGCGTCGAACCGACGGCTGGCGTGCGGATCAAGCTCGCGTCACGCGGGTTCGGCCGATGGAAGGAGAGCGGGGGCGAAAAGTCGAAGTTCGGCTTGAATCCCGCGGATCTCGTGACCGCGATCGACAAGTTGCGCGCGGCCAACAAGCTGCACGTCCTCAAACTGATCCACTTTCACCTCGGCTCGCAGATCACCGACATCCGGTTCATCAAGATCGGTTTGCAGGAGATCACGCGCTTCTACGTCGAGCTGCGGCAGATGGGCATCGACATCAGCCACGTCGATGTCGGTGGCGGCCTTGGCGTCGACTACGACGGTACGAACTCGACCTCGGACGCGAGCGTCAACTATTCACTGCAGGAGTACGCGAACGACGTCGTGTATACGCTCGCCGAGGCGTGCCGCGAGCACGATCTCCCCATGCCACATCTCATCAGCGAATCAGGGCGGGCGCTGACCGCGCACCATGCGCTGTTGTTGATCAAGGTGATCGACGTCGAGTCGCACGAGGAGAAGCCGCTGCCGGAACTGACAGATGACGACGAGCAGCTGTTGCACGAGATGGTGGCGGACTACAGGGACGCCGCACGCAAGAATGTCTCGCGCCGCCGTATTCGGGAGATCTATCACGATCTCACTTTCGACAAGGAGCGCTCGCAGGAGCTGTTCAACAGCGGCGTGCTGTCGCTGCGCGGGCGCGCGATGGCGGAGCAAATCTATTTCGCGACGATGAACGCGATCGCGCGCGCCGTGGAGCGGGACCGCGACGAGTTCGATGACATCATCATGGATCTCGACGCCGCGCTCGTGGACCGGTACTTCGCGAACTTCTCCGTCTTCCAGTCGCTGCCCGATAGCTGGGCGATCAACCAGCTGTTCCCGATCATGCCGATCCACCGTCTCGACGAGGAGCCGGTGCGCCGCGGGACGTTGCAGGACATCACCTGCGACTCCGATGGGAAGATCGACCGGTTCGTCGGCGACAAAAACGGCCGCCCGAGCCTCGAGCTACACGAGATGCGCGAGCCGGAGCCGTACGTCCTGGGTGTTTTCCTGACTGGCGCCTATCAGGAGATCCTCGGCGACCTGCACAACCTGTTCGGCGACACGAACGCGGTGCACGTGCGCCTGGGTCCGAACGGCGGCTTCGACGTCAGCCATCTGGTGCACGGTGACACCGTGACCGAGGTCCTGAACTACGTGCAATACCGCGCCAGCGATCTGTTGCAGGTATTCCGGCGGAAGGTGTCCGCGGCGAAGCACATTTCGCGGCAGGAGGCGAACACCTTCATCGCCGATTACGTCGCTGGGCTCGAGGGATATACGTATCTCGAGGGTGAAGCGGCGCAGTAGCGGCCGCCTCCGCGGACTTCAGGCCATTCGCTTGGCCACTGCCTCCCAGTTCACCGTGTTCCACCAGGCGGTCAGGTAGTCGGGGCGGCGGTTCTGATACTTCAGATAATACGCGTGCTCCCAGACGTCCACGCCGAGGATGGCTGTCTTGCCGTCCATCAACGGATTGTCCTGATTCGGGGTGCTCGTGATTGACAGTTTTCCGTTCCCGTCGTCGATCAACCACGCCCAGCCCGAGCCGAAGCGCGCGACGCCGGCGGCGTTCAGCTGCTCCTTCAACTTGTCCAAGCCGCCAAACGAGCCTCGGATCGCGTCGGCTAGCTTTCCGGAGGGTTCACCGCCGCCCTTCGGCTTCATGATCTGCCAGAACATCGAGTGATTCCAGTGGCCACCGCCATTGTTGCGCACGGCGGTGCGGACCGCATCGGGTACGCTGTTGATGTTCCGCATCAAGTCGTCGAGTGATTTGTTCGCCCAGTCCCCACCGGTTTTCTCGAGTGCCGCATTGAGATTGTTGACGTACGCCCCGTGGTGCTTGTCGTGGTGGATCTCCATCGTTTTCGCGTCGATGTGGGGCTCGAGGGCGTCGAAGGCGTAAGGCAACGGGGGCAGAGTGAACGGCATGTCGCGTCTCCTTGTGGTCAGAGGGCAGCGGACCGCGCCGTCTTCGCGCGGCCACGCAGCCAGCCGATGATGCCGGGCAGAATCGAGAGGAAGATCACGATCATGATCACCAGCTCGATGTGTCGCTCGACACCCGGAATGTAACGTCCCAGAAAATAGCCGATGAAAAGCATCGACCAGATCCAGCCCATGCCGCCCACGACATTGAAGACGGTGTACGCGCGCGGGTCCATCTCCGCCGCGCCGGCGACGACCGGCACGAATGTTCGGACGATCGGCACGAAACGCGCAAGGATGACGGTCTTACCACCGTGGCGCTCGTAGAAGGCATGTGCCCGGTGCAGATGATTGCGGTTGAAGAGCAGTGAATTCTCGCGCGTGAACAATCGCGGACCGCTGAGACGTCCGATGACGTAGCCGCTGCTGTTGCCGACAATCGAGGCGATCGTGAGCAGCACACCGAGTAGCCAGACGTTGAAGATGCCCTTCGTCGCGGCGAGCAGGCCGGCGCTCACGAGGAGGGAGTCGCCCGGAAGAAAGAAGCCGACGAGAAGCCCCGTTTCGGCGAAAATGATGATGGTCATGCCAACGGTTCCGCCCCACTGGACCAACCCTTGAACATCACGAAGGCGCCGGAGGAGCTCGACTATGGGGTGCATGCCTTGAAAGCGAGGGAGATACGAGGGTGAGGGCCGCCGCGATGGCTGGCGAGAGCGTCGGAAGTTCGATGGCCTCGACTCGAGGGTCAACTGGCGAGCGCGGCTGGGACCGACCGGGGCTAACCCGGCGCGGAGAACGCGTGCTCGACGTCGCCGGCGTCGTTCTGCTGGCGCTGTTCGTCCTCGGCTGGTCGTACGCCTTCGAGACCGTGCGCGCACGTGATACGCGGATTTCGAATATCGCAGAAGGCGCGCTCACACCTGGGAGGATGCTCGCCTCCGCGATGACCAATCATGACGCGCCAACAGCCGCGTACCTGACCGGCGCTGCGCTCGATGTGGTCATGCAGCGGATGCTCGCCAGCCAGCGTGGCATCAGCGGAAAGCTGCGCGTACGCATCGACACGTCCGCAGCGCCCGTGAGGCCGGATACTCTGCCGGTGGGCGGTAAGCTGCGCTACAGCAGCAGTGTGCCAGGGGAGGGCGGCGATGGTTCCACGGCCAGCACTCCCCTCGCCTCTGCTCCGGCGGGCGCCGGGCTCTGGCACCTCGTGCTCGTCATAGGCAACGCAATTCGACCCATCAGCAACTTCAGCATCATCACAGAGGTGCCCTTCAGCGCGAAGAAACAGGGACACATCGGCCTGTATTACATCGGGAGCTGGCCTGGGGAGCGAGGCGGGAGACTCAAGACGCCCGCGTATGCAAATCCCTCCGGCTTCATCGAAGTGACGCCGCAAAACGCCGACACGTATGTATCAGTGCATTTCAAGCTGCGCGACTTTCTCACGCATGATCAGCCGACCGTGTGGCCGAAGTACATCGTGCTCAGTCCGAAGCTAGTGGATAAGCTGGAGCTCGTCCTTTCCGATCTGCAGGAGCATGGCGTCGACGTGCAGGGCGTGCATGTGATGAGCGGCTTCCGCACGCCGCAATACAATGCGACGGGCGGGGATCCTACGGGGCGCGCCGCCGTCAGCAGGCACATGTACGGCGATGCCGCGGACATCTATATCGACAACAATCGCGACGGCCAAATGGACGACCTCAACCACGACGGCCGCATCGACATCAACGACAGCCGGGTAATTCTCGCGGCCTTAGAGCGAGTCGAGGCGGCGCATCCGGAGCTGGTGGGCGGGGCAGGAGTGTATGTGGCGTCGGATGGGCACGGTCCTTTCATTCACATAGACACACGAGGGTATCGGGCTCGTTGGGTCGGCACGGGAGGCGGGTGATGGCTGAGCACAGGCGGGTCTCGGACATGGAGGGCGGCCAGGACGAGCGCGTTGTCACGGAGAATAGCAACGGCAAGCGGCAGCCGTCCGATGGTGATAGGCATCTCGAGCTGTTGAGGGAGGTCCGTGCATCTGATATCGAGCCGTACACGGGCCTGCGGTATCTCTCCAAGCTGTTTCGGTTCATGGCGGTGATTCTGCTGCTATTGCTGGTGGCGGAGATCGCAACCGGGATCTACGCGCAGGGCGCGGCCTCCATTCCGACATTGCTTGGTGAGGCGAGCCGACTGATCGTCCTCGCTGGTGTGTTATGGGGGACGGGCGACCTTGCGCATCTGCTCATCGATGTCGGACATGACGTGCGTGCGGGGCGCATCCTGCTCGCTCGCCAAGTGCACGCACAACTCGGTGACCGGGGGTCACGCCTGACGCCGCTGCCGCCGCGCGCCGATGCCGAGATGCCTGAGGCGCCGCCGCCCATTCCGTGATCGTCTATACGATCGGGCACTCCACCCGATCGGCGGCGGACTTCATCGCGCTGCTCGAGCGCGAGGGCGTTCGCCACGTCGTCGATATCCGTGCCTTTCCGGGATCGAGGCGCTATCCGCAATTCAACAGCGAAGTGCTGCGTACCGCGCTACGCGAACACGGCATCGGTTACGAGCATCGTGCGGAGTTAGGCGGCCGGCGCAAGCCAATCCCCGGCGCGCCACCCTCAGCCTGGCGCAACGCGAGCTTCGCCGCGTACGCCGACTACATGCGGACCGATGCCTTTCGCAGCGCTGTCGTCCGGCTCATCGCGACCGCCAATGAACAGGCGACGGCGATCATGTGCTCGGAGGCCGTTCCCTGGCGTTGCCACCGCAGCCTCGTAAGCGATGCCCTCACCGCACGCGGCGTGGAGGTGCGGCATATCCTTGACGCGAAAACCACCGTTCACATCATGACGTCGTTCGCGCGCTTGGTGGACGGGGAAGTGGCTTACGGCCCAGTCGACAGTCGTCAGTGGCCAGTCGTAAGTAAGGGCGTGACGAGGAAAAGCTCGGCATGAGTCGCCACACACCGAACCGTTACTTCCGAGGGGCTACTGACGACACTCGACTGACGACTGACGACTGACGACGACGACTGACGACTCGACTACCGACTGCCGGCTCCCCCAGCAGGCTTCGGTACGACTGTTGCCTTTCGAGCGCGCCGTTGGCGGGGCCTTCAACATTCTCGCGGGGGTCGACACCCATGCTGTGGACGCTGATCGTCATTCTCTTGGTTCTGTGGGCGCTCGGACTGATCTCCGGCGTCGGCGGTGGGCTCATTCACCTACTGCTCGTCATCGCGCTCATCGTACTCATCGTGCGTTTGATCACGGGACGACGGCCGGTCGTGTAACTTCGCTAGGAGCTCCACATCCGCCGCGGGAGCGCTCGAGGGCAAGGTGGAATGGAGACGTCAGCCAAACGAAGAGAGATGCAGGGCGGCGGCAGAGGGATCAAGCCTCTGCCGCCTTCGTCGTCTTGGCGTTGGCTTTCGTACGCGCATCGTTCCGCGCATAGTTCTCCGGCACCGCTATGTATGACGTCCACGTCGTCTCCCACACGCATTGGGATCGGGAGTGGTATCACACCGCGGGACGTTTCCGGCAGCGCCTCGTCGAGCTCATAGACGATCTGATCAACGATCCGCCAGCCGAGGGCGAGAGCTTTCTTCTCGACGGCCAAACGATCGTCATCGAGGATTACCTCGCCGTCCGTCCAGAACGACGCGATGCGCTGGGGGCGCTACTCGCGGCAGGGCGCCTGGAGGCAGGACCGTGGTACGTTCTCGCTGACGAGCTGATTCCCGGCGGCGAGGCGCTGGTGCGGAATCTCCTCGTCGGAACGCGTGTCTTGCGCTCCTTCGGCTGCGAGCCGCCGCCGGTGCTCTACTGCCCCGACGCGTTTGGCCATCCCGCCGCGCTGCCACAGCTTGCGAGCGGCTTCGGACTCGAGCTCATCGTCCTTTGGCGCGGTTACGGGGGCGCGCGGTGGCCTGCGGGCGACACGGTCTGGTGGCGCGGAGCGGACGGCAGCCGCGTCCTGGCGTTTCACCTCCCTCCCGACGGCTACGAGCTCGGAGCGCGATTGCCGGCTGGGCCAAACGAGGCGCGCGAACGGTGGCAGCGCCTGCGCAACATCCTCATCGGCCGCAGCGCCACGAAGGTGCTGCTCGTGCAGAACGGCGCCGACCACCACGCCCGCCAGCGACAATTGCGGGAAGCACTGGAGCGACTCCGCGACGCGGCACGCCCGGATAAGGCGCACGCGAGCTCGCTGGGTGCCTTTGCGGCGGCAGTCGTCGGGCGCGCCGCGGCGCTGCCGCTTCCTGCAGTCACCGGTGAGCTCCGGGACTCGTACGGCTACACGTGGACGCTCCAGGGCACGTTCGGCACGCGGGCGCACGAGAAGCGGGCGAACGCCATCGTCGAGCGTCTGCTCGGCCGCGACGCCGAGCCCTGGTGTGCATTCGCATGGAAGAAGACCGGCCGCTCGCGCGCGCCGCTCGTTAGGGCGGCGTGGAAGGCGCTGTTGCAGGCGCATCCGCACGATACGCTCTGCGGTTGCTCGATCGACGAGGTTGCAGGGGCAATGGAAGCGCGCATTGCCGACGCGCGCACAGAGGGTGAAGGCCTCCGCACTGACGCGCTCTACGATGTGCTGGGCCACGACGCCGTCGAAGCGCGCGAGAGAAAGGCGCATGACCCGAGTGCATGGAAGCCACACGTCCTGGTGCGCAATCGCGCCGCCCGATCGCGCGGTGGCGTGGCGCTGGTCGAGGTGCAGGAGTTCGTGGCCGACGCGCCAGTCGGAGCAGCATCGGCCGCCCACGTTGCCGCGGCGCCTCTCGTCTCCACCATGACATCGCAGGCGTCGAAGGGCGCCAGCGCCGACAAGGCGGCGATGCGGCTGCTCAGTTTACACGCGCAGGTACTCACGCAGTGCTTCGCGTACGACCGAATCGAATCACCGCAACACTATCCGGACAACGACCTCGTCGTCGTGAGTCGCGTCGTGGCGTGGGTACCACCGGTACCAGCCTATGGTGTCATAGCCATTCCGCTGGGACATGCGCGACCGGACGCCGGCGAGCCTCCGGCGGGGCGATCCATGCCACGAGGCCCGTTCCGTCCTCCTGGAGCTTTGCTCCCGGAACAGGAGGTACGCGCGAGCGAGCGGACGCTCGAGAACGAGCTCCTGGGCGTCGACATCGATGACGAAGGGCGTGTCGGTGTGCGCAGCGCACACGGACGCATCGAGTCGCTGCTGCTGTTCGAGGATCGGATCGACGCAGGGGATCTGTATACGCCATCCATTCGCGGTGTTGCCGCCGACGCGCGCTTCGCCGGTGTGCGGCTGACACACGGTGGTCCCTTGCGCGGTGAGCTCATCGCGCGATGGGTGTTCGGCAGGCGGCCGTGCAATGGTGAGCGACAAGCCTATGAACCGCTGGAAGAAGCTGACGGCGCGCCGCAACGGTACGCCGAGCTGGACGTCCGGTTCGTTGTGGACGCGGGCGCACCGTTCCTGCGCGTCTTTGTCGCCGGGCGGAACGCCGGATCCGACCACCGCCTGCGCATTGGATTCCGCACCGGCATCGAGAACGCCGCCATCTGGGCGGACGCGGCGTTCGGCCCCGTGCACCGCGTGCCGATCACCGCATCGGCGGAGGACATCAAACGAGAAGCGCCGCTGCCAACGGCGCCGCTGCACCGCTACGTCTCGCTGTTCGGCAACCATCGCGGCGCCACGATCTACAGCGATGGGCTCGCGGAGTACGAGGCGACGGCCGACGGCGACGTTCTGATCACTTTGGTGAGGGCGGTCGGACAGTTGTCGCGCAACGACCTTCCCGAGCGGCCGGGCCACGCCGGGTGGCCCACGCCGACACCGGGCGCGCAGTGTCATGGCCCATTCGAGGCGGAGCTTGCGTACTTTCCGCACGGCCGCCGGGATGACGCAGCGGTCGCGTTGATCGAGCGGACCACCGACGACGTCCTCCTTCCGCTCGTCGGCACGACGCTGCGCTCCGCGCTCGAGCCCCCGCCGCCGTTCTGTGGCGTGGAGCTGAAGGGGGAAGGTCTTACGCTCTCAGCGATCAAGGAGAGCGACGATGGAGCGTCGCTCGTCCTGCGCTGCGTCAATGTTCTCGAACGGCCGGCTGCGGGAGCGTGGCGGCTGGGCGTGCCGATCACGCAAGCGTGGCGGGCGCGCTTGGATGAAACGGCGGAAGAGCGCTTGACGGTCGGACCGGATGGGGCGGTCGAATTTGTGGCGAGAGAGAGGGAGATCGTCACAGTTCTCGTTTGGTAGGACTGCGGACTGCGGACTGGAGGGCGTGAGAGCACTGACATCCGAACTTCGCCACCGTCCTAACGACACCAACGCCGGAACTTCGCTTCCGCCGGACGAGGCGAACGCGCTACGGGCGCTCACGGCGGCATCTTCATTCGACAACCGTCCACTGAAATCCAAGTCCGCGGTCCGCAGTGCGCCCGCAGTCCGCAGTGCGCGGGTCGTCCGGCTCCGACATCCCCAGCACTTCGTCAGGATCGCTCTCCGAGCATCATTCCACGCTCTCCCGCGATCCGGTCCCGCATGCTGTCGCCAAGGATCGTGCACGCGAGCACGGTGGCGATGAGCGCGAGGCCGGGAGCGATGGCAACCCAGGGCGCGGCGACGATCAGGTCGCGACCGCCGGCGATCATGTTTCCCCAGCTCGGCCGCGGGGGCTGTACGCCGAGCCCGAGGAACGACAGTCCCGCCTCGAGGAGTATCGCGTTGCCAACGCCGAGAGTCATCGCGACGATCGCGGGTCCGAGTGCGTTGGGCAATGCGTGGAACCAGAGGACGCGCGCGGGCCTCGCCCCTAATGCCGTCGCCGCGTCGATGTACGGCTGTCCACGAATACCGAGCAGCTCGGCGCGCACCATGCGCGCGACCCCCATCCAGCCGGTCGCGATCAGGACGACGACGACGGTGGCGAGCCCCGGGCGCCAGAGCGCCGCGCAAACGAGCAACAGCACGAGCCGCGGCACGGCGAGGAGCGCGTCGGCCAAGGCCATGGCAACGGTGTCGATGACGCCTCGCGCCCACGCGGCGAGCGCGCCGAGCAGCGTGCCGATCGCGGCGGCAAGCACGGAACCGGCAACACCCACGGAGAGAGAAATGCGCCCGGCGAGCATCATCCGCACGAACAGATCGCGTCCGAAACGATCGGTGCCGAGGAGATGAAAGTCGCCGCGCACGTCGTGCGCGAAAGGCCGTAACAGGCGGAGCGCGAGGACGTCACCGATGGCAAGCGGATCACGATGCGCGGTGAGTGGAACGAGCACGGCGCCGGCGACAAGGAGTGCCAGCAGGCTGAGGGCGGCGATGTCGGACGCCGCGAAGGTGAGAGGTCGGCGCCAGCCCGTGCGCCGCCGCGCGAGTGGCATCATGGCGCGCGGCGTGGATCGAGGAGAGGAAGGAGCAGATCGGCGGCGAGATTCGCGAAGATGACGATGGCGGCGTACACGACGGTCGTGCCCATCACGACGGGATAGTCGCGGGCCGCGATGGCCGTGACCATCAGGCGGCCCATGCCCGGCCACGCGAAGATCGCTTCGACGAAGATCGAGCCCGCGACGACACCGGGTAGCGACAGCGCCAGCAGCACCACGAGGGCGGGGAATACGGTCGCCAACACGTGTCGAAAGTAGACGCGTGCGGGTGCGAGTCCTTTCGCGCGCGCGGTGCGTACGAAGTCCTGCAGCAGCACGTCGGCAATTCCGGTGCGTGCATAACGCGCGATGCCGGCGGCGCCCACGGCCGTGAGAACGGCCACGGGCAGCACGGCGTGCCGAAGGATGTCGAGGAAGGCGGCGAGCCCGTGCAGTTCGGCACCGGGGGTGCGGAGGGCAAAGGCGGGAAGGCGGACCGACGTTGGCAATCCCCATTCGGCGGCACCGTACGTGAACACCGCCACGAGGGCCAACGCCAGCCAGAAGCTCGGTGCTGCGTAGATGGCAGTCGTGATGACGGTAAGCAGATGATCGAGCGGCCGGCCGCGACGAACGGCCTGCGCCATGCCGATGGGCACGCCGATGACAAAGGTGAGCATGAGAGAGGTGAAGCCGAGCCCCAAAGAGATCGGCAGCGCATCGCGCAGCACCGACCACACGGAGCGATTTTCGGCGAAGCTCTCTCCGAGGTCGCCCTGCAGCAGCGCGCCACTCCATCGTGCATATTGAACCACCAGTGGCCGATCGAGTCCAAGGTCGGCCCGCACGCGTGCGGCGTCGGCCGCGGTCGCGGTGGGAGGTACCAGGAATGCCGCGGGATCACCCGGCGCCAGGCGGATGAGCGCGAACGTGATGGTGAGCACGAGCCAGAGAAGCACGACGGCGCCGGCCACGCGGCGCGACACGGCGCGGAGATGCACGCGTTCATAATGCACGCACGGTCGGTCGCGTCAATCGGATGCGCAGCGCTGTACGTGTGCGCCTGTCTCGCCCCGCAACGGCCGCCGGGCACCGTCATCTACGCCTCCGGAGCAGACCTCGAGTCGGGGAATCCGCTGGTCACCGTGCACCCGTTGTCGCGACAGGTCCAGCGCTATGTCCTGTTCGTCACGCTCGCGCGGTACGACAGCACCCTCGCGCCGATGCCGTACGGTGCTCGGGGCTGGCGCTGGTCGCCCGATCGGCGCACGCTCACGTTTCAGCTCGTCTCCGAGCTGCGGTGGCACGATGGCGTTCCCACCACCGCGCGCGATGTGGCGTTCACGATCGCGGCGGCTCGCGACCCGGCGACGGGCTATGTGCGGGCTGCGGACTTATCCGCGGTGGACGGCGTGTTTGTCAGGGACGACACGACGGCAGCAGTGCACTTCGCCAACCCGCAGCCCTCCTTTCCGCTCGTCTTCTGCGAGCTGCCGCTCCTACCGGAGCATCGGCTGCGCGGTGTGCGAAACGCCGACATGCGTCGCGCGTCGTTCAACCTGGACCCGATTGGCAACGGCCCGTTTCGATTCGTCGACCGCGTCGCCGGACAGCACTGGACGTTCCGGCGCAACGACGCATTTCCACAGGCGTTAGGCGGGCCGCCGCGCATCACGTCCCTGGTCGTAACCGTGGTCGACGAGCCGACGACGAAATTCGCCGGGCTCGCCAGCGGCGACCTGGACGTTGCCGGTCTCGCGCCGACGATGGCCGCCCTCGCACGGCGCGACCGTGCGCTGCGGGTGATCGATTATCCGGCGCTCTTCTCCACCGGAATCTTCTTCAACGTTCACCGCCCGCCGTTCGATGATGTGCGCGTGCGCCAGGCGGTAAACGTCTCGATCGACCGCGATCGGATCGTCCGTGCGGCGCTCGCCGGTTATGGTACGCCAGCCAGCGGACCCGTAGCACCTGAGAATCCGTACGCGCTCGCGCTGGCCCCTCGCCTGCGCGCCGACAGCGCTGTGGCAGATTCATTACTCGATGCAGCGGGATGGCGCCGCGATGCGGACGGATGGCGCCGCCGCAGCGGTAGCGCATTCGCCTTCACCCTGCTCACCGTCGGCAGCGGCGACAACGCCATCGAGCAGCTGCTCCAGGCGGATCTGGCGTCGCGCGGCATCCGCATGGACATCCGGCAGGTCGAGCTCGGTGCCTTTCTCGCCACCGCGCGCGGAGTGGAGAAGCGTTTCGACGCACTGCTGACGGGTGTACCGGGAGATCTGTCGCTCGCGTACGTCAGCGCCATGTTCGACAGCCGCCAGGCCGGGGGCGCGCTGGACTACGCGGCGTTTCACACGCGGCGGCTCGATTCGTTGTTCGCGGCCATCAGCACCGCGCGCGCGCCAAACGAGATCCGCAGTGCGTGGTACGCTGTGCAAGCGGAGCTCGCCCGCGACGTGCCGGTGGCGTGGATCTATCACTCGCGCGGGCTGCAGGGCATCTCGGCCCGACTGCATAATGTACGCATGGACATGCGGGGAGAGCTGACGAGCGTCGCGCGGTGGACGGTTGGCGGCTGATCGTGACTGCTCCGCTGCTGCTGTCCGACGAACGATTGCGCGCCCGCGCCCTGGTGGCCGCCGGCCCGCTGGCGCCTCTGGCTGCGTCGCTGACAGCCGAGCTGGAGCCGCTGCTGGAGCGTGGCGTCTACGTCCCACGGGAGAAGGCGCTGCTGTCGCGTGCCGGCGGCCGCTGCGCGGTGGACGGTATGCTCCTCGAGTTCGATCCGTGGAATCCGCGAGAGCACCGCTGTCCCGCGTGCGGCAAAAGCTATTCGGGCGAGCTGCACGAGCGCTTTTGGATCTATTGGTATCAGCTCTGGCTTGCCGAGCGCGCCGTGCACGCCGCCGTGCTCGCCGCGCTAGAGTGCGGGCGCAAAGAACGCTACGCGGAGCTCTCGCGCAGGATCCTCATCAGCTACGCGGAACGGTATCTCGAGTATCCGAACCGCGACAACGTCCTCGGGCCGACGCGCCTATTCTTCAGTACGTATCTCGAGTCGATCTGGCTGCTGCAGATCTGCGTCGCCGCCGACCTGTTGGCGCGCGGCGGGGATCAGGCGCTGGCGGAGCTGGTGCGCGATCGTATCATCGAGCCGAGCGCTGCGATCATCGCCGACTATGATGAGGGAGGATCCAACCGTCAGGTGTGGAACAACGCGGCGCTGCTGGCTGCGGCGCTGGCGCTCGGGCAGCCTAACGATGCCGAGCGCGTGGTCTACGGCGCTTCGGGGCTCGTGTACCACCTCGGCGCCGGTCTGCTCGCCGACGGCACGTGGTACGAGGGTGAGAACTACCATCTCTTCGCTCACCGCGGCCTCTGGTACGGGGTGGCGATGGCGGAAGCCGCGGGGCTCGAGCTGCCTCCCGTCCTCTTGGACCGCTTCCAGGAGGGCTTCGCGACGCCCTTCGCTGTCGCATTACCCGATTTCACGCTGCCGTCGCGCCGCGATTCCCAGTACGCAATGTCTCTGCGGCAGTGGCGCTTCGCCGAGCTGTGCGAGCTCGGGCTAGCGCGCGCGAGGGACAAACGGCTGCTGGGCGCCTTGAATCGCCTGTACGGCGACGACGTCTCGCGGCGCGACACGGGACGTTCGCGCTCATCGGCCGAGGCGGAACGCAACACGCCGCCGACAAAGCTGAGCCGCGCGGACCTTGGCTGGCGCGCACTCCTGTTTGCGCTGCCGGAGCTACCGGCGGTGAACGTGTACCAGCCCGCATCCGTCTTGCTCGACGGCCAGGGGTTCGCCGTGTTGCGGCGCGATGGCGGGCGCGTGTACGTGGCGCTCGATTACGGTCATTCGGGTGGAGGGCACGGCCACCCCGATCGTCTGAATCTCTTATTGATGCAGGACAAGACGCGCTGGCTCGATGACATGGGCACAGGCTCGTACGTCGACCCGACGCTCCATTGGTACCGGAGCACGCTGGCGCATAACGCGCCACTGGTGAATGGCGAATCGCAGCGGCGGGTGCACGGACAGCTCGCCGCGTTTGCCGATCATGGCGGAGCGGGCTGGGTATACGCGGACGTGCCGGAGATCGCGCCCGGCGTCGACGCCGCGCGGACAATCGTCGTGATGAGCGGTTACCTTATCGACATGCTCGTTTGGCGAGCGGCCTCACCAGCCCTCATCGACCTGCCACTGCACTTTGACGCCCAGGTCGATGACGTGTCCGACCGACTGAAAGCATCGATCATGAGCGGCGGAGATGGTCTCGAGGACGGATTCCGCTTTCTTCGCGATACGGCCTGTGCGAGCGTTGCGACGGACGCCACCGTCACGTTCAGCGCCGCGAGCGGCCCACGCGAACATCTCCGCGGCTGGAGCCGGGCGGAGGGCGCCGGCACGACGGAGTGGTGGCGCGCCGTTGCGCCCGGCCCGCCCGGTGCGGGTGAGCGGCCCTTTTGGATCGTGCGGGTGAATGGGTCGGGCGGAGACGAGATGACGCCGCCACACCATGGTCGCCATCGGCTCGTGCTCGACTGGAGCGGCGATCTAGCCAACGTCGATTTCGAGGGCGCCTCGACTGTCGTCACGATGCGTGACGGATCGGTGCACGTGCATGCGCCGACGGAGAACGGTTGGTCCGTCGAACGTCGGTACGCCGCGACGCGAGAGCGGATTGATCTCGGCGGGCTGGTGAATACCGATGACGCGCCAGGCGCAATCGATGCCGCGCCGGCTCCGTTCGCGCCGGTGGTGCACGACTTGGAGCCAGGTATCGAGCGCGCGTACTCGTTGGGCGAAGCGCATTATCGCGCGTCTGAGGAGAGCTGGGCGGAGGCGGGACGGCCGCACGCACAGGTTGTGCTCCGCTTCACCGGACACGGAATCGAGATCGCCGTGGACGTGCATGTGGGGGCTCGCGCGCTCACGTTCGTCCTGCCCGGATCGACGAACCTGTACGACAACGAGGAAGCCGACATCAACGGAGATGGCGTGCAGCTCTACCTCGGCACGGCGTCTGGCGACAGCGCATGGGTTCTCGTACCGGACGAGACGTCACCGACCGTGCGCGCGCGACCGATTGCTGGATGGTCGCGCGCGCGCCCGCTGTCGGCGACCTGGCGCCGAATGCCGGACGGTTACCGTATCGAGGCGCTCATTCCGCTGGACGATCTCACGCTTGAAAATCGGGCGCTTGCGCTGGACGTGATCGTGAACGAGAAGCCCGAGGGCCGGGTCCGACGGCGGGGCCAGCTCGTGCTGAGCGGGAGGGGGGGGGAGGGTGAGCGCGTGTATCTGCGAGGCGACCGGCAGGAGAGGTATCGGCTTCGCAACTTTCGGCTAGGCGATGGCTGAGTCGCTGCTCGATCGCATCGTCGTCGTTCTGTTCGAGCCACTCGATCCCGTGAACATCGGCGGCACCGTGCGCGCGATGAAGAACATGGGGGTGTCGCGCCTGCGGCTCGTTCGTCCTGTCGCGTACGATCCGTACCGGCTCGAGGGGATTGCGCACGGCACGCGAGACGTGATCGATCGCATCGAGCGCTACGATGACTTCGATGCCGCAGTCGCGGACTGCGTCCGCACGTTTGGCTTCACGGCGCGTCGGCGCGCGGCGAAATGGCGCATCGTCCAGCCGAAGCAGTGCGCCGACGAATCGCTCGACGCCGTCGCGAACGGTGACGCACCCGTGGCCCTCGTGTTCGGACGGGAAGACAACGGCTTACCTAACGAGATATTGGACCGGCTGCATGCCGCCGTGACCATAGCGACGACGGAACATGCGTCGCTGAATCTGGCGCAGGCGGTGCTGATCGGTCTCTATGAGCTGCACCTCGCGGCCGGGAACGCCACACGCCGTCTCGGGCCGCCGCGCAAGGCGACACCGCCTCCCTCAACCGAGGATTTCGAGCGCTACTTCGCAGACGTGGAGGATGCGCTCGCCGCGATCGAGTTCTTCAAGACCCGCAATATCGAGACGATCATGCGCAGCGTGCGCTCGCTCGCGTTTCGCGCGGCGCCCGATGCGCGCGAGCTGTCGCTGATTCGCGCGATGGCAATCGAGGTCGTCCGTTTTCTCGAGCGCAGCGGCCGCACTTGACTCCCGTGCCGGCCGCGATCTTCTTCCGCCCATGCCCTTCCGTCGATTCTTCGAGCGTGGAGCGAAGCGCGCCGATGGCGAGCTGGGCGAGGTGACGGAGTCCTCGGCAGCAACAGGTGCGACATCGGAGGGCGACGGGAGCGAGGAGGACGACGGCGGCGTCGCCGCCGCGGAAACCGCGGAAACGCCGGAAGCGGCCGTGGAGTTCGACTGGCGCGAGCGCGCCACGCTGGTATTGCCCACCGGAGCATCGACTGGGAGCAAACGCCCGCGAGCGCTCTGGGGTGACGAGCAGGCCGACGCACCGTCGCACTTCGCGCGCGCTGCCGGCTGCCACGTCGTCGACGCACTCGGCGACACCTATGTAGACTGCACGATGGCGCTCGGTGCCGTCGCACTGGGATACGCCGAGCCTAACGTGACCCGCGCCGTAATCGAGGCGGCTGCGAACGGAAACGTTTGCGGGCTGTCGGACGTGCGCGAGGTGGAGGTCGCCGAGCGCCTGTGTGCGATGATCCCGTGTGCTGAGCAGGCGCAATTCCTGAAGACGGGCGCGGAAGCAATCGCCGCGGCGGTGCGGCTCGCCCGTACGTACACCGGACGCGATCTCGTGATCGGGTGCGGCTACTTCGGCTGGCTGGATTGGGCTTCGGAGTCGGCCGGCGTGCCGGGTGGCGTACGTAGCGATTTTTTGCGTGTCGCGTTCGACGACCTGTCGGCGCTCGAGACGGCGGTGCGCGCCGCCGGTGAGCGTCTCGCGGCGGTGGTCATCGAGCCGGTCATCGAGCGACTGCCGTCGCCGGAGTGGATCGGGCGTGCGCGCGAGCTGTGCGACCATGCAGGCGCGGCACTGATATTCGACGAGATCAAGACCGGATTCCGCCTGCGCACGGGCGGTTACCAGCAGTACGCCGATGTCGTGCCGGATCTCGCGGCGTTTGGCAAGGCGATGGCGAACGGCTACCCGCTCGCCGCCGTCGTCGGCCGGCGTGATCTCATGCAGGCGGCTGGCAAGACGTGGATCTCATCTACGCTCGCGAGCGAGAGCACGGCGCTGGCGGCGGCGGCGGTCGTGTTGGCGTGGCACGAGCAGTCCGACGTATGCGGGGAGCTGTGGAAGATCGGCGCCGAGCTGCGGGCGGTGGTCGGGGCGGCAATTCGTGCCGCCGGCGTGGAGGGTGTCACGCTTGGGGGCATCGATCCGATGTGGCTCCTCCACTTTGACGAGTCCGACGGGCATCGCCAAACGAGATTCCTGGAGCTCGCCGCGAAGCATGGCGTGCTGTTCAAGCGCGGCGCCTACAACTTTGCCGCCCTCGCGCACGATGAGGAGGCGATTCGCGAGGTGGAGCGAGCGGCGAGCGCTGCCTTCGTCGACCTGCGCGATGAGGAGTCCGGCGATGCGTGACGGAGGCAGCAAGGCTGCGCGCGGACGCGAATATCGGAGACACCTCCTCTGCGTCCGCTGATCGACGCGCACGCGCATTTTTTGCACGCCGGCGCCGGCCGTGCCGATTGGGCCGATGTAAATGCGGCGCGTTTCCGGGCCGGCGAGCGCATCGGCATCACCTATCATGTCGCATCGATCCTCGGGAGTTACGGGTTCACGTCCCCGACGTATTTCCCATCACCTGCCGACGTCACGCGCGGAAACGACGCGATGGCGGCGATCGCCGCTCGCGAAGGGGAGCGCGTGCGCATGTACGCGACGGTGAACCCGAACTACACCACGCACGCGTTGGAGGAGATCGAGCGCTGCGTGGCGCGCGGGGCTATCGGCGTGAAGCTGCTCGCGAGTCGCCGCGCCGACGATCCACTGCTCGATCCAATCGCCGACTTGGCAGGGAAGTTGACGCTTCCGGTGTTGCATCATGTGTGGCAGCACCGCCGCAGGGAGTGGCCGTCCCAGGAGATCTCCGACGGCGCCGACCTGGCCGGACTCGCCGTGCGCCACCCGCGCACGGTTTTCATTCTCGCGCACATTGGCGGCGGCGGAGATTACGCGCACACCTTCGCGGCGATCGCGGACCATCCGAACATTTACCCGGATCTGTCTGGCAGTGGAGTGGATCGCGGGATGCTGGACGGAGCGCTGGCTGCGCTGGGAGCGGGTCGTCTGCTCTGGGGCACCGATCTGACGATGGAAACCGGACTCGCCAAGCTGCGCGCGCTCGACGAGATCGAGCTAGTCGATCGCGACGGCATCGAAGACATTCGCTGGCGCAATGCCGTCCGCCTTTTTCCGCGGGCCAGCTTTCCGCGCTGCCAGGAGACGCGTGCTCGCGAGGAGCATCTGCCTCACAGCGCCGCTGGTCAAGTGCCATGATCGACGTCAACGCACTGATCGGTGGCTATCCGTACCGCTATGTCCCGCACCCGGAGCCAGAGGTCCTCGTGCGGGTACTCGATCGCGAGCAGACGGCGGCCGCCTGGGTGGGACACCTGCCATCGGCATTCTTCCGCGATCCGGAGCCGGGGAACGCGCAGCTTTACACTGCGTTGCTGCCCTTTCGAGATCGCCTGCGACCGGTGCCATGCGTCCGTCCGGATTGGCCCGGCTGGTCTCGCCGCCTCGAGGTTGCACGCGAGGCCGGAGCACCGGCCGTGCGCGCATATCCTCCGCAGTGGGGGATGGGGCCGCACGACACATCCATGCGAGAGCTGGCTGTCGTGGCGGGCGAACTCGGTCTCGCACTGCTGCTCACGGTGCGCTTCGAAGATCTGCGGCAGCGGCATCAACTCGACACTGCGGGTGATCTGACTGCTGCGATGATTCGCTCACTCGCACGCGCGAGCGAGTGCGTGCGTCTTGTCGTCGTTGCTGCGGGTCGAGAGCTGATCGAAGAGGTGCACTGGGGCCTCACGCCTGCGGAACAAGTACGAGTGTTCTGGGACATCTCGTGGATCTGGGGTCCGCCGGAGGATCACCTCGCGAAGTTGCTAGGTACGATCGGGGAGCGCCGCTTCGTGTTCGGCACGCAGTGGCCGCTACGGCTCACGCAAAACCCGCGGGCAAATCTCGACCTGCTTCCAGATGAACTACGCGCTGTCCAACTGGCGGAGGCGAGCGACATTTGCGCCGCGGCCCGCGCATGATACGTGGCGTAGCGGACGCCTCGCGCTTCGGATCAACTCTTGCGCGCGTTTCCGGGTCCGTTCAGATTTCTCGGCCGGTTGGCAGCTTGTGAAAACGTTCACAAAGTCGCCGCCACGCTTCGCCACTCTCACTCGATCGCGATGACCAAGCGTAGGATGTGGGCTGCCATTCCGGGCCTCTTCGCTCTGGCCGCCGGCGCTGTCATGCTCTCCGCCTACAGCGGTGCTTCCTCCTCGCAAGGCAGCGCACCCACACAGCCGATCGCCTTCTCGCATCCCGTTCACGTTCAGAAGCTTGGCGTGAACTGCATCTACTGCCACTACGCCGCGAACAAGTCGATGGACCCCGGTCTCCCAGCCGTGTCGACGTGCATGGGATGCCACACCATCGTCACGAGTGCGAACCCGGCGGTAAAGAAGGACATTCCGGAGCTCGCGCCGGAGATCGACAAGCTGCAAAAATTCGCGTCGCAGAACCGGCCTATCCCGTGGGTGCGGATTCACAAGGTGCCGGAGTACGTGCACTTCCCGCACATGCGGCACGTCAACGCCGGAGTCACCTGCCAAACGTGTCACGGGCAGGTGCAGAAGATGATGCCCGTGTTCCAGCAAAATTCGCTCAACATGGGCTGGTGCGTGAGCTGCCACGTCAACGGCTACAGCCCGAAGGAAGGGCTCGAGGCGGCAGGCTATCCCGCGGACAGCGCGAGCCGATTCGCCGAGGCGGCGTTGCTGAACCCGGGCGATCCCGCGCATCGCAAACTCACCGTCGTGGGCGGCCGTATCAAAGCTCGCTACGATTGCGCCGTGTGCCACTACTGAGCCCCCCCGCTCCCACTCCGGTGTCCCCGAGTGTTTCGATCCATTGATCGTCCCGACATGAGCAACGAGTCGCAGCCACCGGGCGTGAAGCGCCGCGATTTTCTCAAGGTGCTCGGCGCCGGCAGCGCAGCCGTCGCCGCGACGGCATGTGTTCCGGAGAAGACGGGGAAGCTCATCCCGTATCTCGTATCGCCCGACGAGACGGTGCCTGGCGTCTCGACGTATTATGCCACGACCTGTCGTGAATGTAGCGCCGCCTGCGGCATCATCGCGGAAACGCGCGACGGACGAACGATCAAGCTCGAGGGCAATCCCAACCATCCACTGAATCGAGGGGCGCTCTGCTCGCGTGGTCAGGCGGCGCTGCAGGGTCTGTACAATCCGGATCGCATCCGCCGTCCGATGATGAAGCAGAACGGCGCCTGGCGACAGATCACGTGGGACGAGGCGCTGACGACATTGGCCCAGCGGATCGCCGGCGCGCGCGGCGCTGCCGCGGGCGCGGTGTTTCTCAACCAGCACGAGACCGGCAGTTTCCCCGTTTTCCTCGATGCGTGGCTCGCGGCATTCGGCATGAAGCCGCACTTGAGCGTGGACTTCGAGGCCGATGACGCGGTGATCGCCGCCAATTCCAGCGCCTACGGCGTTGTTTGGCCGGGCCTGAGCTTTGCCGATGCGCGACTGATCATCTCGTTTGGCGCGGACTTCCTCGACAACTGGGGCGCCAGCGTGCCGCAGCAGCTCGACTTCGCGGATGCGCGGGCGAAGATCGAAGGGGCGCCGCGCTTCGTCTATGTCGGCGCGCGGCGCTCGCTCACGGGCCTGAACGCCGACACGTGGATTCCCTGTCTGCCGGGCTCGGAGCTCGCCATAGTGAACTTCCTCGCCGGCCGTGCCGCGCTGCAGCAGGCCGCGCAGGAGAGCGGTGTGCCGGCGGAGCAGCTGCAGGCGCTGGCGTCGGAGCTGGCCGCCGCAAAACCGAGTCTCATCCTGTCCGGCGTTCGCACGGACAACGCCCTCGACGTTGCAACGGCCGTGGCGGCGCTCAACCAGGCGCAGGGCAATGTCGGCGTCACGATCCGTCCGTCGGCACCGATCACGGCGTTCGACGGCCTCTCCCGCTTCGATCAGCTGCTCGACGCCGTGGAGCGAATGCGCACCGGCCAGGTGCCGCTTGCGTTCGTTCGCGGCACGAACCCGGCGTACTTCCTTCCAAGATCTTTCAACTTCGTCGAGGCATTCGCGAAGGTGCCGTTCAGGGTCAGCTTCGCGCTGTACCCAGACGAGACCACGGAGCTGTGTGATCTCGTATTGCCGGATCTGCATGCGCTCGAATCGTGGGGCGACGCCGAGCCGCTGCGCGGCACGATCAGTCTGCAGCAGCCGGCGATGGATCCCGTCTTTCCAGAAACGCAGGGTTGCGCCGATGTGCTGCTCGCGGTGGCGAAGAAGGATGCAGCGGCCGCTGCGAAATATCCGTTCGCGGATTACCGCAGCTGGCTGATCTCGCGCTTCCCGGGCGGTGATGCGGCGCTGACGGCGGCGCTCACCAAGGGGATCGCTGGCGGCACGCTGGCACCGCGCGCCGCGGCCGCTACCGTACCGCCGGCGACGAAACGCGCGCAGCCGATCGCCGGGACCCAGGGTGACTACATCCTCATGACGTATCCCTCGCCGGTGCTCGGTGCGGGCCAGGGCGCGAACAAGCCGTGGCTGCAGGAGCTGCCCGATCCGGTGATGAAGGCGTGCTGGTCCTCCTGGGTCGAGCTGCATCCGGAGACGGCGGCCAAGCTCGGCGTCGCTCGCGGCGACATCGTGGAGATCAAAACGGCGTCCGGCGCGGTGCGCGCACCGGTGATGCCATATCTCGGCGTTCGGCCGGACGTGATCGCGATCCCGCTCGGCTATGGCCACCGCGCCGCGCAGTCGCTGCCGCCATTCAGTCCCGGAGACAACCGCCTGCAGTGGGGATACGGCCGTTATGCTCGGGACATTGGCGTGCACGCGTTCGATCTGCTTCCCGCGGGCACGGATGCCGGCGGCGGATTGGTCTGGACGTCCACGAAAGCGACGGTGCGCGCGACGGGCGACAACATGCACGTCCCGAGCACCGAAGGATCGGCGCGGCAGCACGGCCGCGGGATCGCCCAGGCGATACCCCTCGCGCTGCTTGCGGAGGGGAAGCGGACCAACGAAGAGGCGAAGCTTCCGGGAGACGCGAGTCACGAGTTTCTGCCCGGATTGCGCTCACCCGTAGCGGCCGACGCCCAGGGCGAGCTCGGTGCGCCGACAGCGGCCAATCACGGCAAGGACAAAGGTCTGTACGAGCGCAACAACCCGCTCGGGATGGCGAATCGCCGCTGGGCGATGGCGATCGATCTGGCGCGCTGCACCGGCTGCTCCGCGTGCGTCACCGCGTGCTATGCCGAGAACAACATTCCGACCGTCGGCGCACCGTGGCAAACGCCGAGTGTCTTCAGCGCGCACACGCCTGGATTCAACATCACGCGTGGCCGGGAGATGAACTGGATTCGTCTCGAGCGCTACTACGAGGGAAATTTCGAGGCGAAGTTCGGCGAGGAGTTCGAGGCGCGGTTTGCTCCGATGCTCTGCCAGCATTGCGGCAATGCACCGTGCGAGCCGGTGTGTCCCGTGTACGCGACGTACCATGCCCCGGACGGCCTGAACGTACAGGTCTACAATCGCTGCGTCGGTACGCGCTACTGCTCGAACAACTGTCCATACAAGGTTCGCTACTTCAACTGGTTCGGCTATGGTGAGCCGGACCGCCGGCAGTATGCCTTCCCGGAGCCGCTGAACTGGCAACTCAACCCGGACGTGACGGTGCGCGGGAAGGGCGTCATGGAGAAGTGCAGCTTCTGCGTGCAGCGTGTGCGCGAGGCGGAGAATCGCGCCACGCTCGAGCAGCGGGAGGTGCGGCCGGACGAGTTCACCACTTCCTGCGCCGCCGCGTGCCCGTCGCGAGCCATCGTGTTTGGTGACGCAGCCGACCCGCAATGGACGGTGGCGCAGCTCGCGCAGGACCGGCGTGCGTACCACGTCTTCGAGGAGCTCAACACCTACAGCGCGGTGGTCTACTTGAGGAAGGTTCAACATCCAGCGCCGGGGGCGAGCACGCCCCCGGCGAGTCGCTGAGGAGGCGCGCAGATGTCAACCGCCGCCGCCCGGTACGATACGGAGCGCCCGAACGTTCCATCCGCGGCCGTTCGGTATCCGGCCGTCAAGAGTTACGAGCAGGTCGACCGCGAGATCATCGGGACGCTGACACCATCGGGGAAGTGGTTCGGATTGCTGGCCATCGCGATCCTCTGCTTGTTCCTGGGCATCACCGCGTGGATGTATCAGATCTACACCGGCTTGGGCGTCGCTGGCTATCACCCGCCGGTGATGTGGGCCGTGTACATCGTGACGTTCGTGTTCTGGGTCGGTATTGGGCACGCCGGCACACTCATCTCGGCCATTCTCTACCTGTTCCGCGCCGGCTTTCGCACGAGCATCTACCGCGCGGCGGAAGCGATGACGGTGTTCGCCGTCATGACCGCCGGCCTCTTTCCGATCCTCCACCTCGGCCGGCCATGGAAGTTCTTCTGGCTGATCCCGTACCCGCACTGGCGGCTGATCTGGCCGAATCCGAAGAGTCCCCTCGTTTGGGATGTCTTTGCGATTCTCACGTATCTGACGATCTCCAGCACCTTTCTGTACGTCGGGCTCATTCCCGATTTCGCGGTGCTGCGCGATCGGGAGACGAACCCGGTGCGGAAGCGCATCTACGGCGTGCTCTCGTTAGGGTGGCGCAACTCCGACCGTGAGTGGCGCCACTTCACGCGCGCGTACCTCTTCTTGGCGGCATTCTCCACGCCGCTGGTGCTGTCGGTGCACTCCGTCGTGTCATTCGACTTCGCGATGGCGCTCGCGCCGGGTTGGCACGCGACGGTGTTTCCGCCTTACTTCGTCGCCGGCGCGATCTACTCCGGGCTCGGCATGGTGTTCACGATCATCATTCCGATCCGCAAGTGGTTCAGGCTCCAGCACTACGTAACACTCAACGATCTCGATGCGGCGGCGAAGATGTGCCTCTTCGTCTCACTCGTCGTCGGCTTGGCATATCTGACCGAGTTCCAGGTCGCCTGGATGAGCGGCAACCAGTTCGAGCAGGAGTACTTCTGGAATCGCGTCTTCGGTCAATGGGCCTGGGCCGCATGGATCATGCTCATCTGCAACGTCGTGCTGCCGCTGTCGCTCTTCTCACAGAAGCTCCGCCGCAACACGAGTTGGTTGTTCATTCTGTCGTTGTTCATCAATCTGGGTATGTGGTTCGAGCGGTTCGTGATCGTGATCCCGTCGCTCTCGCACGAGTTCGAGCCATGGCAATGGAGCTCGTACGCGCCCACCTGGGTCGACTACAGCATTCTGCTCGGCAGCTTCGGCTGGTTCTTCATGTGGTTCCTGCTGTTCATCAAGCAGATGCCGGTGATGGCGATCTCCGAAATCAAGGAAGTGATTCCGCCGAAGCTGCGCCATCCGCACGATTACGATCACGATCTCGATGAGCCGATGGTGCACCCCGACGAAACCGGAGCTCCGCACTGATATGCCAGGCGTTCTGGGAGCATTCAACGAGCTCGATGCCACGATCGAGGCAATCGAGGAACTGCGGAAGCAGAAGCTCGGCGACATTACCGTGTTCACTCCCACGCCGCGTCACGAATTGGAGCACGCAATGGGGCATGGGCCCAGTCCCGTTCGACGAATCACGTTGATCTTCGGCCTTTGTGGCGCCGCCTTCGGCTACTGGATCGCCGCCTGGATCTCCGATTACTGGCCCATCGTCGTAGGCGGGAAAGCGGTCGTGACGTACGTGCCGTTCACGATTCTCGGATTCGAGGTGATGGTGCTGATCGGTGGTCTTGCGACCGTGTATGGCTTGTTTGCGCTCGCCCGGATCCCGCGGCTCACGTTAACGGTCGGCTACGACACACGCTTCAGTCACGGGGACTTCGGCGTGTGGGTGGACGCGACGGCCGATCAGGCCGAACGCGCGATGGCGCTGCTACGGAAGCACGGAGCCGCGGAGGTGCGGAGTGAGCGCTGACCGCGTACGGACGCTCAATGCATCCCCCGGGAGCGCGCGATGGCGGTGGTGCGGTGTGGCGCCCGCCGTGCTGGTGGCGCTTTCCGCGTGCTCATGGTTCACCGATTTCAAGAGTCAACCGAAGATCAATCCCTGGGAGTCGCCCTCGGATACCATTCCGTTCCGAGGCAATCCGCAAAGCTCCGTGAGCGTGTACGGCACTGCGGCGCCTGGCTACCAGTATGGACGCACCCCACTGCCGGCGACCGTCGACTCGATGTCGGTGATTGCGAATCCCGTAGCGGCGGATGCGCGGTCGCTCGATAACGGCCGCAAGAACTTTCAGATCAACTGCGCCCCCTGTCACGGACCAGCTGGTAGAGGTGATGGTGCGGTCACGAAATTCGGCTTCCCTGGGATCAACATCGGACAGGGAAGTCTGGCGGCGACGAAGTACACCGACGGCTACATCTTCGGGATGATCCGGAATGGGCGCGGCCTCATGCCGACGTACAACCGCATCGAGGAGTCGGATCGCTGGGACATTGTGAATTATCTGCGGGCCCTCCAGGGCAGGGGCACCGCGCAAGTGGTTGCGGCGCCGGTCGGCAGGCCGGGCGAGACGGGACCACTGATCCCCGGTGTATCGACGACGGCGCCGACGCGTCCCGCGCCATATTTCAAGCAGATCGCATCGCAGGCAGGGGTCCCGCTGGGGCCTGACAACCGAACGCCGATACCGACCGGGACGGCAGTGCCCGCCCCTGTGGACACCACCCCTAGGCCTCCCGGAACAAAGCCGTGAGCCTCTACCCCTCGCGTACTCCGACGCGCGACGAAGTGCTTGCCGCCTCGAGCAAGCCGATCCCACGCTCGCTACACACTGCGGCGACGGTGCTCGCCATCGTCGGCGTCCTCGTCTTCATTGTCGGCCTATTCGCGTCACCCGATCGGGTGTGGCTGGCGTTTCATGCCGACTGGTTATTTTTCGCCACGTTGTCCGCTGCTGGCGTTGTGTTTGTCGCCGTGCAGCGCATAACAACGGCGCGCTGGTCGCGACCGGTGATCCGGTTCATGGAGGGCTACGTTGCCTTCCTTCCGATTGCCTTCGTCTTCCTGCTCCTCATTCTGTTTGCCGGCCGTCGCTACATCTTTCCCTGGATGCGCGAGTCGTATCCCGCGCCTGAAAAGGCCGTTTACTACAACCCGCTGTTCCTGAGCATTCGGGACATCTTGATTTTCGGCATCCTCACGGCGCTCGGGCTCTGGTACATCTACCTGTCGTTGCGACTTGATGTCGGGGAGCTGCCGGAAGGCGGCGCCGCGTGGGCGGCGGGCGTTCGAGCGCGCATGCGAGCCGGCTGGCGAGGTCAGCGCCGCGAGCTGCACTCGACGCACTCGATCCAAGGGAAGATTGCCGTCTGGATGGTACTGGTGTTTGCGCTTGGCTTTTCTGTCCTTGCTTGGGATCTATCGATGGGGCTGTCGCTGCACTTTCAGAGCACGCTCTACAGCTGGTGGTTCTTCATGGGTAGCTGGCTGTGCGCGCTCTCTCTCTTCGGTGTGCTGGTGGTGATCTGGGACCGTTTTCTGAACTCAGCGGCTGGGATCATCACCGAAGTGAACTACCATGACATCGGTAAGCTCGTGTTCGCCTTCACAGCGTTCTGGGGCTATCTGACGTTCGGCCAATACCTCGTGATCTGGTACGGCAATCTGGCGGACGAGACCTTCTTCATGCGGCTGCGCCTGGTGCATCCGTGGCTGCCCGTCACGCTGCTATCACTGTTTCTCGTGTTCGCCGCCCCGTTTTTCGGCTTCATCTCCAAGGCGACGAAGGTGTACAAACCGACGTTCCTGCTCTTCACCGTATGCAGCATGGCAGGCATGTGGTTGATGCGCTACGTCGAAACGTATCCGTCTGCGTACGGCACCGTACCCGCACTTCCCTTCGGTATCTGGGAGATCGGTGTGCTATGCCTCTACGCCGGAGCGTGGGGATGGTCGTATCTCACCTTCTTCGACGCCTTCCCGCGCATGCGGCTGACGTTGATGACGTCACCATATCGCGACGAGGTGCAGGTACCGGTGAATCCCGAGACGATGGAGCCGCTGCCGGCGCATGAATGACGGTCGGGAGTCGGCAGTCGAGGGTCGGAGTCGGTAGTCGATAGTCGATAGAATGCCTGAAGAGGCCCTACCGGCTCGGCATATGCCAGTGTTTGGGACGGATGAGCGATTGCACCTGGCGCACGAATCAGCGATTCGGACTACCGACTACCGACGACGAACTAACTCATGCCCACCGCTAGCGGCACCTCCACGTCTACAATCACGCTGCGCTGTCAGTTCTGCGACACCTGGAACCGGGTGGACGTGATGCGCGCGGCCGATCGCCCGAAGTGCGGCAAGTGCGCGAAGCCGATGCTCCTCGATCGTCCGTATCCTCTTACCGAGGACAGCTTTGCCCGCACGATCCAGGAGAGTGAGATACCGGTGTTGGTGGACTTCTACGCCGACTGGTGTGGCCCGTGCAAAATGATGGCGCCGGCGGTGGACGAGGTGGCGAAGGAATTCTTGGGCCGCGCGCTAGTGGCGAAACTCGACACTGATCGCGCACAACGGATATCGGCATCATTCAACATCCGTGGCATTCCGACGACCATCGTGTTCAAGGATGGGACGGAGTTCGCGCGGCAAACCGGCGCCGTCCCCAAGAAGATGCTTCAGGAGATGCTGGCAAGAGC
>CAZICQ010000016.1:0-63994 GCA_964537775.1 uncultured Gemmatimonadaceae bacterium | reverse complement strand
ATCTGCAGGATCTCGCCGCGTGCCTCCACGGTGATCTTGCGTGTCAAGTCGCCATTCGCGATGGCGGTGGCCACCGCCGACACGTCTCGCAATTGCACCGTGAGGTTCGCGGCCATGCCGTTCACGTTCTCGGTGAGATCGCGCCACGTGCCGGCGACGCCTTCTACCCGCGCCTGACCGCCGAGCTTCCCCTCGGTACCCACCTCCTTCGCAACGCGAGTCACCTCGCTTGCGAACGCGTTGAGCTGATCCACCATCGTGTTGATGGTGTTCTTCAGCTCGAGCACCTCGCCCTGAGCATTCACGGTGATCTTGCGCGACAGATCGCCCTTGGCGACGGCCGTCGTCACGTCGGCAATATTGCGCACCTGAGCCGTCAGGTTTCCGGCCATCGCGTTCACGTTGTCGGTGAGCCCCTTCCACGTTCCCGCCACACCGGGCACGTTGGCCTGGCCGCCGAGCACTCCTTCCGTACCGACTTCGCGCGCTACACGGGTCACCTCGTCGGCAAAGACGCGCAGCCGGTCCACCATGTCGTTGATCGTGTTCTTGAGGTCGAGAATCTCGCCGCGTACTTCGACGGTGATCTTCTGGGACAGATCGCCGTTGGCCACCGCCGTCGTTACCAGGGCGATGTTACGCACCTGGTTCGTCAGGTTGTTGGCCATGAAGTTCACGTTGTCCGTCAGGTCCTTCCATGTACCCGCCACACCGGGGACACTCGCCTGACCGCCAAGGATGCCCTCCGTGCCCACCTCACGCGCTACGCGTGTGACTTCGGCCGCGAACGCCGAGAGCTGATCCACCATGGTGTTGATGGTGTTCTTGAGCTCGAGGACCTCCCCCTTCGCTTCGACCGTGATCTTCCGCGACAGATCGCCGTTGGCGACAGCTGTCGTCACGAGCGCGATGTTGCGCACCTGATTCGTCAGGTTCGACGCCATCGCGTTGACCGAGTCGGTGAGGTCCTTCCACGTGCCGCCGACGCCGGGGACATTGGCCTGCCCGCCGAGCACTCCTTCAGTGCCGACCTCACGCGCGACGCGCGTGACTTCCGACGCGAATGCGTTGAGCTGGTCGACCATGCGATTGACTGTCGACCCGATGCGGAAGAATTCGCCCTGTACGAGCTTCCCCTCGATCTCCAGCTCGACCTTCTGTGACAGATCGCCCTCGGCGACCGCCTTGATCACCCGAGCGACTTCCGAGGTCGGCTGAACCAGATCGGTGATCAGATTGTTGATGGAATCCACGGCGGATGACCACTGCCCGCCGGTCGCACCGATCGTCGCGCGGTCGCGCATCTTGCCCTCGCGTCCGACCGAGCTAGCGACTCGGCCGATCTCGTCGGTAAACCGAGACTGCTTGTCGGCCACGCTATTGAAGGCCTCGATGATGTCCGCCATCAGCGGATCACCATTTGGCGTTAGGCGAACCGAAAAATCGCCGGCGTTCAGGGCGCGCAGACCGGCGAGCAGTCGGTGCAAGCCCGTGTCACGCGCGGCGCGACGATCACGCGCAAGATCTCGGCGTTCCTGCTCCTGGTCGATCGCAACCTCACGTTCGCCGACCTGAACGGGACTGCCGCGTTTCCGGCCGGGCGAACGCCGCCGACGTGCGCGTCCGCCGTTGCCCCCAACGGTGTGCTGGGAGAGAGAGCCGTCTTCCATGTAGTCCGGACTTTCGCCGACGCCCACGTGTCCGCTCCTGAGAATGGAGGTAGAACGATCGCGACCGCCGGTCGTGCCGGCGGCGTTGTCGACAGCCGCGCGTGGCAGGAACCCAACCGGGGAGTCGCACGGCCGCTGAGACTCAGCACGACTCAACTGCCGGCCTTGACATTTCGGAGCCGGCGTCGCACATCATCCGAGGGGACTCTTCCGCAAGAACCGGGCGCAAACGGGAAGAGCGCCGTGGAGGCGGCGGCGCCCCGCTGTCACGGTATCGTGCCGAGCATCAGGCGCACGGGGATGCCGCCGTTCGAGGTGCGAAAGCACTCGCGTAATGGCAAGCCGAGCTGCGCGTGCAGACGCGGCTCAGGTGACAGCAGCCCAACTGTCCAGCCTCTGCATCGCGAGCGCAGGACGTGCCCCAGCTGCGCGTACAGATCGCGCACGTCGTTGTGTTCGCCGAGCCGCTGGCCGTACGGCGGATTCGTGAGCACGACGCCGAGCAGGTGCGGCACGTGGAGCCCGGATACGGCGCGAATGGCCCACTGGACATCGGCGGCAACGCCGGCGCGCTCGGCATTCGCCAAGGCTGCCTCTACAGCACCAGCGTTCCGGTCCGAGGCTATGATGGCGGCAGCGGCGTCTGGCAGACACGCGGCTTCCGCCTCGTTGCGCAGCCTGGCCCACACATCCGGGATGAACTCGGGCCAATCGGCGAAGGCAAAACGACGCCGCAGCCCTGGCGCGATTCGGCGCGCCAGCAGGGCAGCCTCGATCGCGATGGTACCGCTTCCGCACAGCGGGTCGACGAGGGGCGCTTCCCCGTGCCAGCCACTGCCAAGAATCATTGCAGCCGCGAGCGTCTCGCGCAGCGGTGCTTTGGCGGTAGCCAGGCGGTACCCCCGCCTGTGCAGAAGCTCGCCCGAGCTGTCCGCACTAATCGTGACGACATCGCGGTGAATCCGAACGATGAACAATTGTCCAGATAGAGACTCAGCCTCGTCGAGATCGTCGGAGTGGGACGCAGTGCTGTCCGTCGCGCCCGTCGTCTTCTGCACTGCCTCAGCGAGTCGCTCCACGATCGCTTCGGTGTGATAAAGCCGCGACTTCTTTGCAGTTACGCGGAAGCGCACCGATGACACCGGACCGACGAAGCGCTGCCAGGGCAGGCGGCGCGCGCGCCGCTCGAGCTCAGGGAATCCGCGTGCCCGGAACTCGCCCATGCGTACGACGATCCGGCTCGCCGTGCGCAGCCACAGGTTGGCGCGCTGCATGGACTCGCTGGCGCCGCGCCATTCCACGCCGCCGCGGAGTATGCGACCGTGTATACCTAACGACGCTAGCTCACCGCCGACCACAGACTCGAGACCCGGCGCGGCGATCGCGAAATAGTGGTCCAGAAGAGTCGTATCCCGAGCAGCAGCGCGAAGGTGAATAGGTACAGCAACGGAAAGAGTGTGTCCTTCTTGACGGCCCAAAGGTAGTGGACGGTTCCGCCGATCGCACAAACGTACGCGAGGCGGTGGAGTCGGACCCATCGGGCACCGCCAAGGCGCCGCACCCACCCGGTGGTGGAGGTCACGGCAAGGGGCACCAGAAGCAGGAAAGTCGCCATCCCGACCAGGATGTATCGGTGCTTGATGATCTCTCCACCCATTGCCCACCAGTCGAAGAACCAGTCGACGCCGGCCCACATGCTCACGTGGATCAGCGCGTAGAAGAACACATACAGGCCGAGCATGCGCCGGTACCGAGCGAGCATGTTCCAGCCAGTGAGTTTGCGCGCCGGCGTCACGGCGAGCGTGAGCGCGAGAAAGCGTAATGTCCATTCGCCAGTCGCTTGCTCGAGCTTGCGAATGGGATCGGCGCCGAGCGAGTCGTGGAGCCCGGCCCAGAGGAGATGGGCGGCAGGCAACAGGCAGGCTGCGAAGAGCAGCGACTTGTATAGACGTTCCCGTTTGGCCGGCACGGATGCCTAGAAGTTCTTCCTCAGATCCATGCCGGCATACAGCGAAGCGACTTGGTCGGCGTAGCCGTTGAACATCAAGGTACGCCGGCGCAGAAATTCTCCGATCCGGCGCTCTCGAGCTTGCGTCCATCTCGGATGGTCCACGTCCGGATTGACGTTCGCATAGAAGCCGTACTCGTTGGGCGCTGCGATATTCCACGTCGTCGCCGGCTGATCACCGGTGAAGGCAATCCGCACGATGCTTTTGGCGCCCTTGAACCCATATTTCCAAGGAATGACCGCACGAAGCGGCGCCCCGTTCTGATTCGGCAATTCCTTTCCATACAGGCCAGTCGCCATGAGTGTGAGCGGATGCATGGCTTCGTCAATCCGCAGCGCTTCGACGTATGGCCACGGCAGAATTCCGCGCCGCTGACCTGGCATCTCCTGGGGCCGCAGTACGGTGGTAAACGACACGTACTTGGCCGATGGCAGGGGCTGGAAGCGAGACAGGAACGTCGACATCGCGATGCCCTGCCAGGGAATGACCATGGACCATGCCTCGACACATCGGAGACGGTATATACGGTCTTCGATTCGGGCGGCCTTGATCAGGTCCTCCAGGTGGTAATCCGCTGGCTTCCGGCACAGACCCTCGACGCGCACGCTCCACGGGCGGGGGTGGAAGCCTCCGGAATTTGATTTTGGGTCCTCCTTATCGGTGCCAAACTCGTAATAGTTGTTGTAGGACGTGATTTCCGCGTAAGAGTTCGGCTTGTCGCCCTGGTCGCGGTGTGGAGCATCCCCACGCGTGTTCTTGGCGGCGTTCGCCCGCGGAATACGTCCCGAAATCAATGCCGCGGCCGCGATGGCGCCTGCACCACCTACGGCGGCAAGGAATTGCCGGCGGCCAAGATAGCTGCTTTCGGGAGTAATCTCCGAAGACTTCGGTTCGCCGCCCTGACCGATGATCATGTGTGTCACCCATGATAAAACCGCTTGCCGCCCAAGGGTGGCCGGCACCGCGGTGAGCCTTAGCATACGCCGGCGGCCGGCTTCGGTTCCAGGACCGTCTTTCGTTTTGACAGATGCGCACGCCTCCCTTGTCAGGCTGGCCGGCGCAACGCCACGGGATTTGTCATTTTGGCCGAGCGCGAGCGGTATGCTCGGTGCCTCCTCGGGACACGCAACCGATCACGTGTACCATGACAAGGAGGTCATCATGAGAAATCCCTCACTTACGTCCACGCTCGACCGGATGATGACGCTCAATCGCGCGCTCGACGATGCCGTTGCAGATGCGTTGGCCACGAACGGCAATCGGGTGTGGATCCCGGCAGTCGATGTCGTCGAAAAGCACGATGCGTATCTGATCGCGTGCGAGCTGCCGGGGGTCGACCCTTCCCAGATTGAGCTCAGCTTCGAGCAGAACGTCCTTACCATTCGTGGAAGGAAAAACATCGGCTTCGAAGGGAATGCGGGCGACGTGCGCGTTTATGCCGCGGAGCGTGTCAGTGGCAACTTCGAACGCGCCGTGCGTCTTCCGGAATTTGTCGACGGCGAGCACATCTCCGCCGACTTCACGAACGGCCTGCTGCGCATCACGGTGCCGAAGGCCGAGGCCGCTCAGCCTCGGAAGATCAAGATCAACGCGCTGGGCTCCGCGGAGCAGGTTCGTCAGGTCGAAGCGTAAGCAGCGTCGCTGTCACGCGAGGACGGCTGCGGGCGCAGTCGTCCTCGACTGCCAGTATCGGAACGAATCGTGCCTTCTGTCTACACATGCCGACGATCACTCGGCCGAAGGCGCGTGCCGTTCTGACGCAGCGCTTTGGGCACGCGGATTTTCAGAGGGGACAGTGGGAACCTATTCGCGCGGTGCTCGCTGGCCGCGATGCAGTTGTCGTCATGCCGACGGGGAGCGGCAAGTCGATTGTCTACCAGCTCCCCGCATTGTTACTGCCGGGTCTCACCGTCGTCGTCAGCCCCTTGATTGCGCTGATGAAGGACCAGCAGGACAAGCTCGCGATACAGGGCGTATCAGCGCTCGCCATGCACTCGCACCTTACGGATTCGGAGGTGCGCGAGATCGAGCGTCGCGTCGCCGATGGTAACGGCGAGATTCTCTACCTGACGCCGGAGCGCTTCAAGGACAGGGATTTTTTCGAGCATCTGTTGACGCGGCGCGTGAGTTTGTTCGTCGTAGACGAAGCGCACTGCGTCAGCCAGTGGGGACACGACTTCCGCCCCGACTACCTGACGCTCGGCTCGGTCGTCAACCGCCTCGGGCGACCGCCGATACTCGCCCTTACCGCCACGGCGACTGCCGAGGTGCGCGCCGACATCGCTCGACAACTCGGTATGCGCGAGCCCCACGTCACGATCACTGGCTTCGCTCGGCCGAACCTGCGGTTCGAGGTGTCGCGCACGGTGAACCAGGCCGAGAAAGATGCGGCTCTGGTCCGACAGCTCACGGCGACCGAGGGCGTGGGAGTGATCTACGTCGCGACCATTCGGGAGGCAGAACGGCTGCATGAATTCCTGAGCGAGCGATTCCCCGTAGGCCTGTATCATGGGCGAATGCCCGGTGCGGAGCGAAAGCAGATGCAGGACCATTTCATGGCCGACGCATTCAAGGCGATGGTCGCGACGAATGCGTTTGGTCTTGGCATCGACAAGAGCGACATTCGCTTCGTCACGCACTACCATTTCCCCGGGTCGGTCGAATCGTACTATCAGGAAGCTGGACGGGCCGGGCGCGACGGTCTGCCGGCCGTGTGCACGGTGTTGTACCGCGTGGAGGACAGCCGCGTCCAATCGTATTTTCTCGGTGGCAAGTATCCTGACATCGAGGAGGCGGCGAAGGTGGCGATCGTCCTCGAGCAGGTACCGGTTGGCGAGCGCGTGCTACTCGACGATGTCGCGGCGAAGGCGGGGGTTCCGCGCCGGAAGGCGCGCATCGTACTCGTACTGCTCAAGCGGCACGGCGTCGTGCGGGAGTACCGCGGCGGAAGCTGGGAGCGGCTCGAGGCGCGCCTCACCCAGGTGAACCTTGGCGCTGATCTGACGGACTATGAGGAGCGCCGCGTGCAGGATCGCGCGAAGCTGCGGGCCATGGTCGCTTATTGTCAGAGCGCGCGCTGCCGGACGCGCTACATCCTCGAGTATTTCGGCGAGGACGTGGACGCAGATTGGGAGTGCGGGAACTGCGATGCGTGTGACGGATTGCTCGCTCTGAAGCCTGGGCGCCGACTCGCATACACCAGCGTGTAGGAGCGGCGATAGGAAGGACCGCCGCGCATTCCCAATTCGGCAGGGCTTAGTACTTTACTGCGGCATGAGGCCCGGTCCGCTGCTCGACCGCGTTTGGCAGTACAATGCGCCGCACGAGTGGGCGCTTGCCGCTGTCATTGCCGTTGTCGCGCTCGCGGTGCTGCTCCTGCTTCGGCGTTTCGCCATCGCGCGACTGGGCGCCGTCGCCGGCCGGACCCCCAACGATCTCGACGACCTTGCCGTCGTTCTGGTCGCACGCACGCGCGCGTACTTCCTCCTGTTCGTGGCGCTGTATCTGGCGACGCGCGCTCTCGCGCTGCCTCCGAGCGTCGACGCGTACTTCGAGACCGCGACGCTGCTCATCCTCCTGCTCCAATTCGGTCTGTGGGGCAGCGTGACTGTCGACTTCTGGGGCAAGCGATACCTCGAGCGCCGACGCGCATCGCACACGGCGTCCGGGTTGGCGACCATCAACGCGCTCGCCGTCGCGGCGAAGATCGCCTTGTGGATCGTGGTCCTGATCACAGCGCTGAGCATTTTTCATGTCAACGTCGCCGCGCTGGTCACCAGTGTCTCGATCGGCGGTGTGGCCCTCGCGCTGGCGGTGCAGAACATCCTTGGCGACGTGATGGCGGCGCTCGCAATCGTCTTCGACAAACCATTCGATATCGGCGATTTCATCGTTTCCGGTGACGTCTCCGGCACCGTGGAGCACATCGGACTCAAGACGACGCGCATCCGCAGCGTCAGTGGCGAGCAGGTGGTGATCGCGAATGGCGAGCTGTTGAAGAGCCGCATTCGAAACTTCAAACGTATGTACGAGCGACGCGTGGTGTTCACCACGGACGTGACGTACGACACCCCCGCCGACGTGGTCGCGCGAATTCCAGACCTGCTCCGCGAAATCGTCAGTGCACAACCAGCCGTACGCTTCGATCGCAGTCACTTCAGCGCCTACACCGATTCGGCCCTGCGGTTCGAGACCGTGTACTTCGTCCTGGATCCCGACTACCTGCGATACATGAACACGCAACAAGCCGTAAATCTCGAGCTGTTGCGCGGCTTCAGAGCACGGGGAATCGAGTTTGCATTTCCGACTCACAGCTTTCGGATGGTGAACGCCAGCGCTCCGGCAGGCGCCGCGCCGGCGGCCGGCGTTCAGTAGAGCGCTCGGATCCAGCCGCCGTCCACGGCGATGGACTGGGCCGTGATGTACGACGCGCGCTCCGACGCCAGAAATGCGGCGAGTGCCGCAAACTCTGCCGGCTCACCGAGACGTCCCATCGGAATCTCACCGGCGATGCGCGACCGGTACGCCTCCGAGTCGATGCCCTCCTTGCGCGCGTTCGCCTCCGCCAGCTCGTCCACCCGCTCCGTCCGCGTCCAGCCCGGTAGCAAATTGTTCACAGTGATGCCGAATGGGGCGACCTCGTTGGCGAGCGTGCGAGCCATTCCAGTGACAGCGGCGCGGATGCTGTTCGACAGAATCAGATTGTCGACCGGCTGTTTGACCGAGATCGAGGTGACGTTCAGGATGCGTCCCCAGCGCCGCTCCTTCATGCCCGGCAGCACGGCGCGCGTGAGCTCCACCGCGCTCCTGAGCGTCAGATCGACTGCTCGCGCCCAGGTGCTCCATTCGTGCGCCTCGAAGGACCCGGGAGGCGGCCCGCCGGCGTTGGTGACGAGAATGTCGACGTGTCCGAATCGCTGCACGCTCTCGCTGGCGACGCATTCGATGCCCTCGGCGGTCGCGAGATCGGCGATTACGGCCTGGACCTGACCGTACGCTCGTTTGGCGATGCTCGCGCGTGCCTCCTCGAGGCGATCAGCACCGCGCGCGCACAGGAGCAGCGAAGCGCCTTCCGCCGCGAGTTCAGCGGCGATGGCGCGGCCCAAGCCGCGGCTGGCGGCCGCTACGAGCGCGACCCGTCCGCGCAAGCCGAGCTCCATGGCTATCGGCGTAGATAGGAGTCCGTCCTGTCCAACCAATCCTGGCGCGGCGGGTCGAAGATGTCGACATCGAGCGTGTCCTCGAGCGCCTCCGCTTTGTGCGGCACGTTCGCAGGGATATGGAGCACCTCGCCAGCGCCGACCACGACCTGTTCCTTTTCGTCCTCGCCTATCCAGAAGCGGAGTGCTCCGCTGAGGATGTAGGTGATCTGCTCGTTGACGTGTGAATGCTTCGGGACAATGCAGCCCTTTTTGAGGTATACGTGAGCGATCATCATGCGATCGCCGGTGATGAGACGGCGGTCGAGCATCGGCGAGACCTGCTCGCGCGGCAGCTCATCCCAGCGATACCAAGTCACGGAACGACTGACTGCCTCGGAATTGGTAGACATCGAATCAGGGGGTGAAAGAAATTGGAAGGACCATGGAACCGGATGCCTCCGCCGAACGAGCGCGTGACAGGTACTTGACTGACCTGCTCGCAAGGTAAACATTCGGCGCATGATGATGGCGTATGATTCGACGCCTGTACCGCCAGAGGTCAGTGCCGAGCGTGTCGACGCGCTGCGGAGGGCACTCGCGTCCTACGTCCACCTGCCACACGCGGAACAGACGCTGAGCAGTGCCCTGCGCTCCGTGGCCGAGGAGGCGCATGCGAAGTCCATCACGGCCGAACAACTCCTCATGCTCCTCAAGCATATCTGGTACGCGCTGCCGCAATTGCGCGACGTGCCGTCGAATGAAGAGCGTGTGGAGTTGCTCCAGCGCGTCGTGACGATCTGCATTCGCGAGTACTACGACATGTAACTCGGATGTGGGCTTCCGCGATGTCAGGATAGCTTCGCGTCGAGGTCAATCCGCACGTTTCCTTTCATGACTTGCGAGATTGGGCAACCCTCCTTCGCCGCCGCGGCGAGGCGCTGGAAGGATGCATCGTCGACGTTTGGCACCGAGGCGCGGACCTCGAGCTTCATAGCGGTCACCCTGAAGCCGTCACCTACCTTTTCGATCGTGCAGCGTGCGGTCGTGTCGACGGTTGCGCCGGGTGTGCCGTTTTTCTCGAGGTTCGCGCTCAGCGCCATGCTGAAGCACGCCGCGTGTGCCGCCGCCAACAGCTCCTCTGGGTTCGAACCGCCAGCACTCTCGAATCGCGAGCCGAACGTGTAGCTCCCGCTCAGTCCGGCCTCACTTCTGAACGTCCCCGCGCCGGACTTCAGCCCGCCTTTCCATGTGGCACTTGCAGTGCGCGTCGGCATGCGTAGCAACCCTCTGGATGAGGTGACCAATGTGAGCGCCGGGCCGCTTGACGCATTTTCCCGGTACCGTTTTATCTCACGTATGGATAACACCCCCGTCCAGCAATTGCCTCCTACGGTGGAACGGGTGCTGCGCCGCTTCGAGGGCTTGAATCGCGACGAGAAGATGCAGGCGCTGGTGCATTACTCGAAAACGTTAGAGCCTCTTCCACAACGGTTCGAGCAGCTCGATCGGACGCCGTTCACCGTTCCGGAGTGTCAAACGCGAGTAGACATTTTCCCGGAGCTCCACGATGGCAGACTTCACTTTTACGCTGCGCTGAACGTCCGGCAGTCGCCCACCATCGCGTCCTTTCTCGCCATCCTGTTTTCAGCGATCAACGAGCAGCCGCCCGCCACGACGCTGGCCATCCCCGACGACTTCGTGCGGCGACTGATGGCTGGAATCGGATTGGCCGGCCGGGAGCTTGGATTGAGTGCCATTCTCGCACGCATCAAGAGATTCGCGCAGCAGGCCGCCGCCGCAAGCTGACTCCGTTCGAACCCAAGCTGGAGATCGCGCATGCCACGACCGACGCAGCGGTACGAGAATCACCGCCGGCTTTTCCCGCTCTATCACATCGTCGCCATGCCGATCGTCTGCTTGAACATTCTGGTCGCGTTGGCGAATGCGACGGTCCACCCGTCACCGATGTCCGTGTGGTATGTCATTTTCGCCGTGGGCGTCGCGGCCGGTATCGTTGCGGGCCGCGTGTCGATCCTCACCGTCCAGGATCGGCTGATCGGCCTCGAGATGCGGCTTCGGCTCGCGGCGGTGCTGCCCCCCGATCTACTGCCTCGCATCCCCGAGCTGCAACTGCGTCATCTCGTCGCGCTACGTTTCGCCGGCGACGCGGAGCTGCCGCAGCTCGTGCGCCGCTGCCTGGCCGGTGAGTTGCAGTCCGCCGACCAGGTCAAACGCGAAATACGCGAGTGGCGTGCGGATTTTGTCCGCGCGTAGCAGCTCCTCCCCCGATCTTCTCCTCATTCGCATTCCATTATCAGATGCCGCTGACCATCAAGGTGCGCAAGGACGGACCGTACGCCGTGGATCTCGCCACCGGAGAATTCGTGCTCGTCGATCATGACGGGCAAACGATTCCGCTACCCGAGCTCAAGCCGGGCAAGACGACGATTACGCTGTGTCGCTGCGGCGCTTCGACGAAGAAGCCGTTCTGTGACGGCACGCACAGCAAGGTCGGATTCAAAGGGGCCGAGGACGCGGCGAAGGAATTCGATCAGCGTAGCGGACCGGGGTGATGATCGGCGCAACGCGGCTGGTCCAGAGCGAGGAACGACTGGATGACCTCCTGTCGACTCCGCGCCAGGCGACGATCCGCGCGCTCGAGGAATGTCCCGGCGACGTCATTGTTCTCGGCGCAGGAGGAAAGATGGGGCCGACGCTCGCCCGTATGGTGCGGCGTGCCGCCCGCGACGATCGCCGTGTCATCGCCGTGTCCCGCTTTACGTCGGAGCGAGCCGAGGCCGTGTTGCGCCGGAGCGGCATCGACACGGTCCGCTGTGATCTGCTCGACCCGGAAGCGGTCGCGCAGCTCCCGTTCGCGCCAAACGTGATCTACATGGCCGGCCAGAAGTTCGGGACCGCGGGTGCACCGTCACTGACATGGATGATGAACACGGTCGTCCCCGCATTCTGCGCCGACCATTTCCGCGGCGCTCGCATCGTCGCATTCTCGTCAGGCAATGTGTATCCGCTCACGCCGGTCGACAGCGGCGGCTCGCGCGAGGGTGACGCCGTGGGCCCGGTTGGCGAGTACGCCGCTTCGGTGGTGGGCCGCGAACGGGTCCTCGAGTTCTTTGCCGAACGCGACCGGACGGCTGTGGCCACGCTTCGGCTGAACTATGCCGTCGAGCTGCGGTACGGCGTCCTCACTGACCTTGGGGTGAAACTGTTGCGCGGCGAGGCCATTCCGCTCGGGATGGGCTATGTCAACGTCATCTGGCAAGGTGATGCCAATCGGATCGCCATCGAAAGTCTGCCCCACGCGGCCAGTCCGCCGCTCGTTCTCAATGTGACCGGTGCAACGACGTTGTCGGTTCGCGAGGTGGCGCAAGCGTTGGGAGAGCGGCTCGGCAAGACGCCACGCTTCAGTGGCATCGAGCAGCGGGACGCACTCCTCAGCAACACGGATCGCCTGCGCGCGATGTTTGCGCCGCCCGAGGTGGCGGTCACCGACATGCTCGATTGGGTAGCCGCGTGGCTCCAGTCGGGTGGGCCACTGCTTGGCAAACCCACGAAATTCGAGTCGCGTGACGGCACCTTCTGAAGCGACCGTTCGTGAGTTGTTACGCGAGGGCCAGGTGATTCCCGCACATCCACTGGCGCTCACGGCCGAGCGCCGCCTCGACGAGCGGCATCAGTCGGCGCTCACCCGCTACTACGTCGCCGCCGGCGCAGGCGGGATCGCCGTCGGCGTACATACCACGCAATTCGAGATTCGGACACCCGGCGTTGATCTGTATCGCCCCGTGCTCGAGCTGGCGGCAGCGGTGGCCGCGGAGACTCTCGCTGCGGCTCCCCGCCCGTTCGCGAAGATCGCGGGCCTGTGCGGCTCCACGGCGCAGGCGGTCTCGGAAGCGGAGACCGCGCTCTCGTTTGGCTACGATGCAGGGCTGCTCAGTCTCGGTGGTTTGCACGCCATGTCGGATGCTGAGCTTCTGCGGCACTGCAGGCATGTGGCGGACACGATCCCGGTGTTCGGTTTCTACCTGCAGCCGGCCGTCGGCGGACGCGTTCTCAGCTATTCGTTCTGGAGGGACTTCGCCGAGATCCCCAACGTGTGGGCGATCAAGATTGCGCCGTTCGATCGCTACCGGACGATGGATGTGATCCGGGCGGTGAGTGAATCCGGGCGGCAGGACATCGCGCTGTATACCGGCAACGATGACAACATCATTGCCGACCTGCTCACTCCATTTCCGGTTCGTTCCGGGGGCGAACCCGCGACACGCCACCTCGACGGCGGCCTGCTCGGACAGTTCGCCGTCTGGACTCGAACGGCGGTGATGCTGCTCGAGCGCATCAAAGCGGCAAGAGCACGCGATGGACCGGCCGGAGCATGGCTGTATGAGAGCGCAACACTCACGGATGCGAACGCAGCTATCTTCGACGCAGCCCATGCATTCGCCGGGTGCATTCCCGGCATTCATGAAGTCTTGCGTCGGCAGGGGCTCATGCGCGGCACGTGGTGCCTCGATCCACGCCTGACGCTATCAGCGGGTCAACTCGAGGAGATCGATCGCGTGTATCGGCAATACCCGCAGCTCAATGACGACGACTGGGTGGCCGCCAATCTCCAATCGTTCCTGTGAACATCCGGCGCTGGTGATCGTTAGGCCACGAAGAGCTCCGCCACCCAGGTCGCGGCAGCCGGCACCTCGAAAGCGCGCCGATAGTCCCCTGCAGTAATCAACGAAAGGTCGAACACCTGCGTGTCCGGCCCGACCTCGCCAGTTTTCGCGAGGCGCTCCCACTCGTCCCGGTGCACGACGCGTATGCCGCCGTGCTCGTCGCGGTAGAAGACACGGCCACCGCCGACGAGTCGCGATGCGACGGTGTCCTGGAAGCTCTGAAGCGCTCGAAACAATCCATCGATCGAGCACCCGGACGCCTCTTCCTGCGTCGGGTCGACGCCGATGGTGAGAAAGCGATCATCGCGCCAGTCGCGGCCGCAGCGCAACGCGACGCCGTGCGCCTTCCACTGAGCTAGAAAATCGTCCGCCAAGGCGAGCAGGCGCGCTGCTTCGATTCCGGTCAGGGCGCGATCGCTGGCGAAGATCCACACTCGCGACGAATCCGGGAGTGCGCTGAAGGGTACCTGAGGCATGTTGAATGAATAGCGCTCGGACAGTCGCGGCGAAAGCAAAGCGCGTTCGCCCAGGCGGCGGCGGTCGCGTCATGCCGCCACCCGGACACCCGCGATTCCTACTAAGGCTTCGGGAGCTGAATCATCGGCATGGCACTCCCGGCAACCTGAGGCATCTGGCCGTTCCAGCGCTTCGCCATTTCGTATTGCACGAGTGTGCCGGTAATGCTGCGCGAGAGAAGCTCGTTCGCCTTGGCCTGCGCCTCCGCTTCCGTCAGGATCGCCTTCGCACGCCCCGCGGCTTTGATCGAGTCGCCCTGCGCCTGGAATGTGTTCTTTTGCAGCTCGTTCTGGGCCGTGAGCGCCTGCTGCTGCATCACGTTCTTCGCATTGATCGCTTCGATCACCGCCGGCGGCGCGCGCAACTCATTGATCGTGAACTGCTTCACCTCGAGACCATAGGGGGCCAACCGCTTCTCGAGCAGAGCCTGCGTGAGTCCCACGACTTCCGCTTTCTTCGGCCCGATCACAGCGGCGATTTCCTCCTGCCCGATTACCTCCTGCAGTGCTTGGCGAATCGCCTGCTTCACGTACGTGTGCTGAATGCTGGCGATGTCGCGACGGAACGTCGTGTACAGCTCCGGTACCTTGAGCTGGTCGAGCTCGAACGACATCGAAACGTCCACGGACAGCGGCTGCCCTTCCTTGCTGTTGACATTGATCTCGTCGTTGAGCGGAGAACCCTCCGTCGTTGCCCGCGTCAATACCAGCGTCTGCATGAACGTGGGATACTCCTCGATGCCGGTCGTGAGCGGATTGCGCACGTGGAGCCCCGGACCGAGAGGCGTCCGGTCCACGCCGCCGCCCGCGCGGTGAATCACGATGCCCACGTTGCCGGGATGGATGTACGTCACCGTCGTGGGAAGCAGTATCAGCAGCACCACCAGTCCCCCGATCACGCCAAGCATGCGCCGGATCTTCTGGGCCGGGTCGCTGCTCGGAGTTGGACTGAAGCCGATCGCGCTCAGGCGATCACCGATTCCGCTAGTCATGGAGTATCTCCTGGTAACAATCGGGGCAGAGGACATCGCCGTTAGGCAAACGTACGAGATCCTCTTCCCGCCGCGCGCCGTGAATGGGACAGACCAATACGGCCGCCTCCTCCAAGCGCCTGCGATTCCTTGCCTGACGCAACCGCAGACCCGCCGGTGTGACGTGCAGGACGATGAAGTAAATGAGGGCGGCTCCCGTCGCGATCAGACCGACGAACAGCACACCCTCGATGATGATCTCCGCCATTCGACTCCTACGACGACAGGCGAGGCGCATTTGTTTCACCGCCCGAGTGACGACGGCGGCCGCATCCGCGTAAGCGCCCCTTGCATATCAGGTTAAGCCGCTGTACCGATTCTCGTTCACACTGACCCGGAACCGCATGTGGCACAATACCTCGCCTGATCGGCGCGCATTTCTCGGGTACTTCACCTCTATCGGGCTCGGCGGCACGCTCCTGCCGGGTGTGCTCTGGGCCGAGGTGACGCGGGCGGCGCGCGGGTCGGATGATCCACGCACAGCCCACGCGACGGACGCAGATGTCGCACAGGCGCCGACGATCACCGCGGACATGGTGGAGGTCGCGGAGAAAATCGCAGGCGTTTCACTCACACCGGATGAGCGGCAACGCGTTGCGCGCGGACTCGGACAGCTCCGCGCCTCCTATGATCAATTGCGGCAACTCCCCATCGATATGGGCGTTCTGCCGGCGATTGTATTCGATCCCGTTCCACCGGGAGAAAAGCTTCCGGGAAAGCGTGAATCGAGGATCGCGCGCAGCCGTACGCCCATTATGGCGCGCCCGGACAGCTTGGATGAGCTGGCATACGCGCCGGTAACGGCGCTTTCGGAGCTCGTCCGAACGAGGAAGGTAAAGCCGTCTGAGCTCGCGGAAATGTATCTCGCCCGGTTGAAACGGTACGATCCCCGCCTGCATTGCGTCATCACGCTGACCGAAGAGAGAGCGCGCGCGCAGGCAAAAGCGATGGACGCGGAGATCGCGGCCGGCCGTTACCGGGGTCCGCTCCACGGCATTCCGTGGGGTGCGAAAGACCTGCTGGCCGTCAGGGGGTATCCGACCACGTGGGGCGCTGGTCTGTTCAGAAACCAGACGTTCGACTACGACGCGACGGTCGTCAAGCGCCTGGATGACGCGGGAGCGATCCTGCTTGCGAAGCTCTCGTTAGGCGCGCTCGCGCAGGGCGACGTGTGGTTCGGCGAGCGGACGCGTAATCCGTGGAATCCGCTCACCGGCTCCAGCGGATCGTCAGCCGGACCGGCATCGGCGACGGCGGCGGGGCTGGTCGGCTTCGCCATCGGCTCGGAGACGAACGGGTCGATCACTTCACCGTCCCGCACCTGCGGCGTCAGCGGTTTCCGCCCCACTTTTGGCCGCGTCTCCCGAGCCGGCGCGATGGCCCTCAGCTGGACGACAGATAAACTCGGCCCGATCTGTCGGAGCGCCGAGGATTGTGCGCTCGTGTTCGCCGCGATTCAGGGACCCGACGGTATCGACTACTCGGTCAAGAACTACCCATTCAATTGGAACCCCGGAGTGAAGCCGTCGCAGCTTCGCATCGGGTACTTCAAGACGAGCGGCGGGCGCAATCTGTTCGAGCGGCGCAATCAGGATGGCAGCACGTCGCCGAACCAGCAGGCGCTCGAGTTCTTGAGGGTCCTCGAGTCGTTAGGTACTAAGTTGGTCGAAGTGGCAGAGCCTACGCCGACGTACGCCTTTCTGGACTCGATCATTCTCGCTGCCGAATCCGGGGCAGCCTTCCAGAAGCCGACGCTGAACGGCGATATCCGTGAGCTCGAGCCGTACAGCACGTGGCCCAACTCCTTTCGCACCGACCAATTCGTCTCTGCCGTGGAATACGTGAACGCGAATCGCGCGCGCACACTGCTCTGCAAGCAGTGGTGGGACATGTTCAAGCACTTCGACGTGATCCTCTCACCGCAGGAGAACACTTCGGTGACGAATGTCGTCGGCACGCCTTCGATTGTCGTGCCAACGGGATTCGCGCTCCCGCAAGCCTTCGCGGGCCCGGCGCGCGGCGCAGCCGCAGCCGGAATACCGGGTGCTCCGGCGGCTGTTGGCCACGACACGACGCGAACACCCGAGCCACCTGAATTCGCGCGGCCGCGGCCCGTGTCCACGATTCCGCTGCCGACGTGGATGTACATCATGGGCCCGGTGTTCGATGACGAAAAGGTCCTCGCGGTGGCGCATGCATATCAGCAGGCGACGGATTTCCATCGGAGACACCCGCCGGAATTCCCGTGATACGCGAGCAGGTGGTATGTCCATTGCAGTGCGCGGAAATACCGGTGGTGTGAGGGAGGCGATGGCTTCCCGGCCGCAGTCGGGCAGCTGAGGATCGCGAGCCTGGCAGCCTGTCGAGAGCACGTGAGCGATGGGTCGGTTGCAAACCCTCTGCGCGGCAGAAGCCGCTCAGAGGGTTTGCTGTTCCGGTGTCAGAAGCGACCGAAGCGCAGCCTCGGCCGTCTCCTCGCGAAATTGAAATCCGCTGCCGAGAAGGACTGCGGGAGCGACCCGTAGGCTTGCCAGCAACGCACCGCGGGCCATTTCGCCGAAGAGCAATTCCAACGCTACAGCCGGCACGGGAAGAGCCGCCGGCCGGCGCAGCACACGCCCGAGCGCTTTGGCGAATTCCTTATTGCGAATCGCATTTGGGCCCACCGCGTTCACCGGCCCCGACAGACTCTCGCTGTCCATGGCATGCCGGATCACGCGTACAAGGTCGTTGAGCACGATCCAGCTCATCCACTGCTCACCTGACCCGAGCGGCCCGCCGAGACCCCATCGAAAGGGCAGAAGCATTCGCCTCAGTGCGCCTCCAGCCGTACTGAGCACGATTCCAGTGCGCAGGCTGACGAGGCGAATGCCTGCCGCCTGTACGACGTGGGCGGCTTCCTCCCAGTCTTTTGTAACGATCGATAGCCAATCACTGCCCGGAGCGCTCCGCTCATCGAGTAGCTCATCGCCGCGATCGCCGTAGATCCCAACGGCTGATCCACTCACGAGGACGCGCGGCGGGTTACGCAACCTCGTGAGTGTCTGTGCGAGCAACGACGTCCCCCTGACACGGCTGTCACGAATGCGCTGCTTGCGAGACGCCGTCCAACGATGGTCAATTGGCTCGCCGGCCAGGTTTATGACCGCATCCGTTCCTTCCAGCGCGGGCGCGTCGATCGTGTAAGCGTCTATGTCCCAAACGATGTCGGTGTGGCTCTGCTTTGCGCCGCGCCGGAGCCGCCGTATCTCGACTCCGTCCGCAGAGAGCGACGCGGCGAGTGCGGAGCCGATCAGTCCTGAGGAGCCGCTGATTGCGACGCGTGCAACACCCTTGCTTGCCGTGCTGGATGCAGAACTCAGCGACTCGACCATGGGACTGAAGTTACCCGTTCCACCGCCGACCCGCTGCTCGTCTGTTACGTTGCTCAACGAGCCGCGCGGCGTCTCTCCGACAGCGACCCCGCTCACGACATCCCACCCTCCGCGGTACATGGCCCGAATACTCTACCTCGACGACGAGCCCGCCGTCGGGCTCATTCTTCAGGACACGCTCGAGCGGCTTGGCCATGCTCCGGTGGGTGCCAGAAATGTCCCGGAGGCACTGGCGGCGCTCGCACGCGGCGACGTGGAGCTCATCATCTCCGATGTACGGATGCCTGGTTTGGGCGGGATGGAATTTCTACAGCTCGTTCGACAGGAGGGCTACGATACGCCGCTGATCATGCTCACCGGGTTCGCGAGCATCGAAAACGCCGTGGAATCCATTCGCGCCGGGGCCCTCGATTATATCACCAAACCTGTCCGCCCGGAGCAGTTGGCGCACGCCGTCGCAAAGGCTCTCGACTTCTCCCGATTGCAGCGAGAAAACGAAGCGCTGCGGCGCGAGGTGATGGAGTTCCGAAAGGAGCGGGAAATCATCGGCGAGAGCGCCGCCGTACGTCGAGTCCTCCTCGCGGCCTATGCGGCGGCACCGACACGCGCCACGGTGCTTCTGCAAGGCGAATCAGGCACGGGCAAAGAGCTGTTCGCGCGTGCGATCCACGATCAGAGCGAACGTCGTGATCGCCCATTCATCAAGCTGAATTGCGCAGCGTTGCCAGAAGGTTTGGTCGAAAGCGCGTTGTTTGGACACGAGAAGGGTGCCTTTACCGGTGCGATTCGGAGGGTCGAAGGCGCTTTCGAGCGTGCTCACGGTGGCACCTTGCTCCTCGACGAGATTTCCGAGATGCGCCTCGACTTGCAAGCGAAGCTCCTTCGGGTGCTTCAGGAGCAAGAGTTCGAGCGCGTCGGTGGCACACAGCCGATCAAAGTGGATGTTCGGATCATTGCTACAACGAACCGTGATCTGAGCAAGGAAGCCGCGGCGGGCCGCTTTCGACAAGACTTGTACTTTCGGCTAAGCGTGTTGCCGATCGATCTGCCGCCTCTGCGCGAACGCAGCGAGGACATCCCCCTCCTTGCGCAGCGATTCGCGGTGCAGAGCGCAGCGGAGATCGGGAAGCAGATCAGCGGCATCTCGCCAGATGCTCTTGCGCTGCTTCAGCGATACAGCTGGCCAGGCAACGTGCGCGAGCTGCAACACGCGATGGAGCGCGCCGTGATCCTCAGCAGCGGACCCACGCTGCAGCAGGCGCATTTTCAGGCTGTTCGCGCCGCGCTCGCGACACCCGTCGCTTCGACGGATTCGCGGGTCCACGACACACCGGCCGTACCACCTGACGCGATTCTCCTCACCTCACTGGATGTGGCGGAAGCGGAGGCCCGGCTGATCGAGCGTGCCCTGGAAACCACGGGCGGCAATCGTACGCGCGCCGCGGAGTTGCTCGGCCTCAGCGTACGGACGCTCCGGAACAAGCTCAATTCCCCGAAGCCGACGGCACCACAGCAGAAAGTTTAGCACGGTAGGATTTGCCGGTCGGCGAAGTTTGCCTAACCGATGGCTGTCATTACGTCGAGCGCCAGGTGGTCAGCCAACCACGCGCCAACGCATCGGAAGCATCGACAGCTTGTGCACTTACGCGAGCGATGGTCCACTTTCGCCGGCGTCTTCTAAGCGCATCATCACACGGTGCATGGATTGCCATCCTGACTGGCTGAACGGCGCGCTGCCGGAAGGGCCGACTGCGCGAGCCAGGACATGCAGGAGATTACGGATGGCGTCCACAAAGTATCGGTCGGGCGAAACAGCTGAAAGCCAGCGGCAGGAATTGATGGGACGTCATCTCGGCCTGGTTCACCACGTCGCTCGTCAGATTGCGAGTCGATTGCAGACAAAGGTCGAGCTCGACGAGCTGGTGAGCGCCGGCACCTTGGGGTTGATTCAAGCCATCGAGACCTTTGACACCTCGCGCGGTCACTCCTTCAGCACGTTCGCGGTGCCGCGCATTCGCGGCGCAATTCTCGATGAGCTACGCCGCCAGGACCGCGTGCCCCGCTCGTTGCGGCGGAAAGCGCGGGGCGTGACGCGTGCGCGTAACGACCTCCAGACTCAGTTGGGCCGCTTGCCGACGGCCGCCGAGCTGGCGCTCCGACTCGGAATCACGCCTTCGGTCTTGAGCCGCTGGGAGCATGAGGTGGAGGGGAGTGTTCACATCTCACTCGACAGATCCGTCGGCATGGGCGACGAGCTCGTGACCGCCGGCGAGCTATGCACCGATCGCGGTGCGCCACATGTCGACGACCTTCTGACCATGCAGCAGGAGACGTTTCACGTGCGGTCAGCGATTCGCACTCTCAATGCGCAGGAGCAGAAGGTCCTCGCCCTGTACTACTTCGGCGGCATGAAATTGCAGGAGATCGGCATCGGCATGGGGTTGTCGGCGTGTCGCATCTCACAGATTCGCACCGGTGCGCTCGCGAAGCTGCGCGGCCGGCTGTGGCAGCTACGCGCTGCCTAGGTATTGATGTGGCCGCGACCGTGTGCCGAATCGCGTAACGCGGCGAGCGAAATCAGTTGCACCACAACACGATCGTCGGTCGTGTGAATCGTGCCGCCGAGGCGTGCGACGAGCTCTCTGCTTTCTCGCCCCGGCGGCTGCAGGACGTGGCTAGAAGCAGACGAATGGAGCGTTACCGTCGTCGATTGGGCATCGCCGCTGACCTCGAATGCCATCTCCGGATGATCGTGCCCGGCTACTCGCCCCAGCATGGATGCGGCCAACATTACGAAAAGCCGAACGCACACCCAGCGCTCGACGCGCACCGGTCCGGGCGTGCCGGTCTTGCGCACCTTCCACGGGATCTCTCGCGCCAAAGGGTGTAGTGCCATCACGGCGGCTGCATCCTGCAACACACTCTCGAGCTCGAGAGCCTCGGGTAGCGCATTTTCGTCCGAGGCCAACAAACGCAATCGCCGGTTCAGCTCGTGCAGCTCTGCTATCTCGTGCGGTAGCAACGCTTGGGCTTCTTCGTCGCCGATCGCACGAAGCTCGCTGACCGCACTCAGAGCTGCGACACGATTGCTCAGGGCATGCGATGCGCCGCGCAACAAGGCTTCGAGCAGCGTGCTCCAACTGGTGTCATCGTCCTCTGCGACCATCGTCGTGACCTCGGGAACAGAATACGCAAGCCGGAGTATCGCGTGTTGCGCTCGCATCGAAGATATGACTGCGTGGCAGGCGCTCGTGCATCCGGTTGGTGGGTGCCGCATTGACGCCGGGCGGCAGTCGGCTCATCAGCGCAGGCGCTTGCGGGCCGGGTACGAAATGAGGCTAGTCGGACGCTGTGCGTGCCCGGCCGGCATGGAAGCCTGTCGGATCGCGCCATATATTGTCCGGCCTGTCGATGCTGGATCGCAGCGGGCGTCGCACTGACGCGGCGCGGACACCTCGAGGGATTTTATGGCAGACATGCAGGCCAGTATTACGGAATCCGCGGCGACGAGCGCCGCGTTAGAGGGCGGTAAGTATGTTTACTGCATCATTCGCAGCGACAGGCAGCGCGAGTTCGGGAGCATCGGCATCGGCGGCAGCCAGCGCGTCTATACGGTCGCGTACCAAGATCTCGCCGCGGTCGTGAGCGATACGCCCATCGTCATCTACGACCCGACGCGCGACAACGTGCTCGCACACGAGTTCGTGAACGAAACCGTCATGCGCGAGCACACCGTGATACCAATGTCGTTTGGCACGGTATTCCGCTCCGAGGACGACGTCTCCGAGTTGTTGCGTTCGACCTATCAGGCGTTCAGCGATGTGCTCGACAAGATGAAGGACAAGATCGAGTTCGGACTGAAGGTGCTCTGGGACCGTGAGAAGGTCATCGCCAACATCGAACTCGAGAATGACGAAATCCGTCGCCTGCGGGACGAGATCAGCCGCCACACGACGTCGTCGACGTACTTCGCACGCATGCAGCTCGGACGTTTGATCGAATCGGCGCTTGAGGAGCAGGGCGCGCGCTACGTTGCGGACATCCACGACGCCCTGAAACCAGCAGCCGTGGCGAGCCGCAGCAACAAGCCGATTGGCGACAAGATGATCCTGAATGCCGCGTTTCTCGTCGAGCGCTCGCAAGAGATTGCCTTCGACGACATCGTCAAGGACGTGAGCCGAAAGTATGAAGATCTGCTCACGTTCAAGTATTCGGGTCCGTGGCCGCCGTACAACTTTGTGAACATCAAGCTCAAGCTCGAGAAGGCGGACTGACGACCGATGGGTTTGCTCTCCAATCTGCTCTTCTTTCCCGTAGCGGGGCCGGTGGCGGGCATTCGCTGGACGCTCACGAATGTGCAGAAGATCGTGGAGGAGGAGCTCACAGACGATGAACCCGTGAAGCAGGAGCTGATGGAGTTGCAGATGCAGCTCGAGCTGGGCGACATCACTGATGAGGAGTACGTCGAGCGCGAGGCGGCCCTCATGGCGCGCCTGCGTGAAGTGCGTGCCTGGCGCGAGAGGTTGGGCAAAGCCACCGCGGGCGGCCCGGTGCGCGTTTCGCGCGAAGCGCCGGAGGATTGAGCGCCCTTACCGAGCTGCTCGAGCGCCTGCCCCTGCTGACGCTGGTCGTCGGTAAGGGAGGTGTTGGAAAAACGACATGCGCGGCGGGAATCGCGACCCACCTCGGCGCCAGTGGTCGTCGCACGCTGCTTCTATCCACCGATCCAGCCTCGTCCCTTTCGGACGCCATCGGCGAGTCGCTGGGGGCCGGTCCGCGCCGAGTTCGCGATAATCCGCGGCTGGACGCGATGCAGCTGTCTGCACGCGCTGCGCGGGACGCATTCCTCAAACGCTGGCGCGAGACGATCATAGGCATCGTGGACCGCGGCACGTATCTCGATGCCGAGGACGTGGCGGGACTCGTCGACGCAGCATTGCCGGGTGCGGATGAGGTGTTCGCGTTGCTGGAGATCGCCGCCCTTCTGCGGGATGGCGGTGGTCCACATCCGTACGAGCGCCTCATTGTCGATACGGCGCCCACTGGCCACACACTGCGTTTGCTCGCGCTGCCCGACACACTCGACGCTTTGGTCGCGCTCCTGGACGAGATGCAGGAGAAGCATCGGTTCATGGTGCGCGCCTTGACGCACCGCTATCGTACCGATGCGGCTGACCTGCTGATCGAGACGATGCGCTCGGAGATCGGCGGCTTGCGTACGGCGCTCACGGATTCCACTCGCAGTGCCGCCGTGCTTGTTGCGCGTGGCGAACAGGTCGTGGTCGCTGAATCGGCTCGTTATGCGGCGGCGCTCGCCGCCGCTCGCATCGCGATCGCCGCGGTCGTGGTGAACGCAATCCCGCAGGAGCCGAACGAGAGTGAACGTGCCGCGCTCGCCGCACTGAGGGACGTTGCACGCGACGAGCCGCACTACGGGCTGCCACGCGCGCGTCATGCTCCCGATTCGTCTGCTGAAATCGAAACGCTCATGACGCGGTTATACCCACTTCGGCCCGACAACGCCGGCGCGAGCGCCGCGGTGGCGCGCGCACATCGACGTCCTGCGGTAAACGGTGCCGCCGACGTGCAGGCACTGCTGCGCGAGCTTGGCGGCTTGGCGCTGCTCGTCGTGGGGGGCAAGGGAGGCGTCGGCAAGACTACCGTGTCGTGCGCTCTCGCCGTTAGAGTCGCAGACGAGGGAGGCGCAACGTTACTCGTGTCCACCGATCCGGCACCGTCGATTGCCGATGCGTTGGCGCAGACCGTTGGCGACGAGGAAACAGCGGTGGCCGGCGCATCCGGGTTGTACGCGCGCCAGATGGATGCGAGCGCGGCGTTCTCCCGTTTTCGTGAACAGTATCAGTCGCGCATCGATGACTTCTTCGAAGCGTTGCTGGGGCATGGTTTGGACATCGCGCATGATCGCGCCATCCTGCGCGACTTGCTGGCGCTCGCTCCACCGGGCATCGACGAGTTGTACTCCCTCGCCTCTCTTGGAGAGACAGTGGTCGAGGGTCGTTTTGCACGCGTCCTTATCGATCCGGCCCCCACTGGGCATCTCCTTCGTTTGCTGGAGATGCCGGTGCTCGCGTTGGATTGGACCCATCGCCTGATGCGACTCCTCCTCAAGTACAAGGAGGTGGCAGGCCTCGGCGAAATGGCGGAGCAATTACTTGGCTTCGCGAAGCGAACGCGTGGCATTCAGGCGCTGCTGCAGGATCCACAGCGCGCGCGGCTGCTCGTCGTGACCTTGGACGAGCCGCTCGTGAGGCAGGAATCGATACGGCTTGTGGAAGCCCTGCGAGAGCTGCACGTCCCGATCGCCGGGGCGCTGTTCAACCGCACGGGCACGACGCCATCCCCCCTTCCAACCGAGCTTGTGCCCGCGCAATTTGTCGCTCCGACTGTGGAACCGCCGCCTGTCGGCGTCTCCGAGCTACGCGACTGGTCTCGGCAGTGGAGGGCGCTTTCAACGCATCATGGCTGATAGCGTGTGGTACGTGTATGGAATCGTTCCGCCCACGATGAGCACCGACGGCGCACCACCAGGTCTCGAAGATGCCGCGGTCGGCGTCGAGCGAGGAAACGGTCTTGCCGCCCTCGTGTCCGCGCTCGACGCACTCGAATACGCACCGGCGCCGCTCGAGCGCAACACCGCTGACGTGCACTGGTTGGGATCGCGAGCCGTCGCGCATGATCGCGTGCTGAGCTGGGCGAGCGATCGCGCAGCCGTCGTGCCCCTTCCCATGTTTTCGTTGTTCAGTGGAAAGGAGGCCGTGCGCGCGATGCTGCACGAACGTGGGCCGCAGCTCAATGCCGCACTTCAGAAAGCCGCAAGCGGTCGCGAATATGCGCTTCGCGTATACCGGGTCGATGCCGAAATCGACGCATCTCTGTCCGATCTGAGCACGCGCATAGCCGACCTTCAGCATGCGGCCCTGGCTTCGCCGCCCGGCCAACGCTACTTGCTCGAACGGAAGCTCGCGACGGAGCGCAAAGCAGAGATGCGGAGTATCGGACAGCGCGTTGCGACGGAGGTCTTCGACACCCTGAGGGTTGCAGCGATAAGCGCCGTGCAATCACCGATTCCGACCGCCGTCGCGGCCGATGCACCTGGAACGATGGTGCTCAACGCGGCGTTTTTGGTGGCACCGGAGTTGTTTCCGGACTTTCAGGTTCTCCTGAGTGAGGCCGTCGCCAGGCATCAGCGAGGCTTTCGCTTCGATTTTACGGGGCCTTGGCCGGCGTATCACTTCGTGCACCAGGACCGCGATGGCATCTGAGGAGGAGCTGGAAAGAGAGCAACTCGTCCTCGGCGACCTGTTGAATCACGTGCTCGACAAAGGTGTCGTGATTTCTGGTCACGTCACGATTTCGATCGCGGACATCGATCTCCTCGCGCTCGATTTGCGGCTGCTGCTGACATCCGTCCAAACTGCGCTCGCGCGCCGCGGAACTGCTGTATCACCAACGGCTCGCGATTGAGCACGTATCTGTACTGCTTGCTGGCGGCATCCGGACCTATGTCGGCGCCGGCTAATATACGCGGCTTCGGCGATGCATCCGTTCGCGTGCTCGAGACACACGAGATCGAAGCATGGGTAAGCACACTGCCGGACGCGTTTCCGCTCTCGTCAAATGCCGAGGCGCTGCGCCTGCACGATCGCGTGGTCGCGGCGGCCATGGCCAGCGGCCGGACGCCGCTGCCGGCGCGCTTCGGCCAACGTTTCGTGGATGACGCGGCCTGTCTCACCGACATCTCTGCCCGAGCGCACAGCCTGCACCGTGGCCTGGAGCGAATCGACGGGAATGTCGAGCTGGCGGTCCTCGTCGTGGCACGGGGAAATCCGGCGATCCTCCCTGCTACCGTGCGGCCAATTGATCCGGGTAGCGCCGGGGCCGGCCATCAATATTTGGAGGCAGTACGGGCTCGCGACGCTGCAGAAGAGCGCCGCCAGCTGGCAGTGGACCAACAGCTCGATGAAATCGACAGGGCGGTCGCACCATTTTCACATGGCAGCGCGCGCGGACGGCCTCGTGGGATCGTGGCGGGGAGCGTCGCCCATCTCATCGAGCGCAGCGTGGTTGATCGTTTTCGTGACGCCGTTTCCTTGCTGATACCCATGTCCGACTTTCAGCTGGTCCTCACCGATGTCCGTGCGCCGTATAGCTTCAGTGATGTCGCCGGCAGCAGCGGCACGATTTTGGCGGGCTGATCCATGCTCACTGACGCTGAGGACCACGACAAGACATCCTTCCCTGCCACAAATGACCGCATAGCGGCGCTCGAGTCTCTTGCCACATCGTTCCCGGAGCGCATCAATGCTGACCCGGAGCATGTGGACCAGGGCCTTGCGCGACTCGTGCTGACGGTGATAGAACTGCTGCGACATATCCTCGAGCATCAGGCGATCCGTCGAATGGATGGCGGGTCGCTGACCGACGAGGAGGTCGAACGGCTCGGGCTCGCACTCTTGAAGCTGAGCCAGCGGATGGACGAGCTGAAGGCGACGTTCGGACTCTCCGACGACGACTTGAACATCGATCTTGGCCCGTTGGGCCGCCTTCTTTAAGCGGCTTCGGACCGCACGCGGGAGACGAACGATTTGGCCGATCTCGTATCGCCGACACGCACGCACGGACTGGTCGACATTCTCGACCGCGTCCTGGACAAGGGACTGGTCATCGCCGGTGACATCAAGATCAACCTGGCCAACGTCGAGCTACTCACGATCCAGGTTCGTCTGCTCGTGTGTTCGATCGACAAGGCGGAGCAGATCGGATTGAACTGGTGGCGGAGCGATCCGCGCCTGACCGCACCGAGCCAGGCGAGTCTCGGGACCGGAGGAGAATTGGAGAGCCGTCTCGATCGCATCGAGCAGCAGCTTGCCGCGATCGCTGAACGGTCCAGTAGCAGGCCGGGCGCCAAGTGACGTCCCGGCGCAGCGCGCATTTAGGTCAACCATCTTCTCGAGGAAGAGCGCATGGCTGTCGAACGCACGCCCAGTGGCAGTTCACTCATCGACGTCCTGGACCGCGTGCTGGACAAGGGCATCGTCATCGACGCCTGGGTCCGAGTTTCGCTGGTGGGGATTGACTTAGTCACAGTCGAAGCTCGCGTCGTAGTAGCATCAATCGATACGTACCTCAAGTACTCCGAAGCCGTCGGTATCACGGCACCGGTCTCGCGGCCGCGTGAAGTGACTGAAGGCACTACGAGTGAGCTTGAACGTGTGCAGCGCGAGAACGCGGAGCTGCGTCGTCGCCTTGGTGAGCAGAACGCCTGATCTGGCAGAGCTTGGGAGCAGCACGCACCTCGGCAACACGCGGATCGCGGAGCTCCTGTCGGCGCTGGCTGAAGCACCGGACTTTCCGGCGGCCGCGGCGTTTTTGCTTGCGCAGGTGACTGAGATCGCAGGCACGCCACGAGTGTGCCTGTTGCGGATCGACGTTGCTCAAGAGCAGCTGACGACGTATGCGTGCGTGGGCTTCGCCGACGATCAGCAGCCGTCGTTCTCGCTGTCGTTGCACGAGCTTGGAAACCCACTCGTCATTTCTGCGCTCACGCTTACTGCGGCGATGGGGAGTGAGCCGTTACCGGGTCGCGGTGGTGGGTTATTCAGGCGCTGGACGGCACTTCCACTTCCGCAACCCACCTTTCGGGGAGCGCCGGCTGTTCTTTCCTCCGCTCGTGGACTCGAGCACTTGGGCGGTACCGCTGTGCGCCTTGTCAGCACCGTGGAGCGCCGCCTGGGGAGCGCGCCCGGTGGGCTCGTGGTCGTTGACGCCGCGCTGGACGCGGAGGCACTTCGACACGCGGCCGAGTTCACGTCGCTCGCAGGTCCGATCATGGCGCGCCTCGGGACATTGCAGGAGTCCTTTGAGCTGAACGAGCGGCTGCGGCAGCAGAAAGAGCGACTCACGCTGATGGTGGATTCGCTTCCGGATCCGGTCGTCATCACCAACGCGTCAAACGACATCATCGCGCAGAACCACCGCGCGGAGCGGCTGCTCAACGCCCAGGAGGGCGACTCCGCGGGGCGGCGGCGCGCCATCGAGTTGAACAACCTGCTCTTCACGTCATTCCTGGCTAAGGCCGTCATGACCGGGGGAGCCCAGAGTGGCCCGCGCGAGCTCAATCTCGTGGATCCGGATGAGGGCAACGATCTGCTATTCGAGGTGCTCGCACATCCGTTGGGAGAGCGGGTGGGACCGGAAGACGCCGTGTTATCAGTACTCAGAGACGTCACGGATCTTCGTCGGGCGGCCAACGAGTTGGAGCGGCAGGTTCAGCGAGTACGGCAGGCCGAACAGAAGGCAACGGGCGAGCGCGACCGTCTGAACCTCATTCTGGAGAACGTTGCCGATCCGATTCTCGTGACGAACGAGCGGTCGAATATCATCCTCATGAATGAACAGGCGGAGCGGCTGTTCCAGATCGGTCAGCCCGACACGCGCAGCCGGCGAGAGCTCCAGGCCGTTCGGGGCAACGACACGAAATTCACGTCTTTTATCTCCGAGTTCACGCTCCTCGATGCCGACTCACGACGCGAACGAATGGCACTCGTGCAGCCAGCTAACGGCGCGGAACTGCCGGTGGAGGTGGTGTCCGGCAAGATCAAAAACGAACGCGGCGAGCCGATCGCGATCGTCTCGGTGTTTCACGACCTCACGAAAGAAGTCGAAATCGAGCGGCTGTACGAAGCACTCAAGCGATTGAACAGTGAGCTTGAAGAGCGCATTCGGGAAGCGACGGCCGACCTGGCGGAACAGAATGCGCGATTGCAGTGGCAATCGCAGGAAGTGGAGCGCGCTAACAGGCTCAAATCGGAATTCCTCGCCAGCATGTCGCACGAGCTTCGGACCCCGATCAACGCATTGATCGGATATACCGCACTCCTGCTCGATGGTGTGCTTGGAGATATCACGCAGCGTCAGAGGGATGCACTGCAGCGTGGCCGCGGCGCCGCCGAGCACCTGCTCGCGCTCATCAACGACATCCTGGACCTCGCGAAGATCGAGGCGGGGAAGATGCCGCTGCACATCGAGATGGTGGAGCTAAAGAGTGTCATCACCGAGGTGTCAGTGCAGATCGAGCCGATGGTACGCAAGAAGGCGCTGGAGTTCAGGATGAGCGTCGCGCCAGACTGTCCAGCCTTGTTCACCGATCGGACGAAGGTCAAGCAGGTGCTGTTGAATCTCCTTTCGAACGCCGTGAAATTCACCACGCGTGGGTACGTAGCCGTGTCGGCGGCCTGCGCACCAGGCGGCGTACGGATCGACGTGACCGATACCGGAATAGGTATCCGCGAGTCCGATTTGCACGCGATCTGGGAAGACTTCCGGCAGGTGGATCAGTCTCGCACGCGCGAATATGGCGGCACGGGACTGGGGCTGAGCATCACGCGAAAGCTCCTCGATCGCCTGGGCGGCTCTGTTACGCTCACGAGCACTTATGGCGAGGGCAGTACATTTTCGGTGTACCTCCCACTGCGCACGCCGGCGAGTGCAGCGGATGAGCCGCAACCGATCGCGCCCCTGCCGAGCGGAGCGGAGCGTTGACTCGGAGACAGCACTCGTCAATAGTGAACCGACCCGCGGGAGCCGGGTAGTAACAGGACGTCCATCTCGCTGCCTCCGCTCCCGGAGATCGAAGCCATGTCCTGGATTTCTTCATCGTCGTGTTGGCGCGCGTCTGCCGGCCTGTTGCTGTTTGCTGCTGCCTGTTCGGATCACTCGAGCAAGGCGAACGTCGACGCGGACCTTGCGCATGACCTCGCCCTTTCGAATCAAGTCGCTGCGCAACCGACGTTCCGGGACACGGCGCTTGGCCCGGCGCCTGCGGCGGCACTGCCGGCGCGCGAGCCAGTCGTTAGACGTGCGCCCCGCCAGGAGCGCACCGCCACGCCAACGCCGCGTCGAGAACCGGCGCCACCCGTCCAAACATCAACCGCTGTCGTAGCAGCACCTGCTTCAGCGGCTGTGGCGGCCGCGCAGATCGGTGCCGGGACGGGGATGAATCTCACCACTGGCGGGCGCGTATGCACGCAAAGCAATCGGCCGGGCGATAAAATCGTCGCCACGGTCAACGCCCCTGTGATGGGGCAGAACGGTGGCTTGATTCCCGCCGGTTCGAGCGTGGTGTTGGAAGTGGCCTCCGTTACTCCAGGAACGACGCCGGAAACGAGCACCATCACCTTTCGCGTCCGCTCCGTCGATATCAACGGCATCTCCTATCCCGCTGCGGGCGATGTCGCCGCGCCGGGAGGACTCGAGCGAGTGGCTGTCGCCGGGCAGGATCATTCTGTGGATAAGGAGAAGGTGATCGGGGGCGCAATTGCCGGCGCGATACTCGGACATATCATTGGCAAGAGCACGAAGGGCACTGTGATCGGCGCCGCGACGGGCGCGGCAGCGGGTGCCGCGGCGTCACGCATGAACACACAGTACGAAGGGTGCCTGCCGTCCGGCTCGCCCCTGCGCTTGACGCTCAGCGATCCGATCGTGCTCACCGCAACGCGGTAAGCCATGCGGCCAGGCCGCGCACCCAACGATCGGACCGCCGGGGCGCGTGCGTTGAAGCTGTTTCACCCGCTGCTGCGGGAGTGGTTTCGTGAGAGGCTCGGCGAACCCAGCGTGCCGCAGCAGCTGGGATGGCCGGTGATCTCGCGCGGCGAGCACACGCTGATCCTCGCGCCTACAGGCACAGGAAAGACTCTCACCGCCTTTCTGTGGGAGTTGAACGCTCTGATCGCTGCTGGTGCGACGCAACCGTTGGCGAACGCCGTTCACATCCTGTACGTCTCGCCGCTTAAAGCACTCAACAACGACATTCATCGTAATCTCGAGCGGCCGCTCGCCGAATTACGGGAGCGCTTCGCGGCGGCCGGCTCGCCCTTTCCCGAGATTCGCGTTGCCGTGCGCACTGGCGACACGCCGGCGGCGGCCCGCGCGCGCATGCTCCGCAACGCGCCACATGTCCTGATCACCACGCCTGAATCCCTCCACATCATGCTGACATCGCAGCGGGGACGAGGGATGTTCAGTGCCGTGCGCGCTGTCATCGTCGACGAGATTCACGCCGTGGCCGCGACGAAGCGCGGTGCCCACCTCGCACTCACGTTGGAGCGACTCGAGGAGCTCACGGAACGTGCGCCGCAACGCATCGGCCTCTCCGCGACGCAAAAGCCGCTGGACGAGATCGCCCGCTTCCTTGGCGGACGCGAGCAGGGGCGCGCCGGCGACCCCGAGTACCGGCAACGGCCGGTTAGCATCGTTGATTGTGGGCTTGTCAAACCATTCGAGCTGTCGGTCCGTTCACCTGTCGAGGACCTCGGTCACGTGCCCGGTGGCACGATATGGCCGCTCGTGACGCCGCTCGTGCTGGATCACATCCGCCGCTCGCGCACCACCATCGTCTTCGTGAATAATCGCGCGCAGGCCGAGCGCGTGGCGGCGCGTATCAATGCGCTCGCTGGGGAGGAGATCGCGCAGCCGTATCACGGCTCATTATCGCGTGAGCGTCGCTTTGCCCTCGAGAGCGCCCTGAAGGCGGGAGGACTGCGCGCGCTGATCAGCACCAGCTCCCTCGAGCTCGGAATCGACATCGGGTCCGTGGACCTGGTGCTGCAACTGCAATCACCGAAGCGTGTCGCCACTGGGCTCCAGCGCGTCGGGCGCGCCGGGCATTCTTTGGGCGCGGTGAGTCGCGGGGTGTTCGTGCCGACCTTTCGCGACGATGCCATGGAGATGCTCGCGATCGTTCGCGCGATGCACGACGGAGACGTGGAACCGACTGTCGTGGTGCAGAACGCGCTGGACGTGTTGGCGCAGATCATTGTCGCGAGCGTTGCCGCCGATGACTGGACGAGCAGTGCTCTGTTCGCGCTCGTTAGACGGGCGTATCCATATCACGCGCTCACTCGGTCGGCGTTCGATGGGGTCCTGGACATGTTGGCGGGGAGGTACCCATCGGACCTCGCCGGCGAGCTGGAACCCAGAATCACCTGGGATAGAACGACGGATGCGCTTGCGCCGGCGCGCGGCGCGCGACTCATCGCGGTGACGTCCGGCGGCACTATCCCTGATCGCGGATATTACGCCGTGGTGCTGCCCGATCGCACGCGGTTGGGCGAGCTGGACGAAGAGTTCGTTCACGAGACGCGCATCGGCGATGTCTTCCAGCTCGGCTCATCCACCTGGCGCGTCGCCACCATAGAGCACGATCGTGTGATCGTCACGCCCGCGCCCGGTGCCCCGGCGCGAATGCCCTTCTGGCATGGAGACTTCGCCGCACGATCGGTGCATCTCGCTCCGCGGATCGGGGAGCTTCGACGCGCGTTGGATGCAGCCCGAGACGGCGACGCGGTCGCCGCCATCGCCGCCCGGTACAACGCCGACGAAGCCTCCGTGCATTCGCTCGTCGAATATGTACACGAGCAGCGTGCGGTGACAAACGTCATTCCCGACGAGCGGGAGATCCTCGTGGAGCAGTTTCGCGACGAGACGGGCGCCGTGCGGATCGTGGTACACGCGCCGTTCGGAGCGCGCGTGAATGCGCCGTGGGGGATGGCGCTCGCGTCGTTGCTGCGGGAGAGACTCGGCCACACCGAAGATGACCGGTCGATGATGAACAGCGCCCACGCAGCGAGCGCGCTCGGCGGTCCGGAGCTTCAGGTGCAGACCACGGATGATGGTATCATGTTGCGACTTCCCGATCTCGGCATCGACGCGCCGACAGAAGTCCTCAACAAACTGACGCCCGAGGATGCCGAACGACGGGTGCTCGAGGAGGTCGGAGGCTCCGCACTTTTTGGCGCCCGCTTTCGCATGAACGCCGCGCGTGCCTTGCTGCTGCCCCGTGGAAACCCCCGGCGGCGTATGCCGCTCTGGTTGCAGCGACTCAAGGCAAAAGATCTGTTGGATACCGTGCGCGAGTTTCCCGCGTTTCCGATTCTCATCGAGACATACCGGGACGTGCTGCAGGACGCGTTCGACCTGCCCGGGCTCAGTCGCGTTCTTCGTTCCATCGGCACCGGCGCGACGCGCTGGCAAACCGTGAACACCGAAGCGCCGTCGCCCTTCGCGTCCTCACTGCAATTCGGCTTCGTGATGGACTGGATGTATGCCGACGATACGCCGCGTGCCGAGCGGCGGGCGGCGATACTGTCGTTGGACCGCGCGCTTCTCGATGAGCTGATGGGCGGCGAGGGCGCCGATGAATCGACGCTCGCCGTATTGGAGGAGCTGCTCGCGCGCCGGCGCGGCACGGCTGTCGGCAGCCGCGCACACACGGTCGAAGAGCTTACGATCTTGCTCGATCGCGCCGGGGATCTCACGATGCCAGAGATGTACGCGCGGATCGCCACGCCTGCGGAGGGCGTACACGGCTCGCCTCTCGATGAGTTGTTGTCCTCGCACCGCGCGATCGGAGTCGAATTGCCCACCTCGGCCGGTGTCACCGAGCGGCGGATCATCCTGAGCGAAGCCTATCCGCGGTATGCGGCGGCATTCGGCCTCTCCGGACCGGCTCGCATCTTGGTCGGACCACTGCTCGAAGAAGCCAACGTGACGGACGTACTCGGTGACGCCGCTCGCTCGACCGGCCTCACAGCGGTACTCGCGCAGCGTGAGATCCTCGCACATTACCTGCCGCTTGCCGGCGTCGTGTCCATGCAGGACATCGGGCGGCGCTATGACTTTGACCGGGCGTGGTTGGCCGAGCGGCTCGATGAGTGGACGCGCGCTGGACGGCTCGTGCGCGGCACGTTCGGAGCAGACCGCTACGCAACTCGATGGTGCTCGCGCCGCATGCTGGAGCAAGCGCGACGTCGCGAGCTTGCCGCGATGCGGCGACAAATTCAGCCGGTGGAGCTGCCTGCGTTCGTGCGCTTTCTCCAACGCTGGCAGCACCTGGCGCCCTCGACTCGTCTGAGGGGCACCGAAGGTTCGGTGGAGGCATTGCGTCAGCTTTACGGCATGCCGCGCCCATCGGAAGCCTGGGAGCGCGAATACTTGCGGTCGCGCGTCGAAGACTATGACGAGACGACCATCACGCAATTGTGCGCCAATGGAGAGCTCGTGTGGGTGGGAGCGCCTCCGCCGCGAGCTGCGACCGCGGACTCCATCAGTGCGCTTCGTTTTCTGCGGCGCGGGACCGGGCGTGCCTGGCTGGCCGACGCGCCGCCCGTGACGTTAGGCACCGGTGCACGCGCCGTGTTGGCCGCCTTGGAGCAGGAAGGTGCTTCCTGGTTTGAGGACTTGATCGCCGCCACCGCATTAGGTGATCGCACGCTGCGCGATGCCCTGCGCGAGCTCGTCGCCGCGGGCCTCGTGACCAGTGATTCCGCGGATTCACTTCGCGCGGTGATCGGCTGGCGCCCTTTGCTGCCGCCGAAGCTGCGCGAGCAGCCCGACCCGACCCGTTGGCTTCCGGCCGATTTCACTCCGTCAGCAAACCGGCCGATTGTTCAGCGTCGTCCCAATCTTCGCAGGCTCCCGAGATGGAAGCGTCCCGACCGCGACGCCGGTGGGGCCGAACGTTGGCCCGGCCGATGGTCGCTGGTTCAAACACGCAGTGTGCTCGGGCCGGATCTGACGGAGAGCGAACTCGCGATGACGGTGGCGCGCCAATGGCTTGCGCGCTATGGCATCGTGTCGCGCGACTGGTGGCGGCGCGAACGGCCGGCGGTTTCGTGGCGCGCGATTTACATGGAGTTGAAGCGCTTGGAGTTTCGCGGCGACGTGCGGCGCGGTTACTTCGTTCGGGGACTCGCCGGGGCTCAATTCGCTCTGCCGGAGGCGCTGGACGTGCTGCGCGCCCCCGATGAGGTGGCGGAGCCGGTGGTCATGGCGGCCAGCGATCCTGCGAATGCATACGCGCTGACGCCAGTCGCCTTCATCAGCAACTCAGATCCCGATGAAAACGCCAAGGCAGAAACCGAACGCGAGCTCGGCGAGACCCCGAGCGCGCCGGTAGTGCGTGTTCGCGGACGCTCGGTGTTCCTCGTGACCATCTCGGGATATGTCGTGCTCACGGCCGAGCGGCGCGCGCGATGGGTGCGTGTGCATAGGGCGAACGACGCCGAAGTACGTGCAGCCGTATCCGCGCTCGTCCGTCACTTCGTTGCGCAGAATACCGCCGGGCGTGGCCGCGACATCGTCACGGAGACCATCGATGGCACGACGGCGACGACGAGCCCGCATGCCGCAGCATTCGTGGCCGCGGGTTTTCGGCGAGCGACGAGTGCGCTTCGTTTCTACGTCACTCAGTGACAGCACCCTCTCTCTGTCGCTCCAGCGCCAGCTCGGCATTCAGGTTCTCGCGGTCCCGGCCAACGGTCGCCACTGCCAATGTGCGGCCGCCCCGCTCGAATCGGACGAAGGCGTCATGTGCGGCGAGGTCGCCGTCGACACGAGCGGCATCCCACGACGAGGCATGCCCAACATAGTTGATCGTGACGCCGTAGTGCGCGCTCCAGAAGAACGGAACGCAGTCGAAACGCTCACTCGCTCCCATGATGTTGCACGCCGCCACCTGTCCCTGCCGCTCGGCAACGACCCAGTGCTCGACTCGAATGCGTTCGCCCGTGCGCCGATCAGGCCAGCGCGCAATGTCACCGGCCGCGTACACTCCCTCGACGCTCGTTTCGAGATATTCGTTGACGAGGACACCGTTGTCGACGGCGAGCCCCGCCCCTGACGCGAGTTCGTCACGCGGCCTCACACCTATACCAATCACCACCAAGTCCGTCGCAATCCGGTCGGAGTTCGCCAGCACGACTGCATCGGTCTCGATACGCGCCGCAGTCGTGCCGAGGTGAAATGTCACACCCTGCGAGCGGTGCACCGACTCGATCATCGTGCCCAGCTGCTCGCCCATGACGCGCTGCAGCGGGCGCGTTTCCGGTGCGACGACGTGCACGTCGAGTCCGCGTGCGCGGAGCGACGCAGCCACCTCCAAGCCGATGAAGCTGGCGCCGATCACCACGGCTCGTTTGGCAGCCGCCGCGCCCGCAATGATGGCGCGGCTGTCTGCGAGCGTGCGCAGATAGTGCACATGCGGGCGGTCGCCGCCTGGTATGCGGAGGTGTGCGGGCTCGGCGCCGGTCGCCAGCAATAGAATATCGAAAGGCACGCGACCGTGCGTGTCGAGCTGCACCTGGCGCGCCGTCAGGTCGAGCCCCGTTGCTCGCGCCCGCAGGATCTCGATGCCATGCGCAGGATAGAAATCCGGCGCCCGCAGCGGAATCCATTCCTCCGGAGCCTTCCCCGCCAGGTAATCCTTGGACAGATTCGGCCGATCATACGGGGCCGCGCCATCAGTGTCGATCATGGTGATGTTGCCCGTGTGTCCGCGTCTTCGCAGCATCTCGGCTGCCACGGCGCCGGCAGCACCTGCGCCAACGATCACGACGCGCCTCCTGGCGCGCACTGGATCGGGCAGCACATCGTCGGCAGGCAACAGCGGCTCGCGCTCTCTCTTGGCGCCGAGAACGATACGGCCGTCACGCTCCTCGACATCCCAACACGGCAGTGGATTCAGTGCCGGAGCACGAATCGCTTCACCGGTGCGAATGCTAAAGCAGGCATGATGCCAGGGACAGCGCACGCTCTCGCCAATGAGTATTCCTTCCCCGAGCGGACCGCCGTAGTGCGTACACGTCGCGCCAACGGCATACACACGACCGCGAATGCGAGCGAGCAATACGCTCTCGTCTGCGACATGGCCGACCATCATCGCACCCTCGCCGATGTCCTGCGACGGCAGACCTTGCGCCAGATCGGGTCCGACTACTTTCTCTTCGTTACCCGCCATGTTCGACCTCCGGGATTTTGCTCCGGTCGATCCGAATTCTAATTTGGTCGACGATCCTTTACGCCCTTCACTCTAGGTTCTGCGTATGACCGTGGAAGAAGAGCTACGCTATCCCATCGGTCGTTTCACGCGCCCGACAGCCTACGACGAGCATCGCCGGCGCGAATACATCGACACGATCGAGGCCACGCCGGAAATGCTGCGGGCCGCCGTCAGCGATCTAGATGATGCACAGCTCGACACACCGTACCGGGCCAACGGCTGGACTGTCCGTCAAGTCGTGCACCATCTGCCGGACAGCCATCTCAACTCATATGTGCGCTTTCGGCTGGCGCTCACCGAGCAGGTGCCGACTATCAAGCCGTACGACGAAGCCAAATGGGCGGCGCTTCCCGACGCGAGCAGCATGCCGATACAACCATCGCTGACACTGCTCGAATCCCTTCACGCTCGGTGGGTCGCTCTTCTACGCGCCGTACCTGCGGGTGACTTGTCGCGTCGGCTCAATCATCCGGAATGGGGCGAGCTGCCGCTTGATTTCTTCCTCGCACTGTATGCTTGGCACGGGCCGCATCACGTCGCGCAGATTACGAGCTTGCGCCGCCGCGAAGGCTGGTAGTGCTACTCCGCACTCGGTGGGGGTGATCGTGATCACCGTACAACTGCAATTCTCGCTTGCAGTTAACGCCTCTGGGCCAAAGTCGTCTTCACCTGTGGCCGGGCGATCGTGCGGTACGGTTGAACGGATCATGAACTCCACTCGCGAGGTCAAAATGAACAGCCTCAGATCGTTCGTAGTAGCCTCTGCACTCGCACTCGGCGTGGCAGCGGTGGCAAAGGCGCAGGGTCCGGAGAGTCGAAGCGATAGCGCGAGAGCGGGCGCGGCACACCGCGCGGACGTGCGGCGTGACGCGCGTGATCTGCGCCGGGACCACCGCGATGTCGTGAACGATCGCAGAGACCGCCGTTCCGACGTTGTCGATGCGCGTAACGACCGCCGTGACCTGTCGAAGGATCGGCGCGAGCTGCGCCAGGATGTTCGTGCCGGGGACGCCGCGGCCGCACGCGCCGAACGAAAGGATATGCGCGCAGATCGAAAGGACCTGCGGGCGGACCGGCGTGACGCGAGAAGGGACACGCGCGACATTCGCCAGGACCGGCGCTCGGCACGGGCTGATCGTCGCGACCTCCGAAGGGACCGCAAAGCCCCGTAACGCGCGTTAGGCGGAGGCGCTGGGCTGCGCGGTTTTTGCCCAGCACCGCAGCGTCTCCGCCACGCTCCACGCCTGCGCGATGCAGCCGCGGGGCGTGTAGGGTGGTTCGGCATCGAAGATCTCGCCAATTGTTCCGATGCCGTAGCTGTCGAGCGCGGCGATACACCCCGCGAGAAAGGCGCGCGCTCCTTCCACCTCCTGAGGATGGACGCGCAGCCATGCGTCCACCCACGGCCCGATGAGCCACGCCCATACGGTGCCCTGATGATACGCGGCATCCCGCGCTCGCAGGTCGCCGAAGTAGCGCGACTTGTAGTCGACATCATCAGGAGCCAACGATCGTAGTCCCACGGGCGTCAGCAGCCGCTTCGCGACCGCGTCCAGTACCGGCTCCCAGCATGCGGGGTCCAGTACCGGATAATCCAGGGAGATGGCGAACACCTGATTTGGACGGCACTTCGGGCAATCGCCATCCTCACCGTCGACGTAGTCGTAAAGATAGCCGCGCTCTGGTATCCAGAAACGCGCGTTGAACGAGGTGCGCACTCGTTCCGCTGTCTCGGCAACGGGATCCGCATCCGCGTCGCCGCGCTCCGCACGCAGCCACGCCTCGAGGAGCCGAAGGGCGTTGTACCAGAGCGCGTTGATTTCCACCGCTTTCCCGCGGCGTGGTGTCACGACCCAGTCGTCGACCTTGGCGTCCATCCAGGTGAGCTGGTAGGCCGGCGCGCCCTGTCGCAACAGCCCATCTGCGGGATCCACGCAAATGCCGAAGTGCGTTCCCTCTTCCTGCCGCTTCACAATGTCGATGAGCGTTGGCAATAGCTGCTGCAGCATTGCACGATCATCGGTGGCGAGCAGATATCGGTGCAGGGCGTGAAAGAACCAGAGCGTCGCGTCCGCCGTATGATAGAGGCCCTCATTACTTCCGTCAGGAAAAAGATTGGGGATGAGACCATCCTTCACGTAATGAGCGAAGGTGCGCAGGATGAAGGCAGCTTCGCGCTGTCGCCCGGTGACGAGCGTCAGGCCCTCGAGGCTGATCATCGTGTCACGCCCCCAATCGGTAAACCAGTGATAGCCCGCGATTATCGAACGAATCTCGTCGCCGGTTGCGGCGGCGCGCGTCGCATCGGAGGCACGTCCGATCGGTGTGAAAATGAATTGGTCTGCGGCGAGAACGAGTTCGGAAGCAACTTCGTCCTGCGCCTGCGGTACTGCCGCCGAGACCAATCGCCGGCGGCGTTCGAGCTCGCACTGAGCTGCTTCCCCAGGCGTGAGCGCGAACATCACCGTTTCCGGTTCGGTCGAGGCGACGAAGGTCACTGGCGCATCCCTTCGAATGGCGGCCTTGATCATGCCTGGCGACCATAGGGTGCCGCGAAACTCGTAGCCGCGACTCTCCTCGACCGGATACAGAAACTCGCTGGTGACGCGCGCGTTCGCGGTGAGCGATGACTCGGCGCCCAGCACCGTCAATTGCAGTGGCGGGATCAGTGTGCTCTCGGCGATACGGATCGTGTGAAGTCGTCCTGTTGTCGACAGCTCGTATCGCGATTGTCGTGGCGACAACCGGGGCGTGTTCACCGGATCTTCGTACCCTCGGAAGTGCACCGCAGGGTACAATTCGATCTGCGCGTCATCCGGTCCGCTCAACAACCGGTAGGTGATCAGGACGGTGTTCTGCTTGTGCGGCATCACTACGCGCCGTTCGAGCGATACCCCGTCCCAGTCATAGCGCCAAACGGGGAGACCTGCCTCGAGACGGAAGTCGCTGATCCGTCGTGCGGCATCGCGATCAAGTCGGCCCGCCGCGTTCTCTACCGCGCTCAGGAACTCACCGCGCCCGTTGGCGAGCACCAGACGCTCGCCAAGGTGATTCAGCATCACTGTGCGACCGAGGGGGTTGGGCAGCGCGGCAACCAGCAGACCGTGATAGCGGCGCGTGATCACGCCGGCAACCGTGCAGGACGAATACCCGCCGAGACCATTGGTGACGAGCCACTCGGCGTCGACGAGCACCTGAGCGCCATCGTCGACGTCGCGCGGAATCGGCAGCGGCCGGACGAGCTTATCGAGAAGGCGACGCATGCGGCTGCGGTGAGAGCACGACGGCACATTCAGCCGGAAGCCACCAGCCATCCTTTTGGGAGTCGATCGGAGGTGTACCCGCACCGCCGTAACGCGGATGCTCGGACGACCAGTGCATAGCCCAACTGTGTCCAAATGGCGGTGCGATCAGAGGCTCGGCCCATGGATCCACGTGCAGCCTTCGGCCGAGATTCACGACGAGGAGGCGATCACCGGCCGCGCCAAACCAACGAAGAACAAATGTCGAATGGCTCAGAACCGAACCATCGAGGGCGTGCGGCTGCGCTGAACTGAACACCGGGTCGTTGCGGCGCAACGCAATGACATCGCGGTGCAGGTCAACTGCCTCGCGATGACTGTCCCGCTCGGACCAATCGAGCTTGCATTGCATGAAGCTTTGCGGCGAAGCGGGATCGGGAAGCTCCGCGTGCCCCTCATCCGTCTGCAAGGTGGGGAATTGGCTCAAGAACTCTTCGCGTCCCTTTTTGACCATCCGGGCGAGCTCCGGATGATGGTCGGCAAAGTAGATGAAGGGCGCGGACGCGGCGAACTCCTGGCCCATGAAGAGCATCGGCGTCTGCGGCAGCAGTAGCGTCAGCACGGTGAGCGCTCGATAGCGACCAGCGCTGGTGCGCTGGTGAATTCGCGCCCCGATGGCGGAATTGGCAATCTGATCGTGATTCTGGATGAAATGCACGAATCGCGATGGCGGAATATCCAGTGCCGGTGTGCCGCGCCGTTGGTGTTGCCAGGTATACCACTCACCCTGGTAGAGATATCCATACTTGGCCGCCGACACGAACTCCTGAGCCGAGCCGCGATATCCGCTGAAGTACGCTTCGTCGTTTCCTGTGGCGGCGACTCTGGCGGCGTGGTGATAATCGTCGTTCCACAACGCGTCCAGTTCGTACCCTCCCCGCGCCCGCGGACGCACGAGACGCGTGTCCTGCGGTTCGTTTTCGGCGATCACGATGATGCCGCGTTCGCCCGCCGCATCGCGCGCGCATAACGCCACCTCCGCCACGATGTGCGTCTGCGATTCGTCGAAGATCTGTTGCGTCGCATCCAAGCGAAGGCCGTCCAGGTGAAACTCGTCGATCCAGTACCTCGCGTTCGCCAGGACGAACTCCCGCACTGGCAACGCATGCTCATCATCGAAGTTCAAGGCGTCTCCCCACTCCGTGCGGTGGCGCCGACTGAAGTACCAATCGGAAAATTCATGAAGGTAGGAGCCGTCCGGTCCGAGATGATTGTAGACGACGTCGAGAATCACGCCGATGCCACGGCGATGCGCCTCCTCCACCAGTGCACGGAAGTCGTCGGGGACGCCATACAATCGGGTGGGCGCGAACAGGTCCACGCCGTCGTAACCCCAACCGAACGCGCCGGCAAACTCCGCGACAGGCATGACCTCGATTGCCGTGATGCCGATGTCCGTGAGTGCGTCGAGACGTTCGATGGCAGCGCGAAACGTTCCCTCCGCCGTGAAGGTGCCAACGTGCAGCTCATAGAGAACTTGCTTTGACAGACTGATGCCGGACCACCCGCCATCGCGCCACTTGTAGCGCGTCGAATCCACGATCTGGGATGGCCCGTGTGGACCGGCGGGTTGGAAGCGAGATGCCGGATCCGGGAACGCGTCGCGACCGTCCAGACGAAAACGGTATTTGCTGCCCTGCGCTGCGCCGGGGACATCGCCGGAAAAGTACCCACCTGCTTCTTCGTTCAGCTCATGCACCCGCCAATCGCCGTTTTCGCCATCGCCGACGAGCACATCCACCTTCTTCCGTCGCGGGGCCCACACACGAGCGTGCACACGTCCATCGGCTGCGATCTCGACACCGATGGGGTAGCGTCTCCAGGGAGGTAGCATCGCCCGGCTTGGCGCACGATCGGTACCAGGGGACGGCACTGATGACCTTCCGCGTAGCCGCTCCGCGCGGTACTCTTTGCGGAGAGCTCAAATACGGCATGCCGCGTCCCCAACCCCCAGACAGCGCGGAGCGCGGCCCCGCCGCGCCACGCGACGAATTCCTGATCGCCGCCGAACGTGGCACTGCCGCAAACGGACTTACGCTGCTGGCCCTGGCGGGTCACAGCCAGACGGAATCGACGGGCGGCGCCCTGACTGCTTACCTGGTCCGCGAAAACGCGACCGGCAACTTGGCGATGGCCGTGGTTTCCGCTCGGCCCGACGCATCGGCTGGCATTGCGTTCTCGGTCGCGCGCGAGTTGGACACCTCGATCCCGGGACCCACGAGCACCTGTGAGATCTGCGGGCGGACGGTAGAGGGATGGACTCGCTTCTGCGCCTGCGGTAACGACTTATCGGGAGTCGCCCCAACTACAAACGAGCAACGCCTTCAGCTTCTCGATCGCGTTAACCAAGCGACCGCTGGAGAGGTGGAGGTATTCGGCTCTATTCCGTACACTGCCAGCGGTGGCTCGGCTTATTTCGGCAAGACGCTGGATAGTGGCGCCTTCCTAGCACTTTGGGCGCGCGCAGATGGCGTCTTCGATGACGAGTCGCCGCGCCTGACCATCACAACGTCAGAGCCGATGCCGCCGTACTCGCCCGGCGTGTTGCCCGGAGCGTCTGGCGAGTTTCAACTCGCGGCGAGCACGCCTTCGTTTCCGCGCAGCAGCATGGGGTCGGGCCTATTGGCGAAGCAGCCAACGCCACGTACGCAGCAGATTATCGCAGTGCCGAGGGTCTGCCCGCAGTGCGGCGCGGAATACGAAACCGGGTCCCGCTTCTGCCCAAAAGACGGCACGCCTCTGCGCCCGAAAGGGAGCGCGGATCCGCTCGTGGGGAAGATCATCGCCGACCGGTATATCGTGCTGAAACGGCTTGGCGAAGGCGGCATGGGGCGGGTCTACCTCGCTGAGCACGTCAAGATGAACCGGCAATGCGCCATAAAAGTGATGAGCGCATCGCTGGTCAATGACGCGGATTCGGCGAAGCGCTTCGCTCGTGAGGCATCGAGTGCGGCGCGAATCATCCATCCCAACGTCGCTGCCGTGTTCGACTACGGTGAAAGCGACGGCCTCGTCTACATCGTCATGGAGTACGTCGATGGCGAGCCACTCACGTCGGTGATCGCCAGGGACCGGGTGCTCGCACCACACCGCGCTCTCGATATCGCGCGACAGGTGCTCGACGCGCTCGGCAATGCGCACGAGCTCGGAATCGTACACCGGGACCTGAAGCCCGACAACATCATCATCACCCACGCGCGGAACGGGCGTGAGATCGCGAAGGTGGTCGACTTCGGTATTGCCAAGGCCATGCAGGAGGGTGACGAAGCGCTGACCCGCACTGGATTGGTGATCGGCACGCCGGAGTTCATGAGTCCGGAACAGCTCCTGGGCGATCCGGTCGATGCGCGCACCGATATCTATAGTCTTGGATGCATTCTCTATCAGATGCTCACGGGAACGACGACCTTCCAGGCCACCACCCGCGAACAGATGATCAAACGCCGCTTGACCGAGGAACCGCCCCACCCGCGCGTCGTGAATCCGGACGTGCCCGTGGCGCTCGACGCGATCGTCCATCGCATGCTGGCCAGGTCGCCGGATGATCGCTACGCCTCGGCCGCGCAGCTGAGGGAGCTTCTCTCGCCCGCCATCGTTTCCGAGACGCAGCTGAATCCCCTTCACCGCCCGACTCCGCGCAGCGCGCCGACGATCATGCTCGACGCGAAAACATCGCCCGTCGACGCTCGGCCGAATATCAAGCCCACACACAAACGCGCGATTCTCGCAGTCGGTGCTGTGGCCGTGGTGGTGCTCGGCACGCTCACGGCTGTGATCGAGCGCCGCGGCGGCACTCCCGCTGCTGCCGTTCAACCGCCCGCGCGACAGGTGAACGCCGCACCGGGCACCGCTAAGCCGCCGATGGGCTCAGCTTCGTTGGCGGCCGTGCCGACTTCCGATTCAGGGCGTGATTCCGCCCGATCCCTCGGTGCTGCGACGAGAAAGAGAGCCGACTCCGCCCGGCCGGCTGCCCACACTCCGCCGCCTGCAAGGCTCACCGCCGATGAACAAGCGACGCATGCTGTCATCGATGACTTTCGCCGGGCGATTCAAGCCGCCGATTTGGCGGGGATGCGCCGCGTGTTTCCGCGGATGACGGCTGACCAACAAAGCTACTGGCAGAAGACGTTCTTCGATCAGGGCAGGAACTTCAAGGCTACTGTGCGCTACACGGGAACGTCCGTGACCGGCCACACCGCCTACGTCGACTTCCTGATGCAGCTCCGCTTCACCTATCGCAACGGCGGTTCGGCCGGAAATACTCAGCTGCCGGCCTATCGAGCCACGCTCACGAAGCTCGGCGGGCGATGGACTCTCACGGATCTCCGCTCGCGCTGATGCGCACGAATCCAGCTTCGCTCAACGTCTCCCGATCTTCGCTCGCACTTCGTCCGTGACCTGATCGAGCAACGGCGCATCGTAGCCGACGTTCCACTCGTCGCCGTGCTGCCAGTTGGCCTCGACCTTTACTTGCGCTTGCTTCCAGTCGTCGCCCAGGAAACGGAGAATGATCCGTGTGCGGTAGCGCAGGTCCGGAACCCCGTCGCGCACGGCACTGGCCTGCCATGAAGTCATCAGAAAACCGGCCCGCGCATCACTCACATCGACAACGTACTTCTGCGCGAGCGCATCGGTCGCGGCGCGAAAGAGCGTCGGTTTGGTCAGTCCGTCACGGACCGGGATAACGCGCGTGGTTTTGGCATCCGACGTCGATGCCACGAAGCTCGCCGGCGGCCGCGCCGACGCTGGCGCTAGCGGGCCCGGTCGAGGCACGCCGACGCCGGAGCAAGCCGCAGCTCCGAGAGTCAGGAGTGAGGCACATTGACGCGCCGCAGCTCCGAGAGTCAGGAGTGAGGCACATTGACGCGCTTTGAGCGAGAGCACGCCCGAACATAGGCGGTATTCCGTGCAACGGGCAACCGCTTTGCAGCAGCGGCTCAAAGCCATAGCTTGAACGGCGCCTGGGCTCGCGCCCCGTGCTCCCCCCTGCCGCCAATTCATGCGACTCAGTATTCCCGCGGAAACCGCTGCGCACGAGCAGCGCGTGGCGCTCGCGCCGGACAGTGTTGGCCGTCTCATAAAGCTGAGTCTCGAGGTCGGCATTCAGCAGGGCGCCGGCGCCCGAGCCGGTTTTAGAGATGAAGCATATCGGGCAGCGGGAGCTACGCTCCATCCCACCCTCGCTGCGGCGATGGCCGGCGGCACCGGGACTGTGGTCGTGAAAGTCCAGCCGCCGACGCGCGACGAAATGGCTCTGATGGAACGCGGTACGACGCTCATCAGCCTCTTGCGCCCAGGTTATAACGCCGAGTTGTTCGGGCAGCTAGCGAAGCGGGGTGTCACGGCGCTCGCGCTGGAGCTCGTACCACGCATTACGCGCGCACAGTCGATGGACATCCTTTCCTCTCAGAGCACTGTGGCAGGGTACAAGGCGGTTCTGCTTGGCGCGACCGAGCTCGGAAAGTTTCTCCCGATGCTTACTACCGCAGCCGGCAACATCACTCCGTCCCGCGTATTCGTGATTGGTGCCGGCGTCGCGGGGCTGCAGGCGATCGCGACGGCGCGGCGATTAGGAGCCGTTGTCTCCGCATTCGACGTTCGACCCGCGGCGAAAGAGCAGGTGATGAGTCTGGGTGCCACCTTCGTCGCGACGGAGTTGGTGACCGCTGCGGCCGAGACGAGCGGCGGCTATGCACGGGCGCAGACGGATGACGAGCAACTTCGCACGTTGGCGGCAATCGGCGCGCACGTTCGCGATGTCGATATGGTCGTCACGACGGCACAGCTCCCAGGCCGCGCGGCACCGCGGCTCATTACGGCCGAGATGGTGAGATCGATGCGCGCCGGCGCCGTGATCGTCGATCTGGCTGCCGATACGGGAGGAAACTGCGAGCTCAGTGTACCCGGCGAGACGGTGCGCGTGCACGATGTCACGATCCTGGCGCCGCTCAACCTCGCGGCGAGTGTTCCCTTCCACGCCAGCCAGATGTTCGGGCGCAACGTGCTCGAGTTGATCAAGCACCTGACCAAAGACGGTGCCGTGCAGATCGATCTCGCCGACGAGATCACCGGCGCGATGGTCGTAGTACACGACGGGCAGATTCGTTATTCCGCCGCTGGGAGCTGAACGCAAATCAATTCCCTTACCAAAGCAAGCTGAGAGTGCAATAGCGAGTCACGCTAAATCGGAAACATGAGCAATGCTCCTCCTTGAGCTCTACATCTTCGTGCTGGCGGCGTTCACCGGCTTCATGGTGATTTCCAAGGTGCCGCCGCTGCTGCACACGCCGCTCATGGCCGCCACGAACGCGATCTCCGGCATTTCGCTCGTCGGCTCGATCATCGCCGCGGGGGCGGCGAAGAACACCACCGCGACGATTCTCGGCTTTGTCGCCGTGGTGGCCGCGACATCGAACATCGTCGGTGGTTTCCTGATCGTCGACCGGATGCTGAGAATGTTCAAGCGCGAAAGCGGTCGACCCGCTGCCGACGCAAACGACGGTGTCGCAAAGCCGGGCAGCGCATGATCGGTGCCTCCACGCAGGAGGGCGCGGCTGCGGCAATCGCGGGACGCGACTACTTCATTCAGGGCAGCTATCTCCTGGCATCGGTTCTCTTCATCCTCGGACTGCGCAGTCTGACGCGTCCGGACAAGGCACGACGCGGTATGCAGCTCGCGGCCGGCGGAATGTTGTTCGCGATCATCGGCACGCTGCTCAATCACACCATCGTCGATTATCGCTGGATCGCCGCCGGTCTCGTTCTCGGCTTGATCATCGGTTATCCGATGGGCATGTGGGTACCGATGACGGCGATGCCGCAGCGCATCGCGCTGTCGCTCACGTTCTCGGCGCTCGCGGCCGCTCTCGTCGGTGTTGCGGAGTATGTCACCGTATTGACCGAGGGCGGCGTCCCCACGCATGTCACAATGACCGCGCTCGGCTTCGAGATCATGCTCGGCATGGTGACGGTGGGGGGAACGCTGATCGCCGCCGGCAAGCTCCAGGAGTGGATCACATCCAAACCAGTGCAGTTCGCAGGACAACAGCTGCTGAACGGTCTGCTCTTTCTGGCCATGCTCGTGCTGTTCGCCCTGTTGATCGCGAACCCCAGCCGACAGGATCTCTTCTACTTACTGATTGCTCTGTCTTTCCTGTTTGGCATCATGCTCGTGATGCCGATCGGGGGCGCGGATATGCCGGTCGTCGTCGCGCTACTCAATTCGTATTCCGGTCTCGCATCATGCGCGACAGGGTTCGCGATCGGCAACGTCATTCTGATCATCAGTGGATCGCTCGACGGCGCCTCGGGATTCATCCTGTCGATTCTCATGAGCAAGGCGATGAACCGCTCGTTCACCAACGTCATTTTTGGGGGAATGGGCGCGAGCGAAGGTGCGGTCGGCAAGACATCTACCGGCCTGTCGGTGCGCTCCATCAGCGCCGAGGATGCTGCAGTGCAACTGGCGTATGCTCAACTCGTGATCATCATTCCCGGCTACGGCATGGCAGTGGCACAGGCGCAGCATCAGGTCCGCGAGCTTGCAGAATTGATCGAGGCGCGTGGCGGCGAGGTCAAGTTCGCCATTCATCCCGTGGCTGGACGCATGCCGGGGCACATGAACGTCCTTTTGGCCGAAGCCAATGTGCCCTATGACAAGCTCGTCGACATGGATGAGATCAACGGTGAATTTCCGCGCGCGGACGTGGCGCTGGTGATCGGAGCCAACGACGTCGTGAATCCCGCTGCGCGTACCGACAAGAGCTCACCGATCTACGGCATGCCAATTCTCGATGCGGATAAAGCGAAGAGTGTCATCGTCCTCAAGCGCGGTATGAGTGCCGGATTCGCCGGAATCGAGAACGAGCTGTTTTATGATAGGAAGACGGCGATGCTCTTTGGCGATGCGAAGAAGTCGCTCACGGAGCTCGTCGCGGAGGTCAAGCAGGCGTAGAGTGCGCGAGATTGACCGCAACTATCGGATAGCGAGTGATCTGGAGCGGAGTAGCTTGCTTGCGTCGCCTTCAGAAGGCATGCGTATGAAAATGTCCGCCGCTCGTTTCCTGCCTGCTCCTGCTTTGCCGCCGTCCGCCCTCACCGATGACGAGCGCTGGAGCGCCATCCAGCATCGTGACCAGCGCGTCGACGGCCAGTTCGTGTACGCGGTGCGCTCCACGGGCATCTATTGCAACCCTTCCTGTCCATCACGTCGCCCGGCGCGGCATCAGGTGTCATTCTTCGCAACCGCCGCGGACGCGGAGCGCGGTGGCTTCCGGGCGTGCAAGCGCTGTGGTCCGCGTGCCGTTAACGCTGACAGGGGAGCGCGCGCTGTGGCTAGTGCTCGCGCATATCTCGAGGCCCATGCCGACGAGCGCGTGACTCTCGCCGACCTCGCTCGCGTTTGTGCGGTAAGCGCGTTTCATCTGCAGCGCGTATTCAAGGACATCGTCGGCGTGTCGCCGCGCCAGTACCAGGATGCACTGCGCATGGGCCGCCTGAAGGCACGGCTGCGCAGCGGCAGTACCGTCAGCAGCGCCACGTACGATGCGGGATACGGCTCCAGCAGTCGCGTATACGAACGCGCCGGCAGACGATTCGGGATGACGCCGGGCGCTTATCGCCGGGGAGGGGCCGGGGTAAGAATCGGCTATGAGATTGTGGACTGTGCGTTCGGCCGTCTACTCGTGGGCATCAGCGACCGCGGTGTATGCACCGTCGCGCTGGGAGATGACGACGCAGGGCTCGAGCATCTGTTGCGTCGCGATTTTCCAAAAGCCATGATCGAGCGCGGCGCGCCTGCGCGGGCCGATTGGGTGCGAGCGATCGTCGAACATCTCGGCGGGCGCGCACCGCGGCCGGATGTTCCGATCGATGTGCAGGGTACCGCATTCCAGTGGCAGGTCTGGCATGCCTTGCAGCGTATACCTCGCGGAAGCACGATGTCCTACCGAGCGGTGGCCGATGTCATCGGCCATCCCAACGCCGCGCGCGCCGTCGCGCGAGCATGTGCGGGCAATCGTTTGGCGATCATCGTCCCGTGTCATCGAGTAGTGCGCGAGGATGGCACCCCCGGCGGCTACCGCTGGGGGGAGGAGCGCAAACAGCGCATTCTCGCGGCAGAACGAAATCGTTCCGCTAGATGATGAGCGCGGTACCGGGACGCGGTTCTTCACCCGGTTCGCACGATCCCGGAGTCGACGTCGCGCGCCGCCGTGCAGAGCAGGCCGGTGCTCCTCTGCCGGCGCGTTTGCGTGTTGGCACCGCCGAGCTGTTGATCGGCACGGCCGGCTGGACTGACAAGACGTTAACGGCGCCCGACGCCTTCTATCCCCGACGAACAACGTCGGCCGAAGCGCGGCTCAGGTTTTATGCTTCATGCTTTCCACTCGTCGAGGTCGACTCGACCTACTATGCGCTACCGGCGGAGCGCATGACGGAACTATGGGTGCAGCGGACACCTGCCGACTTCGTTTTCGACGTGAAGGCCTTCGCGCTGATGACCGGGCATGCCACGGAGCTCGATCGCCTTCCGCGCGACCTGCAGGACGCGCTACCCTCCTCCTTGAGGGACGTCAAACGAGCGTACTCAAAGGATCTGCCCCGCGAATTGCGCGAGGAAATCTGGCGCCGATTCGTCGTGGCGCTCACGCCACTGCACGCAGCTGGCAAGCTCGGCGCCGTTTTCCTGCAGTATCCCCCGTGGATCCAACCATCCGACCGGCTACGACCGATGCTCGAGCGGGTACGAGAGCGCCTCGGCGTGCTTCCGGCAGCGGTCGAATTTCGGCACCGCGACTGGCTGGGCGCGCGATGGCGAAATGATGTCTTGCGTGCCCTGCGGGAGCTGGAGCTGTCGTACGTAATTGTCGACGCGCCACCAGGTCTCCCGAGCAGCATGCCTGCGGAGATCGAAGTACCGACATCCAATCTGGCCGTGCTGCGCTTGCACGGCCGTCGTGTGGAAACATGGGAGCAACGCGGCGTCCCCGTGCTCGAGCGCTTCCGCTACCTGTACGACCGGACGGAGCTTGCGTCGTGGATCACTCGCCTGCACGAGATCGCGTCCCGGGCTGAGCGCGTGCACGTTGTGTTCAACAATTGCTACGCGAACTACGGTACGACCAATGCTCGAGAGCTCGCCGGTCTTCTGGCGCGCAGCGTCGGCGCCGGCGGTGGCCTCTCTGCACAAACCAAAGGGCCGGGAATCGGATCCTGATCCCCGGCCCTTCGATCTATGTGAACGAGCGCGCTACGTCAGCGCTACGCAGCTAGTTGTCCCGCGGGAAACCACACCGGCTCACCTTCGCCCAACTCACCAACACACTCGAAACGAGCAGGTGGGAAACCGTAGACCCCGATCTCGAGAACGTCGCCCTTTCTCAGAGTCATATGCTTGCCGAGCGCGCTGACAGCGTCGACGAAGCTGTCGCTTTCGACGATGCCTTCCTGGCGGCTCTGCAGATTGGTAACGGAAAACCGGTACTTTGACATTGTCGGCCCTCCAGTGGAGGTATCGTCCCGTGTCGCTCCTCGCGACTTGTGGGTCCTACGTGTGACCTGACCCTGATGTTTCCTACCCCCTGACCGCCGCCGTGTTGCTCGTATGTTCTCCGATCTCTCCATTCAAAGGTCGGGCCGCGGCGCGTACTCGCAGTGCACCCGGACCGCGGACGGCGCATTGTGGCGTCACCCAGAGGAGCGCAGCCACATGGGCCTTACTCTCTCCCTCAATGGCTCGATCGGGGAACGCGATCTCTGCCCTGTGATATAGGGCACACTGCCATTTTATCCCTCTCTTGAGAGACGGTTCATGCAATCGATTCGTCATGCCCTCGCCGTTGTGTTTTCTGTGTGCGGAGCAGTCGGCTGCTCTACCGCGCCGCATCCCCTCCCGCGCACGAGCTTTCCTGCAGCTGCTGCGACCACGTCTTCCTCTCTCGAGGCGACCATTCGAGCACGCTTGGATTCACTGGCCGCCCAGAGCTCGTTCTACGCGGAAGACTTGACGACCGGTCGTGAAATCGCGATTCGCGCGGACGTGCCGATGAATACCGCCAGCGTGATCAAGCTCCCCCTCCTCGTGCTCGCGTATCGTGATGCCGACGCGCGACGCTTGGACCTCGATCAGCGGTACACGATTCGGCCTGAGGACGAGCGCCGCGGCACGGGTTTGCTGCAGACCTTTTCGCCGGGTCTTCAGCCGACCGTTCGCGACCTGGCCACGCAGATGATCATCACCAGCGACAATACCGCCACGGACATCATGATTGGTAAGGTCGGCTTGGCGCGTGTGAACGCGATGTTGGACTCCGCGGGTTACCGCGAGACCCGGCTCAACAGCACCGTTGGCGAGGCATTCCGGATGGTGTGGGAAGCCGCCGATCCGAAGTACGCGTCCATGACCGATCGAGAGGTGTACGAGCGTGGATTCCCGGCCGATAGCGGAGCCACTGCGCGTACAGAGAAGTTCGTCCTGGACTCCGCGAAGTGGCTGGGTAAGACCACCGCTCGTGAGATCTCGACGCTGCTGAAGCAACTACAACTCGGGCAGTTGGCGAGCCGGTCCTCCACTGCCGAGATGTTACGGATCATGCGCCAGCAATTGTACGCCTCTCGTCTCCCTCAGCGAGTGCGCTTCGAGGGCGCCGGTTTCGCTCACAAAACTGGCGATTGGCCCCCCCTGCTCGGGAACGACGTCGGGATCATGTACACCCCGCATGGGCCCATCGTGATCGCTGTGTTCACGAACGGCAATCACGGCAGCTTCTTCGATCTCGAAGCCGCTGAAGGCCGAATCGCCGAAGACATCCTTCGCGCGTGGGGCAGCGGCGCCCAATGATCTCGCGCCGCGTATTCTCTCCTGACCAAACAACGAGCTTCACTCGGATGCAAAGCAGAATCTCTCGCCCTGCGGCCGTTACGTTCGCACTCTGCGCGTTCGCACTGCCGGCCGCCGGCCAGCCGAAGCATGCGCTGACCTTTCAGGATTTCTCCGCTGTCAGAGCGGTCAACGACCCGCAGATGGCACCGGACGGCAAGGCGGTATTGTACGCCGTTCGCACAACCGATGTCGCCGCCAACAGGCGTACAACGAAGACCTACATCACGACGCTGGATGGCGGCACTGCTCGGGCTTGGCCGGCCGATGATGTATACGCGAGTGAAGCGCGTTGGTCTCCAGACGGTCGACGCGTCGCGTACGTGGCCGCTGGTCAACTCTGGGTGGCCGATGCGGATGGTTCGAATCGCAGACAGCTGACGTCTCTCACGGGCGGCGCCACCGGGCCGGTGTGGGCGCCTCAGAGCGACCGCCTCCTGTTCGCCTCATCGGTTTATCCAGAATGTTTGACGGATAGCTGCAATGCAGCCAAAGACAAGGCCGCGTCGGAGAGCAAAGTGCACGCTCACATCGCCGATCAGCTCCTGTATCGGCACTGGAATGCGTGGGACGAAGGAACGCGATCGCACCTTTTCGTGATCCCAGCGGACGGCGGTACGGCGCGCGACATCACCACAGGGGCTCGCTATGATGTGCCGCCCGGACCATTCGGCGGCAGCGAAGGCTACGCCTGGTCTCCGGATGGACGAGAGATCGCGTATTCGGCAAAGGATCAGGGCCGCGCCGATGCGTGGACCACAGACGTGAATATCTACCTGGTACCATCGACCGGCGGCGTCGCAACGATCATCACGGCATCGAACAGAGGCGCCGATGACAATCCGGTCTACTCGCCTGATGGCCGTTTCATCGCGTACCAGTCGCAAGCGCGTCCCGGCTTCGAGAGCGATCGCTGGCGGCTGATGTTCTACGACCGCGCCACCAAACGGTCGCGAGAGCTGCTCCCTTCGTGGGATCGCAATGCCGACTCGTACTTCTTCACGCCCGATTCGCACGCGATCTACATAACGACGACTGACGCGGGCCGCGACAAGCTCTTTCACGTTGCGCTGGATGCCGGGGCCGCGGCAGGGCCACCATCGCTCGTGGTCGGCGATCACAACAATGCAGCGTTCTCAATTTCCACCGACGGACGGTCAATGGCTTGGTTGCGCGATGCAGCCGACCATCCAGCCGAAGTCTGGGTCGCGGCGCCGGCAGCAGCCGTTCCCTTCCCCGCGCGCCAGCTGACACACGAGAACGACGCGCTCGTCGCGCAGCTCACCATGCACCCTGTGGAGGACTTCTGGTTCCCCGGTGCCGGCGGCGCGCGCGTACAGGGTTTCGTCGTCAAACCTCCGAACTACGAGCCGGGCCGACGGTATCCCGTCGTGCTGCTCATTCACGGAGGCCCACAAGGAGCGTGGTTGGACCAGTGGCATTCCAGATGGAACTACCAGATGTTTGCCGCGCCCGGCTTCGGCCTCGTGATCATCAACCCGCGAGGATCGTTCGGGTACGGCCAGAAATTCGTCGATGAGATCTCACGCGATTGGGGTGGAAAGGTCTACGTCGACCTGATGAACGGACTGAACGCTGCGCTCGCGGCCAATCAATGGATGGACTCGACGCGCCTCGGAGCTGCGGGCGGTTCGTTTGGCGGCTACATGGTGGACTGGATCGAGGGACACAGCAACCGCTTCCGGGCGCTGGTATCGCACGCCGGGCCATTTAATTTCGAAAACATGTATGGCGCCACCGAGGAGCTCTGGTTTCCGGAGTGGGAGTACGGCGGCCCGTATTGGGATCCAAGAGCGATGGCGACGCAGTATCGCCGCTATTCACCGCACCTCTTCGCGAAGAATTTTCGCACGCCGACGCTGGTAACTGGTGGCGAGCTCGATTTTCGCGTGCCGTATACCGAAGACCTGTCGTTCTTCACAGCCCTTCAACGACAGGGTGTGCCGAGCAGGCTGGTGATCTTTCCAGATGAAGGGCACTGGATTGCGAAACCGCAGAACCAGCAACTCTGGTGGAACGAGGTGCAGAGCTGGCTGGCGAAATACCTGCTTGGCGGCACGAAGGCCTGACGGCGCCGCTTTGACGACCAGCTACTCTCCGTATGGAATCCAGATGTTCTTGACCTGTGTCGCCTCGCGGAGGAACTCGCGCCCTTCGCCGTCGTCCGGATCGAACCAATCGCGCGGCTGCCAGCTTGCCCAACTCCGTTTCATGTTGTCCGCGGAGGCGAGCTCCACGACGCGCACGCCCTCCCGGCTGCCGAAGTACCAGATTCCTTCGATGTCATCATGCTCCGCGAGAATCCGTGCGAGCGTGTCTCTGGCGCCGGTCACGATGTTGATCACACCCGCAGGCACATCGGAGGTTTCGAGCACGCTGTAGAAATCGGTCGCGGCCAGAGGATGTGCTTCCGACGGAATGGCTACCGTGGTATTGCCCGTCGCGATCAGCGGCGCGACAAGCGACACGAGACCAAGTAGAGGAAATTCCTCGGGGCATACCACGCCAACGACGCCGATCGGCTCGTGCATCGCGAGCGCGACACCGCGTATGGGCACGTTGTGCACCGCGCCGTCCCACTTGTCGGCCCATGCCGCATACGTGAACAGCCGGGAGATCGACGCCTCGACTTCGCGTGTGGCATCGCGGACGGCGCGTCCCGTCATCGTCGAAATCCGTTCCGAGAATTCATCGGAGCGAACGGACAGGTTCTCGGCGATGTAATACAGGATCTGCGCGCGTCCGTGACCGGTCGACTTGCTCCACGACTTCCACGACGCGTGCGCCGCCTCCACAGCGTTACGCAAATCTTTTCGGTTCCCCTCACCCACTTCACCCAGGAAGCTCCCGTCCGGCGCCAGGACATGGCGCGAATACCCCGAATCGGGTCTCGCTTGTTTGCCACCGATGAAGAGTTTTGGCGTGCGATCGATGGGCGGCAGTTGGCCCGATGCATTGGCCGGTCGCCGCGCTTTCCGGGCGTGTACGGATGTCGCGAGCTCCTTCGACCGAGCTGTTGTGCCGCCGCCGCGACCGCCGTGCACGCGGATCCTTTCAAGATATTCGTACATCCCTTCGCGGCCGCCTTCTCTGCCGAACCCACTCTCGCGATATCCGCCAAAGCCGCTGCTGGCGTCGAACAGATTCGTCGAGTTGATCCACACGACGCCCGCTTTGAGCTTTGGCGCAATATCCAGCGCCAGGTTGATGTTCTCCGTCCACACGCTCGCCGCGAGGCCGTACGGCGTGTTGTTGGCCAGCGCCACGCTCTCTTCAGGAGTGCGAAAGGTCATCGTCACCAGCACGGGCCCGAAGATCTCCACCTGCGCGATCGCGCTCGACGGTTGAACCTCGGTGAACAGCGTCGGCGGATAAAAGCACCCCTCGGCGGGACAGGCCCACGTCGGCTGCCACATCGTCGCGCCCTCATCGATGCCTTGCTGCACCAGCCCGCGAATTCTCTCGAGCTGCACCGGTGCCACGATCGCGCCCATGTCGACGGCTTTGTCGAGTGGCGCACCGATGCGCAGCTTTTCCATTCGCGTGCGCAACTTTTCGATCAGCCGCTCGGCGATTCCTTCCTGCACCAGCAACCGCGATCCGGCACAGCATACCTGCCCCTGATTGAACCAGATGGCGTCGACGACTCCCTCTACGACACTGTCGAGATCTGCATCGTCGTAAACCATGAAGGGACTCTTGCCGCCTAACTCGAGGCTGAGTTTCTTGCCGGTGCCCGCGGTCACGCGTCGTATGATCTTGCCCACCTCCGTTGATCCCGTGAAGGCGATCTTGTCGATATCGGGGTGCTCGACGAGCGCCGCGCCGGTGCGACCATCACCCGTGATGATGTTCAGCACGCCGGCAGGCAATCCCACCTCCGTTACGATCGAGGCAAAGCAGAGCGCCGAAAGCGGAGTGAATTCCGCAGGCTTGAGCACGACCGTGCAACCGGCGGCAAGCGCCGGCGCGACTTTCCACGCCAGCATCAGCAGCGGAAAATTCCACGGAATGATCTGCCCTACCACGCCGACGCCCCGGTAGCCAGCAAACTCGCTGGCGAGCAGTTGCGCCCATCCCGCGTGGTGATAGAAGTGACGCGCCACAAGGGGAACATCGATGTCGCGCGTCTCTCGTATCGACTTGCCGTTATCCATGCTCTCGAGTACGGCCAATAGGCGGGCGTGCTTCTGTACGCCCCGCGCGAGCGCGTACAGGTACCGCGCACGCGCGTGCGGCGCGAGCGCCCGCCAAGCAGGCAAGGCCCCACGAGCCGCCGACACGGCGGCGCCAACATCGGCCTCCGTCCCTTGAGTCACGCGCGCGATGACCCGGGACGTGCTTGGATCGATTACGTCAAATGTGCTTCCGACATCCTGGAACACACCGTTGATGAAGTGACCAAAGCTGTTTCCGCGCTCGGCGAGCCAGCGCACCGCTTCACGGTCGCTCTCCCGCGCCGGTCCGTACTCCATCGACTCAAAGATCTCGCCAATGCTGGGCATGTTCAGGGCATTGGGTGACGGTGCGCCGCCGCGTACCGGCCGGTGACGAAATGCTCGAGTTGCCGTTCGATGTCGGTCAGCAACGCGCTCGCGCCAATGCGGAAGAGATCGGGCTTCAACCACCGATCGCCGAGCTCCTCTTTCATCAAGTAGAGGTACTCCAGAGCATTCTTGGCCGTGCGGATGCCGCCGGCAGGCTTGAAACCGACAGCGTGGCCCGTCTCCTCCCAATACTGGCGGATCATCCGCGCCATCACGAGTGCGAATGGCAGGGTCGCATTCACCGGCTCTTTTCCGGTGGACGTCTTGATGAAGTCCGCGCCGGCTTGCATCGCCACCATGCTCGCGCGCGCGACGTTGTTCAGCGTTGCCAGTTCGCCCGTGGCGATGATCGCCTTGAGGTGTGCGTCGCCGCACGCTTCGCGAAACGCCGAGACTTCGGCGTACAGCGCCTCATAGTTGCCGGTGAGCACATGTGCGCGCGTGATCACGATGTCGATCTCCTGCGCGCCCGCCGCAACGGAGGAATGGATCTCGGCGACCCGTTGCTCGAATGGACTCAGTCCAGCCGGGAAACCCGCGGAAACCGCCGCTACGGGTATCGCGCTACCCTCCAGCGCGCGCACGGCGACGGAAACGAGCGAGTGGTAAACACAAACGGCAGCGACCGTGATGCCTAGCTCGTGCACACCCAAGGAATCGACGATGTCGCCGCGCAATGGGTTGCGAGCCTTGGCACACAAGCGTAGCACGCTGCCGGCCGTATCGTCGCCAGATAGCGTCGTGAGATCTATCAATGTGATCGCGCGCAGCAGCCACGCGGCCTGCCATTGCTGCTTCACGGTGCGGCGGGTCGGTATCGTGGCCGCACGGCGTTCAACGGCGCTGCGATTCACCCGAATGGAACGCACGAGTTGCAGATCCAGTGGCGTTCCGGCATTACGCTCAACGACGGAGTCCGCCGGCGACCCGCGCGACGGGCCGACGAGGAGGGGGCGTGACGGTGCTCCTGCGCTCGTTCCAGTGCGAAAAAGTGCCTCAGTGCTGCCTTTAGCCATCAGCGTGACGTCCACAGGGACAGGCGATCAAATATGCAATTCACCACGACTCGGGGCTATCGAACAGACTGGCGCACTATCCGGAGTTCGCAGGCCTTCCCAATGCGTCTCCAGCCGCCCGGCTCCCAGGCGAAGTGGGGCTGCCGGATGCGCTGTTCGTCGAGACCAATGTGACCGGACCACCTTGGGTTTGTGACCCGCATCATGGGCCGACAGCCGTGCCCTAAGCCATTCTGAGGACCTCACTTCGTCCTCACCGGGAGTGCTGAAATGCGGTTGCGTCATTTTGTCCTGATAGCCGGAACAGCAACGCTTGGCATCGCAGCCTGCGTCGATCTCGCTTCCTCTCCAGCCGCGCGGCCAAGGGCAACAGCCATCAGCGCGGACGTGGCGGCGACTCCGACGCTTGCCATATGCCCGAACGCAAACGTGCAGCAGAGCGCCACGACAGTGGTTGGGTTATTGGGCGGCACTGTGGCACTCGGCGGCACCTCGATCACGATACCAGCTGGCGCCGTATTGCAGCCGACGGCGTTTCAGATCGTCATTCCCCAATCGCAGTACATGGAAGTCGACTTCCAGGCGGTTGGACTCACCACGTTTCTGTTCCAGCAACCGGCCACGGTCACGATCGACTATTCGCGTTGTCCTGCCGGTGCAATCCCCGCCGGAGCCGTTCCACGCGCAGTCTATGTGGATGACAACGGCTCGATTCTGCAAGACATGGGTGGCGTCGCGGACACGGTCGCGCATAGCGTGACCTTCTCGACCGGCCATTTGTCGGGGTACGCAGTTGCGTACTAGCGACTTGCCGCAGTCGCCAAATCCGCTCAGTCCTCATACCGGAACGCCGCCTCTCGTCGGTGCGCGGGTGCACCTCGATGGAGGCCTTCGTTACGAGCAAGCGGGCATGAGCGCCCGCGCGATCGCCACGTACCAAGAGGCGCTGACGATCTGCGGCACAGATGGCGAACGCGCGGAGGCGCATCTGCGGCTCGCGCGCGTGTACCGCTCGCTTTGCCAATGGGACGACGCCGTGCGCGAGGCGCGGGAAGCGGTAAGCCTCGCGACCGTCGCTGGCGAGGCCGACCTCATCGCGGAAGCGATGAACGTCGAGGTGGGGGTGTGGCAACTCCGCTGTGATTTCGATCAGGCGGAGCCTCTGGCGCGTGCAGCCCTCGCCCATGCGCGTTCACCCAGGGTGCAAGGCATCCTGCTGCAGAACCTCGGCGCGATCGCGGCGCAGAAGCGCGACTTCTCGGCAGCTGAGCGCTTGTTTTCGGATAGTGTGCATGCCTTCGAGCAGGCCGGCTATGTCCTCGGCATCAGCATCGCCCTGAACAACGCCTCCGCAGCGGCTCGCGATGGCGGCGATCCTCGGCGCGCACTGGAGTTGGGGGAGCGTGCAGCAGAGACGGCCAGAGATGTCGACGCACTCGACATGTTCATTCTGGCGCTGGAAAACCAAGCACACGCGCTCGTGGAGCTCGGCGAACTCGATCGGGCAGAAGCGCTGCTCGGCGAAGCGCTCGGTCACTTTGCTGCCACGCAAAACGACCTTCGGCAGGCGGAATGCCTGGAGATTCTCGGACAGCTCAGCGAATCCCGCCCCGGCCATGCGGATACGGCAGTGCGCTGCTATCGGCGCGCGCGCGAGCTGGGCGATCGCGTAGGCGATCGCTTGCTCTGCGAGCGCGTGAACCAGCGACTCGGCCTGTTGCAATAGCGCTGCCGTACGCTGCCACTCCGTTCTATGTTCCGGAATGTTGCGTGGCCACGTGGACTGCCTAACGGTTGGTGCCGTGCTGGTGATCGCTGCGCACGCCGGCGCTCAGCAATTGCGCGACTGTCCACCAGCGCGGGAGACCCGTGATTCTGTGGCGCTGCTGGTCACAGTGGCCGCAAGACCGCTCGACCCGACACAAGGCGTCTCGACCGACGAAGCACTGTCCGTCGCCGCGGCCGTCGCGCAACGACTCGCGCTTCCGCCGATACTCTCGATGGTTGTCTACATCGGTCATGGTGGCTCGAGCGGCAGTACAGGCCGCGCGCCCGGAGCCCATCTGGATCTCGACGCCACCTACGGAGTGACCCTTGCGCCCGACGGGCACCTCCGGCAGCTACGCGTGATCACATCCTCGCTCGATGCGCAGCTCGACAGCGCCGCCCTGGCGGCGGTGCGAACGACTGCAGAAGAACGCGCATTTCCGCATTTTAGCGCAGTCCGAACCGACACCGTCGCATTCGGCATATCGGTTTCTGCCAGTGACTCGGCGAGAGCGCGCGGTATTCCGGTGCTTCGAGTGCACATTCCGCTGCGCCAGCTCGATCGACGGCTGCAGCAACTGAGTGACATTGCCCCACCATATCCACAGTCCCTGCGCGCGCAACGCGTGGAGGGTCGCGTGGATGTCTCATTCGTCGTCGACGATACGGGCGCGGTGATCCCGAGTACGATCTCCGTCCGCTCCGCGAGCGACATCGCGTTCGCGCGCGCCGTGCTCACGACCGTGCCGCGGCTGCGCTTCGAGCCCGCCATCGTGGATGGCTGCCGCGTGCCGTTCCGCGCCGCGATCCCCTTTTTGTTCTCGCTCGCTCCCTGACAATCAGCGAATCGCGGCCGCTGTACCACGCTTCAACCGGCCACCGATTCCCTCCGCGAGACCGATGGCGCCGATGCCGATGAGCAGATGCAGCAGTTGGATAAGCCAGTGCCATGCGCCGGGAATCCACTGCAACTGACCCATACCCACAGCAACGAGGACCAGCCCCCACGCGAAGGCGACGATCACGAGCCCCGTTCCAACCCGCGCTCTCGCCCCAACGGTGGCAAGCAGCCAAAGCGCCAGTACGATCAACACGCCGAGCACCATGTGCAGCGGCACGAGCGTGCGGGCAGCCCCGAACCAGAAGAGCAGTCCGAGCACGATCTCCACGACGCCGAGCAGTCGGACGGCAGCTCGTGTAGCAATCGCAACGGTTCGCATCGAATGACTCTCCGGGTGAGATCGTGTGCGCGCCCAAGGAAATTAACGTCGTCGAGCAGCGGGGGCGATCGAGGCGCACGGGGTCGGTCGACTGCGAGCTCGCCCGAGCGGTCGTCGCTGAGTGCATTATTCTGCATGCCCGAGCTGCCGGACATCACAGTGTACGTCGAGGCTCTCGCGCGTCGGATTGTCGGCGAGCCGCTCACGAGCGTCACCATACGAAGTCCATTTCTCCTGCGCAGCGTCGATCCACCGCTGCAGAGCGTGATCGGCCGGCGAGTCGTTGCCGTGCAGCGCCTCGGAAAGCGCATAGCGATCGCGCTCGAGGAGGATCTCTTCATCGTACTCCACCTCATGATCGCAGGCCGCCTGCGATGGCTCTCCGCGCGGGCAAAGCTGCCGCGTATCGCGCTGGCGAGCTTCGTCTTCCCGAACGGAACGCTCGTGCTCACCGAGGCTGGCACGAAACGCCGCGCGGCGCTGCACATCGCCCGTGGCGCATCGGCGCTGGACCGTTTCAATCGCGGCGGTTTGGAGGTTTTGCACGCGACAGTCGACGAGTTTGCCGGCCGCCTGACGAGCGAGAACCACACCCTCAAGCGTGCACTCACCGATCCGCGGTTCTTCAGCGGCATCGGCAACGCGTATTCGGATGAGATCCTGCATCGTGCCCGGCTCTCGCCGTTGAAGACCACCAGAAGATTGGATAGTGAAGACGTCCGGCGTCTCTTCACGGCTACGCGGGAAGTGCTCCAGCAATGGATCGAGCGACTTCGTGCCGACGCGGGCGACAGCTTCCCGGAGAAGGTGACGGCGTTCAGAGATGGTATGGCCGTGCACGGCCGCTATGGACAACCCTGTCCCGTTTGCGGCACGGCCGTCCAGCGCATCCGGTATGCGGAGAACGAGACGAATTACTGCCCGCGTTGCCAGACGGAAGGGCGCCTGCTCGCCGACCGCGCTATGTCACGTCTGCTGCGCGAGGATTGGCCAAAACGGATCGAGGAACTGGAAGGTCCTTGAGCACGTCGCTCATGATCGTACAGCCTTGCGCGGGCCTGTGCCGATTGCACATTTGAGCGCCACGTCCCCTGATGCGAAGATGGAACACGAACCGGAGAACCTTACGCAGGACGACCGCGCGGCGTCGCTGGAGCGGCTGCGCCATCGCGCACGCACGACTCGCAATCATGCGCGGCGACTGGCCTCCGAGTACGTGCAGCTGCTATGCGAGCAGCAGAAGCTGGGCGACGCACGGCGCGACGACCCGGTTGGAAGCCGCGCGCTGGAAGCAGAGCTTGGCGATCTCGTGCGAGAGTACACGTCCGTGCTGCACGCTCTGGACGTGCCGCCGGAGCGCGTGATCACCGACGTGAAGCTGATGATCGCCAGCTCCGCACCGCAGTCACGTCGCGAGACCGCCAGGCTGATGCCGCGCATCGTACGCCTCGCGATCGACGCTTACTATCGCGGCTGAGCGATCAGGCGACGCGTTCCTCGAGCGACAGAGCGCGCTCGAGCCTCAAGCTTCCGCACTGATCTCGCCGCTCCGCAACGCGCCGCAATGCTTCATAGACGCGCGGATCGAGCACACTTCCCACCAGTGTCTCCATGTAGCGCACGGCTGTGTGCGCCGACATCGGATCACGATATGGCCGGCGGCTCGTAAGCGCGTGGAAGGTATCCGCCGCGGCGAGCACACGACCTCCAATGGAGATCTCCTCGCCCGCCAGTCCCCGTGGGTACCCGCCGCCATCCCAGTGCTCGTGGTGATCGGCGATGAACGTGAGAACCTGCCCCAGATGGCGCAGCGGAGCCAGGATGTCCACGCCCAGCCGAACGTGGTCGCGGATATGCTCCACTTCGTCGTCGGTCAGGGTCTCGCGCTTGTTCAGGACTGATTCGCGAACGCCGATTCGTCCAATGTCCTGAAGCCGGGCCGCGAGGCGCACCTGCTCGACGATGTCGCTCGGCAGGCCGAGCTCCGTCGACACGTCGGCAGCACATTCGGCCACGCGATGGGAGTGGCCACGGAGGTACACGTCCTTCGCCTCCATGGCATTGACCAGTGTCTCAACGACGCCGACGGACAGATCGCGCAGTGCACTCTTCTCCCGCTCGAGCTCCGCTGTGCGGCGGGCAACTTCCTCTCGAATCCATTCATCCACGCGACGCCGCTCGATCAAGGCGTTCCGGCGCTCCAACGCGTTCGAGACGGCGCTCTCGAGCGCGCTGAGCTCGAACGGCTTCGTCAGATAGTTCATCGCACCCTGACTGAGCGCGTGCGTCGCTGTGGCTGCCTCGTTCACCGCGGTGCACATGATTACGGCAATGTCGGGATCGAGCGCGACTGCCCGAGCCAGCACTTCGAGGCCATCCATGCCCGGCATTCGAATGTCGCAGACCATGACGCTGAAGCGCCGTGCGGCCAACGCGGCGACCGCTTCACTGCCGTCCTTCACGCCCTCCGCCACATAGCCGGCACGCGACAGGAAACGCCCGAGCAGAGTGCGGAGCGGCTCGTCATCTTCGACGATGAGGATGCGGGGCAGCGACGTGAGCATCATGAAGACCTCGTCTATCGAGTGGAAAGGGTCGCTTACGGTGCGCCACCGACTCCCGCTGGCGCTATCGCAAACGGCAGTGAGGGTGCCTGCGTCGACGCGTACTGTGCGTCACCATTTGTCGTGTAGTAGTCATAGATCAGAGCACAGCGAACGGGATGCGGCGCGCTCTGGCGCGTCGACTCCACACGACATTCGACATCGCTCTCGGTATGGCCGCGCTGCCGTTGCATCGCGACCACGACGGCGACGTTGCTGGAAAGGGGAGTGAACACGCCGTCAGCATTGCGAACGTATACACGCTCTTCACTATCCTCGGACACATCGGGCGCGAGCCGCGCCCGCACTTGATACGTGACGTTCCCGTCCGCCTCCAGACGCGTGAGCGATTCGAT
>CAZICQ010000015.1:0-70149 GCA_964537775.1 uncultured Gemmatimonadaceae bacterium | reverse complement strand
TCAGTTAACCCAGGTGTCCACAAAATCGGGGGAAGTTCAGTCCGCAGTACGTCCGAAGTCCGCAGTGCGCAGTTGGTCCGAGTGCGAAGTCCGCAGCTCTTGGTGCGCAGTTGGTCAGCGTCCGAAGTCCGCAGCTCCTGTCACGCCGCCGCCACTTGGCGCACCGCGAGCTGTACTCCCGCTCCGGGCTTGCCGTCAATGTTGAGCAGAAATGTGTACCGGCCGGCGGCGGTGATCTGAAAGAGATCGAACTGCAGCGGCAGGTCCACGGCGACCGATTCCATTCCCGCCGGCGCGGGAGGCAGGTTGATCTCTCCAGCGGGACGGCCGATCTCGCGGCCGGAGGGATCCGTCATCACGAGCTCCACGTTGTGCTGTCGTCCCGCTTCGTCGGCGGTGAAAAGCATACGGGCGGCGAAGGCGAGGCGCGGAAGGGTGAATGGGAAGGCGGGCACTTGCAGATCGTTGAAGACGCCGATCAATGAGGGGCGGCCGTCCTGCGCTACCACCACCTGATCGCACAACGCAACGTACTGGATGTGCATCAGTCGGCCTTCTCTTCCGCTTCCTCGGCATGCTCCACGATCGGGCCGCGCCGGAACAGGATTCCCTGCAGAATCTCCTTCCAACGGGGAGAGCGTCGGAGCAGGAATTCCAGATCCATCCCGAAGTGCTTGAACTCCTCCTTCTGCGCGTCCCGCATGATGGCGCGGGCGTCGGCATTCTTCTCGACGGCGAGCCGCTGCTCGTACCAGCCGATCGCTTCCGCTTCCTCGATGAGCGAAGTGATCATGCGCGCGAAGGTGCGCGTCTCCTGCGGCAGCTCGTCGGGCGGCTCATGATATTGATTGGTTGGCATCGCGCGGCCCTCCCCCTCCCCCTTCAGCGACAGTCGCATTGACGCGCGGCCGGCGGCGCCGCTCGGCACGTTCGCGCATCATCTGGATCACCACGCGCCAGCGGCGTTCGGTCACAGGCGAGTGTGAGCCCCAGCGGCGCGACAGCCATAGAAGCATAGTGGCGACGGGAAGGCCGAACAGAATGAGCGTCACCTGACTGCCCGCGTCGGCCTGCAACACGTTGACCAGCGAGATCGGCAGGTGCCGAGGGAGGAGTGGCCAGACCGCGGCAATTCCGAGCAAACTGGAGCCGGCGACGGCGACGAGCACCTGGAGAGCGCCGTGCATGACGCTGGTCTGACGGCGTCTGACCGCGAAGATCAACAGCAGCAGAAATGCGGCGAGGGTGAGAAGGCGCGAGAGCTCGACACCGCCGCTGTTGCGTCCCAGATAGGCCACCGAGCCCGCGAGCCGAACGGCGCCGAGCACCAGGATGGCGGTGGCGACAAAAGCCCACGCGGGAAGTTGGTCCACTATGACGACGAGTCTGCGCACGGCCCCTTGGGGGGGCAAAAAGCATGTCAGCGACGCGACCTGAGCGCCGCTCTCCTCGCCGCGTGAAAGCGCTTCAGTCCGATGCCGACGACGAGCAGCGTCGACAGCATCCAACCAAATCCGAAATAGAGCTGCGTCTGCGGCGGCGCTTCCCTGATGCGCAGGACATACCACATGCCGATCACGGCCGCGTCGAAAATCAGAACCGAGAGCACGAGCTGCAGGAATCGCCGCCGCACCTCCGACCGTTCGGGTCGCGGTGACGCGGTCACCTTAGAGACCGGCGGCGTTCCGCCATGCGTCCGCGATGGCCTCGTGGCCGGCCGGCGTGGGATGTACGCCGTCGGCGGCCCAGTACTGCGGCGCCGCCGTCGCCGCCAAACGGTCGAACATGCTCTGCAGCGGAACGAAGGTGGCGCCGGCGCGGCTCGCCACCCGCTTGGCAGCTGCGCGGCGGTCGTCGAACTCGGGAAACCACTGGTCGTTCACGGCGCCGGTTCGGAGCACGAACGGCTCGAGGATGATCAGCCGGAGCCGCGGCCGCGCCTCGCGCGTGCGCGCCAACAGCGCATCGTAGCCCTGCTCGTAATCCTGCACGGTGCCCGCGTACGCATGATTCAACTTGTGCCAGATGTCATTCACGCCGATGAGAATGCTGAGAATGTCGGGCGCGAGCGCCAGTGTGTCGGCATCCCAGCGCGCGGCGAGGTCAGGGACCTTGTTGCCGCTCACGCCGCGGTTGAAGAAGCGGAAGCCGGCCTCCGGGTGCGCGTGCAGTACCGCCGAGGCGACGAGCAACGGATAGCCGGTGCCGAGCGCGGCGGCGCTGTTCGGATCGGCGATCGTGCGATTGCGCCCGGCATCGGTGATCGAGTCGCCCTGGAAGAGCACGACTGATCCGTCCGGCGCGCCACGCCGGCGTGACTCGTTATGCAGGGCGCGGCCGGGCAGCAGCGCGGCGCCGAGCAATGCTCCGGTGGTGCCGACGAACTCGCGGCGTGTCGTCATGTGGGTCGCTCTCTACCTCCAGATAGGTCGAGCCAGTCCGCCGGCGTCTTCGTAGAAGCGCACGGCGCCGGGCGTATGCTCCTTCGCGATGAGAATGATCTGTCCGACGTGCATGGCGAAGTGTTGCACCACCTGGTAGATGGCCTCGAGCACGGTGACGTCGCGCCCCTGAATGGTGCGCCGGGTGAGGAGATCGGCGGGCGTGAGCTCGACGAGCACCTTATCGGCCTGCGCGAGGACTGTCTCGATGTACGCCAGCAGTTGCACGGCGGTGGCGCCTTCGCGCGCCGAGAACTCGGACGCACGGTCACGGGAGTCGGGCGCGCCGCCGATGCCACTGACGATCCACTGCCGCACGTTGCCGCCGAGATGCAGTAGGAGATTGCCGACACTGTTGCTCTGCGGATTCGCCCGCCACCACAGAACCGCTTCGGGCATCGCTTCCACCGACCGTCGCAGCTTGATGCGGTACTCCTCGCGCAGGAAGGAGCGCGAGAGCGCGAGGAACTGTTGTCCTTCCGTCATCGTCGCCACCTCCGCGTCGCCGATGACGCTCAACACTGACCGGACGCGGCGATTCGTCAAGAGCGGCGACAAGAGCAGCTACTCGTCCTCGGTGTCACCATCCATGCTCACCATCGCCTCACAGAGCTGTGCGCAGGTGGCGCACACCTCGGCGCAGTGCACGAGCTGCTCGTCACCTTCGCCGGCCGAGCGGCACAGCTCCTCGCAGCTCCGACACAGCTCTGCGCAGGCGCCACAGGTGAGCGCATGGAAGGGTGAGCCACGCAGCATGAAGTTCGCGCTCGCCTGACAGAGCTCGGCGCAATCGAGCAACACGCCAACGAGATTCACATCAGCAAGCTCGCCGCCCGACGCCAGGCAGTGCTGCACCGTCATGGTACAGGCGACGTGACAGTTCATACATTCTTCGATGCACTCGAGCAGCCGGTCCTGAGCCTCTTCGTGATCGTGACCGGCATGTCCGTGACGGTGCTCGTGGTCGTGACCGTCGCCTCGTGCCATATTTAATCCTCCATGACGTACGTGAACCGCGCGCGACGTCGCGTCTCCGGCGAAGGACATGCGGCACATTCCGTGCGCCGACCGCGCGATTGCGGTGTAGTAAGCTAGAATCGGCCGCAGGCGCGGGCTACAGTCACCCTTTGCAACGCCCATTCATGCATTTACTCGCTACGCCGCGCGTGCTGGCGGCCGGTCTCGTCGCGTTCGGCGCCGGCGCCTGTGTTCGTCCGGCCTCGTCTACGGTCGCGTCGCCCGGTGCGCCTGTCGTTGCGCCGGGACCGGCAGCGGGAGCAGCGTCGCCGTCACGCACGGCTGCGCACGCGCCACGCTCTGTGTCCGACCTGCCGAGCAACTGGCAGCTCCTCGACGCCACGACCGATCGCGTGCCCGGCATCAGCCTCGATCGCGCGCAACGAGAGCTGCTGGCCGGCAAGAGCCCGAAGCAGACGGTGCTCGTCGCCGTCATCGACGGCGGCATCGACACCGCGCACGCGGATCTGCGACCGAATCTGTGGCTGAATCCACGGGAGGTGCCGGGCAACGGGAAGGATGACGACGCCAATGGATACGTGGACGACGTGCGTGGATGGAACTTCATCGGCGGCAAGGATGGCCGCGACATCCACTGGGAGACGGAAGAGGTGACGCGGCTGTACGCGAAGTGTACCGGTCACGGCGCCGCGGCGGGCACGGACTCCCTGTCGACCGCGGATCGCCAGCGCTGCCCGCAGATCCAGCAGGACTATCAGAAGAAGCGCGGCGAGGCCGAGCAGGAGCTGCCGCGCGTGAAGGAGATCGCGGCGGTCCTCGACAGAGCCCTTCCGGTGTTGAAGGCTGCGGTGGGCGACTCGCTGACGACAGACAGAGTGCAAGCGTTGCGCGCCACAAGCCCAGAGGTGCAAGCGGCGCGGCAGGTCTATCTCCAGCTCGCCGCCAACGGGATCATGCCGCACGAGGTGTACGACGCACGGGAGGAGCTCCAGGCGCGTCTCGATTACGCGTTCAATCCCGACTACAACCCGCGGCCGATCGTGGGCGACGATCCCGGGAACACGTCGCAGCGCTTCTACGGCAATCCAGACGTGATGGGACCGGACGCGAAGCACGGATCACACGTTGGCGGGATCATCGGCGCGGTGCGCGACAGCGCGGTGGGCATCCAGGGGATCGCACCGTCGGTGCGGCTCATGATGGTGCGCGCGATTCCGGATGGCGACGAGCGCGACAAGGATGTCGCCAACGCCATTCGTTATGCGGTGGACGCCGGCGCCCGCGTCATCAACATGAGCTTCGGCAAGGCCTATTCACCGCAGAAGCGCGCGGTGGACGACGCGGTGAAGTACGCCGACGCGCACGGCGTGCTGATGATTCACGCGGCCGGCAACGACGGTCAGAACAACGACAGCCTGCCGAACTTCCCCAACCAGGTCTATCTCGACGGCGGGCGGGCGCAGAACTGGATCGAGGTGGGTGCGTCATCGTGGAAGGACGCCGACAGCCTGGCCGCGCCGTTCTCGAACTATGGCCACGACCGCGTGGACGTCTTCGCGCCGGGCATGGACATCCTGTCCACGGTACCGGGCAACCGGTACGAGCGGGACAGCGGTACGAGCATGGCGGCTCCTGTGGTGACGGGGCTGGCGGCGCTCCTGCTGGATTATTATCCCAATCTCAGCGCCGCCGATCTGAAGCGCATCATCCTGGCTTCGGCGACTCGTTATGCAGACCGCGAGGTCGTACGGCCGGGCTCTCAGGGGACGCACGTTCCGTTCGGCACGCTCTCGTCGACCGGAGGCATCGTGAACGCGTATGCTGCGTTGAAGATGGCGGAGAGCGCGGCCAAGTGAGCTGGCGATCGTCCTAACGCCTTCGATGTTTCACGAACGCCCGCGCCTTCCGCGCGGCTTCCGCTGCGCGAGCCGCAACGTGGGTCTCAAGCCGACGGCGAAGGATGTCGCTCTGTTCGCCAGCGACGTGGACGCCGCCGCCGCCGCGGTGTTCACGCGTAATCACTTCCCCGGCGCACCGGTGATTCTGGGACGGGAGACGATTCGCGCCGGAGGGGGTGGGGGGGTGCGGCTGCGCGGCATCGTGGCGAACAGCAGATTCAGTAACGTGGCCACGGGCACCGCCGGCGTGGAGCACGCGCGCCGCATGGCGGCTGCGGCGGCCAAGGAGCTGGGCACGACCGAGAATCGCGTCCTCGTGAGCTCGACGGGCGTCATCGGCGTGCGGCTGCCCATCGAGACGATCGAGCGCGGGCTCACGGGCATCGCGCGCGAGCTCCAGGACGATCCGCTCGTTGGCGCCGAGGGCATCATGACGACGGACAGCTTTCCGAAAGCGGCGTCGTGCTCCGTGGGCAACGCCACGATCACGTGGGTTGCCAAGGGGTCGGGCATGGTGGAGCCGAACATGGCGACGATGCTCGCTTACGTGTTCACGGATGCGGCGTTGGACGCGGATACGCTGAACCGCATGCTGCGGTACGCAGTGCATCGGTCGTTCAACATGCTGTCGGTGGACAGCGACACCAGCACGTCCGACACCTGCGCCATCCTCGCCAACGGTTTCGCTGGCGCGGTCGACGAGGCGGCGTTTCTGGACGCACTCACGTCCGGCTGCATCCGGATGACGGAGACGCTCGCGAGCGACGGTGAAGGAGCGACGCATCTCATCCGCGCGACCGTCCGCGGCGCACGGAACGACGACGAGGCGCGCCGGGTCGCGAAGTCGATCGTCAACTCGCCCCTCGTAAAGACGATGGTGCACGGCGCCGATCCGAACGTCGGCCGGCTGCTGATGGCTGTCGGCAAATGCTTCGACTGCGTCATCGAGCCGTCGCGCACCGACGCGTGGATCAATGGCCACGCCGTAGTGGGCGGAGGACAGCGGCTCGACTTCGACGAGACAGTCGTGCGCACGGCGCTCGGGGCGACCGCGGTGGATCTGATCGTGACGCTCGGCGTGGGCGACGGAACGGCGACCGCGTACGGCTGCGATCTCACGGAAGGCTACATCAAGGAGAACGCCGCTTACTTTTCGAGCTGAGGGACCGCGGGGTGTGCCCAGTGGAACGAGGTGTGCGACAGCTCGGCCGCAAGCTCAACCGCGAGAGACCAATGCCGAAGAACGACGAGATTCCGTGGCGCAAGGACGTCGACGCCGCCCTGGCTGACGCGAAGAGCACGAAACGTCCGCTCCTCCTCGACTTCACCGCCGCTCCTGCCTGAGGGGGTTGTGCTCGGCTGGAAGCCGAGGTGTATCCGCATCCGCGCGTGGCCGCGTTCGTTCGCGAGCAGTTCGTGCCCGTGCGCATTCACATCAAGGAGCAGCCCACGATGTGGCACCGCTTCGACGTGCGCTGGACGCCAACGGTGCTCGTGTTGGATGCGAATGGAAAGGAAGTGCGGCGGGTCGAGGGTTTTCTCCCTATCGATGAGTTTCTAGCGCAGCTCGAGCTCGCGGCGGGCGACCTGGCAGTGGACCGCAAGGCCTGGTCGGAAGCGGAGGAGTGGTACAAGCAAATCGTGGATCAGCTGCCGAACACCGATGCCGCGCCGGAAGCGCTGTACTGGAGCGGGGTCGCTCGCTACAGCGGCAGCCACGAAGTGGCGGCGCTCCAGGAGCTCGGACGCGCATTCAAGCAACGATACCAGAACAGTTCGTGGGCGAAGCGGGCCAGCATCTGGTGATCACAAGAGCTTGAGCCGTCCTTCGAGAAATCCGAGGACGGCTCCGGCCACCGGGAAGAGCAGGAGGCACACGACGGCCGCAACGCGGAGCCAAGCCAACTCCGAGCGCGGCTGCAGCAGCTGAAGGGCGGCGTAGCCGAGGGCGACGAGCAGAATGCCGGCGAAAAATCCGAGCAGCGCTCCGGAGAAGGTGCTCCACGCCAGAATGCTCGTGCGCACGCCCGCGGTCATCACGGGAGCACCTCGACGGTCGCATCGCCAACGCGGTCGCGCAGCGTGGCGGCGTAATCGGACTGCGCCTTCCGCTTGATCGAGTCCGGCTGCACGCGCACGCCCGCTGCATCGAGCGCGGCACCGAGACCGGCGAGCTGGGTAGAGTCGCGCAGGAGGAACACCCGCATGTGAGACCACGGGCTGCTCGCGTCGCGCGTGATGAAGGTGGTGATGCTCATGAACGCTCCGGCGCGTTGGGCTTCGTGGTCGATCGGCTCCGCCACGTCACGCACGTACCGCGTGTAGCTGTCGAACTGACCGGGGCGCGCGCGCCAGTAATAGATGCGCGCCAGCGTCACATGCTCGGACGCGCCGGTCACGGGCGCGACCTGCGGGGCGGCGTGGCGGCAGCCGGTTGACGAGGCAAGCACAGCGAGCGCGAACACGAGTATGTTAGGCGCGCGTCCGATCATTCACCTTCCCTCCGATTTGGTCGTGACGGTAGCAGTCGACAAGGTGATCGTTCACCATCCCGACCGCTTGCATGAACGCATAGCAGATCGTGGATCCCACGAAGTTGAAGCCGCGGCGGCGCAGCTCCTTGCTCAGGCGATCCGACAGCGCCGTGCGCGGCGGAACCTCCCGCAGATCAGCCCACGCGTTTCGCCGCGGCTCGCCGCCCACGAAGCTCCACAAATAGTTGTCGAAGCTGCCGAATTCCGCCTGCACATCTCGAAACACTCTGGCATTGCGGATGGCGCTCTGAATCTTGAGGCGGTTGCGGACGATGCCGTCGTCCGACATGAGCCGTTCGATTTGCTTTGGAGTGAAGCGGGCGACGCGCGCCGGATCGAAGTCGGCGAAGGCCCGACGGTAGTTGTCGCGCTTGCGGAGAATGGTGGACCAGCTCAACCCAGCCTGCGCGCCTTCGAGCACAAGCAGCTCGAACAGTCGAGTGTCGTCGTGCTGCGGCACGCCCCACTCCCGATCGTGATACTCGATCTCCAGCTCGGAACGCGCCCACGTACACCGCCGCAGCGCGTCAGTCGTCGTACTCACCCACCTGCTCCTCGAACGACGTCAGCTCGTCGCAGCGACGGTCCAGGGCCTCGTACGCGATCGCGTGCCGTTCGCGGAAGTCGCGCCAGGCCTGCGCCGACTCCCAGCGATCGACGGTGAGGTAGTCGGGAGAATCGTCGCCCCCGCGCAGCAACACGGTGCCAAGAAATCCCGGGGCCAGCGCGAACAGGCGCGCCCAGTCACCGCCGGGACCGTAGACGCCGCGGAAGTCGCCGTCGCGACCGAGTGCGGGACGCAGTCTCCAGATGCGCAGGAACACGATGGCCAGTATCCGCGTCGAGGGGGCGAAGGGCAAGGGCAGTCGACAGTCGACAGTCGGCAGTCGGTAGTCGGCGCACGGATGAAGGCTGTGCCTGGCTCGCTGGCCACTCTAGCTTCCTGAGACATGTCCATACCTTCTTCGGTCATACTGTGAGCTTCGGTTCACTGAAGCTTCACCCGAGTCTGCTCCGAGGCGTGAAGGAGCTCGGCTTCACGCGTCCGACGCCGATCCAGGCCGATGCCATTCCACCGGCGCTCGCCGGCCGAGACGTGCTGGCGTGCGCGATGACGGGCAGCGGCAAGACGGCGGCTTTTCTGCTGCCGATTCTCGAGAAGCTGCTGCAACGGCCGCGCGGCACCACGCGCGCGCTCGTTCTCGCGCCGACGCGCGAGCTGGCGGCGCAGATTCTCCAGGAGCTCGAGCAGCTCGCGGTGCACACGCCGATCACGGCGGCCGCGGTGTTCGGCGGCGTCGGAATGGGTCCGCAGGAGCACGCGTTCCGCAGCGGCGTCGACGTCATCGTCGCGACGCCGGGGCGGCTGCTCGATCATCTGAAGCAGCCGTACGCAAGGCTCGACCGCATCGAGTACCTGGTGCTCGACGAGGCCGACCGGATGCTCGACATGGGCTTTCTGCCCGACATCCGTCGCGTCCTGCGCCACCTGCCGGCGAAGCGGCAGACGCTGTTCTTCAGCGCGACGATGCCCGCGCCGATCCTGGAGCTGACGCGGGAGATGCTGCACGAGCCGTCGACGATCAATCTCGAGCGGCGGTCGACGCCGGCGGTGGGAATCACGCAGGCGGTGTATCCGGTGCCACAGGAGCTGAAGTCGATGCTCCTGCTCACGCTGCTGCAGCGGGACATCATGCACGAGGCGCTGGTGTTCACCCGCACGAAGCACCGGGCGAACCGACTCTGGGAATTCCTTGCCAAACGAGGAATCCAGGCGGCGCGCATTCATGGCAACCGGTCGCAGACGCAACGCACCGACGCGCTGGAGGGATTCAAGAGCGGCCGGTATCGCGTGCTCGTCGCCACGGACATCGCCGCGCGCGGCATCGACGTCGAAGCGCTCGGTCACGTCGTGAACTTCGACGTTCCCGGGCAGCCGGAGGATTACATCCATCGCGTTGGCCGCACGGCGCGGGCGGAAATGACGGGAGACGCGTTCACCTTCGTGGCGCCGGAGGAATCGGCGGAGCTGCGCGCCATCGAGCGCGCTGTCGGGAAGCCGCTGCCGCGCGTCACGCTGCCGGACTTCGACTACAGCGCGCGTCTGTCGGCGAAGCTCGAGGTGCCGCTCGCGGAGCGGATCGCGGCGATTCGCTCCAAGCGCGCCGAGGATCGGGCGCGCGCGAGAGCGAAGGAAGATGGGCGGGCGCGCGCTGCGGCCTCGGCCCCGTTGCGGCCGTCGGCGGACGGCGGCAGAGCCGCCGGACGTGGCCGCCGGCGGCGCCGGCCGCCGCGGCCACGTCCCGACTAGCGGAGCGTCAGGCGGCCGCCGGCACGTCCTGGCCGAGATCGATGCCGCTGCACGCTTCGAGCTCGCAGCCTAACGACATGCCGGCGCCGATGAGAAAGGTGAGCCACTGCTCGAACAGGCGCGGCGCCGGATCGAGCGGCATCGTCTGGCCGCTCACGCGCCAACCGTCGAACACGGCCATCGAGCTTTCGGCGGCGTGCGTGTGATGCACGTCGACGGCATACCGGGTGTGCGCGCGCAACCATGCCGCGAAACCGCGCGCCGCTTTCTCGTCGGGCGCACGGAAATCGAAATCGAATGGGCGAGCTGCGGGGGACGGCACCTGAAATTCCGGCCGTTCCGCCGCTTCGCGAAAAAGATCCATCCATCGAGCGACACGCGCGTCGCGATCGTGCCTGGAGACATGGTCCATGGGCGATCCTCCGCTTGTCGTTCGCAGACCCTGTAGGAAGGGAGAACGAGGTCGGTCTGCCACCATATTATCGCTCATGGTGCGCCCGCAGGCAACGGTCGGGACGGTGATCCGGCGCACGCGGGAACAGCCCGCCGCTGAATCGTTATGCAAGCACGGGCACCCACGCGCCCGACGTGTTTCGCAAGTCGCTGCCGCAAGGTAGGTTGCGGCATGACAATTCCCGCGGCGCGCCCGCTGGCGGTGCTGTTCGATCTTGACGGCACGCTCATAGATTCCATCGACCTCATTCTCGACTCGGCGCGTCACGCATTCCGCAGCTGGCCGGGACACAGACCCTCCGATGAAGAATGGCTGGGCGGGGTCGGCATTCCTTTGGCGACGATGTTTCGTTGCTATGCGGCCCGCGAGGATGAGGTCGCGCAGTTGATTGCCCGCTACCGCGAGCATCAGATGGCCAACCACGACCGCCTCGTGCGCTCCTACGAGGGCGTGGCAGACACGCTGAGCGTGCTGCGCGCCCGCGGGCATCCCGTTGCGGTGGTGACCTCCAAATCGGATGCCCTGGCCGCCCGCGGTCTTACCCACGTTGGCATTAACGGCTTGATCGACACGGTCGTGGGGTGTGACTCCTGCTCCCGCCATAAGCCCCACCCGGAGCCCGTTTTCATTGCCTTGGGGCGTTTGCGATGCGAGCCCGGGGAGGCGGTATTCGTCGGCGACTCAGTGCATGATATGGAGGCGGGCAATGCAGCGGGCGTTACGACGATCGCCGCGTTGTGGGGGCCATTTCGTCGGGAACAGCTCGTATCTTCCGGTCCGCGCCATTTTCTCGACAGTATCGGTGCACTGCCGGCCTTGTTAGATGAAATCGCGGGTATCGCCGGAAAGGTGACGACCGCGGAATGGATCGCCCTCGATGACGATCGCGGTGGCGAAGCGGGGAGCCCCAGAGCGCAGCTCTGAAAGGAATAGCGGGCTATCCGAAGTGACCTGCCGAGTTCACCTTGGCAGGCACAGCCGAGCGGCATCATCTCTTCAAACCTTCCGTCTCGTCCAGCTATCTGAGGCAGTGCACCGACTTGGATCTCACGGACCCAATGGCTGCTGTGGTCATCAGCGAAGCGACCGTCCCCTCTAGCGGCAACGGCGACTCCGACGTGGCGCTTGCCGCCGCGGGCGACCGCCGCGCGTTCGAGCGGGTCTATCGGCAGCACGTGAACCGGGTCTTCAGTCTCTGTGTGCGGATGGTTTCAGATCGTGCGCGCGCAGAGGAGCTGACGCAGGATGTCTTTGTTCGGGCGTGGGAAAAACTGCATCTCTTTCGCGGCGACAGTTCCTTTGGCACCTGGCTGCATCGATTGACCGTGAACGTGGTGTTGAACGCGCGGAAGAGTGAAGGACGACAGCGGGCGAGGTTCGAGGAGGGTGAGGAGGACGACGGGATCGATGCGCTGCCGGGCACGATCGGATCGCCGCTCGCGCCGGGGGATCTGCTCGATCTGGAGCGCGCGATGGAGCAACTGCCGCCGGGTGCCAAACGAGTATTCGTGCTGCACGACGTCGAGGGGTACAAACACGAAGAGATCGCCGAGATGTTCGGCGTGACTACGGGAGCCACCAAAGCCCAGCTGCATCGGGCACGGCTCCTCTTGCGGGAGGCAATGAACCGATGACGGCACAATCCATCACCTGCGACGTATTCGCCGAACGGCTGCCGGACTTCCTGGAGCACGAGGTGGACGAGCTCACCGGTGCTGCCATGGAAGCGCACGCGCTCGGCTGCCTGGACTGTGGGGCGCTGCTCGCGGACATTCGCAGGCTGCGGGTAGACGCCGCGAATCTCCCTCCGCTGCAGCCGTCACGGGATCTGTGGGCGGGAATCGCCGCGCGAATCGAGGCACCGGTTGTGGAGCTGACGACCCGCGCTGCACGCATGGATGCTATTGCAGCGAAGGGTGCGGACGCGCGGCTCGTGCGTGGAGGCAGCCGCTCCGTTCGCCAGCTCGATCGCTGGCTGTGGACGAGCGCCGCCGCGGCGGCACTTATTGTGGTGTCGGTGGGTACGACCTATGTCGCGATGCGCGGACGCCCGCAGGTGCAGCGGCCGCAACAAATCGTGGCGAATACCGTGAAGCCGGCGACGGAGCCGGAGTCTGTGACGTCGGTGCCTCCCACTCCGCCGCAGCAGAACTCGGCCACCGCGCCGGCTTCTGCTCATCCGGAAGGGAGCTCCGCGCCGGCGGCAGAGCGCTCCATGCGGCCGCTGGTGCGCGCCGTCTCCTCACGCGCCGCAGCGAAGCCGACGGCCGAGGAGGTCTATGGCCGCGAGATCGGTCGCCTGCGACTGATTCTGGCGCAGCGCCGCTCTTCGCTCGACACCGCCACAGTGGCCGTGATCGAGCGGAACCTCAGGGTCATCGACGACGCGATCATGCAGTGCCGCGCGGCACTGGCCAAGGATCCCGCGAGCCGATTCCTGCTGCAGTCCCTCAATAGCGCGCTCGAGACAAAAGTCGAGCTGCTCCGCACGGCGGCACAGCTGCCGTCGCACTCCTGATGGATATCCTCATGACACATGGACCCTGTCTGCGCACGGCGATGCTGCTGGCGCTCGCGACGGCGCTCTCCGCGCCGGCGGCGTCGGCGCAGAGATATCGGTTCTCCGATCGCGATGTCACGTCGCGCATCGACACCACGGTCGCCTTCCCGAAGAATGGCAACGTGAGCTTGAACCTCCCGAGCGGCGAGATCATCGTCCGCGGCTGGGCAGAGGAGCAGGTGAAGATCCACGCCACGAGCGAGGACGGCGATATTCGCCTCAGCACGGGCGGCTCGCGGCTGACGCTCGAGATGAGCGGCTACCGGTCGCGCGAGGCGCGCTTCGAGGTGACGGTCCCCTACGGCGTGCACCTCACCGCACACTCACAATCGGGTGAGATCGACGTCCGTGGAACGCGCGGCGACGTGGAAGTCAACTCGCAGAGTGGCGACGTGCAGGTGGAGGATGTGGGGCGCCTCGACCTGGGCTCGCTCTCCGGCGACGTGCGCGCCCGCGGCGTGAACGGCGACGCGACCGCGCACACGGTCAGCGGTGACTTCCATCTGGAAAACATCAAGGGTGACATCGACGCCGAGTCGGTGAGCGGCGAGATCGGCCTCGTTGGCGCGACATCCAAATCGGTGCGCGCCCACTCCGTGAGCGGCTCCATCACGTACGAGGGCACGATCGATCCGGCCGGTCACTACGATCTGACGGCGCATTCCGGCGAGGTCTCGATCACCGTTCCGCCAAACACGAGCGCGCAGATCTCCGTCTCGACATGGAGTGGATCCGTGGACAGCGATTTCCCGATCACCCTCCGTCCTGGCGAGCACGGTTTCGGTCAGTCGAAGAAGTTCACGTTCGAGATCGGTGCCGGCGCCGCACGCATCAATCTCGAGAGCTTCAGCGGTGACATCACCATTCATTCTTCGGGCGGCACCCGACGCGGTCGCGAACGTTGACCGGCGTGGCCGCACACCTTCATCGAGAGTCTCGCATGCACAAACTTCTCCTGATCGGCGCATTCGCGGCGTTTGCCAGCGCGGACGCACAGAATCGGCAACCCGACTTTCATTGGGAAAAGGCGTTGCCGGCCGGCAATCACGTGCGCATTCACAACATCAGCGGCAACATCGAGGTCGTGCCTTCAACCAGCGGCAAGGTCGAAGTAAGCGGCTTCAAGACGCGGAACCGCTCCGATGACGACCTTCGGGCCGAAGTCCACGAAGGACGGAACGGCATCGACGTCTGCGTGCTGCGCGGCGACGACGAATGCGACGAGCACGGATTGCACAGCGAAGGTGATCACTGGGGGGGCCGGCGTTACGGCGACATGGATCTGCGGGTCGCAGTTCCGTCGAACCTGGAGGTGGCGGCGAGCTCGGTGAGCGGCGATGTGGGTATCGACGGCGCGCAGGGCGACATCGACGCGCACAGCGTCAGCGGGAGCATCGATCTGCGACATCTGCGGGCCAGCTCTGTGAACGCACACTCGGTGAGCGGTGAGATCGCGGCGCAGATCGACGCGTTGACTGGAAATGGGGATCTCGAGTTCCACACCGTCAGCGGCCGCGTCAGCCTGGACGTGCCGAAATCCTTCGACGCCGACCTGCGGATGCGGACCGTCAGCGGTCGCTTGGACAGCGACTTTCCCATCACGCTGACCGGCGGCTTCGGCCGTCACGACATCGACGCGAAGATTGGCAACGGCGGCCGCCGGCTCGACGTCTCGACCGTGAGCGGCAGCTTGCGCATCAAGACCAACCGGAGCGAGGAGTCCCGATGAAGCGATTCCTACACGTTGCTCTCGGCCTCGCGATCGTCGGCCATGCTGCACCGGCACGGACAGCCGGCGCCCAGCAATCCAGCGATCGATTCACATGGGAAGGCCGCATCCCCGAAGGGCGCTGGATTCGAATTCGCAACGTCAACGGCGAGATCACCGTCACCCAAGGAAGCGGCGACAAGGTGCAAGTGACAGCCACGAAGCACTGGCGCCGCGGCAATCCGGATGAAGTGCACTTCGATACGCAACAGACCGGGCCGGGGCGGCAGGATGTGCTCATCTGCGCGCTCTGGGGTGACCGGACGAGCTGCGACGAGGACGACGAGGATCACCACTCCCACCGCTCGCGCAACAACGACACCAGTGTGGAGTTTCGCGTGACCGTGCCGCACGGTGTGAACGTGGGTGTGAGCACGGTGAACGGCGAAGTGCGGGTGAGCGGCGCCACGTCCGTGGTGGATGCGTCGACGGTGAATGGGTCGGTGGATGCGACGTCGAGTGGAGGCCCGGTGACCGCGTCGAGCGTGAATGGCGACGTGCGGGCCAGCATGGGTCGCTTTCCACTGCAGGACGATCTGAGGCTCTCCACGGTGAACGGCAGCGTCGTCGCGGAATTTGCCGGCGATCTCGACGCCGACGTGGAGTTGAGCACCGTCAATGGTCGCTTCTACACGGACTACCAGGTCACCGTGAATGGCCGGCTCGATCCCAGGAACCTCAGGGCGCGGATCGGCAAAGGCGGTCCCCGCATCAAGCTGTCGACGGTGAACGGGAGCGTGGAGCTGCGCCGCCGCGGTTGACGAAACGCCGGCGTCGTTCGTCCGTATGTACTCTCTGATGGTATTCGAGACCGTGGGCGCGGGAGCGCGCACCAGCAACTGGAGAGGACATGCGAAAGTACGAATGGCTGGCGGTGGCCGTGGCGCTTCTCGCCGTCACCGCGTGCCGGCATCGCGAGCCGCATGTGGTGGCAGATGCATTCCACTGGTCGCAGCCATTGCCTCCCGGTAGCAGGCTGTACGTCCGTGATTTGAACGGTGACGTGCACGTGACGCGGGCGACAGGCACGGTGGCGCAGGTGAGCGCCTCCAAGCACTGGAGCCGCGGACGGGAGAACGACGTTCACTTCGTGACGAATCGCATCGGAAACGACGTGTACGTGTGCGCGCTGTGGGGCTCGGGCGGCCGGTGCGACGATCGCGGATACAGCACCGGTCACGGCTCGATTTGGCGGATCTTCAGCCTCCGCCGGCACAACACCGACATGCGCGTGGATTTCACCGTCGCCCTGCCGTCAGGAGTGGCTGTGGACGTCCTGTCGATGAACGGAGCGGCCGACATTACGGGAGCAAGCACGGACGTCGTGGCGAAGCTCGTCAATGGCAGCATCACGGCCCATACCGCCGGCGGCGCTCTGCGCCTGGAGACGGTGAACGGAAGCATCACTGCATCCGTGGATTCGGTGAACAGCGACGGACCGTATCGCTTTGCGACCGTGAACGGCTCGGTCTCCGTGGCATTTCCCCAGACGCTGCAGGGTTCTGTCATCCTGGCAACGGTAACCGGCCGGGTGGAGAGTGATTTCCCGCTCGGGACGTCCATCCGCCCGGACGCTCGCACGGTGCGTGGCAGCCTGGGAACGGCAAACCGAACGGTGTCGCTCCAGACCGTGAACGGAAGCGTAATGTTGAAGAAGAGCTAACACCCCTGCGGGAGATCCCCTCGAACGACGCCGCTCGCGGAATGGCTCCCCGCCGCCATTTTCGGGTATTATTCACTGTTCCCCCCAACCGGAGCTTGGTTCGTCATGGGTTTCTCGGGCAATCTGTACTCGACTGCTGCCCTTCCAATTCGCACCGGGGCCGAACGCGCCACGCTGGTGCGGCGCACGTACGGTCTGGTGTTCGTGAGCATCATCGTCACGATGCTCGGCACCGCATTCGCCTTCACGCAGCCGGCGCTCATGAGCGCGGTGTGGATGCACCCCATTATCGCGATGCTCTGCCTGTTCGCGCCGTTGTTCCTCGTGATGCGAGCGCCGCGTGAATTCCCGCGCAACATCGCTCTGACGCTGCTGTTCACATTCATCGAGGGGATCTTCCTCTCGCCGCTGATTCTGCTGTACAGCCGCACGCAACCGGGCATCGTGGGCCAAGCGGCGCTGTTGACGTTGTCGACGTTTGGCGTGCTGTCGCTGTTCGCGGTCTTCAGCCGCCGCGACTTCAGCGCCTGGGGCAGCTTCTTCACCATCGGCCTGTTCGTGCTGCTCGGGACGATGCTGCTCAACATGTTCTTCCGGAATCCAGCGGCGTCGCTGTGGATCGCCGCGGGCGTGCTGGTGGTGTTCAGCGGTCTGCTCGTGTTCGACACATGGCGTATCGTGCGCTCCGGCGCGTACGGCGAGGATGACTACGTCGTCGCGGCGGTGCAGATCTATCTCGACCTTCTGAACATCTTTCTGGCGATCGTGAGCCTACTCGGCGGCGGACGCCGCAGCAGCTAGCGCGTCGGCTCGACAATCTTCACGGCGACGCAGACGGCCGCTCGGTGAGAGCGGCCGTCCGCACATAGCCGCTACGGGCAATGAGTCGTTCGATTGCATTCGCATTCGCACATCCCGACGACGAGAGCTTCGCCGTTGGCGCAACGATCGCGTCGTACGCCGCCGCGGGGGTCACCTGCCGCCTGTTCTGCGCAACGAACGGCGATGCCGGTACCAGCTCGGATGTGCCGGTGGAGTCCCGAGAGCAGCTGGGTGCTCTCCGGCGCAACGAGCTGGTCTCGGCGGCGCGTCTGCTCGGAATCGACGCGTGGGAAATGCCTGGTCATCCGGACAGCGCGCTCTCCGCCGTGGATGCGGACGTGCTCGTTGGCGAGATCGTCCGAGCGTTCCGGACGTGGCGTCCGGACGTCGTGGTGACGTTCGGTCCGGAAGGGGGACGCAACAGTCATCGCGATCATCGCGCGATATCGAGAGCGGCGACGGCGGCGTTCTTTCTCTCCGGGCTGGCAACGCAGTATCCCGAGCAGCTCCACGAAAACGGGCTGTCGCCGCACCGACCTGTTCGGCTCTTCTACTGTGCCTGGGAACCGCCGGCGCCAAACGAGGAGCTGACGGCGCTCAGCGTCGCGCCAACCGCCGCCCTCGTGGCGAGCGAGCAGGCCAGACGGGTGAAGCGCGACGCCTTCCTGGCGCACGTCACGCAGCGTTCGCTGCTGCCGCGGTTCGAGCAGGCCGACAAAGGCGCGGAGCTGTTCGCGCTCGCGGCGGGCGAACCGCAGCCGCACCCGATGATTCAGGACCTGCTCGAGGGCCTGTGAGCGCGGGAACGGCTCAGCCGTTCACCACTTTCTCCATCGCCTCGGCCAACTTGAGATCCCGCTCGGTGATGCCACCCACGTCATGCGACGAGAGTGTGCAGGTGATCTTCGTGTAGCGAATATCGATATCGGGATGGTGATCCATCTGGTCGGCGACTTTCGCGATCCGGTTGACGAAGGCGATGCCGTCCGCGAATCGGTTAAATATGTAGGTCTTCACGAGTGTGTCGCCGCGACGGGACCAGCCGCTGAGCGTACCCAACGCTCGTTGTATCTCGAGATCGGAGAGCTTTCGTTGCATGGGGAGGGACGGGAGAGGGGTGACGCTCCTTGAAGATACACCATCTCGGGAATGCCGGTTAGCAGTTGCTCGAGCGCTGCGGTCCGCTGTGTAAATTGCTCGTCATGCACGCTTCCCGTCTGTTCTTTCTGTCGTGGTTCGCAGCTACCGTCGTGGTGAGCACGGCCGCCGCTCAGGACAGGTCCGCCGGCGCGCATGGCTATTGGCGCGCGTTTGCCGAAGGCGTCATCACGAGTCTTGGCGTACATGAGGGTGGTCACATCGTCACGGCGTATGCCGTCGGCGGCCGCCCGTCGTTTGGTTTCAACAAGGGGCGGCCAACGATCTACTCGGGGATCAACTCGCAGCTCGAACCGCGCAAGCAGTTCGAGTTTTCGAGCGCGGGTCTCACGGCGCAATCGCTGCTCGACGAGGGGATCCTGGATGTGCCACACGAGCGCGGGACGGCGTTCGAGCGGGGGATGCTGGCAGGAGGCATCGGGACGGCACTCTTCTACGCCACGATCGGCCGCAACGGGTCCGTGAGCGACATGGATTTCATGTCGCGCACCTCGTCGTTATCCAAGAACGAGCTCACGGTGATCGTCGGCGGCATCGCGGTGCTTCACACCATTCGTGTTTCGCGCGACGGCCACTACGCCAACTTTTTCATGCGTCCGTCGACCAGCGGCGCTCTGCGCATCGGGGTGTGGACGCAATGAACGCATTCCGTCGCCATGCGGCGGCCGCGCCTGCGGCCGTGCCGGGGCATGTAGTCAGCGCGCGGCCAACACCTGGCCGTCGGCGAGCTTCGCGATCGTAACGAGGCCCGGCACCCGGGCTAGCGAGTCCCCACCGGCGAACTGCGGATTCTTCACGTCGAAATCGACGATGACAGCGCGTCGCGCGCGCACGGTATCGGCGAAGGCGCGACCGTTCACGCGCGTGTCGGCGAAGGGAAGGTCCCGCGCGGGACGATCGAGGTATAACGTGATCGCCGAGGGCCAGTTGGAGTAGATCGGCACATCACGCGCGTGGGTGCGCGTCCAATCGAGAAGCTCGGAGCGGCGCCATTGCTCGCCAGCGAAATCGTTGCCGTAGGTGAGCGCCCAGTTCACGGCAGCGCGCGTCAGCGCGAACGACCCCACGGCCCAGATCGCGCCGGCGGCGAGAAGTGCAATGCGCGCCGGCATCGCCCCACGCGGCCACCACTGTGCTGCGGCCGTTACACAGGCGACCTCCAACAGGAGCAGGAGCGGGGAGAGAATGCGGTCGTCGAAGGGGATGTTCGGATCGGCGACGAGTCGTGACGCGAGGATCACCGCGATGTACGCGGTGACGAGAATGCCCGTTGCGCCAAGCAGCCGGCGCGCGACGGCCGCGCGCTCATCGGCGACACGCAGCGCGCGGCTGCCTAACGTCACGAGCGTGGCGAGCAGGACGATGGCGGCCAGGGCGATTGCGCCGGCAGGCACGCGGTGCACGCTAAACGTGTCCTCCGGCAGCGGAACGAGCCAGTGCGTGAGCGTCGCCCATGCCTGGACGAGCGTTCGGTCCATTCTGCCCAGGTAGACGGCGAATGTGCGAATGGGTTGCGAGCCGGCGGTGGCTCGTGCATGGACGACCCAGGCGCTCTGCAGCAGGAGCGCGGGGATAGCGGCGACCGCCGCGCGCCGGAGACGTTCTCGGCTCGTGCCACCCTGGAGGGCGGACCAGACGACGGCCGCCGCCGCGACGGAGATGCCCGCGTAGCGCACGAGGGTCGCGAGCGCGGCGGCCATGCCCGCGGCCAGAGGACGCTCCGGAGCACGTACCATCGCAAGGAGCGCGAGCATGATGCAGGCGAGAAAGAGCGGTTCGCTCAGGACGTCGAGATGGTCGGCGACCAGAGCCGGGGTCACGAGGAGGATGACGCCGAGCACGATGGCGGCCGCAGGGCCCACGGCGATGGCGACGAGGTAGGTGGCCGCACCGAGAGTGATGAAAGCAGAGACGGCGTTGACGAGACGCGCACTCTGGAGGAGCGGCAAGCCGAAGCGAGTCGGGATGGCGATTGCCGCGGAAAGCCCTGGCGGAAAATGCGTTATGGGTGCGCTGCTGTCGGGTGAGCTCCAGAGGGCGATGGGAGCGCGGTATCCATGTCCCGCCACGAGTGACTCGGCACCACCGAGATAGAAAGCACTGTCTGGATCGAGTCCTGGTCCTGGCGGATCGCTGACGGTGAGGGCCGCTGCGAAGGCGATGACCGCACAGGTGAGTGCGACAAAGGCAGGCGTCTTGCTGTTTCGGTTTATATTCGGTATATACGATCCCCCCGCCAGAATGAGCGGTTCAGTCGGCTCGAGGACGTCCAGACGATGCAGCTGCAGCAGACCACATTGTTCGACGACGCGACCGCCACCCGGCGCCGGCTGCCCGTGGTGGGCGAGCAGAAAGATATCAGTTACTACGGAACGCGAGCGCGGCAGATTTTGAACGGGCCGGAGACTACGGGGATGGGGTTCTGGTCCATCAATCCCTACGTCGGCTGCGCGTTCGGGTGCACGTACTGCTACGCGCGCTATGCGCACCGGTACGTTCTGGAGCGGTCGGTAGCGGCGAATCCCGATCATGAGCCGTTGAAGACGGCGATCGAGACCATGCCGCCCTGGCTGGCGTTCGAGCGGCGGATTTTCGTGAAGGAGAACGCCGCCGCCGTGTTGCGGGAGACGCTGCGCCACGGGTCGGATCGCCACCTCGCGCTGCTGCACGGCGAAGCGATCGTCATCGGCACGGCGACAGATCCATACCAGCCGGCGGAGCGCCGTTTTCAGCTGACGCGTGGCGTGCTCGAGGTGCTCGCCGATCATGCCGGACTCACGATCGTGATCATCACGAAGAGTCCGCTGATCACGCGCGACATCGATCTGCTCACGCGCATCGAGCGGCACTCGAGCTTGTCGATCCATCTGTCGCTGATCACGCTCGATCGCGAGCTGGCGCGCCGCCTGGAGCCGCGCGCGCCCACGCCGGACTCGCGCGTTCGCGCGTTAGGCAGATTGCGAGCGGCGGGGATCACGGTGGGAATCAACACGATGCCGGTGCTGCCAGGAATCACGGACGAGCCGGCGCAGCTCGATACGCTGGTGCGGACCGTGGCGGCGGCGGGGGCGAGCTCGCTGAGCGCGTGCGCGCTGCGGCTGCGTGCGTCGGCGAAGCAGCGGTATCTGCCATTCATCGCACACGAGTTTCCGGAGCTCGCGGCGCGATATCGCGCATCGTACGCGCACGATCATCAGGTGGGTGCACGCTATCGAGAAGGACTCCAGCGCCATTTCAGGCGGCTGTGCGCGAAGTATGGCATTCCGTTCGGCCACGATCAGCGTGAGGAATACGCGGTCCGCGCCCGGTGGGCAGCAGAAGCAGGAGCGCTGGACGACCGGCAGCTCGCGTTGTTCGAGGAAGCGGATGTTTCGCCATGACCGCGCCGCAGTCGCTCCTGTCGCTGCTGCCGCCGGCAGCGCCAGCGGTGCCCGGGCTGCCGACGGGAATCGACGCCCTCGACGTTGCGCTTGGTGGCGGTTTGCCGCGCGGCCGATTGACGGAGGTCGTGGGAACGGGTGCGCGCGGGAGCGGGCGGACGACGCTGCTGCGCCGCATGGCGGAAGAGGCGATCGCCGGAGCGGGATGGGTGGCGTACATCGACGCATCGCGCACGCTGGCGCCGCGCGACTGGGCGCACCTCGGCGCGCACGAAGGCCTCTGGGTGATCCGGCCGCGCGATCCAGCGCGGGCGGCGTGGTGTGCCGACGTGCTCCTGCGCTGCGGCGCGTTCGCGCTCGTGGTGCTGGACTCGGGGCCGCCGCTGCCCAAGGCGATCGCAGTGCGTCTCACGCGTCTGGCGCGCGAATCGAACGCCGCATTCGTGGTGACGCGGGACGAGGAGACCAGCGCCGGAGGAGCGGGGAGCGCGATGCGTAACTCGTTAGGTACGGCGGTCCGATTGCGCGTGGCGCGCGGGAGCGGCGAGCCGGGAGGAGGCAGGCGCCGATCGTGCGCCGCTCCCCGTTCGTTCGTCGTCGTCGTCGAAAAAGGTGGTCCCCGCAAAACCGTGGAGGTGAGTTGTGCAATCGCAGTGGCGCGTCGCTTGTGTGCGCATCCCCAGATTCCCGATCGCCGCGGTGTGGCGCAGCGCGAGAAGGGGCGATCTGGGCGCGAGCGACGTACAGCTACTGCTACCGTTCACGCGGGAGACGGAGGGACACCCATCCTCGCAGACCGCGCGCCTGACGAACCCCTCCCCGCGTCGCTGCCCCGAAAGCGACGGTGCGCCGAGCCGGATTACGGACGAGCGCCGCGGGGACACGGGCGCGCCCGCGCTCTGGGATGACCGGCCGATCGTTCTAACCGACGATGGCAGCCGGCGGCGCCTGCGGACGGTGTCGGCGGCGGCGGCACGATGCGGCATTCGCGCCGGTATGACGATCGCCGAAGCGCGAGCCATGTGCGCCGATCTCGAGGAGCTGCCGTGGGACGATGTCGCGATCGCCGGCGCGATCACGGAGTTGACGGCACTCCTCGTCGGCGGTAGTCCCCAGGTGAGCCCCGTGTCCGGTGCGCCAGGGATGTGGTGGGTGGGCGCGTCGGGATTTGGCCGCGATGGCGACGGACGCAATAGCCAGCGCGCCGGCGAACGCGCGCTCGCGTACACGTTGCGCCGCATCGCCGCGCGCTGGCATCCACAGGCCCGCGTTGCTATCGCGGATTCGTGTGTGGCCGCGCGCGCGGCGACCTGGGCGGGGACATCCTTTCAGCGCGGCGGCGATGAACGGTCGCTGATTTGTATCGTGCCTCCGGGCCGTGATGCCGAGTACCTCGCGCCCGCACCACTGGTGCTCGTGCCGATGGAGGAGGAGCTGCGCGAAGCGCTCGGCGCTCTTGGCCTGCGCAGCGTTGGCGCGCTGGCGGCGTTGGCGGCCGAGGACGTGGAGCGGCGCTGGGGAGACATCGGGCTCGCGGCGTGGCGCCTGGCACGCGGCGAGGACCGGCGACGCCCAGTGCTCGCGCGCGTGGCGCCACCGCTCTCGGTGGAGCTCGAGCTGCCGGCATCGTCGGCGACGATGGAGCCGGTGCTCTTTCTCGTGCGCGCGGCACTCGATCGTCTGGTGATGCAGCTCGTGAGCGACGGACGCGCCGCCGCGGCGGTGGCGATCACGCTCACACTCGACGATGCACGCAGCGCCCTGCCCTGGCCTCCACCAGCGTCGGCAAACAGGAGTGAAACAGCGCCGCGACCACACACGATCACGCGCGAGGTACGGCCGGCACATCCGCTCGCGCGCGTGTCCCCGCTCCTCGAGCATTGCCGAACGTTGCTCGACAGCTGGACGCTGAGCGCGCCGGTCAGCGGCGTCACCGTCAGCATCGTGGCGACGACACCGATCTCCGGAGAACAGGGGAATCTGCTCGACAGCGCGTGGCGCGATCCAGCCGCCGCGGATGCCGCGCTGGCGCGGTTGCGCGCCGAGCTGGGACCGAATGTCGTGGTCAAGCCGGTGGCGCGCGATGCGTTCGTGCCCGAGCGCGCCGGTGCATGGCAGGATAGCGACGTACCATCGGCAGCGGGTGACCGGACGACGGTGGCTGCCAGACGGCAGAGCGCGGCGGTCGAGATCGAGCCGACGCTACGCCTGCTGGAACAGCCGGCGTCGGTGTTCGTCGACTGCGACGGCGACGTTCCACAGGCAATGACGTGGCAGAATCGCCGCATCGCGATCGCTCGAGCGGTAGGACCAGAACGGCTCTCGGGCGACTGGTGGAGCGACGGCTACCAGCGCGATTACTGGCGATGCGAAAGCTCGTTTGGCGACTTCGTGCTGTACCTCGACCGCGCGGAAGCGCAGTGGATGCTGCAGGGATGGTACGACTGAACGCCTCGGGATACGTCGAGCTGCATTGCCATTCGGCATTCTCACTGCTCGACGGCGCCGCGCTGCCGGAGACGCTCGTGCAACGAGCGGTGGAGCTGGGCCACACCGCTCTCGCGCTCACCGATCACGATGACCTCGGCGGCGCCGTGCGCTTCGCACAGGCGGCGGATGAGCACGGACTCGCTGCGATCATCGGAGCGGAGCTGACGATCGCGGTCGACGGCCACGCGTCCGCCGAACGCAGCTCTCCATCCGCTTCCGTGCATCATCTCGTGCTGCTCGCCGAGAATCGCGAGGGCTACGGCAATCTCTGTTCGCTGATCACGGCCGGGCGGATGCAGAACGATCGCGGCCAGCCGTCGGTGCCACTCGATACGGTGGCGCACCATGCGGCAGGGCTGTTCGCGCTCACCGCATGCGCGCGCGGCTGGGTGCCGTCGCTCATCGCGGAGGGGAGAGCGACGGAGCTGGCGTGCGACGCCGCGGCGGAGCTGCGCGACATCTTCGACGGGCGGCTGGCCATCGAGTGCTGGGATCACGGCCTGGCCGAGGAGCGTGAGATATCGCGCGGCCTCATCGACGTGGCACACGCGCTCGGCGTGCCCTGGGTGGTCACGAATGACGTCCACTACGCGCGAGCGCGGGATCGCATGATCCAGGACGTGTTGTCGTGTCTGCGGCACGAGCGAACGCTCGACGAGATGGGAACGCGCCTGCGGCCGAACGGGGAATGGTATCTCAAGAGCGCCGCGCAGATGCGACGCCGCTGGCGGCATGCACCGGAAGGCATCCAGGCAACGTTGCAGATCGCCGAGCGCTGCGCGTTTCGGATGACCGATCTGGAGCCGAGCCTTCCGGCGTTCCCATTGCCGCACGGCGTGACCGCCGACGAATATCTGGCGCGCCTGGTCGAGCAGGGCGCTCAGGAACGCTGGGGTGAGAGCGGGGGAGCAGGGCATCGTACGGCACGGCATGACGAGCAGATCGCGCACGAGCTGGAGCTCATCGCGAAGCTCGGCCTGGCCGGCTACTTCCTCATCGTGTGGGACATCGTGCGCTTCGCACGGCGCGAAGGGGTGTTGTGCCAGGGACGCGGTTCGGCGGCGAATTCGGCGGTGTGCTACTGCCTCGGGATCACCTCCGTCGACCCGATCAGGCTCGGACTGCTGTTCGAGCGCTTTCTCAGCGAGGAACGCCGAGAGGCGCCGGACATCGACATCGATTTCGCGCACCGTGACCGCGAGAAGGTCATTCAGTACGTGTACGAGAAGTACGGGCGCGACCATGCGGCGATGGTCTGCGAGCAGATCACGTACCGCGGCCGCTCGGCCGTGCGCGACGCGGCGCGTGTGCTCGGCTTCTCGGTGGAACAGGCGGAGAAGCTCTGCACGGTGGCGGACCGATACTCGGCGCGCGCAACGGCGGACGCGCTCCGTGGGCTCCCGCCGGACCACGAAGGCGAAGCCGGAGGCGAGTCACACGAAGCCGCGATTGCCCGCGCCTTCGGCCAAACGATGGTTGCCGGGACGGAGGCGACCACGGAAGCGCGCAAGGTGAAGGAGGCGGCGAAGAGGGGCGCGGGGGCGGAGGGGGGGGCGGGGGGGCGCCCCCGCTACATGGATCCGCACGCCAGGATGACGCATAACGAGCGGCGCAATCCTACGACGGCCACGCGTCCGACCGGCTCGTCCCGATCGCCGGTGGAGCTGGCCGGACTGGATCCGGCGGACAAGCGCGTGCGAGCGCTCGCCAGAATCGTGAACGGATTGCATCAGGTCCCGCGGCACCGGTCGATTCACGTCGGCGGATTCGTCCTCACGGCGGAGCCGCTGTCGACGATCGTGCCGATCGAACCGGCATCGATGAAGGATCGCACGGTGATCCAGTGGGAGAAGGACGACCTCGATCCGATGAAGCTCGTGAAGATCGACCTGCTCGGCCTCGGCATGCTCACGCTCATCCAGGACTGCCTGAAATACGTGCGGCAGATGCGCGGCGTGACGATCGATCTCGGACAGCTGGACATGGAGGATCAGTCGGTGTTCGACGATCTCTGTCGCGCCGATACGATCGGCATCTTCCAGGTGGAGAGCCGCGCCCAGATGAGCACCCTGCCCCGTCTCAAGCCGCGCACGTTCTACGACATCGTGGTGGAGGTCGCGATCATCCGTCCGGGGCCGATCCAGGGCGACCTCGTGCACCCCTACCTGCGGCGGCGCGCCAACGAGGAGGCGGTGACGTATCCGCATCCGTCGCTCGAGCCGATTCTCTCCCGCACGTTAGGCGTGCCGCTGTTTCAGGAGCAGGGGATGCAGGTCGCGATCGCCTGCGCGGGATTCTCGCCCAGCGAGGCCGACGCGCTCCGGCGCGCGATGGGGCACAAGCGAAGCCACGAGCGTATGGCGGCAGTCTGCCAGCGCATGATCGACGGCATGCGCGCGAACGGCATCCCCGACGAGACGGCGATGAGCATCTACAACCAGATCAACGCCTTCGCCGACTACGGCTTTCCCGAGTCGCACGCCGCGAGCTTTGCGCTGCTCGTGTACGCGTCGGCGTACCTCAAGCATTACTACGCCCCGGAGTTCACGGCGGCGATTCTCAATGCCCAGCCGATGGGCTTCTACGCTCCGGGGACGCTGGTGGAGGATGCCAAACGACACGGCGTCGTCGTGCGGCCGGTGGACGCCTCGCGATCGCGATGGGACGCGACGCTCGAGCGGGACGAAGCGCCCGGTACGAGTAGCGGCGGCACGGCGACCGCTCCGGCGGTACGCCTCGGCTTTCGCTCCGTGCATGGACTCGGTCCCAAGGCGCAGGAGATCCTCGACGCGGCGTGGAGTCGCGGTGGCACCTTCACCTCCATCGACGACTTCGTCGCCCGGACATCCTTCGACCGCCGCTCGCTGCGCCATCTCGCCGAGGCCGGCGCGTTCGACTGCTTCGCGCCTAACGAGCCGGCGCTGCGCAAGCGGCGAGCCGCGCTGTGGGACGTGCTGGAGCGCGCGCGCGGAGACGCTGGACCGCTGGCGCCCGGGCGCCGGCGCCGGGCGAGCACTGGCGGCGGCGGGCGAGCACCGGCGGAGCCGGGCGACCAGCCCGTGGCAGCGAGCCCTCCCCTTCCGGCCATGACGCCGCACGAGCTCACCGAAGCGGACTACCGAATGACCGGTATCTCGCTCAACGGCCATCCGCTGTCGCACCTGCGTGAGGTGCTCGCGCCAAATGGCATACGCAGGGCGAAGGAGATCCTCGATCGCGGCAGGGACGGCGAACGCGTTGCCGTCGCGGGACTCGTCATCTGCCGGCAGCGCCCCGGAACAGCGAAGGGCTTCGTGTTTCTCACGCTCGAGGACGAGACGGGCACGGTGAACGTGATCGTCACCCCGAAGCGCTTCGAGCGGCAAGCACTGCTGATCGCCCGCTCTCCCCTTCTCCTCGTCCGCGGCGTGCTTCAGGTCGAGCAGGGGGTCTTCAATATTCGCGGCGAGGAGTTCCGTGAGCTGAACGCGGCCGTCGGAGCGGAATTCGCCGGCCGGCACGACTTTCACTGACGCCGTTTCCAGTACCCCTCGTCCGCGATCAGGACGTCGAGCTCGATGTCTTCCCGCGACCCGGCGGAGTAGTCGGCGATGTGGATGGCGTTCGTCGCGATGCGGTGTCCGGCGTCATCCTGCAGCTCCAATTGCAGCGCGTCGCGGCTCCGATGATAGCGTTCGAGCTTCTCGCCGTCGTGGGGCACGGAGCGGCCGCGCTCGACCGCCTCGGCGTACAATCGAAACACCGGTTGAATCAGCTCGTAGCCGAACGCCGGTCGGAAGCGTCCACGCGCACGACCGAGCTCCGGCTCCGCCTGCTCGAGATCGGACCAGCCGACCACGACGCCGTGCAAACGGAGAACGTGGCGCATCACACCGCGCGATCGGAATGCGTGGCCGTTACTCCATGCCGCTCGTACCCGCGCCGGCGCCAGCACTGCCTGCTCCGGCGCCACTGCCGCGAATCAGCTCTGCCCACGTGTAGTCCCTTCCCTTCCGGAAACCTTTCTGAGTGATCTTCAGCCCGTCGGGACCAACCGCGATCATGTACGCCGTGCCGTCGAACTCGAGCTCGCGCTTGATCGTCTTCTCCAGTTTCGTCGCCATCGCCAAACCTCCGGGTGGATTGGTCAGTCGAGAGTCGGTAGTCGACAGTGAGGGCGGAAAAGAAGGCGAACCTCGTTATGCAGCCTACTCATGCCGAGGCCGCACGCGTTCGAACGCCGTAACTCTCGACTCTCGACTCTCGACTTCTACTGCCAAGCCTACAACAGCCAGGCCGATTCGCGCTACCGGTGATTACGGAAGGAGCACGGGGCCGCGCCGCGGACCGAGATCCCAGTCCTGCGCGCTCGAGACGTTGGGTACGCCCCAATCATTCCCATTCCATCCACCGAAGCCGTCCAGGCGGAAGAGCCAGAGGCCGGTGTTGGCATCGCTGACCGCCATGAGGCCGTCACTGTTTCGCACGTCGATTCCGACCGCGCCCTGCGTCACGCTGGTGCCCTTGGCGAGGGTTGTCGGATCGAGACCGGCTTCGTGCTGGCAGAGACAGGTGTAGTACCAGCCGACAGTCTTCGGGTCAGTGGGATCCACCATGTTTACGATCTGGAGGCCGTCTTCATAGGAGGAGACAAAGACAAAGGGCCAGCGCACTTCGTGATGATGCACCGCATTGCGCCAGTCCGCGACCCAAGCGCCCACGGAGCGCGAGATCGTTTGCGATCGTCCGGCGAGACCTTCACGTAGGTCGAACCAGCGCAGAGGCGCATACTGGTAGTCGGTACCGGTGACGACGAAGCGGCCATCCGGGCTCGGCGTGATGCTGGCGCCGCTGAGAATCCCGGCAGCACCGACAATCGAGGTAAGCAACCTCGGAACCGCCAGCTGGGTGATGTCGTACACGTAGTAACCACCTTTGCCGGCGCCGTAGAATTTGTCGCGTGACGTGAGCGGGTCGAATTGCACGTCGATGCCGTTGTACCCCGGGGGACCGGCAATACCCGGAGCGTCCGGCACCGGCACGTTGCCGATCTTCGCCGCTGCCATCCGGCCCTGCACCACGAGATCCAGATCGTAGACGAGAGCGCCGGGCCCGTTCACCGCGGCGAAGAGGAGCGCGTGACCATCCGAGTGTTTGTAAGTAAAGAGGTCGCGAAACCCGCCCGGGTACTCGGGGACGCGAAGTCGGGCGACCTCGCGAATGCGCGTCGTATCCGGGAGCGACGTGACATCGAAGACCACGGCGCCGAGGTCAGCGTCGACGGTGCCAGGATCGAATTGCATCCCCTGCACGACGTAGTAGCGGCCGCGACTCTTGAAGTAGCGCGGCCGCAGACCGCCGAGACCATGGTGGCCGGCAGCGTTCTCGATCGACCAGTGATACAACGCGCGCGCGTGGTCGGGATCCTTGAAGCCCACGATGGTGAAGCCGGCATGGTCCATCATCTGGCCCACGTACGCGTACGGGCGGTTCGGCTCCTGCTCGAGCGCGACGTCGCCGACGCGAAAGAATCCGCCGAGGGGGATGTGCGACAGCACCTTGACGTTGGAGCTGCCGCCCATCTTCACGTTAGGCAGCACACCGGGTGCCTGGCTGGCGCCGGGCGCGGCAACGACGAGCAGGAGTGTAGAGGCGGCGATCGCGAGGCGGATCCCGCAATAATGACGATGCAACACGCGATTACGGAGTGAGGGAACGGCGGTCGGGATGGAGCGGGAGGAGATGCGGACGCGCGGCGAGATCGTTCATCGCGCTCACGGGTCCACCGTGAACATCATGTGCATCCCGGCCTCGAGGTGCTCGGCGATGTGACAGTGGGCCATCCATTTGCCGGGATTCGACATCTCCACCAGGATGTCGGCGGTGGTGCCCACGGGCATGACGAAGGTGTCCCGCCACGCGAGGTCGTCCTCCGGGATGCCGTTGCGGCTGATGACGAGGAGCCGCTGGCCGTGAAAGTGGATGGGGTGACTCATCGGGTGCATCGACTGCCCGTCGTTCGTGACGCGGACTTTCACGACATCGCCGACCTTGAAGTGCCAATCGATATCCATGTTCTGCTTCTGCGTCTGCAGATCGCGGATGAGCCAGTGGACCTCGTTGGTGGTCGACACCCAATTCATGTCCGGCATGCCGTCGGCCCATTCGGCCGGCGGGAAGTACATCGTGTCGACGCTCATGAATGCCGTGATCGGCACGGGCAGGCCCTGCATGTTGACGCTGAGCAGCAGCTCCTTGTCGGCCGGCTTGTCGAAGTACTTGCGATATCGCGCGATGTCGGCTTTGACGTCGGCATTCTCGCGCAGCGCGGCGAACTGCCGGCCGTAGGTGGAAGCGGACGCGCGGTCGCCCACGACGACGGTGCCTAACGTGTCGACCTGCGCCACGAATTCGCCGTTGAAGTTGGCGAGCGCCTGCACGGCGTTGGTGATCGGGTAGACGCCCGGTTTGTCGAACTTCACGTCCACGATGTACCGCTGGGCGGGAGCGATCACGATGCTCGGCACCAGCTGTTCGCGCTCGTACTTCGACAGATCGGCGCCAACGAGCTTCATCGGGGCGCCGCCGAACCCGAGGTTGTACATGCGCGCGTTGGACACGTCGGTCAGAAAGAAGCGCACGACGTCGCCTCGGTTGGCGGTCATGCGCCAGCTCGGCTCCCCGTTGATCATCAGAACGTTGCCGAACCGTCCCATGATCGCGAAATCCGCCGCCTCCTTGCCGAAGGGGAAGATGCCAGCCTGATCGATGAGCATGTCATCGAGTACCAGGACCTGTTCCTGATTCGCCTTGCCGTAGTAGTCGGAATCGGGCGAGTCGACGAGCATGTTGCCGTAGAGCCCGAGCGCCTGCTGGACATCCTCGCGCACGTGCGGGTGATACCAGTAGATCCCCGCGTCCTTGAAGTGCACCGTGTAGGTGAAGTCGCCGCCCTGGGGTACGGCCTCCTGCGTGAGGCCCACGGCGCCGTCGGACTTATTGTCGAGCCGCACACCATGCCAGTGCACGGAGGACGGTTGGTCGATGCGATTCTGGAAGCGAACCACGATGGTCGAGCTCTGCCTCACGCGAATGAGCGGGCCTGGATACTGGCCATTGAAGCCGTACATCACGCGTGTCTTGCCGAAGAGCGTCCGCCGGACCAACTCGGCCGTCAGATCGAGCGTGTCACCGTCCTTCAGCTGAATGAGCTTTCGCGGCGTTGCGGCGGGTAGCTTGTCGACATCGACACCCGTGCCGGGCACGTATGGGGTGATCTTCGGGGCCACGTTTTCCATGCCCGGGATCATCGGCATCTCGAGGCCGCGGCCCATCGGCGGCATGTACTGGTCGCCCATCTTCATGCCCATCGGCGGCAATCCAATACCGGACTTCGCCCCGGACATGTCCATGTCGCCCATGTCCATTTCGCCCATGCCGGTGGAGTCGCCCCCTTTGACCACGGGCCCTCCCTGCATCGTGGGCAGCGCCTTGTGCGCGGAGTCCCGAGGCGCCACAGGCTTTCCACTCTGGCCTGCCACGGGCGTCGCGACCAGAGTCGCGGCCAACAGAATCCATGCGACAGAGGGCACGATGATTCTCTCGAGATTCATTGCTACTGCGGCATTCCGCCGTTGAACATCGTCTTGCCGGAGAAGTTCTCCAGCAGCGCGCTGGGCGCGAAACCGCGGAGGACGACCGGCCCCTTCCACCGCTCGCCCGCGATCTTCGGCTCCGCCGAAATGAAGACGAGGAATTTGTTGAACGCCGCCTGGCCGCGGAGCGTTTCGCCGGGCCGTATTACGCCCAACTGATGAACCTGCGAGAGGTCGGCGCTCACGACCCACGCGACATAGTTATCGTAGGGACCCAAGGCAGACGCCGCAGGAAGGCCGCTCGTACTGATCTCCAGATCGAAGATGAAGCGTCCGTCCGGCGTGAGCGGCATGCCAAAGGGCGAGCGAGCCGGTGCGAGCTTGACGGTCCCGGACGCACTGGGAGCGTAATTGCTCGGCTGCAGCTCGATACGAAAGAGCGCCGGTCGGGCGATGGCGGCGGCGACCGGCGTGGGCGCGAGCAGATTGGCGGGCAGGGAGACCGCCGCCGCGAGGATCAGCGGCAGCAGCAGGCGGTGGGGCGACATGCGTTCCTCCTTCGTCCTCAACGTGCGGCCGAGCACAGACGACGTCAAGGCATCACACAGCCGCGATGCACTCGATTTCCACTCGGGCGTTGCGCGCCAAGCCGTTCGCTCCAAAAGCGCTGCGGGCCGGCTTCGGACCGGGGAAGAACGTCACGTACACTTCGTTCATCGTGCTCCACTCCGCCATGTCGGCCAGGAACACCGTGCATTTGACGACGCGCTCCATCGATGAGCTGTTGCGCTCGACCTCGGCTCGAATGTTCTCGAGCGCTTGCCGTGTCTCGGCGCGAATGCCGCCCGGGACGAGCGCTCCGTTCGCGTCCGTGCCGATCTGGCCAGCGAGGAAGAGCAGGTGATCGACGCGTACAGAAGGCGAGAACGGGCCGGGAGCGGCACGCGATCCAGTATTGAACTGGACGTGTGCAGCGTGAGGGTGCGCACAACCGGCGGCGATCGCCAGGAAGCAGGCGATCAGAGCGACGTACATCGGAGAGCAATGCGGAGCGAGTCTCATGGGCCATCCTGTGGCAGAGCGGATCGAAGGCGGCAAGGCCCGATAATTTCAGCGCGAGGGCTCTGCTTGAACAGTCCACCAAGGAGAGTCGATGGCGGAACGCGAGTCTGACGGCAGCAACCACGAGCGGGAGCTCCACCCGGAGAGCCTGATGATGAGCCACGGCTACAAGCCGGCGCTCTCAGAGGGAGCGATCAAGCCTCCGATTTTTCAGAGCTCCACCTTCGTGTTCAAGAGTGCCGAGGATGGAAAAGCGTTTTTCGAGGTCGCCTACGGGTTGCGGGCGCCGCGTCCAGGCGAGCAGCCAGGACTCATCTACAGCAGACTGAATAATCCCGATCTCGAGATTCTGGAGGATCGCCTCGCGATCTGGGACGGCGCCGAGAGCTGCGCCACCTTCGAGAGCGGAATGGCAGCGATCACGACCACGTTGCTCGAATTCCTCAACCCGGGCGATGTGCTCCTGCACAGTGAGCCGATTTACGGCGGTACCGATCACTTCATTACCAAGGTGCTGCCGCGCTTCGGCATCAAGCCGGTGGGGTTCACCGCCGACGCGACGCGGGACGAGCTGGAAACCATCATCGAGCACGCCGTGCGCCCCAATCGTTTGGCGATGATCTACATCGAAACGCCGGCAAACCCGACGAACGCGCTGATCGACATCGCGATGTGTGCCGATCTCGCGCGGGAGCACTCGACCGCCGACCGCCGCGCGCTGGTGGCGGTGGACAATACCTTTCTGGGACCGTTGTACCAGCATCCGCTGAAGCACGGCGCGGACGTCGTACTCTACTCGGCCACGAAGTTCATTGGCGGTCACAGCGATCTCATCGCTGGCGCGGCGTTAGGCTCGCGGGCTTTGATGGAGCGGGTGCTCGCGATGCGTACCTTTCTCGGCACGATGGCCGGGCCCTGGACGGGGTGGCTCCTGCTGCGCAGCCTCGAGACACTGAAGATGCGTATGACCGCACAGATGAAGAATGCGCGATACGTGGCCGATTTTCTTGCCGATCATCCCAAGGTCATGCGCGTGTACTACCTCGGCCACATTGGCGAGAGCGATCCCCAGTTCGAGTTGTATCGGAGGCAGTGCCTCAGTCCTGGATCGATGATCTCGTTCGAGCTGGTGGGCGGCGAGGCTGAAGCATTCAGGTTTCTGAATGCCCTACGGCTGGTAAAGCTCGCCGTGAGCCTCGGTGGCACCGAGTCGCTCGCCGAACATCCCGCATCGATGACACACGCCGACGTGCCCGCCGCCGTGAAAGAACGCCTCGGCGTGACGGCGGGACTCGTGCGCTTGTCGGTCGGCGTGGAGCACCCGGAGGATCTCATCGCCGACCTGACGCAAGCGCTGGATTCGATCTAGCTCCTATTTGTGCGACAGCTCGGCGGCGAGCGCATCGACGAGTGCGGCCTCGCGATCGAGCGCCGCCGCCACCCGATTGATTTCGCCGTCGACGCTGCTCCACTGCCCCTGCTCGATTGCCTCGCGCACACCGGGCATCGTCTTGACGCCATAGCCGGTGTAGAAACCAGGTGCGTAGAGCAGGTGCCGATACCACGGCCGCCCGTGCAGGCCATCACTGGCGAGCAGCTGTCGCTCACTCGAAAGGAGCTTGGCGTTGATCGCGCGCAACGCCGCCGCATCGGGTTTGGCGGCGAGGGCGACCCCCGGCGCGCCTCCGAGAGCGCTGCCAAGCGCCGCTTCGTAGCGTGCCGCCGCTCTCGCCAGGGCTTCGGCGGCGTTCTCGAGCGGGGCGAAGTCGAAGTGCGGCGGTACGGTCTCGCGTTTCGGTGCGAACGTCGGATCGCGCGGGTCACTGATCGCAGCGAAATCGCCATCGTCGATCGCCTTGTTCCGCTCGACGATGCTCTCCGCGCGATCGTCGCGGAGCTTTTGGAGCTCGTGCAGGTAGCGCTCTGCGGTCGACGCGAGATTCGTGAACGAGTAGGGCAGCACGTCGGCGTCGGCGAGGCGCATCACCGTCGTGCCGGCAACCTGCGCTAGTGCGCGGCCGTACACGAATGACGTGTCGCTGAAGTGCGTGTACCAGTAGAAGTCATCGTATATCGAGTGATAGATGCCGCCCTGGTCTTCGCCGCCGAAGCCGAAATTCACCGACGCGATACCGAGGTGTTGCAGGAAGGGCGTGTAATCGGATCCCGACCCGAGCGCGCCGATGCGAAGGTCGTCGGCCGAACGCGCTTCCTTATTGCCGTTTGCGATCTGCTCCGCCTGCAATCGTTTCCACGCACTGACCTTCGCCTCCGGATCCTGCACGTCTTTCGCGACGCCGTTCACGAGCTTCTCCAGCGAATGCGAGCCTTCGATGCCGAGAAAGCCGCGACCGTTGGTATCGCTGTTGAGATACGCCACTGCGTGCTGCTGCAGCTCGTCCGCGTGCGTCTCCGCCCACTCTGTCGAGCCGAGTAGCCCCGGCTCCTCGCCGTCCCAGGCCGCATAGATGATCGTACGCTTCGGACGCCAGCCTTGCTTGTATAGCTCGCCCAGCGCGCGCGCCTCCTCCAACTCGGCTACCTGCCCGGAGATGGGATCTTCGGCGCCATTCACCCACGCATCGTGGTGATTGCCCCGCACCACCCACTGGTCGGGCTCCGTGCTGCCAGGCAGCTTCGCGATGACGTCGTAGAGCGGCTTGATGTCCCAGTTCGCTTTCACTACCAGGTGAATCCGTGCCGGACCGGAGCCGCCGAGCCGATAGGTGATCGGCAGTCCGCCGCGCCAGGACGGCGGCGCGACGGGTCCGCCTAACGCGGCGAGCAGCGGCTCGGCATCGCCATAGGAGATCGGGAGCACCGGGATCTTCGCGATCGTCTGCGCCTCAGCGAGCGGCAGCCGTTTGGCATCCTTCGTCGCGCCGACGCCCGGCGTGAGCGGATCGCCGGAGTATACCGGCATGTCGGCCACGCTGCCGCGCTGTACGCCATCGCGCGGGCGCATCGGACCTTTCGGGAAGACGTCTCCGGCGGCGTAGCCGTCGTCGCGCGGATCCGAGAAGATGAGGCAGCCCACCGCGCCGTGTTCGGCGGCGACTTTCGGCTTGATGCCGCGCCACGAGCCGCCATAGCGCGCGAGCACGATAGCGCCCTTGGCCGAGATGCCTTTGCGCTCCAGCTCCTCGTAATCCGCCGGTATTCCGTAGTTCACGTACACCACCGGCCCGGTGACGTCGCCGTCGGCAGAATACGCGTTATACGTGGGAAGCTGTTCGTCGTGCTGGCCGGAAGTTGGGTCCTCGGGAACGGTCGGCTCTTGAAGCTTGGCGCGAAAGCGTGTGGGCGCGACGAGCTCCACGAGCCGCTCCTTGGGTGTCGGGAAGAGCACGTCGAACTGCTCGATGTGGGCATCGAAGCCATAGGACCGGTACTGATCGAGCAGCCACTCCGCATTCTGCTTGTCGTATGGTGAGCCCACGTGGTGGGGACGCGCGGATAGCAGCTGCATGTGCTCGCGCATGCGCTGCGGCTGCGGCAAGGCGGCGAACTTCGCCTCCCATTCGCGCTCGATGCGCGACGACTCGGGGGTGAAGCCGCGGAGCGTCGGCGGCTCCGGTGCCTTCGGCAGCAGCGTGAGGCTGCCAAACGAGAGCAGAACAGTTGCCGTAAAGCGTTGCATGGATATCTCGGGCGTGTGAAGAAGAGCGTGGATGGAGTGTGCGTCCGCACGGCGGAGTGCGACAGGGAAATACCAGGACGGGCCAGCTTTAAGATTGCGTCCGGCGCACGCGCGCGGAATGGGCCGAGTCATTGCGGCATTCAGTGCGCGACTTACCTTGGTCGGCATGTCCGAGAGCAGCGGAGGAACGCCGTCGTCCGACGATAACGAAGAGCTGCGTGCTTCGATGCACGAGCTCCGACTGCAGGTGGACGCACTCCGCACCGAGGTGCACTTCCTGAGAAGCGAGTTGGCCGCCCGCGCGGGGATGCGCGTACCGCCGCCAGCTGCCGGTAGTCGAGCGCCGGTTCTGCCGCAGGCACCTCGGCAGACAGTCGCGCCCTCTCTGGCCGATGCCGACCGGCGGCGCAGCGGCGTGCCCGATCGTCGCGGCACCAGCGATGTGGAGTCGTTGATCGGCCGGTACGGCACGCTCCTGCTTGGAGCCCTGCTTCTCGTCATGGGCGCCGGCGTCCTGGTGAGCTGGGCTGTGCAGCACATCCAATTCAGACCGGTTGCGCGGGTCGTGCTCGGTCTCGTCGGTGGCGCGATCCTGGCCGGCATTGGCATGCGCCTTCGCGCGCGGGGATCGCGGCCGTTCGGGAACACGCTGCTCGGGATTTCGCTCGCGCTGGTGCATGTCGATGCGTGGGGTGCTGGCCCGAGCCTGCACGTGATCTCGAATCTGACGGCACTGATGATGGCGGCGCTCGCGTCGGCCGCGCTCGCGTTTCTGGCGTGGCGGACCAAGGAGCAGGCGCTGTTCGTGTTTGGCGTCGGCGGCGCCTTTCTGGCGCCCTTTGTCACCGCCGACAAACGCGGCGACGTCGTCATGCTCCTGGTCTACGGGTGGGTGGTACTCACGCTGGCGCTCTGGGGATTGCGCGGTCGCTCGTGGACAGTTGCGGCGCGGGTGCTCACCGTGGCGGCATCGCTCTGCGTGCTCGCCGCAGCGAGCGGCGACTGGGGCGGCGCCTCCAGAACCATGCGCGATGCACCGACAGCGTTCGCGATCCTCTGCGCGCTCACTGCGCTCGTCATAGGCCCGCTGCCACTCTGGCCGAGCCTCATGCGCACGTACGTGTGGGTAGGTGTTGGAGCGCTGATCATTCGATCGTTTCGGCCCGAGCACTCCGGAGACGTCATTCTCCTGGCTGCATCCGGCACGTTCGTCGTGTACCTCGCTCAGCTGCGCCAGGGCGCGACTCGGAGCCAATGGCTCGTGACAGCGCTCGGCGCGCCACTCGCCTTTCTCGCCGTTGCTGTCGCCACGCCCGAATGGGGGTTCACACTCGCTCACGCGGGACTCGCAGCGGCGTGGAGCGCGGCCGCCCTGGTGGCGGCGAGCGATTCCAGAGAGCTCCGGGACGCGCATCTGTTCGTAGGCGCGCTGGCGAGCGGTTACGCCGTCGTCGCAGCATCGGAATCCGTGCCGGTCGGTGCCGACATGCGCATGACGCTCGACGCCGTGCTGCTGGCGCTTCACGCCGGCATCTTCGGTGCGTTCGCGCGGCGCACGCGGGAACCGCTACGCTTACTCGCGCCGGCGCTGGGATTGGCCTTCGCGACCGCATTGGCGTTCGATCGGCTCAGCGCGCGTCCGGCGTACGCCTACGCACCATTCTTTACGCTCGCGTCGCTGGCGATGGCGTGCGTGGTCGCAGGATGGATGGTCGTGACGCTGCACGCGCGACAGATGCTGCCGGTTGAACGCGCCGAGACGATGCAGCCACCGGCGATGTTCACGTTTGGCGCCGCCGCTGTGGCGTTCCTGTGGGGTCGCGAGGAGCTGTCGCGTTCCTTCACGCCGGACATCGCGATCTTTCTCGTCATACTCTACTCCGCCGCTGCCGGCGTTACGGCAATTCTCGCCGGTCGCCGATGGCAGAGCTCGGGCGCGCGTCGAGCTGGACTGGCGATCGCCGTGTACGCCGCGCTGAAGGCGGTCTATCAGACGTCGGACCTCGAGAATGCCGGCCTGCGCATCGGCGCGTACGTACTCGTTGGCTCCTTTCTCCTCGGCGTCGCATTCTTGTATCGCGCCGCGGGTGAGAGCTCGGCGGACGACGAGCAGAGCGGCGATGCCGCGGCGGAGACCGCCATGTCGCAGGCCTAACGATAAGCCTCGCTCACATCGAGTAGCTTCGAAGCGCCGGCTTTCCGGCTGGAGAATGCACCATGTATCACACCATACGCGCGCCGACATTGATCGCGCTCGTTCTGGCGGCTGCGCCGGTGCGTGCACAGCGCGACACCGGCGTCGTCGCCACGAGGGCAGGTTTAGTGGTGTCGAGCTCCGACATCGCCTCGCAGGTGGGCGCGTCGATTCTGCGAAAGGGGGGCAACGCGGTCGACGCGGCTGTCGCGACGGCATTCGCGCTGGCGGTTACACATCCGGCTGCGGGAAACATCGGTGGCGGCGGGTTCATGGTCGTCCGCCCCGCGCACGGCCCGCCATTCACGATCGACTATCGTGAGCGTGCCCCGTTCAGATCCACGCTCACGATGTACCTCGACTCGGCGGGACACATCGTGCGCGATCGCACCGCGACGGGGTACCTGGCGCCCGGCGTGCCCGGAACGGTACGTGGCCTGGCGACGGCGCATGCGCGGTCCGGCAAGCTGCCGTGGCGCGACGTCGTCATGCCGGCCGTGGAGCTGGCGGAGCGTGGATTCCCGCTCTCGGCTGCGCTCGCGGAGTCGCTCAATCGAGAGATCTCCAGGGGAATGGCGCCGTATGCCGCATCCGTGGCTGCCTACGGCAAGCCGGGTGGCGGTGACTGGCGCAGGGGCGACACCCTGCGACTTCTCGATCTCGGGCGAGCGTTGCGAGCGATTGCCTCCGGACCCGACGTGTTCTACAGCGGCTGGATTGCGGACAGCATCGCCGCGGATATGCGGGCGCACGGAGGTCTGATCACGAAACGCGACCTCGCGGCGTACCGAGCCCGCGTTCGCGCTCCGCTGCGAGGCAGCTTCGATGGCTACGATCTCATCACGATGCCTCCGCCGAGCTCCGGCGGGGTGGCGATGCTGGAGATGTTGAACATCCTGGAGCGCTTCCGGATCGACCAGCGGGATCGTTATGCGCCCGAGACGTTGCATCTCATGATCGAGGCAATGCGCCGCGCGTATGTTGACCGGGCGCGCTATCTCGGCGATCCGGATTTTGTGACGATTCCCGTGGGCCGTTTGACGTCGAAATCGTACGCAGCGGCGTTGGCGCGATCGATCGACACCGCGCGTGCGTCGAGCAGCCTGCAGCTGGGCAAGGACATCGTGACGGGGTCCGTCGCCGCCGAGAGCGACGAGACCACGCACTTCTCGGTGGTCGATGCTGCCGGCAATGCGGTGGCGAACACATTCACTCTCGAGGGCGGTTTTGGCTCGCACGTGGTCGTGCGCGGTGCAGGCTTTCTGCTCAACAACGAGATGGGCGATTTCAACAAGAAGCCCGGCGAGACGAATGCGTCGGGGGATATCGGAACGAGGCCGAATCTCATCGCCCCGGGGAAACGCATGCTGAGCTCCATGACGCCGACCATTGTCATCAAGGACGGCAAGTTGTTCATGATCACGGGCTCGCCCGGCGGGCGTACGATCATAAACACTGTGATGGAGGTCGTGCTCAACGCCACCGCTTTCCATATGGATGTGCGTGCCGCGGTCGACGCACCCCGGCTGCATCATCAGTGGCTACCGGACATCGCGATCTTCGAGCGGGGCGCCATTCCCGATACGACCGTGGCGCGGCTCCGCGCGATGGGCCACAAGGTCCGGCTGGAGGGAGTTCAGGGTGACGCCCATACGATTCTGATCGAGCCCACGACGGGCGTCGCACGGGGGGCGAACGATCTCCGAAGCCCCGATTCGATCGCGGCGACGACCGCCAAATAAGGTGTCACACTCCTGGCGGCCTCCGTCACCTTGTGGTCATTATTGACTTGCCTGTAATGGTCCCGTGCGGATAGCGTGGGCCGTTGCAGGACCGGCGCTGGTCCTTGCGCGCGATTTGATGCGGCCATCTCGGTCGGAGTATCATGGGCGTCATCGCCACACTGCTGCCGAATGAAGCGCACCTCCAACGCATCAGGCTCGCCATACGCGACCGGCACGACCTCGTGCCGTGCTCGGATTGGACGCAGCTGCGCGACGTCTGCGAGGATAGGCCGGTTCGGCTAGTCGTCGCGGACCTCTTCGCGACCGGCGACGCGGCATTCGATCGGGTGCGGCAGCTCAAACGACGCTGGCCACGGTTGACGATTCTCATGTATTCGTCGATCACGTCAGAGCGGGCCCACGAGGTGTTCGACGCCGGGCGTCAGGGAGTGGACGTACTCATCGTGGCGGATCACGACGACTCGCCGCGAGCTCTGCTCGCCCACATCGAGCGTGCGGAGACACGAAGCCTCACGGCGGTGCTCCGGCATTCGCTGGAGGGTGTCGACAACATGGTGCAGGACGCGGTGTTGCTCTCGGTCACGCGCGCGCACGAGCACCTGTCGCCACTCGCGTTGTCGAAGCTGCTGGCGCTCCCGCGACGCGCGTTATCCGAACGCCTTGCGACGGCAGGCTTCCCTCCGCCGCGCCGTCTGCTCACGTGGGGGCGGCTCATCATGGCTGCCCACCTGCTCGAAGATCCACATCGTCCGGCGGATCGCGTCGCGGCGAGCCTCGGATTTCCCTCTGGCAGCGCTTTTCGGAACGTCTGTCAACGGTACCTGCACTCGACGCCGAGTGAGATACGTCGGCGCGGTGGAGCGGTGTTCGTGGCACGCGCGCTCGTTCGGCATGTTCGTCCGGGAGCGGGCACGCGGCCGCCTACGGCGCGTCCTGCATCCCGCCACCCTGCCCTCGCTTTATAGTCGGCCGACGACGGAACGACACCAACCACATACGGCAATGCACGATTCCCACCGCGGAGAGACACGCATGCGACGCCGCAACGGAGCGGTCGCCACGCTTTCGGCCTTCTCAGCCGCCCTGCTCCTTTGGGCATGCCAGAGCGTGGCCGCGCCTGATGGCAGCCGAGCCCCCACCTCCGCTCCCTCAGCGATATCGTTGGACCGCGGACAGGGAAACAGCAAATTGAGCGCGTCGCTCGCCGCCTGCTCGAGGCCGCGCAGCGTCTCGGCACATGGCAAGATCGGGCCGGAAGGGGGAGTTCTCGTTTTCGGCGACAATCTCCTCATCGTGCCGCCCGGCGCGCTCACCGAGCATCTGGAGCTCTCGGCGACGATGAATGCCGGCTCGTCGGCGCTGGCGCAGCTGCAACCGCACGGCCTGCATTTCCAGCACCCGGTCACCCTCGTGCTCACCAGCAATGGCTGCAGCATCCCGAGCTCGCTGAGGCCCATCGTTGCGTATGTGGGCGAGGACGGCACCGTTCTGGAACGTATCGACGCAAGCTACGACACACATGGCCACACCATTGCTGCCCTCATCAATCACTTCTCAGGCTACGCCATCGCGTTCTGACGCGCCGGCGCGGACCGACGCGAGTGACCGCATGAAGGTCCAGCAGCGCGTTGCGACGCAGGTCGGCGCGATGGTGGCTGCGGGAGAAGCAGCGGAAGCGCGTGGCGATTTCGCGTCGGCGGCAGCGTCGTTCCAGGCGCTCGCGGACGCGGGGGAGCCAACCGTTGCCGCCGAAGGACAGTTTCGTCTGGGCTGCCTGGCCTGGCGGCAGAGCCGCTTCGAGACGGCTCTGACGCACTACGAGCGCGCGCGCGAGCTCGCGCGCGTGGCAGGCAACCGCGATCTCGAGGCCCGCGCGCACAATGGCACGGGCGCCGTGCATTACGCGCGCGGTGAGTACGCGCAGGCACAGGCGTCGTACCGAGTCGCGATGGACCTCACGGAAGAGCCGGATCTGCGCGGTCGCTTTCTGCTCAACCTCGGCGTTCTCGCGAACATTCAAGGCGATCTGGCGTCGGCGGCCCAAAGCTATTCACGCGCCTGTGCCGTGTTCCGCGAACACGGCGACCGCGCGAGCGAGGCGCTCGCGCTACACAACCTGGGCATGCTGCACGCCGACCGTGAGGAATGGGACGAGGCGGATGACGCGTATCGGCGCGCGTTGACGTTATTCGAGGAGCAGGGCAACCGGCCGCTCATCGCGAGTGTGCTCGTGAACCGCTGCGAGGTGCTCATCGCCCGGCGCGCGCTCGCCGATGCCGTGCACCAATGCCAGCTCGCCAGCGCAGTCTACGCCGAGATCGGCGACGAGTGTGGTCGAGGTGAGGCGCAGCGGTGGCAGGGCCGCGCCCTTCGCGAGCGGGGGGACCTCGCCGCGGCAGAGCGCTGCCTCACGGACGCCGTCCACGTGGCCGTCCGTCATCGCGTCAAGCTGCTCGAGGCAGAGGCCAGTCGTGAGCTGGCGGCCGTCAAGCGTGCGGCGAACGAACCGGCCGCCGCCACGCGATGGGCCAAGCGCGCGCTGGCGATCTTCCGTGAGCTCGGCGCGACGCGCGAGATCGCGGAGATGGAGGCAGTCGAGAGTCGGGAGAACGGCAGTCGGGAGTCGATAGTCGACAGTCGAGAGTGACGGCGTTTGACTGGTAAAGGCTCGGCATATGGGTTACTCATGCCGAGCCCTTCCTGTTGACGCTCCTACTCTCGACTTTCGACTACCGACTCCCGACTGCTCTTACGGCATCGCCCCGGTGTTCGCCGACGGCGCGCCCGTCTGCCAAACGAACGTCGGGAGCACGCGCTTCGCCGGATACATTTCGTTCAGCGTCGCGCCGTCGTACAGCCGTCCGTTCTTCATCACGTAACGGATGCTGTTCGTGTTGTGGATGTCGTCGAGAGGATTTTTGTCGAGCACCACGAGGTCGGCAAGCTTCCCCGCCTCCAGGGAGCCGAGATCCTTGCCCATCCCGATGCCTTCGGCGCCCAGGATCGTTGCCGCCTTGAGCACGTCGTGATTGGACATGCCGCCGGACGCCATCATCCACATCTCCCAGTGGTATCCCAACCCCTGGAACTGTCCGTGGCTGCCGATGCCGACTCGACCACCCGCCTCGATCAGCTGCTTCGAGAAGGCGGCGTGCTTCGAGAACACGTACTCGTCAGGCATGAACCAGCCGCCGGGTCCCGGGCTGCCCCCGGAGCCGGTGCCGCGACGGCGCGTCTTCCCGTCGAGCTCCGCCTCGGGATAGAAATGCCGCACCTTCGGGTCGTCGTGGACGTTGGTGTTGGTGAACCAGTAGTTCTCGCCAAACGGGCCGCCATACGACACGATGAGCGTCGGTGAGTTGGTCACGCCCACGCCCTTGAACAGCTGCACCACGTCGTCGTAGAGCGGCGTGATCGGCAGCGCGTGCTCGATACCCGAATAGCCGTCCATCGCGTGGGTGAGGTCGAGCTTGTAATCGAGCCCTCCCTCGGTGGTGGGCATGAGTCCGAGCTCCTTCGCCGCCATGATGATCCATTGGCGCTGCTGGCGGTTGCCCGTCATGTACATCTTCAGCGTGTTGGTCTGATAGTACTGCGCATACCGCTTGAGGACGTTGCGTGCGTCGTCGAGACTCTTGATGTTCTCGGCCGCGAAGACCCCGGGCCCGGTCGAGTAGATGCGCGGGCCAACCATGCGACCCATCTCCACCTGATCCTCGTACGTGAGCACGTCGGTGGTCGACGTCTGCGGATCACGCGTGGTGGTCGTGCCATATGCGAGCGTGGCGAGGTATTGCCATACCTGCTCGCTGTGCACGTTCGGAATGAGCCACTGCGGGTGATAGTGCGTGTCGACAAAGCCGGGAACGATCGTCTTGCCCGTCACATCGATCACCTGCGCACCCGCCGGAACCGGCACGGTACCCTGGGCTCCGACGCCAACGATGCGGTTATCGCGCACGACGATGTCGGAGTTCTCGATCACCTCAGGGCCCCCGTCTTTCATGGTGATGGCGCGGGCGCCGCGCAGCACGGCGGACGACTGCGGGAGATCGCGCGTCGCCGTCACCGTGATGCGTTGTTCCACCGGCTTGAAACCCGTCTTCTTCGTCGTGTCCTTGGCGGCCGCGGCGCGCGCGCTATCGCTCATCGCACGTGTGGCGAGCTTCACCGAGTCGTCGTACTGCTTGGCGCGATCGAGATCGTACGTCACGTACGCGTTGCCGATGGCCCAGTGCACGGCGTGACGAGCGACGTCCCACACCGGAAACTGGCCGCCGATGTCGGTGAGCTTCCGCACGGGAACGACAGCGGCGTCGGGAGTCGCTACGGAGACGGTCGGCGCCGAGCCGCCCACCGACGGCACCGTGATGACGTAGATGTCGCTGCCTACCTGCGCCAGCGCTTCATCACCGTGCGGGGCCATGACGATGAGCGCCGCCGGCGGTGGCGTCGGATTCTGCTCCAGGTCGTAGTTGGCCAACATCGGCACGTCTGTGGGGTGCGGCTCATCGTCGTCAAGCGTCGACTGCGGCGGGAGGGGTCCCGTGACCTTCAGCAGCGGCTTGATGTCGGTGCCGTCCCATCGGAATGACACGAGGCCATCCTGGGCGCCGTAAGCGAAGATCCGCGACGTGTCGGCGGTGAAGTGCGGGTGATGACGATTGCCGGTCGGCGCGATGACGCGGAGATCGCACCCGGAGGGACATCCATTCGCCGGCACCCACGCGAAGCGTGCACCCTGCCCGGTGCCGAAGAAGCCACTGTACGCCTCCTGGAGATCGCGTGCCGACGCGACGACCGCCACGATGCGCTTACCGTCCGGGGACCAGGCAGGCTCCTCGAACAACGCAGGCATCTTCGTGAGCTGCTGCGCCTTGGAGCGGCCGTCGGCACTGGCGCGCATGATGTGACCACCTTGCTTGTCGGTCCACGTCACGAACGCCACGGACTTGCCATCGGGCGACCAGGCCGGAAAGTGCTCGTTGGCGTCGCTGTCGGTGAGCCGGCGCGGTGTGCCGTTAGGCAAGTCGACCACGTACACGCGGTCGAGGGACGAGAACGCCAGCTTGGTACCATCCGGCGAGGGTGCGATATCGCGAATCTGATGCGCGGCAAAGGTTCGTGCGTCGTCGACGCGATAGGTGAAGCGCACCTCCGGGCCCGCCTGGATGTCTACATCCGCGGTGAAGGGAATCTTCCGCGGCGCGCTGTGGTCCAGCGGCACGCGCCAGATCTCGCCGCCGTAGGACACGACCACCGCTTTGTCGTCAGGCGTGAACGCGTACCCCGGAAGCACATCCAGCGGCGCGCGGGACTCCTGGTCGTCACGCTGCACGGGGTACGCAAGCCACTCCTCGGCGCCGCTTTCCATATTGCGCAACCGGAGCGCCGTATTCGTCTCGTTACGCGTTCCGTAGACGAGCCATTTACCGTCGTGCGAGACCGCCGGCCGGAACGCCGATCCGTAGCGCGACGACATCGTGGTGCTCGCGCCCGTCTGCCGATCGTAGACGGCGAGCTGATACTGCGGGAAGATGGCGTTGTAGGACCAGTCGCCCTGTCGCTGCGCGTACCAGATGTAGCGCCCGTCGGCCGTGACTGCCGCGCCGAGTGTCTTCAGCTGCGCCGGCTCGCGTACGAGCTGGATGCCCGTGCCGCCGTCCACGTGGTACATCCACAGCTTGGCCGCTCCCCCCAAACCGCTGGATTTCGATGCGACGATGTACTTCCCGTCCGGCGTCCAAGCGGGGGAGACGTAGAGGCTGTTGTTTCCCTTCGTCAGCTGGACGGTATCCCTGCCGTCCAGCGACATGATCCAGATGTTGTCCCCGCCAGATCGATCCGACACGAAGGCGACTCGCTTACCGTCCGGGCTGAAACGCGGCTGGACGTCCTGCGCCATTCCGCTCGTGAGGCGTGTTGCCTTGCCGCCGGTAATCGGAACTGTGTAGAGGTCGCCGAGCAGGTCGAAGACGATCGTTTGCCCATCGGGGCTCACGTCCAGCGAGATCCAGGAGCCTTTCGTCGTCGTGAAGCGTATGTCGCGACCGGGCTTGAGAGGCAGGTCAGCCTTCGTCTTGCTTGGCTTGGAGGCTGTTTCCGGCTGCTGGGCGCCGAGTGACGGGACCAGCAGGAGGAACGACCAGAGTGCGCCGGCCAGGGCGCGGGAGCAATTCCGCATATGATGCGAGGTTGGAGGAGACGGGAAGGGGGCAGCAGGAGCCCTGAAGCGGCAGGACCTGTACGGAGGAGGAAGCTAAGAAATGGACCATCGGCCGGCCACATGGAGAAAGGGCTGCCGCGTTCCCCGGCAGGTGCCGATGACCAGAGCATGGCCGGCTGGCGTGACTCGGCTTTGTCCTCCTCGTCTCCACCGTGACGGCCGGCTACCGGCCGTATATTGTTCTCATGTCTTGCTAGGAGATTGCCGTAGCAATGGCCAAACGGAGAAGCACGACGAAACGACCGCGGCCGCGGCGGAACGAAGGTGCCTCCAGATCGGAGTACTTCCTGCAGCCAGGAAAGCGCGGCGCGGTGATCGTGCTACGCAAACCCTGCGGAAATCGAGCGACGCCAAAGATCTGCGGCACGATGCCCAGCCGGGGTCAGGCCAAGATGCTGATCGCGCAGCTGGAACGGGCCGAGTCGGTCGTGAACGATCTTTTCCTGGAAGCGACGGATGACGGTATAGAGGCGCTGGAGGCGGTGCTCGCCGCGTGTCGCGAGGCGGTTCTGCGGCGTTCGGGCGGCATTGGCCGCCACGGCGGCGGGCGAACGGGCGAACCGAATTTCACCCCGCCGCGTGAAGCGAATCCGCTGGAGCAGGGTGAGGCAGCCGCCGATGCGACGGCCTTTGACGGCCAAGCAGACGGTGACGAGGAAAGGCCCTACAGAGCTGCTGGCGAAAGAGGCTGAGCTCGATGCTAGCTGGTCTTTCCTGAGGATTGGCGCCGACCGTCGTCCGTGGTCTGTTCGCGCGCCGGTACATAGCCAGCGAAATGTCCCGTGTGATGCCAGGTCGACGTCTCGGACATCATCGTCTCAGACTCCAGGTCCACGGGCGTGATGTCGTGCAGCTTCGAGACGTCGATGCTGACCAATCCTTCCGGCGATAGGGGATTGTAGATATTCGCGAATCGGGCGCCAAAGACGATCTCTTCGGGTTTGTACGAAGAGCGCGAATGCACTGTCTGCGAGAACGTCTCGTCGACGCCGGAGAGCAGAATGAGAAACTCGGCGTCCCGCTCCACGAGGTCCTCGTGTGAGAGACCGTAGAGCGGGCTCTTCTCCGTGATCGGATGCACTACTGTCCAGCTCAGCGGGAAGAATACGACGTGGGTTCGCTCGAGCGTCAGCTGGTCGTACTTGCGGATCGGCCCGCCCGCTCTCGACTCGATGCGGCTGAACTGCACCTTGACGTCGAGCTCGATGAGCTGACTGCTCCGTGCGTTCACGATTCGAAACATGAACGCGGTCATTCCGCGGTAGGGCGCGATGATCGCGGTCTTGCTGAAGAGCAGTTTTCCCGTCGGGCGCGAGAAGCGGGAAAACAGGAGACCGGTGGCGAGCGCGAAGCCGAGCAGGCCAAAGAGCGATTCGATCGTCACGAGCACATTTGCCGCGATGCCGCGCGGGACGATGCTGCCGTAGCCGATCGTCGCGAAGGTGTGCACGCTGAAGAAAAACGCTTTCCAGAACGGGCCGCCGAGGCTGTCCGCGCTGTCGCCGCCTAACGCGTCGCGGCCGCAGAGCAGGTACGCCGCCGCGAACAGCGCGTTGAGCAGGAGATAGCCGCCGGCGAGCATGCCGAGGAAGTGCGTCCACCCCATCGACAACGCGGAGTGATAGAGGCTCAGCGATTCCCAGAAGCGTAGGCCGTGGCGGCGGACATTGAAGGTGCCGTCACGATTGAGCAGACGCTGCTCGTGTTCACGGCCAATCGCCGCGCCGAATCCAAGGTCCTTGGGCTCCTCGTCGGCGCTCATGCCCGAGGCTGCGCCGCTGGCAGTCGCCTCGATCGGGTTCTCTGCGCTCATGAGGGTGACTGTGTCGACGTGACGGTGCGGCCTGGCCGATCGGCAGTTCGTCGGCGTGTCGCTACAGCTTAATTCGTGGCAGCGTCTACGGCCAATCGCTCGCCGGCTGCGGCTCGTGGCGACCCGCCCGTGAGGCACGCCAGTAGACCAGCCCACCGAAGGCGACGAACGCGCCCGCACCTCCCACCACCTTCAGCTCGAAGGGCAGGGCGCTCTCGCCCGACGAAGGGGGAATCATCGCCACCGCCATCGCGAAGAGCGTGATCGCGAAGCCACAAGCTCCAATCAGGTAGCCTCCGATTCTCCCGCCCGGCGCGCGAATCACCGACACCGCTGTATCGGAGATCGGGCGCGCCGCATCACGCCGCCGGTGGAGCAGGAACACCAGGAACAGATACAGATAGGGGATGAAGTACACGAGCAGCTGCGTGTCCAGCAGGATGAGATACGCCCGCTCCACGGTGGTGCCCTTGCCAAGCACCGATACAAGCAGGAACAGCGTCGCCAGCGTCGCCTGCACCAGGATCGCGACGTACGGCGTCTGCCAGCGCGAGTGGACGCGGCCGAAGGCTGGTGGGAAGTAGCGATCGAGCCCGATCACGAAGGCAACGCGTGCCGGACCACTGAGCCACGCCCCGACTCCGCCGACGTTGCCAATCGTATAGCAGAACGCCGCGAAGGGCGCGAGCCACCACAGCACCGGGACGAACGACCGCGCACCGGCATCGATGGCCTGCAGAAAGCCGGACACGATGTTGAGATGCGTCACCGGCACGAGGCGGAGCAGCGACCACGTGCCGGCGATGTACACGAGCGCGATCAGCGGCCCCGAGATGTAGATCGCACGCGGCAGATTGCGCCGCGGATTCTCGATCTCCTCGCCCATCGTCGCCGACAACTCCAGGCCGGCGAACGCGAACGCGATCGACGCCCACAGATTCAGTGTCGACAGGTCCGTGAGATTCGGCGCTAGATTGTGCGCCGTTACCGGGTTCGCCGCGGGCGCATGGGCCGCCAGCGACCACAGGCCTAACGCGGCGAGCAGGACGCCGGGCACGTAGGTGCCGATGCCGCCCAGGTTCTGCAGCCACTTCCCGGTGCCGAGCCCCACGATGTTCAATGCCACGGCCACCCAGAGACAGATGAGCGTGGCCGCGAGCACGTAGCTCCAGGTGTCCGACAAGCCCGACTCCCCTTTGCCGATCACGAAGGTGGCGATGACCGCCGTCGAGATCAGAAGATTGGGATAGTACAGGACATTGTTGATCCAGTAGCACCAGCCGCAGAGGAAGCCGTGTCCCTCACCGAGCGCTTCCTTCGTCCAGGCGTATATGCCGCCCTCGTCGGGAAAGCGCGAGGACAGCTCCACGACGACCAACCCCTGCGGAACGAAGAAGAGGATGGCCGCGAGGAGCCAGAGGACGAGCGCGCTCGGCCCCGCCTTCGCTGACGTCGCCAGCCATCGGAGACCGATGACGGCAACGAGATTGAACAGGACGAGATCGCGAAGCCCGAGCGCTCGACGAAGCACGTGAGTGACGGCTCGCCGGCGCTACATCCGGAAGAGATACGAGAACTTGATGAAGAACGCGTCCGTGGTGCGGTAGCGAGTCTCCGTCAGCTGATCGAGGCGGAACGCGTTCGGCGCCGAGCTGTTGCCATAGCCGGCGAAAAAGACCGTACCCGGATAGGGTTGATACGAGAACAGCCAGTCCGTGCGGAAGCTCTTCGTGCGGGAGAACGCCGATCGCGTGTAGCTGTGGGTGGCTGGATTGTAGTAGAGCAGTGCGCCGCCGGTGCGCGACCAATCCACCAGCGGGAGGTGCTCGTTGCCGCGATACTCCCCCACCAGGCGCAGAAAGATCGGCCGCGACAGCTGGTACTCCGTCTTCACGCGGACGATGTGGCCGCTCCGATATACGCTTCCTGTCTGCGGGTGGTCGAAGCTCTGATAGCTCAAGGTCGGCGTGATACGCAGCTTGTCGTTTGGACGAACGAGCGCACCGAGGCTCAGGTACCAGATGTTCGTCGTCGCCCACTCGTCGAAATCATCGTCGGGACCGACGATCCCAAGGGCCGTGAAGTTGAACATCGACCATTGCGGCGTGTTCAGCGACGCAACCCAGTCGTGATTGTACAGCCGCACCTTCCCGTCGAAAGGAACCGTGTCCACCACGGCTCCGCGAGCGCGTTCGACGTAGACGTTCGGAAAGATCGCCGGATCGTAGCCAAACGACTCGAGGTACACGGCGAAGCCGCCGGACCAGCCGCCGCGGAGCTGCGTCTCCAGGCTGAGGTGATACTTTTTCTCCAGCGCATCGGCGCTGTGCATCAGCGCGCCGTACTTCCAGAGGTGGTCGAACATCGGATTGAACGTCACGCTCTCGAACAACGAGCCGCGGGGGCCGTACCACACGAAGTTCTGATCCGCCGTGGCGTGCGCGACGCCAGGGCGGCTGATGAAGCCGCTCGCCGCGATGAAATTCGGATCCATCCCCGACAGCGCGTATCGGAAGATCAGGTTCCGCCCGCGGTGATTGAACGAGGCGTTCCATAATGGCGCGCTCACCGCGCTGTCGCCGGACGTGGTCCGACTCGCCGCGCCCTGAAAGTTCAGCGAATACGCGCGGCGAAAGATGATGCTGCCGTCCAAGTCGAGGAGACGGTTGGACCATGCACCGTCCTCCTTGTCGGTGACGGTCACGCCGATCTTGGATTGCTCGCCGACATCACGCTGCAACCGCGCGATGTTGTATATCGGATTGTGGCCTCCGCCGGCCACGGGATCGTACGAGAGCGAGAACGTGTGATTGTCTATGGCGGAGAGCAACGCGACCGTCGTCCCTGAGACCTTTCCGGTGAGCTTCGTTGCGGTGACCGGCTGCACGATGTCGCGAGTGTACACCAGGCCACCCGGCGTGTTGAAGGCGTCCATCCCCTCGAGGAAAAAAGGCCGCTTCTCCGGGTAGCTGATCGCCGATCGTGGATCGAACACGAATTTCGTGGCGTCCGATTCCACCTCGGCGAAATCCGGTTTCACCGTGGCGTTGAGGGTCAGATTATTCGTGATCCCCCAGCGCACATTTCCGCCGAGCTGCGGCTGAGCGGCACTGTAGCGCCATCCTTCGCCGTGCAGCGGCGAAAGCTGCGCGCCGGTCGTGCGCTGCGTGACCACGGGCGCCACGTCGAGCACGAGGCCGCGATTCAGGCCGGTGAGCCCCTCCAGTGTGCCGGACTGCTGGAGAAATGACGTGGCGGCGTGCGTGGCCGGCGCCCACGAGTCCTCCCACCCGGAGTGCCGGATCTCGCGGACCACGTTGATGCTCCAGCTCTGCACGTCCAGCGCCTGGTAGCGCAGCGACTTGAAGGGAATGCGCACCTCCACCTCGTAGCCGTACTCGGTGATGTGCCCCTTCGACTGAAATACGAAGTCCTGACTTCGGTCGACGGAGTCGCGCGCCGCCACCTGCACGAGGAAGCCGCCACTGGACTGCGTGTTCGTCTCTACGATCGTGCCGTCCATCTGCACGCCGAGGGGATTGACGCCGAACACCATCGCCTGACGGCCATCGTTGAAGGTCCCGAGAAGGATCTGCACCTGATCGTCGGCGTCGATGTGATCGCGATCGGCGAGCGTCGCGTGCGGCTGGCCGTGAATCTCGAAGGCGCGGATCCCAAAGTAGATGGCCGTGGGCGAATACCAAACGAGCACTCGCGTCGAGTCGACGGCGGGCAGGCCGTCGTGGGGAGAGAACTGCGAGAACCCAGTGAGCACGGCAGCCTTCCCCCACTCCGGCTCGTCGAGCACGCCGTCGATCACCGCATCAGCGACGAATCGCGGCGGATGCACCACGAGCTCGTGCGCGCGACCGCTGTGCACGGCGATCGTTTGCGCTTGGAGCAACTGAAAGAAGCCGACCAGGGGTAGGAGCATGGCCACGAATGTACGGTGTGGACCGCGGTCTGTCTCTAGACTGATGCCGCGCGCCGCGAGCTAGCTATCCGCGACTGTCAGCGGCCACTCGAGACCACGTCGCCGAACAAGACGCCGTGCTTTTCGCGGCCGGCCCAGGCTGCCACGGCACCGAGCAGGAACACCGTCACCGCAGTCAACGACATCGCGGTGGCGAACGTGAGTCGCTCGGCGAAAACTGCCTCGATGTACGCCACCGAGCTCGCCAGCATCACGCCGCATTGGTACGCGAAGCCGGGCAGAAAACCGCGAACGCTGTCGGGGGACAGCTCGTTGATGTGAGCCGGTATCACGCCCCACGCGCCCTGCACCATGAATTGCATGATGAACGCGCCCTCGAGCAACCAGGCCACGTTTGGCGGGAACGCCCACAGGGGGACAACGAGAATCGCGAGCACCAGCGCAGTCACGATGGCCTTGCGGCGCCCAAAGCGATCGGAGAGATAGCCAAACACGATGCCGCCCGTGATCGCGCCGATCATCGAAAACGCGGTGATCGCGGCCGTACGCTGCGGGCTCATCTTCCAGTCGCTCTGGAGCAGCGTCGGATACATATCCTGCGTGCCGTGGGAGACGAAGTTCATCATCGTCATCAGCACGACCAGATACAAAAACAGCTTCCAGTTGGAGACGATCGCGCGGCCGAGGCTGCCCCAGTCATGATGGCGCGTCCGCTGCCACACCTCCGATTCCGTGACGCGCGCCCGCACGAACAGCGCGAGGAGCGCCGGCAGTCCTCCGATGAAGAACATCGGCCGCCACCCCCAGCGCGGAAAGACGAAGAAGTAGCACACCGCGGCGAGCAGGTAGCCGGTCGCGTACCCCTCCTGCAACAGTCCCGAGAGAATGCCGCGGCGGCCGGCGGGAGCCTTCTCCATCGCGAGCGAAGCGCCCACGCCCCACTCTCCACCCATGCCGATTCCAAACAGCGCGCGCAGCACCAGGAACAGCGCGTAGCTGTGCGTGAGGCCCGTCGCCACCTCCACGATCGAGAAGAAGACGAGATCGATCATGAGCGGCAGGCGCCGACCGTAGCGATCGGCCATCAGGCCGAACACGAAGGCGCCGACGGGGCGAAAGGCCAGCGTGAGCGTGATGGCGACCGCGATATCGGACTTCGGGCGACCGAACTCCTGCGCGATCGCCGTCACGCTCATGATGACGAGAAAGAAGTCGAACGCATCGAGCGTCCAGCCGAGGAAGCTCGCGGTGACCGCGGCGCGGTGACCGCTGCCGGCGGCGTGGCGCGCACCGGTGGTGCGCGCCTCTGGCGCAGTGCTGGTTGTCAAAACGAGCTACTTCGTGATGCCGAAGTTCGCGACGTGCACGTCGAGATTGTGGTTGACGCGGAATCCCGCCTGACCATCGGTGTTGAAGCCATGCAGCTCTGACTTCGCGAACGTCTGCACCGGTGTGCCGTTGGCGATGAACGCCACCGAATCGCTCGTCACCCGCACCGCTAGATCGTTAGTGGCCTTTCCCGACTCGTCTGCCTTGTGGACGGCATCGCTCGGCGTCCAGTCCACGAGCTTGTGTACCACGGATCCGCCTCTGTGGTTGATCATGTACTTCCCGTCGCCGCGCACGATGAAGTACATGTACTCCTGCGTACTGTCGGGGAGGTTCTTTCCCCCGATCACCAGGCCATAGGCCTCGGGATGCATCGGCGCTTTGGTCTGCGTGAACGACGCATGGACTGTGTAGTTACCGGTCACGACGTCGTTCGGGTTGTATAAGATCGCGGCGGGGCCGGCCGTGACGTGATAACCAGTGCCCATGCCCACGAACTTCAGATTCGCCGATGACATGCCACGCACGGCGTCCTTGTCGTCGACGCGCACCGTCCATCCGGCGGGTACCGTTCCACCGGCGACCTTGTGCGTGGGGTCGTCATCTCTGCCTTGTGGCTTCTGTGCGGCCAATGGCGCCGCGAAGACGAGCAGAGCGAGAGTGCTGAGCAGACTGCGCATACGGTCTCCTGACGCAGAGTGGTTGTGATCTCGTGGCAACATCGGTGACACGCGTGCGAATGTACTGCTCGAACGGCGTGATCTCTAGCCGACGTCCACGACGGGCGCGCCGAGGTGCATCTGTCGCTCGTGCTCCCGATGTCGCTCGGCATCGCCCTCGCCGGCGGGCCTCGAGCCGAGCAGCGACACGACGATGCAGACGATGAACGACAGTGGAATCGTGACGAGCGCCGGATTCTTCAGCGGGAAGGTGGCGGTCGTGTGCTTGAACACGTCGATCTGCAGGGTGGGTGAGAGATAGATCAGCACCAGCGTCGCGACCGTGCCAAAGAGCATGCTCGACACCGCGCCCGCCGTCGTCAGGCGCCGCCAGAACATCGACAGCAGGAGCGCCGGAAAATTCGCGCTGGCGGCGATCGCAAACGCGAGTCCCACCATGTACGCCACGTTTTGGCTCTTGAAGGTGATGCCGAGGAAGACCGCGATGACGCCGAGACAGACCGTCGCCATCCGCGCCACGCGGAACTGTTCCGTCGAGCTGGCCTCACCACCGCGCACAGCGTTCACCCACAGATCGTGAGAGAGCGCGGCCGCGCCGGACAGCGTGAGTCCGGCGACCACCGCCAGGATCGTAGCGAAGGCCACCGCGGCGATGAACCCGAGGAAGGGCGTGCCCCCGAGCAGCTCCGCGAGCAGCGGCGCCGCCATGTTTCCTCCCTTGTCGACGGCCTTGATCGCGTCGGGGCCAACCAGCACCATCGCGCCGAAGCCAAGAACGAAGGTGAGGAGATAAAAGAAGCCAATCAGCCCCGTGGCGTAGAACACGCTCGTGCGCGCGGCCTTCGCGTCCGGAACCGTATAGAAGCGCATCAAAATGTGCGGGAGGCCGGCGGTGCCGAACATCAGCGCCATGCCGAGCGAGATCGCGTCGAGCGGGTTCGACACCAGCTTCCCCGGCGCGAGCACGCCATTGCCATACTTTGCCGCCGCGGCGGCGAACAGCGCCGCCGGATTCATTCCAAAACGCGCCAGCACGAGCAGGGCGAGCAGGCAGGCGCCGGTCAGAAGGAGCGCGGCCTTCACGATCTGCACCCACGTGGTGGCCAGCATGCCGCCGAACAACACGTACGCGATCATGGCGACGCCGACGAGAACGATGGCCGTCTCGTAGCTGAGGCCGAACATCAGGCGTATCAACCCGCCCGCGCCGACCATCTGCGCGATGAGGTACAGAATCACTGTGGCGAGCGTGCCGATCGCCGCTGCGATGCGCACGGGGCGCTGGCGTAGCCGCAACGCCACGACATCGGCGAAGGTGTAGCGTCCAAGATTCCGGAGCGGCTCGGCGATGAGAAAGAGCACAACCGGCCAGCCCACCAGCCAGCCCGTGGAGTAGATCAAGCCGTCGAATCCGGTCGTCGACACGAGGCCGGCAATGCCGAGAAACGACGCCGCGCTCATGTAATCGCCGGCGAGGGCGAAGCCGTTCTGGCCGGCGGTGATCGTGCGGCCGGCGGCATAGAAGTGCTCCGTGGTCCTCGTCCGTCGCGCCGCCCAGTACGTGATGCCTAACGTGATGGCGATGAACAGAACGAAGAACCCCATCGCGACCGTGTTCGGGTGACCGATCGAGCTCGCGGCGTTCATCGTCCGCTCCCGTCAACGAGCGATCGCAACTCGACATCGTATCGTGTGTTCGCCCAGCGCACATACCCGAGCGTCAGCAGCCACGATGCCACGATCACCAGGGCACCCAACGCAATGCCGACGCTCAGCCCCGGCACGATAAGCCTGGCCATGAACGGCCGATCGTAGGCGATGAGCGCGATGAAGCCGAAGTAGATGACGACCGTGGCCGCTGTGAGCACGAGCGCCACACGCCATCGGGACGCCGCGAGGGCGCGCAACCGTTCGTTAGGTTCCATCGTGGGCTCTCCAATATCGGGTTCGAGGAGAAGACGGGACAGGAACGAGTGGTGTGGTCAATAGCCGGCCGCGTGTCCGTCTTTGCGGGGATCCGAGCCGGCGACCCAGCCGTGCGGCAGCCGAATGATCGCCTGCGCGCCGCCGAACGCCGTGTGATGCTCATCGATGATCTCGTGCCCGAGCGCGCGCAGCGCCGCGCGGACGCTGTCGGGGACCGGCGTCTCGATCGCCACACGATTGCCGTCGAGGTGGCGGAAGCGTGCCGCGTCGATCGCCTGCTGCACGTCCATGCCGAAGACGAGGAGGTTCAACAGAAACTGCGCGTGTCCCTGCGCCTGCATCGCGCCGCCCATCAGACCGAAGCTCATGTACGGCTCGTCACCGCTGCCGTCCGGCCGCATCTGGGCCGCGGGCCTGGTGACGAAGCCGGGAATGAGCGTGTGAAAGGGCCGCTTGCCCGGCGCGACGGTGTTCGGCAGCCCAGGTTCGAGGGTGAAGCCGGCACCGCGGTCCTGCAGCGCGAAGCCGGTTCCGGGCACCACGACGCCGGATCCGAATTCGTCGAACAGGCTGTTGATGAAGGAGACCATGTTGCCGTCCTTGTCGGCGACGGTGAGATAGATGGTCTCGCTGGCCAGGACGGCTGGCCCGGGCGCGGGGTGCTCGTGCGCGCGCCGCGGATCGAGATGCGTGCGCCGCTCGGCGATGAAGGCGTCGGACAACAGATGCGTCGCGGGGACGTCCAGATGCTCGGGATCGCCCACGAAGCGCGCGAGGTCGGCGTACGCGAGCTTCTTTGCCTCGATCAGCAGGTGGAGATACGCGGCCGTGTTGTGACCCATGGCCAACAGATCGTACGGCTCCAGCATCCGCAGCATCTCGAGCGTGGCGATGCCCTGGTTGTTCGGCGGCAGCTCCCAAACTCGATAGCCCTTGAATGTGGTGGAGATGGGCGTCTCCCACGTGGGCACGTTCTGCCGCAGGTCGTCCATGGTGAGGAAGCCGCCCAGCTCACGCACGCGCGCAACGATCGTCTCGCCTAACGGGCCGTCGTACAGCACCTTCGGGCCGCCCGCCGCGATGGCGCGCAGCGTCGCCGCGAGATCGGGATTGCGGAACCATTCGCCCGCCCGCGGCGTGCGCGTGCCGTCGATGAGAAAGGTCGCACGGGCGCCGCCACCTTCATCGCGCACCAGCACATCGCGGGCACCTGCCCAATCAGCGGCGATGACAGGCGTAACGGGGAAGCCCTCGCCGGCGTAGCGGATGGCCGGCTCGAGGGCTTGGGCGAGCGAAATGGTGCCGTAGCGCTTCAGCAGCGCGTCCCAGCCGGCCAGCGCGCCCGGTACCGTGATCGATTCGGCGCTGCGACCGACGATATGCGTGCGCCCGCGGCGCAGCAGCTCCTCGCGCGTCATGCCCGCGCCGGCGCGGCCACTCGCGTTCAGCGTGACCAGCTTCCGCTCGTTGGCCGGCCACACGATCGCGAACATGTCACCACCGATGCCGGTCATCATCGGCTCGACGACCGCGAGCACCGCCGCCGCCGTCACCGCCGCGTCGACGGCATTGCCGCCACGTTGCAGCACCGCGAGCGCCGCCGACGTCGCCAGCGGCTGACTCGTCGCCGCGATCCCGTTAGGCGCGTACACCGCTGACCGGTGCGCCATATCGGCATTGCGTTGAGTCGACTGCGCGGCCGCCACAGCGACGGCGGCGGGAACGAGGCACAACGCCCGACAGAGCGACATGGCTCGCGCTGTTCCGGATCGGGTGGATGGACTGGCCGGACCGCTCGCGCACCGGCGCTCGAGACGGTCAGCCTTGAGGGCGGTCTAGGATAGCACCGTCCGCGACCGCGGGCGACTCCCCTGTGCTCACCGCTTCACCGAGCGCGAACAGGGCCCGGCGGGCGGCAGCGGCGCCGGCCCGGCGCGTTGCTTCCGTGGCCGCCCCCTGGCCAATGCGCTCCGCCACGAGCGCGACATCCTCCACGGCCGCGCGCGCGGTCGACCCTAATTCGAGCTGTGGACAGTCGACGATCAATCGGTACGCGTCGAGGTAGTCGCCCGCGAGTCGCTGCAGGCGAGCGTCGCTTACACCGCCGCCGGCGGCGAGGGCGCGCAGTGTGAGCAACAGCCGCTCGATCACTTCTTCTCGAGGTCCAGCGCCGCCGAGTTCATGCAGTACCGCTGACCGGTCGGAGCGGGGCCGTCGTCGAAGACATGGCCCAGATGCGAGCCGCACTTCGAGCAGACCACCTCGACGCGCCGCATGCCGTGGCTCCGATCCTCCCGCTCCTCGACGCTGTCCGGCGACGCCGGCGCGTAGAAGCTGGGCCAGCCTGTGCCGGAGTCGAATTTGGTGCTCGAGTCGAACAGCGGCTCGCCACAGGCGGCACACCGGTAGGTGCCTGCCGCATGCTCGTTCCAGTACTTGCCCGTGAACGCGCGCTCGGTGCCCTGCTCGCGACAGACGTGGTACTGCTCGGGCGTCAGCTTCTCACGCCACTCCGCGTCGCTGCGCTCGATCTTTTCACTGGTATGCTTGTCAGCCATCTGTCGTTGCTCCTCCTCGCCGCAAACGCTCGAGGTCTTCGGGTGTGTCGACGTCCGCCGGCATCGGGCTGTGGACGTCCAACCATTCTACCCGCGAGGGTTCCCTCTCGATAATCTCGCGCGCGCCGGTATCGCCGGTCAGTCGCCGCAGCTCCGGGAAGATGTCGCGCTGAAAGAGCACCGGGTTCCCGCGCTGCCCGTTGTAGCGCGGCACGATGATCGGCTTGTCCGTCCTGCGCCGGGCAATGATGAGGTCGTTCACGACCACACCGGACACCGACGGCTGATCGCCGAGCGCTACGAGGGCGAGATCCACGCTGTCGTCGAGGGCCGTGATGCCGGCCGCCACTGACGTTCCGAGGCCTTCGGTGTGACGGGGATTGTCGACAAACGCGACGTCCAGGCCCTCGAGGGCGCGCCGGACGGACTCGCCTGCGGCGCCGGCCCCCACCACGACGAGCACCCGATCCACGGGCGACGCCAGCAGCCGGATCGCCGTCTGGCGCACCACCGTGCTCGTGCCTAACGGGGCCACGAGCTTGCTCACTTCGGCGCCGAAGCGCCGGCCCTGGCCGGCGGCGAGGAGAATCGCCGCGATCATGCGACGTGCATAGCGCGCCACCGCGCCACAGCGCGCTGCGCGGTGCGGAGCGGCAGGACGGCACAGCTGACGCGACCCTCCGGAATCTCCGTCGACAGCTGCGCGACCGCCGATTCCTCCCGCAGTGCCGCCGCCGCGGCAGTGGTCATGCCCATCAGCCGCTCGGTCAGCAGCGACGCCGACGCCACGCAGATCGCACATGCGTTCGCCGTGAAGCGCACGTCTTCGATGCGCTCACCGCGAAACGCGAGGTCGACGCGGATGATATCGCCGCAGAGAGCATTCACGCCTTCCTCCGACACATCGGGGTCGGCAAGCTTCCCGTGGTTGCGCGGATGGCGAAAGTGCTCGAGCACCAGACCGCCGTAGGATCTGGCCGTCATGCCTTCGCCGCTCCCTCCCGGACGGCGACGATCTCCGCCGCGATCGCGAGCGCGATCTCGGCGGCGCTCTTCGCTCCGATGTTCAATCCGATCGGCGTGTGAATGCGCGCGAGCTCGTCGTCGGTGAAGCCCTCGGCGCGCAGCATGTTCTTCAGCGCGGCGCCGCGCTTCCTGCTCCCCAGCATGCCGACGTACCCGACGTCGCTACGCAAAACGTGACGAAGCACGGGCAGCTCGTACTTATAGTCGTGCGCCACCAGCACGACGTACAACGACGCCGATGCAGGAAGTCGCTCCGCGATCTCCGACGGCATGCCGACGAGCAGCTCGTCGGCGGAGGGAAAGCGTTGGCGCGTTGCGTACCGCTCCCGGGCGTCGACGATGATGGTGCGCATGCCCAGCTCGCGCGCGATCACCGCCAGCGACATCGCCACGTCTCCGGCACCGAAGATCGCCACCGTCTCCGCGGGCCGGAGCAGCTCGAAGTAGAAGCGCCGGCTGCTTTCGGCGGTGCGGACCTCCCGCACCGCCGACGAAGACGCCGGCATCTGCGTGAGCGCCTCCTCGACCACTGCGGCGTCGAGGGGCGCGTCGCCAAACGAGCCGAAGAGCCGCCTGTTCGCGCCGACGACCATCCGCTCGCGACCGCCGTCCAGCGCCGTCACGATGATCGCGCGGCGACCGGCGGCCACTTCGGCGGCCGCAGTGTCGTAGGCAGCGAGCACGGGGTCGCCGGCGTCGCGGCCGTCCACGCATTCCACGAGCACTTCGACCGCTCCGCCGCAGGTGAGGCCGATGTCCCATGCCTCCTCGTCGCCGAGCGAGAGCTCGAGCAGCGACGCGCCGCCGCGCTTGATCACCGCGTCAGAGGCACGCACCACCTCGGCGTCGACACAGCCGCCGATCGTCACCGACCCAAGGATGTCGCCCGCTGCGTCGACCCACATCTTCGCGCCCGCTTTCTTCGGCGTGGCACCTTTCGCGGCCACCAGCGTTGCCATCGCGCCGGCGGTGGACTGGCGCCGCAACGTGTCGAGCTGGTCGAGTGCTCCGGTCATCGGATGCTCGGGTCGATCAGTCCAGGACTTCCTGCAGCTGCTGCAAGGATTCGAGCCAGACGTGACGGATCTCGCTGGCGCCGCGCGCGTTCGGCTCGATGAGGGAGCGGCGCCAGTACCAGCGCTCCTTCTCCGGCGCCGACACACCGTGTCCAAGAAAGTGCGCATGCACATCGGCGACGATGGCTCCCTCTGTGTCATCGGCGATACGTCTGATCCGGCCATTCAGACGCTCGAGCACATCGAGGGGCATGGGTCCCGCGCTCTCGAGCACGCCCGGCACGCGCCCGGTGCCGTCGGACGGGTCGTAGATCGTCGTGAGCACCAGCCCCGAGTTGGGCCGCGCCTCGCGTATCGACTTCACCAGGAAGTCGTACGCGTCGGCGATGTCGTCGGCGATGCGCACCAGCAGATCATGCCGGGGCTTGTTGGCGAAGGCGCTGAGCAGATCGTTTCCGCCGGCGGTCAGCGTCACGAGCGTGGCTTCCTGGTCTTCGTCGATCCCGGGAAGCTGCTCACCGAAGATGTCCCCGATCGTCGCATTGTCCTGCGCCAGGATGCGCGGCTCGATGGATGGGAACTGGCTCACGAGGTCGGCGCCCTGATCTTCGGGCCACTGCTCATCTTCGTTTCTATAGAAGAGCGACGCGGCGCCCACGGGAGCAACCGTGCCGGCGTCGACGGAGCGCTCCAACGCCACGGCAACGTCGGTCAATCCGAGATCGAGCGCCGGATACAGATCGATGGACATCGAGTCGCCGAGAGCGATGTACCGGTTGAATCGCACATCGCAAGATACGACCGGGCAACCGCAGCGGGAACGGACGCGCGCCTCAGAACTCGAGCTGAAGGTCGCGCGTGGCGAGCACGCGGGTGATCACCTCTCCGATCTTGTTGTTGGGTGTGCTCGCGCCCGCCGTGATGCCGATGCGCAACGGCCCGGCGGGTAGCCAGTCGGCGGTGGTTTCCTCGTGATGATGAACGCCGGACACGCGGTGGTGAATCGTTTTGGCGACGGGATCAATGCTGGTGGCGACCTCGATGTGAAAGGTCGGGACGCGGTCCGCGCAGAGCGACGCGAGGGAGATCGTGTTGCTGGAGTTGAAGCCACCGATGACGATCATCAGATCCAGCGGCTCCTCGAGCAGCTCGATCACCGCATCCTGCCGCTCCTGCGTGGCGCTGCAAATCGTGTCGAAGCTCCGGAAGTCGCGAGCGCGCGCCTCGGCCCCGCGGGCGCGCGCGATTGCTGCTCCGACTTCCTCGGCGATCGCGAGCGATTCCTTCGCCAGCATCGTCGTTTGGTTGGCCACGCCGATGCGCTGCAGATCGCGCGCCGGATCGAAGCCCGGCGATACCGCGTGCGGCGCGAAGCGGGACAGGATCGCCTGTGCGGCGATGCGTCCTTCGATGAAATCGCAGACGAGGCGCGCCTCGTCCATGTTCCGCACCACGAGGTACTGGCCGCCGGCATGCTTTCGCGCCTGCGACGCGGTCGCGCGCGTCTCCTCGTGCGCGTACTTGCCATGGATCAACGCCGTGAAGCCATCCCGGGCATAGCTGTCCACCCGCTTCCACACATTGAGCACCGAGCCGCAGGTGGTGTCCACGAGGACGCAACCGATCGCGTGCAGCCGCTGAAAATCGTCGATGGTGACGCCGAACGCCGGCAGAATCACGACGTCGTTTGGCGTGATGTCGCCGAAGTCGAAGCCATCGGCGCCGCGCTCCAGAATCCGGACGCCCAGCTCCCGCAGCTTGTTGTTGACGTGCGGATTGTGGATGATCTCCCCGACGAGCACGATGCGCTTGTCGGGAAACTTCCGCCGCGCCTGATAGGCGTACTCCACCGCGCGCTCGACGCCGTAGCAGAAGCCGAACTCGCGGGCGAGGCGGAGGGTGATGTCGCCCACCTGCAACGTGTAGTCGCGGTCGCGCATGACGTCCACGATGCGGCCGCCGTAGACGGCGAGATCATCCTGGACCTCGGCTTTGAGGCCAAAGCCTTTGCGGAAGTAGGTGTCAGGCGAGGGCATGATTGTAACATAATCGCGCAGCAGGGCGGCGGACTTCGGAGTCGGACCAACTGCGCAGCAGGGCTGCGGACTGCGGACTCGGACCAACTGCGCACTGCGTACTGCGGACGTACTGCGGGCTGCGGACGCGGATTTCAATGGACGGTTTTCTGGATGGGGCAGTCCCTCTGCTGCGCGGTGGCGGGAGGCGCCGGGCAATCGTCATTTCACAGCGCGACTTCGCTGTCCCTTCCGCTACCGTTGCCGGCGATGATCGATCCCGAGTTCATCAGTTTCCAGGAAGCGCTCGCGGGGGAATACTCGCTCGAGCGGGAGCTCGGCCGCGGCGGGATGGGGATCGTCTACCTCGCGCGCGAGGTGAGCCTGGACCGGCTGGTCGCGCTCAAGATTCTGCCGCCGCGGCTGGCGGCGCAGCCAGCGCTGCGCGAGCGCTTCCTCCGGGAGGCGCGCACGGCGGCGCGGCTGTCGCACCCGAACATCGTGCCGATCTTTCGCGTCGGCGAGCGGGCGGATTTCGTCTACTTCGCCATGGCGTATGTGGAGGGCGAAACGCTCGGGAGCCGCGTGCGCAGCCACGGCCCGCTGTCGCCGCACGAAGGCGCGCGCGTGCTGCGCGAGGCGGCGTGGGCGCTGGCGTACGCTCACGCGCGCGGCATCGTGCACCGCGACGTGAAGCCGGAGAACATCCTCATCGAGCGCGGCAGCGGGCGCGCCATGCTCACCGACTTCGGCATCGCGCGCGCCGAGAAGACTCCCGACATCGGAAGCGACGCCGGATTAGTGTTAGGGAGCGCGCACTACATGAGTCCCGAGCAGGCGTCGGGCGAAGCACTCGGCGCCCGCAGCGATCTGTACTCGCTCGGCATCGTCGCCCACGTGGCGCTGAGCGGACGGTTGCCTTTCGATGCGCCGAGCACACCCGCCCTGCTCGCCAAGCAGATCTCAGAGCCGGCGTCGCCGCTCGCGTCGGTCGCGCCAGCGGTGCCGAGGTCACTGTGCGAGGCGGTAGACCGGTGCCTGGCGAAAGACCCCGCGCGCCGCTTCGCATCCGGTGAGGCGCTGGCCGAAGCGCTCACCGGCGCAAGCGAGACGCCGCGGGTCATCCCCGCCCCGCTGCGCGTCTGGATCGCTCGGAGCGAACAGACCAGCGTGATGCGGGTGGTGGGCGGTGTGTATCTCGGTGTGGCGGCGCTCCCGCTCATGGCCAGTGGACGGCTGCTGTACGCCGCACTTCCAATTGGCCTCGTGGCCGCCATCACTGCGCTGCCCGCGCTCGTTCGCATCCGGCGCGTGCTCGCCGCCGGCTACGGTGTCGACGACATTCGCGACGCGCTGCGAGGGCACATTCAGCAGCGGCGGGAGGAGATCGCGTACGAGTCGCGCGTGCAGGGTACCAGGGCGCGCAATGTCGCGGTGGCGATCTCCGCCGTGAGTTGGACTGTGCTGATCTTCGCCACGCGGGCGCCGCTGTGGCAGAGCAACACGCGAAGCGTGATCGCATTCGCCGCAGCTGCAATCGGCTCGATCACCAGCGTTCTGGCGGTCGGCGCGATCGTTCGCGAGCGCCTTCGCCACCGCTTCGGACAGTTACACCTCGCATTCTGGAACAGCCGCTGGGGCGAGCGATTCTTGCGGTTGGCACGCGTAGGACTCGCGCCAGTGGCGCCGGCGTCCGCGCTCTCACAAGTCACGGAGATCGCGCTCGGGCGCGCCACCGACCTGCTCTTTCAGGCGCTCCCGGCCGAAGCACGACGCGATCTGCGCGGCCTTCCCGACGCGGTTCGCACCTTGGAGCGCGACGCCGGGGCGCTCAGAGTAGAGATCGAGAAGCTCGGCGAGCAGTTGGCGCAGTTCGACCGCGTGCCGTCGATTTCGACGTCGTCGAGTATCGCCGGCGCGAGCTCCGCATCGTCTGCGGCCGATGAACACGCGGCCGTACGCGCGGAGTTGATCGCCGTGCGCGATGCTGCCCAACGTCGATTGGCAGAAACGGTGACGGCGCTGGAGAACATCCGCCTCGGCCTCCTGCGTCTTCAGATCGGCTCCATTGGCGTGGAGTCTGTCACTGCGGCAGTCGAGGCCGCCGAGCGGGTCGCCAGGGACGTACATCTCCGCGCGGCTGCGGAAGAGGAAGTACGGCAAGTACTTACGACTCCCCTGCCCCACCCTTCCAGCGGCTGATTGGTCGCATCGGCAATCGTTCGGCTCGCCATGTGCTTCTAGTGAGGGGTATCTTACTTGTACCTCTCGCCGCTACCGATGCCAGAGACGCTACCAATCTCGTCGCCCGCCATTTCCCTCCCGCCGCTGCAGAAGCCAGCGCCGCTCACGAGGGGAGATGTCATCGGTGTGGTCGCGCCGTCGTACTCGCCGCGGAGCGGTTGGCTCGCGCGCGGGCTCAAGGCGCTGGAGCGCGCCGGATTCTCGGTGGTTCTCGATCCTGAGATCGGAAAGGTGCGTCGCTTCTCGCGAGCCGAAGACGAGCGGCGGGCCGAGAACTTCATGAAGATGTGGGCCGATCCGCGGGTGAGCGCCCTCATCTGCGGCACCGGCGGATATGGCGCGGTGCGGATGATCCCGTATCTCGATCCCGAGGTGTTCCGCGATCATCCGAAAGCGTTCGTTGGATACTCCGACATCACGGCGCTGCATCTGTGGCTGATGCGCGTCTGCGGACTGCGTGTCTTCCACGGGCCCACCGTCGACGACCTGAGTCCAAGCGTGAAGGAAACGACCACGGCGAGCCTGCTCACCGCCCTCTCGACCTCGCGCCAGGCGCGGCTCGGTCGTGACAGCGCGCGCGCGGTCCTGCCGGGGATTGCGAATGGCCGGTTGGTCGGTGGGAATCTGTCGCTCGTGCAGCAGTCCATCGGCACGCCGTACGAGGTCGACGTCCGCGGTGCGATTCTCTTCCTGGAGGAGACGCGCGATCCGATGTCGGTGGTGGACGAGCGGCTCGTCCATCTGCGGGCGTCCGGTCTGCTCTCGCAGGTGCAGGGGATCGTCTTTGGCCAGCTGTCGCTGGATCGATCGGAGGAGGACGAGTTCGAGGACTTCGTCACGGATCTCGTGTCGGATCTCGGCGTGCCGGTGCTGATGGACTTTCCGGCCGGACACGAAATTCCTAACTTGACGCTTCCGCTCGGCACGGAGATCGAGCTCGTCGTCGAGGAGACGGGGGGCTGGATCTCGTACCGTGAAGACGCGCTGGCGTCTCGCGAGACGGCAGCCTCTCCCTCCGCTGCATGAACGATCAGTACGACCTCATCGTCATCGGTGCAGGCCCTGCGGGAGAGAAGGGGGCGGCACAGGCCGCGTACTTCGGCAAGAAAGTATGCGTGGTGGAGCGCGCGCCAAAGCCGGGCGGCGCGGCGGTAAACACGGGAACGATTCCGTCCAAGACGCTGCGCGAGACCGCGCTGTACTTCTCCGGGCTGCGACAGCGCGGGCTGTACGGCGTCGACTATCACGTGAAGCCGGACATCACGATCAGCGACTTCATGTTCCGCGAGCGCGCGGTGGTCGACGCGGAGTGGCAGCTCATCGACGACAATCTCGCGCGCCACGGCATCGCCAAGGTGCAGGGCTCGGCGTTTCTGCTCGACTCACACACCGTGGAAGTGACGCGATACGGCCAGGAGCCGCGCGTCCTCTCCGGCGATTTCATTCTCATCGCCACGGGCTCGCGCCCGCAGCAGCCGGACGGCGTGCAGGTGGACGGCAGCGTGGTGGTGGACAGCGATTCACTGCTGACGCTGGAGCGCATCCCCACCACGATGACGGTCATCGGGGGCGGCGTGATCGGATGCGAGTACGCCTGCATCTTCGCCGCGCTCGGCGTGCGGGTCACGATCGTAAACTCGAAGCCACGCCTGCTGGCACAGCTCGATGCGGAGATCAGCGAGGCGCTCCGCCAGCAGATCACCTCGCGTCTCGGCATCGCCGTCCACGTGAACAGCGACGTGGCGTCGATCGCCGTGGAGGAAGGGAGCGGGCGCGCGCGCGTCACGCTCACCGACGATCTGGTGCTCGACTCCGACGTCGTGTTGTTCAGCGCTGGCCGGCTCGGCAACTCCTCCGGCCTGGGACTCGAAAACATCGGCGTGAAGGCGAACCAGCGCGGCTTCATCGCCGTGGACGAGCAGTACCGGACGTCGGTGCCGCACATCTACGCCGCCGGCGACGTGATCGGCTTCCCCGCTCTTGCTTCGACGTCGATGGAGCAGGCCCGCGTCGCCGTGTGCCACGCCTTCGATCTGCGCTACAAGCAGCGCGTCGCGACGGTTCTGCCCTACGGCGTCTGGACGATTCCCGAGATCGCGACGGTGGGCCGCACGGAGGAGGAGCTCGCCGTGCAGGGCATCCCCTTCGAGTGCGGGCGGTCGTCGTACCGGATCAATCCGCGCGGCCAGATCATCGGCGAGCTGGAGGGACTCCTGAAGTTGATCTTCAGCCCCGACGATCAGCGCCTGCTCGGCGTGTCGATCATTGGCGAGGGCGCGTGTGAGCTGATCCACGTCGGCATGGCGTGCATGCAGTTCGGCGGAACGATCGACTTCTTCATCCAGAGCGTGTTCAACTATCCGGCGCTCTCCGACGCGTACAAGTACGCGGCATACGACGGACTCCAGGCGCTCGCGAAGCGCCACTCGAAGCGGCAGGGGCTGCCCACGAGCGGCCCCTACCGGGCCGTGCGCGCCTGACCCGGCGCGCCGCTACCGCCAGTAGTCGGTGAGGAAGGGCGCGAGCGCGTAGGTCACGAGCACCTCGTACGCGCGCTGGCGGTCGACGAGCCCCGCGGTGAGAATGCCGACGGCGCCCGCTCCCCGCTTCGTGTCGTGCTCACCCGTTAGGCGGTCCATGGCATGGCCGAGCTCGAGCCCGTCGCGCACCGCGCGAGCGACCGCGTCGGGCAGCGGCATGGCGAGCGATCCACCCACGCCTTCACGGCCGTCGGCGGCGGCGATCGCCGCCCAGGCGCAGGTGCGCATCGCGCCGTCGCCCATCTCGACGATGCCGCCCTCGATGCCGACGCCCAGCTCGGCGCCCGTGGCGTCGCACGCCGCCCGCGCGCGTGAGCGCGCGCCGCGAATGGTCTCGTCGTCGCCCACCGGCTGGTCGGGCACGCTCGACGCCACGGCGATGCCGTCCACGGCCGCGTTAGGCGCGACGCGCTCGAACACCGCCCGCACCGCGGCGACCTTGACCGGGTTCGTCGAGCCGACAGTAACGCGCCGCAGTGCGGCCAGAGACAGGGAGCTCACGAGAAACGAATTCTTTACGAAAGAGTTGAGGAATCTAACGCCCCGCGCGCTTGCCCCTCTCCGGTACACCGGGTATGCTATCCCCCTCATGCTGACCGCGACGACGACGACCTCGGACAACACCGTCTTCATCCCGACCGTACGCTCGCGCGCGGTCTTCACGTTCGTGGCCGAGCGGCTCTGGCTCGATTTCGTGAACACAGAGCCCGGCGTGCGCAGCGTGGACGGGCTGCGCGACTTCGACACGATGGTTGCCTGGCTGGAAGCGGCATCCGTCATCGATGGCGAACGCTCGATCTCGATCCGACGCAGGGCGCAGCAGCAGCCTGCCGGCGCATTTGCCGCGCTGCAGGACGCGCGACGCGTGCGCGCGTCGCTGCGCAATCTGGCGGAGCGCGGCGCACTCGGAGGCGGAGGGGGCGACCACGTGCGCATGGCCGGCCTGGCCGAGATCAATCGCGTGCTCGGTCGCAGCGCGGGCACGCGGCGTGTGGACCTCAAGCCGGACGGCAACTACACGCGCACCTTCGTGCCGGTGGGCGACGCGTTCGCCGGATTGATGATCCCGATCGTCGAGTCCGCGGCCGACGCGCTCATCCTCGGCGAGCTGTCGCGCGTGCGACGCTGCGCCGACGGGCGCTGCCCTCGTCTGTTCTTCGACACGACGAAAAACGGGCGGCGTCGCTGGTGCGACATGGCGACCTGCGGAAACCGCGCCAAAGCGGCACGGCATCGGGAGAAGATTCGCTCCTGAAATCGGTGACGGGCGTTACGGTTCGTTTCGTGGCGCCGTCCAAATTGAGGGGAGATTCCCTGCCCGCGAGGTCGTCCGACGACGGATAATCCCGGCTGCGTCCCATAGAGTAGCGGCTCACGCCGCGGAGCTCAGCATGGAGAGCACCGTTCGCCTGGCACTGCTCGGCGACCACGACGAAGGTCGCCGCACCCATGCCGCACTCGACGAGGCTCTGAGCCACGCCGTCGGCGCGCGCCACTGCGCTGCCGTCTGGGATTGGGTCGGGACGGAGACGCTGGCCATCGAGCCCGTGTCCGTGCTCGGGGGCGCCCATGCGATCATCGCCGCGACCGACGAGTGCGTGAATGTGGAGGGTGCGCTGGCCGGCATCCGCATCGCGCGCGAGCGGGGCATCCCCTTTCTCGCGGTAGGCGGCGCGTTCCGCCACACGCTGCTCGAGTTCGGCCGTAACGTGCTCGGGCTCGATCTACCGCTGGAGCTCGAAGCGGCGACCGAGGAGTCGAGCAGCGGTCATGAAGGAGAAGCACGGCGGCGGCGCTCGGGGGCTTTCTTTCTCCAGACTGAATCGCGCACGGCGGCGCTGTACGGGCGATGGCGCGCCGTGGAGGAAACTCCCACCGAGGCGCGCGTGGATTCCGCACTGCTGGCGGCCGCGGAGGCGGCCGGGCTTCGCGTGACGGGCACCGACAGCGCCGGTGGACCGACCGTGGTGGAGCTCGCGTCGCACCCCTTCTTCATCGCGGCGCTGTTCGAGCCGCAGCTTGCGTCGAGGCCACTGGCGCCGGCGCCGCTGATTCGGGCGGTGGTGGACGCGGCGATACACGATCGGGATGGGAGAGGGACGCCGCATGGGGTGCAGACGGTGGCGGCTGGGGGATAAGGGCCGTATGGCCGTATGGCCGTATGGCCGTA
>CAZICQ010000014.1:65671-71510 GCA_964537775.1 uncultured Gemmatimonadaceae bacterium | reverse complement strand
AGGTGTACATGCCACTGCCCACACGTCTGCTCGGAAGAACAGACCTCGAGATCACCCGCACCGGCTTCGGCGCGTGGGCCATCGGCGGCGGTGGGTGGTCGTTCGGCTGGGGACCGCAGGATGACGAGGCATCACTGGCGGCGATGCGCCACGCCCTGGATCGGGGCGTGAATTGGATCGACACCGCAGCGGTGTACGGCCTCGGTCACTCCGAGGAGATCGTCGGCAAACTGCTCCGCGAGCTTCCACCCGCTTCCCGCCCATGCGTCTTCACGAAATGCGGGATGGTCTGGGACGAGCGCAACCGGATGGCGGAGCCGCAGCGCAGTCTGAAGCCGCAGTCCATTCGCGCCGAATGCGAGGCCTCGCTGCGGCGGTTGGGCGTGGAGCGCATCGATCTCTACCAGTTCCACTGGCCGGATCAGACCGGGACGCCCGTGGAGGAATCGTGGGCGGCGATGGCGAAGCTGGTGGACGAGGGAAAGGTGCATGCGGCGGGGGTGTCGAACTTCACCGTCGAGCTCCTCGACCGGTGCGAGGCGATCCGGCACGTGGACTCGTTGCAACCGCCGCTGTCGTTGATCCGACGAGATCCGGCCGGCGATCTGATCCCATGGTGCGCGGCTCACGACACCGGTGTCATCGTGTACAGCCCGATGCAGTCGGGCATCTTCACCGAAAGCTTCAGCGCGGCGCGCGTGAACGCGATGGCTCCTGACGACTGGCGGCGCCGCGCGCCGAACTATCAATCACCGGCGCTCCAGCGGAACATCGCCTTGCGCGACGCGCTCATTCCGATCGCGCGGCGGCACGGCACGACAGTGTCCGCCGTGGCGGTGGCGTGGACGCTGGCGTGGCCGGGTGTGACCGGTGCGATCGTCGGCGCACGCTCGCCGGAGCAGGTCGATGGCTGGATCGACGCCGCCGCACTCACGCTCACGCCTAACGATCTGGATGAGATTGTCGCCGCCATCGAGCGTACCGGCGCGGGCAGCGGTCCGGCGCGAGCGGGGCAGGTCGCGCAGCCGCAGCCGGCGCGGGGGCGGTGACGTCAGGCTAGCCGCTGGCGCCTTCGCCGCCACGTGAGCGCGGCGGGCAATAGCATCGGCCTCGCGGCCGTCAGCGAACGGTGAGTGCCCCTACCCAGCTGAACACGCAGTTCGGCGTCGATTGCGTGATGTCGATAGCCGTGACCATAGCGGTGCCCGACAATCGCGCTCTCGCCAAGCCACTCAGGCTGTCGATCGTGGCGACGGTCGGACGGTCGGAGCTCCACCGGAAAATGTGCGTTGGGTCCGGATTGCCGCTCAATCGGAAGCGCACGGTGTCGCCGATCATCACCGTGTCGAATTGCGGCACAGTCGGCGAGGGTGGTATGGGACACGGCAGAGGGAACGTGTCCGGCATCTTCTTTTCACACGCAGCCAGCAACGCCATCGATACAACTCCGAGCATAAGCGCCCATGCGCCAACGCGCGGATGTGGCCGGCTGGAACGAAGACGGGGCGCCTTCGATGGCGCCCCGCACGAGTACGACGAGGCTATTACGGCGTCGCTCAGCCGCACTCCGAGAACCCGCACACGTGGCACTTCACGCAACCTTCCGCGTACTCCAACTGCGAGCCGCAGTCGGGGCAGGTGCCCATGAACGTCTGGCCGTTGTCGAACGCCGACAGTTGTTGGCCGTCGATTCGCGCACCGGAGGCCTGCACGTCCGAGGCGGAGGCGCGCACGACTACTGGCTCCGGCGCCGCCTGCGAAGACGCGGGAGCGGTGCCGACGGAGGGAGGCATGAGCTCCGTCTGGACGCCCTGCTTCTCCCGCCACCAACGCTCCAGCGCGATGCCGATCGCATCCGGCACGGACAGCACCTTGTTGGAACCGAGGCCCACGGCGCGATCCGACGAGATGCCGCGGAGCTGGCGATGGATCTCCATCAGCGGAATCCCGGAGCGCAGCGCCAGCGAGATCATGCGTCCCATAGCTTCAGCGTCGGCCATCGCCGAGCCGCCGGCCTTGCCTAACGTGATGAACACCTCGAACGGCTGACCCTTGTCGTCCTCGGTGATGTTCACGAACATCACGCCGAGCGGCGTCTCCATCCGGTAGGTGGTACCCTTGAGCGCGTCGGGACGCGACCGCTTGGCGCGCCGCTGGAGGTTCTCGGCTTCAGCATCGTACAACGCCTTTTTGAGCCGCTCGACCTCCGCCTCCTTTTCGGCGAGCGTCCCCTGGAGCTCGCCGATCTCGCGCGTGAGATCTCTGGCCGTGGCGGGCGGCAGCTTCGCGTCCGTGCTCACAGCGCCTGCCGTTCCGTCTCGAACGGCCTTCGCCTTCTCCGTGGCGCCCGTCGACAGCACCTGGTTGTCGCGGGACCCGTCGCGGTACACCGTCACGCCCTTGCAGCGAGCGTCGTAGGCCTGCTCGTAGATCTTGCGCACGTCTTCCACGGTCGCCGTGTGCGCGAAGTTGGTGGTCTTCGAGATGGCGGAATCGCAATGCTTCTGGAAAGCGGCCTGCATCTCGATGTGCCACTCGGGCGCGATGTGGTTGGCCGTGACGAACACGCGCTGCCATTTCGCTGGCACGTCCGGATGTTTCACGCTGCCCGTACGGGCGATGCGCTCCATGAGCTCGGCGCTGTACCATCCCTCCTGCTTGGCGATGCGCACGAAATCATCGTTGACGTCGGGCATCATGACACCAGCTTGATTCCGCATGAACGCCACGGCGAACAGCGGCTCCAACCCGCTCGAGCAGCCGGCGATGATCGAAATCGTGCCGGTGGGCGCGACAGTGGTGACGTTGCAGTTGCGCAACATCTGCATCGGACGGATCCGCTTCCCGCTCGTATCGCGTGCGCAGGTCTCGTCCGGTCCCCAGATGCTGCGGGCCCACTCCGGAAAGGGCCCACGCTCGCGCGCCAGACGCTCGCTCTCCTTCTTGCTCTCGACGTCGACGAATTCCATCACGCGGCGGCCGAGCTCCACGCCCTCGGGTGAGTCGTAGGGGATGCCGAGCCGGATCAGCGCGTCGGCGAATCCCATGACGCCGAGGCCGATGCGCCGGATGCGCTTGGACAGCGCATCGATCTCCGGAAGGGGATAGCGGTTGACGTCGATGATGTTGTCGAGGAAGTGCGTCGACAGGTGGATGTCGCGCCGGAACGCGTCCCAATCCATCGCGCCGTCGGTGACGTAATAGCCGACGTTGATCGAGCCGAGATTGCAGACGTCGTAGGCGAGCAGTGGCTGTTCGCCGCACGGATTCGTCGCCTCGTACGCGCCGAGATGCGGGACGGGATTGTAGCGATTGGCCTCATCGACGAAAAACACGCCGGGCTCGCCGGTGCGCCAGGCGCCGAGGATCATCCGGTCCCAGACGCTGCGGGCGTCGAGCTGGCCGGCGATTCTCCTCGTGCTCGGATCGATCAGGTCGTAGGTCGTGCCGGCCTTCACGGCGTCCATGAAGCACGTCGTCACCGCCACCGAAATATTGAAGTTCGTCACCTGCGTCAGGTCTTCCTTGCAGGTGATGAACTCCAGGATGTCCGGGTGGTCGACCCGGAGGATGCCCATGTTCGCGCCGCGCCGCGTGCCTCCCTGCTTCACCGCGTCCGTGGAAGCATCATATAGTTTCATGAAAGAGACCGGACCGGAGGCGACCCCGGTAGTCGACCGGACCATCGATCCCTTCGGGCGCAGGCGCGAGAAGGAGAAGCCCGTCCCGCCGCCTGACTGGTGGATCAACGCCATGTGGGCCAGCGTATCGTAAATGCCGTTCTTGCCGTTGGAGAGCGCATCCTCGACTGGCAGCACGAAGCACGCGCTGAGCTGGCCGAGCGGACGGCCGGCGTTCATCAGCGTCGGTGAATTGGGCTCGAACCGACGCTGGGTCATCAGCCAGTAGAACTCGTCCGCGGCGGCATGCACGGCACCGTCGCTGGCGCCGTACCGTCGATCCGCTTCGGCGACGACGGTCGCCACACGCCAGAAGAGATCTTCAGGCTGCTCCACCGGTTGCCCCTTCTCGTTCTTCACCAAATAGCGCTTCTCGAGCACCGTACGCGCGTTCTGGGACAACGAAACGGGACCGGGGGGCGGATTGACGGGCACGGACATGGCGGCGGCTCCCTGCGGCTCAGGCCTGTTGTGTCGAGATGCGTCCGGGAGGGGCGTACTCGAAGGACGATCCTAATCGCTGCGAGCGCGATACCGGGCGGGCAACGATGGGCGCGGATTTTATTCCCCTTCGTGTTTCCGCGCCAGTCCTCGCTAAAGTGACGGTATTGTCACGACTTACGAAATCAACATCACGAACCTGAAGTGTCGGGCAGGCAAAGGTGGAAATCGGGTCCGACGGTGTCGAGAAGTGACCACGCCCTGTGGATTGTGCGGCGGTTCTCAACAGACAATCCACGCAACCCGTTCCGTACGTGTGTCTTACGAATTCGAACACCATTTTACCCGCCGAAGGCCAAGCTGTTCGGTTAGTATGTGCCGTCGACGACCAAGTCGCCAGCCGCGGCGCCGTTTGCCCGGACGCACGTGATCAAGAGTCGCGCCATGTAACAACGATGTCTCGACGCCCGCCGGTCTCGATGCCGATGGACCGGCTTCTGCATTTCCCAATCCGATCACATCCGTCCAAATCAACCTGGTTGCGTACGCCAGCCGTCCATATAGATGAAACGCCTCTTCCTCGGCACCAGCCTCGTGCTCCTGCTCGGCCCTTGTCACCCCGCGCCCGTGCGGGCCCAGGGCGAAATCGATCGCGGTCCACTGCCGCGCTTTCCAAAGGGGTGGATCACCGTCGGCGGTGATGTCGGCTTGGCGGGGGGCAGCGGCTACAACAGCACGATCACCGCGGGGGGGCGGGCCACCGTCGGCTGGCGCTTCGCTCACCGGTGGGCGCTCGAGGCCGAAGGGCTGCGCGCCACGGCTGTGGGAAACGGCAACAACAATCCCCCGTCGTGCGCGACGTCGGGCACGATCGTATGCACGAGCACGGGAATCGATAACGTCGGCACCTTCAGCGGAGGGTCGCTCAGCCTTTCGTATGTTCGCGGGAGCTACGGGACCTCCTCCATGCTGATATCCCTCGGGGCCGGCGCGTTTCACATGGCGGGCCAGTTCGCACCCAGTACCACGGCGTTCGGCGTTCACGCCGCAATCGAGCAGACGCTGGTGGAAGCGGCGCGCGGCTCGATCACCGGCCGGCTGGGCGCCGACGTGGTGCCGAGCGCGCACGCGGGCACCTTCTGGAATGTCCCGTTAGGCATCGGCGCCCGCTTCTGGTGATTGAGGGCGGCTGACCGGTCGCTGTCGAGCCGCTCACGCCGGCGGGAAGGCGCCTTGGCCGTGCAGCTCCTGCAGCTCGAGATACGATTCCACCGTGCGCCGGATGCGCTCCCGCTCCGCGTCCGTCGTTTGGCGGATCACCCGACCCGGCACGCCCAGTACGACCGAGCGCGGCGGAATGTCCATCCCCTCGGGACAGACCGCGCCGGCGCCGACGATCGAGCCCGTACCGACGCGCACGCGGTTGAGGAGAATCGCGCCCATCCCGATCAGACAGTCGTCCTCGACCGTCGCACCGTGCACGATCGCGCGATGACCAATGCCGACGCGCGCTCCGACGATGGTCGGCACGCCCTCGTCCACGTGGATGACGGTGCCGTCCTGCACGTTGCTGTCGGCGCCGATGGTAACGCTCGCGCTGTCACCGCGGATGACCGCGGTGGGCCAGACGGACACGCGGGCCGCCAGCGTCACATCGCCGAGGACGACGGCCTGTGCGTGCACGAAAGCGGCGGGATGGATCTGTGGCATGGTGGCGG
>CAZICQ010000014.1:0-65571 GCA_964537775.1 uncultured Gemmatimonadaceae bacterium | reverse complement strand
GCTGCCGCGTAGCGACCGTGTCGCTGCGATAGCTCGCACGCGGTATTCAGTAGTTCAAGCCGATCGCGAAATACATGGCATACGGCGGCGCGCCCGTGATATTGCGCCCCGCGCGCGGCAGCGCGACCCCGAAGCGAAAGCGATACGGCACGTCCCAGGACAGCAGCGCCGCCGTCAGGTCTACCTCTGCTCCCACACTCGACAAGACGTTGCGCGCCGTGAGCAGCTGGGTTGCGCTGTTCTGCGCGAGCGTCGAACAGAGTTGGCGCGTGGTGGAATACGTGCCCAGACTGGGACACCATGCGCTGCCCGCGTCGCCGAACAACACGAGACTCGCTCGATCGAAGAAGAACGGGAGCATGCCCAGGCCGCGGCCCGCGAGATACAAAGGCGCGCGATACTCGACGCTGCCGGCGAGCGCGCGCGTTCCATACAGCGACGCGGCATCGAAGCCGCGCACGCCGAAGGTGCGCCGCCCCTGGCCGAAGGTGACACCAGGTACGAGGCTGATGGTATTGCTGTTCGTGCCGCCGACCTCCAGATAGCCGCTGGCGCGGAGATCGCTTTCGCCCGCGGCCGCGCGCAAGGCGAGCACGTGATGAGCGAATCCGGGAAGATCCAAGGACTTGTATGCGGTGGCAACGCCGATGACGGTGAGCGACGGGCTGCCACCGCCGGTGAAGCTCGAGTGCAGCTTCTCGGTCGAGTAGCCCTGGAGCGACAGCCCGTCTTCGGGCGAGATCGCGTACGCCGGGTTCTGGGCGTTGCTCCAGCCGGCGTTCAGGAAGACGTGCGGAAAGACCGCCGTATTGAACAGGCCCGTCGTGTCGACGCGCGCAATCGTGCCCGCCGGCACACCGACATAATCGCGCGACTCCGTGCCCGCGCCGGCGGTCAGGGCGGCAGCGCTTCGCGCGCGCTGCCGGATCCACGTCAGTGTGAGGTCCGCGGTCCGTGTACGGCGGCGGATCTCACCGACGTTCGTCACCGGCTGCGACCGTGTCCGGATAGTCGCATAACGATCCCACGTTTGCCACCCGCTCGCGCCGACGAGCGGCAGCCCGAATCCGGCATACTGGTACGCGAAGCTGCCGGTCAGGCCGCTATTGTCCGTCGGCACCGCGAGTGCGGCGACGTACGAATGCCTGCCCACCGGATCGCCGGCGCTCGTGAGCGCGCCAAGTCGAAAGCTGTTGGCGGCCAGCGCCGGCTCCACCGTAGGGATCCAGTATCGCGGCACGAGCGTGTGCCACATGCGGTACGGCGTCGCCGGCGACGAGTCCACACCGACCGGCGGCGTCGGGCGCGAGCCGATGGCCGGGTACGCCACCGTATCCCGCGGCAGGTCCAGCCGGCAGCAGCTACCCACGCCCAGCTGAAATCCACTGCCGCGAAACTCGACCGCCGCCAGCGCGCCGCTTTCTCCCCGTGCTCTATCGTCCGCGCCACCGGCTCCCGGCGCTATCTCCGGCTCGAACAGGCCGGTGGCGGCGCTGCTGACCCGCCACTCGCCATCCGGTAGGCTGTCGGCGCGGGGTACCGGGTGGTAGTACACCTCCGTGCTGCCGGTCTTGTCGGAGGTGAAGAAGAGGCCGGCGTCGTCGGCGGCCCAACTGGGCGTCGCCTGCACCGAATGGCCGCCGGCCACGACGCGCCGGATCGAGCCGGTCGTGTCCAGCACGACGATGTCCGAGCGGCCGCCGCGGCGCCAGCGAACGGCGGCAATGCGGTCGCCGCGATGCGACCAACGCGGCTCGGTCCACTGCTCGTCCATGCCGCCACCCGTGAGCGGCGTGATGCGCCGGCCGTCGCCGCTCACGAGCACCAAACGAGTGCCGGCGGCGACGATTTGCTGGGCGACGATCAGACCGTCGGCCCGTGCGTCCGGTGTCGTTATGCGCGCGCCGTAGGTGAGGCGATGCTCCCTGCCCCGACGCTGCACGTACAGGTCGCTCCGCGTCTCGTACGGGCTGAGGAACTCGAGCTGCGAAAACAAAAAGGAGCCGTCCGGGAGCAGGACGTTCGGACCGGCACTGTTGCGCCGGCCGACACGGCGGAGCCGCCCCTGAAGATCGACTCGATAGGCGCCGAAGCTCTCGCGTCCCGGCGCCCCGCTGTAGGTGAGGGCCGTGTCACCCAGCCAACGCGGAAATTGGACGAAGATGGCGTCGGTGGTGAGCGGCTTCCATGCGGTGAGCGGCGCGGTGAGCGGCCCCTGCACGCTGCGCAGGACCGAATCACGCCACTCGCGCCAGGCACGGGAGAAGCTGACGCCGAATGCTTGTTTGGCCGGCAGGTCGAGCCAGAGCGGTATGATGTCGGCAGCCTCCTTGTCGATGAACCGTCCGACGTTCTGCTCACCGCGCGTGCGAGCCAGCCAATCGATGAACAGCGAGCCGTATGCGTACGTCACCTCGCCGAAGGGAAACTGCGGCGCCGCGAGACTCAATTGATTGATGGCGGGGAAGGCATGATCGATCGCTGCCGCCCGCGTAATCATCCGGTGCTCCGAGCCTTCGACGCGGCCGGCGCCGGTGAACCGCGTCTCGTAATAGACCGCGATCCCCTCGGTGAGCCACGACGGCGCGTAGGTGTTGGGAAAGAGTACGGGCGAGCGGCCGAACACCCATTGTCCGAGCTGCCACAGGCCGCGGGCGCGATCGAGGTGGAAGATGTGCGTGAGCTCGTGCTGGATGCCCATGGCGATCCAGTCATCGGTGAACCGGAGCGCCGACTGATTCACCGGCGGATTGGCGTACAGCACGATGCGGTTGGTCGGAAAGGGCGTGGCCGAGCCATTGGTGAAGTCGACGTCGTCGGAGAGCGTGACGTCGATCATGCCGCGCGGCGGATGCAGCTCCGTCGCCAGGTTGTCGTACGCCCGCTCCGCGTCCACCGCCAAACGACGCGCCAGGGGCTCGAGCGGCGGGGCGAAGTGGATGTAGAAGTGGCGCGTGGTGAGGGTTTGCCAGTGGGCCGCTGGATTGATCTGCGCGAGCGCTCTCACCGGCAGGAGAAGCGGGAACAGCAGGATGAGGGCGACGAGGCGCGGCCGCACCTTCATCGCGTCGTCAAGCTGCGGAAGTAGGCCTCCAGACCGTCGGCGATCGCCTTCGCGTATCGGTCCTGAACTTCCGGCGTCCGCATCGCCGCCTCCTGTTCCGGCACGATCACGAACGCGCCTTCGGTGAGCACCGCGGGCATCCAGGAGTGCCGCACGACGGCGAGGCTCCGGAAAAAGATGCCCTCGTCGGGCAGCCCGATGTTGGCGAGCAACCCGCGTTGCACCGCGCGTGCGAGCGGTACGGACTGCTCACGATAGAAGTAGGTCCCGCTGCCATTCGGCGCCGTGAATGGGTCGACTCCGTCCGGATAGGCATTCAGGTGAAGCGATACGAACGCCTCGGCGTTCGCGCGGCGCGCGATGACCGGCCTCAGATTGAGGTCGACCGGCGCGCGCGTCGTCCGCGTCATGACGACGGTGGCACCGCGCTCCTCGAGCAATTGCCGCAGCCGTTCGCCGACGGCGAGCACGGCGTCGCCCTCGTACAGTCCGGTGGGGCCCGTCGCTCCAGCGGGAGGATGGCCGGGATCGACGGCGATCGTTCGGCCGGCGAGCGGGCGTTCGCGATCCACCGCCGGCGGCCGCCTGACGCGCAGCACGAGACTCGTGCGATCGAACATCACGAGGTAGCCGAACGGCGCGCGGCTGAGATGCACGGTGTAGCGCACGCGGTCGCTCGACGGCGCCGACCATTCGACGTCGGTGATCAGGGAATCCCTGGTCGGATAGTTGATCACGTCGGTGTTGCCGCGCGTATCGTAGAGCGTGAGCTGCAGCGCACGATGGCCCTCCTCCACGAAATACGCCGGCCGGTCGCCCATTGGAATCACCAGGTCGACCCAATCACGGTCGGCGCGAAGATGGGCATTTTCCGTTACACGGTGAGGCGGCGGATCGGCGCGAACGAAGCGCACGTCCGTCGAGCTTACCCAGATCTCCAGCTCGTCGTCGAGCCGCACGCGATAGTAGTCGTCGTCGCGGCCTGTGACCTCGAGCTTTGTGTCCGGCATGACGAACCAGCGGTACGTGTCGCCAGGGACCGGACGGCCGCTGATCACGTAGTCGGTATCGGGCAGCGTCGGACTGTGATTGACAGCGACGTATCGTTTGGCGCCGTTCTCGGTTGGCGGCGCGACCGCGTCGATTGGCAGGCGCACGACGTCGGCTCCGCGCGTGACCACGATCGTGCCGCCGCCGCGCAGCAGCGCCGCCGGCACTCCCGCCGACCAGCGGAGGCTATCCACGACGCCATGGGCCAGCGGCACGTGCATCGGACCAGCCACGAGGCCGACGCTAGCGTTGGCGGGCGCGCGCACGCTGACGCGAACCGTCTCCGAGTCGCGAAGCCAGAAAATGCCGCGCGGGGTAATCGAACCGCTGTCGACGACGAGGGGACCCGCGGCCGCCAGTACAGGTCTGGGCGCAGCGACGCGCACCGGCAGCGTCGCGCGCGCAGTATCCGTTCCAATAACGGCGACGAGATCGTATCGTGCCGAGGCCGCGGGTGGGTTGGCCAGCCATACCATGAAGGCGCCGTTGGGGTAGACGCGCGCCGGAGCGCCGTTCACCGTCAGCGTGGCCTGTCCGTTCCCGACGGACCCGAAGACGTAATTCGAGTCACGGGATTCGATGAGGTGATTGGGAGGCGGGTACACCACGCGTATCTGCAGAGGCCCCGAAACGGCGGGAACGGGTGGCAGCGGCGGAGGGACTGGCGGAACCGACTCGGCCGTCACAACGGGGGGAGGAACGGGCATGGGCGAAATCGCCGGCGGGGCTGTCCGCCGGCACGCGAGACACACCGCGCCGGCAACCAGTAGGAGCGTGGAACGGCGCACGTCGCCAATCGTCATCCGCCGAACGTTATCCATCACGCAAACCCGTCGGAAGACGGCATTTGTGATGTGTGACCTTGCGCCGTACTCCATTGCCCCCCCCATCTACCCGTCCTATATTCGCGGCCCATGGGGTCACCCCGTCTGGAGGCTCACGCGTGACAAGTTGCGCCTTCTGCGGGCGGGAAAATGACGGCGCTTCTCGCTTCTGCATCGACTGCGGGAAACCGCTGAACCCGTCCGCTCCGCGGGTCGGACCGGCGTTCGCTCCGAACCCGTCCGGCGGACAACCGCAGCCATTCCAGGCCGCGGTCGCGACAGCGCGTGCCGCCTCACCGGCAGCTGGTCTCGTGCCCCAGACGCGAGCATCCGGATCACCGGTGCCTTGCCCGCGCTGCTCGAAGCCTGTGCAACCAGGCCTCCCCTTCTGCGGCCACTGCGGCAACCGTGTCATCACCAATGCCGTCGCGGGCACGTGCACCCAATGCGGCGCCCCTTACACGCAGGGAGTGGATCTTTTCTGCGCGCGATGCGGCATGCGCGTCGGCCAGCGGGTGTCGGTGCAGATCGGCGCACCGCCGGCGAACGGCGGCGCGGCGCAGGGCACGCAACTCCTGGGAGCGGCCCGGCGGGAGGGCGGGCCCAGGATTTCCCTGCTCGGCGACACGGCGGAGGTCGAGCAAACTTATACACTCGATCGCGGCGAAGCGGTGGTGGGGCGGGGCGACGCCGATATCACATTCGAGAACGATCACTACATGTCGCCATTGCACGCGCGTTTCGAGCTGCGTGGTGGACAGCTCTGGCTGCGCGATCTGGGATCGCGTAATGGTAGTTGGGTGTTCATCGACGAGCCGACGCGACTGCTGGACGGCGATCTGATTCTCGTCGGCTCACAGATGTTGCGATTTCGACGGCTCGGCTACCCGGGACCGCATCCACCGGAGGCAGATTCGACGCGTAGAATGGGCTCGCTGATTCCGACGGCCGACGTGGCGGTGCTGGAGCAACTCCGCGCGGACACGAGCGTGCGCGACTGCTTTCACCTGTCGCCCGGTCGCACCGTCATCCTCGGACGCGAAACGGGCGATTGGATCTTTCCGTACGACCAGACGATGAGCGGAAAGCACGCCGAGATCCGCTGCGAGGACAGCGAGTTCTATGCGCACGACGCGCGCAGCCGCAACGGCGTCGCGATGGCCGTACGCGGAGAACGGCCGCTCAAGCCCGGACAGCGGCTCCTGCTCGGCGACCAGATTCTGCGCGTGGAGAGCGTGTGAGTCAGTTGAAGATCTGCCCGCAGTGCGGCACCGAATACGAGCTCGATCAACGATTCTGTCCCAGGGACGGCTCGACGCTGCGCCTCCAAGGAGGTACGACCGATCTGGTGGGCACGATCATCGCCGACCGGTATCACGTGCTGAAGAAGCTCGGCGAGGGCGGCATGGGCCAGGTGTATCTCGCCGAACACGTGAAGATGGGCCGGCGAAGCGCCGTCAAGGTGATGAACCCTGGCATGGTGAACGACGCGGACGCGATCTCGCGCTTCAATCGGGAAGCGGCGAACGCGAGCCGCATCAATCATCCGAACGTGGCCGCCGTATACGATTTCGGCGAGACGAGCGATGGACTCATCTATCTGGCGATGGAGTTCATCGAGGGTCCATCGCTCACCAAGTTGATCGAGGAACAAGGCGCACTGCCGCCGCTCCGCGCCGCCGACATCACTCGTCAGGCATCCGAGGCGCTGACCATCGCGCACGACATGGGAATCGTGCATCGCGATCTCAAACCAGACAACATCATGCTCGCCAGGACGCGCGACGGTGGCGATCTGGTGAAGGTGGTGGACTTCGGCATCGCCAAAGCGGCCGATAACGCGGCGCAGAAGGTCACGAAGACGGGCCTCGTCGTCGGCACCCCCGAATACATGAGTCCCGAGCAGCTCGCGGGCGACAAGTTGGACGGCCGGAGCGACATCTACTCGCTGGCGCTGGTGGCGTTCAACATGTTGACCGGGCATCTTCCCTTCCCTGCGGAAACGGTTCAGGAGTCGATGATCATGCGACTCACGGACCTGCCGAAGCGCCTGGGCGAGATGAAGCCGGATGTGGCGTGGACGTCGGAAGTCCAGGCGGTGCTCGACAGAGCGCTCGAGCGCGAAGCGGGGAAGCGCTATCAGTCGGCGAGCGAATTCGGCCGGGACCTCTTCCGCGCGATCGAGAAGATGCCGCTGTCGCAGGTCGCGGCGATGGGTACGCAGGTCATCGAGCCGGTGCGTGCCGGGGTAGCAGGGGGCGGGGAGAGAGCTGCCGCGCCTGGTGGAGCAACGGCGATCGTGTCAGCCCCGCCGGCCGTTCCGGCGACGCGCGTCGCGGCGGCGGACGATCTCGCGGGCGCCGCAGCGGCCCTGATGCCGCCTCCACGCCGGAGCAAGACGATGCTCGCCGCCGCGGCGGTGGCGATCGTGGTCATCGGGGGCGCCGGCGCCGCGATGCTGACGACGCGCGGAAGCGGCAAGGCGCCCGAAACGCCCGTTCGCACGCAGGGAGCCGCGCTCCCGCTGGCGCAGAATGCCGGCGGACCCGGATCGACGCAGTCGGCGGCGCGGCAGCCGCCGCCAAACGAGGCCGGCAGAGCGGCATCCCCCGCCTCGAGCGGAGAGCGAAGGACGGCGTCGCGGAACGCGACCGCGCCGGCGAACGCGGGCGGCGGGGGCGCTCCAATGGATGTCGAATTCGCGCTCTCGAAGCTCGAGCCGCTCACGGATCCGGAGAAGGGCGACAAGGGGACCGCGCGCAAGGCGATCTCCGAGCTGGACAAGCTGGAGCCGCAGATCAAGACCAACCAGGAGGACGTGCACGCGAAGATCATCCGGGCAGAGGCGTACTTGCTGCTCGACGAACAAGGGGAAGCGTGCACCGTACTCAAGAGCATCGAAGGCCCGTCGAAGACCACGACACGGGCAGCCCGTGTTGCCGCTCTCGCCAGCGTCTGCTCCTAGCCACGTTCTGAATTTCTCGTGACCGTCTCGAATCGCTCCTCCTCCTCCATGAGCTCATCGCCGTCGCCGGCTGAGTCGCACGGCGACATCATCGTCCATGTGTTCGGGCGCACCGACGTCGGCCGGACGCGGGAGCATAACGAGGATGCGTTCGTCGTTGCGGATCTCACCACGGACAATGCGACGCTGCAGCCCCAGGTGCGACAGCACGCCGTGGGTCCGAAAGGCACGTTGTTCATGGTCGCGGACGGAATGGGCGGTGCGGCCGCGGGAGAGATCGCCAGCGCCATGGCCGTGGACGTGGTGCTCAACGAGCTTCGCGCGTCGTGGGTGACTGACGGCTCGAACAGCTCGGAGGCGTTCGCGCGCGCACTCAAGCGGGCCACGGCGACTGCAAATGCGCAGATCAACGCCTACGCGACGAGTCATCCCGAGTATCGCGGCATGGGCACCACCGCAACGGTCGCCGGCCTCCTGGGCGACACGCTCTATCTCGCGCAGGTCGGCGACAGTCGCGCCTATCTCGTGCGGGATGGCCTGGCGCGACAGATCACGAAGGACCAGTCGCTGATGCAGAAGCTGATCGAGGCGGGCGAGCTCACCGAGGAAGAGGCCGAGCACAGCGAACGGCGAAACATCATCCTCCAGGCGTTGGGTCCGGAGGCGTCGGTGAAGATCGACCTGACGCATCAGCGGATTCGCAGCGGCGATACGCTGGTGATCTGCAGCGACGGCTTGTCGGGTCAGGTGGGCAAGGACGAGATCGCGCGCGTGGTGAACGAGGAGCCGGATCTCGTCACCGTGTGCAAGCGGCTCATCGATCGCGCGAACGAGAACGGGGGGCCGGACAACATCACGGTCATTGCGGCGCGGTTCGAGGGCTCAGGGCTCGAACAGCCGAATCACGCCGACGAGGTCGGACATCGCGTCTTCCCTCTCCCGGAAACGGGACAGACGCCGGCCATGGGCATCGATCGCGTGGTGAGGGATACCGCTGTCACCCAACCGCATGCGATTCCGTCGGCACGGCCCACGGTGCCGATCCAGGAGAGTCCGCCCGTCGATCGCACCGACGAGCCGCCACCGGTATCGGCCGCTCGGCGCCGAACCGGAATGGTGATCGCGGTCGCGCTCGCGGTGGCGCTGGCCGTGGGTGCGCTCTGGTACCTCGTGCGAGTGGCGAAGACGCCTCGCACGCCGGCGAGCCGCAGCGTCCAGGTCTGAATGCCGATCGAGCTTCGGGTCCTGAGCGGCGCGCGCAGCGGCGCGCGGCAGCGCTTCGACAAGTCGGTGATCGCGATCGGCCGCCACCCGATGAGTGATCTGCAATTCGATCCGGAGCGCGATCTCGACGTCTCCGCGCGTCACGCCGAGATCCGGGGGATCGACAGCCGCTACACGATCTACGATAGCGGCAGCACGAATGGTACGTTCGTGAATGGCGAACGGATCGGGTCGCAGCACGAGCTCCTCGATGGAGACGTGGTGGCATTTGGCGAGCACGGGCCGCGGCTCGAGGTGCGCGTCATCGACGCGGCCGGCCATGCGACCGGCGGGGGCGCTGGCGCGCCGGCGACGCGGCTGAATACACCAGACGCGGCGATGCGAGCCGCCAGCGCGCCGTCCCGGGCGGCCAGGCCGGCCGGTGCTCGCAGTACGACCGCCGAACGAGTAGCGATCGCGGTGCAGGAGCACACGCGCGGACTTCAGCGGATGTTGGCGGCCGCGATCGTGATCCTCGGCGTCGGCGTCGGCTTCGCGTATTGGCTCGGCCACCGCGAGTCGCGCCGGCAGGTGGACGAGCTGATGACGATTCTCGCGCAGAACGAGAGCACGTCGGCGAAGCTGCAGACGCAGCTCGAGCGTATCGGCGCGAGCGGTTATGCGGAGGCGATCAAGCAGCACGACGCGACGCTGCGCAGCAAGGTCGAGAGCAAGCCTCGCTCGCCGCGTGACATCCAGGCGCTCAAGGACGAGCTGCGAGTGTCCAAGGTCGTCCAGCAAGGGCTGGCGCTGATGGATCTGTCGAAGATCAGCGACAGCAATGACGCCGCTGTCGCGTTTCTGGTGTCAGAGTTGGACGGCAAACCATTCGGTGGGACCGCATTCGGGATCACGCGCGGCGGTCTGATGGTGACGAACCGGCACAACGTGCGCTCGGATGAGGGCAATGCGCCCACCCGGATCGCCGTGAAGTTCGCCAACACGGACCGTTACCTGCACGCCAGAGTCGTGAAGGTGAGTTCCGACAGCTCCGTCGATCTCGCTCTCGTGCAGATCGAGGAATCGGGCACGTATCCGGTCGTGAGCGGCGTGAACGCCACGATGGTCGGCATTCGCGCCGGCTCGCCGGTGGTGACGATTGGATTTCCGCACAGCCTCGACACGCCGCAGGACGGAGAAACGGTGAAGACGAGCCTCGAGGGCGGCATGGTGAGCAAACGGCTCGCGTCGTTGCTGCAGATCGATTCGTACGCGGGGCACGGCTCCAGTGGGAGCCCGATCTTCGACGTGAACGGCTACGTGGTGGGAGTGCTGTTCGGCGGCGCCGCCGAAAGCCAGGGGCGCATCGTGTACGCCGTGCCCGCGGACAAGCTGGCTGCATTCCTCCCCGTGGAGGCGCGCGCTATACTGCGCTGATGATCCGTCCACGGTCGCGGCTCATTCTCGCCGCGCTCCTCCTTCCAATTCGGCACGTCGTCGCGCAGCAGCCGCTGGTGGTGCCGCGCGGACCGGCGCCCACGCTCGACGGCACCGTCGACACGGTGGAATGGCGCGGCTCCCTCGTGCGTTCGGTGCGCGGGGGTGGTCAGGTGTTCTTCCGGCGCGATGACCGATACCTGTACGTCGGTGTGCGCTCCAGAAAGCCGGGTTTCGCCGCCGTCTGCATCGAGCACGGTGACACCGTGTCGCTGCTTCAAGCGGCGAGCGCGTTAGGGGAGGCGCGCTTCGCCGGCACCGGAGCACGGCGAAGGCAGGTGCAGGAGTTCGATTGGCAGCTGCGCGGCGGCGCCGATACGGCGGACGCCCGGGCGGCCGAGGCACGCGAGCGCTTCCTGCGGCAGGGCGGCTGGTTAGGCACGACGCGCGCGATGGGCGCGACGGACAAGGAGTTCCAGATCGCGCTCGACCGCCTGCCCCCGCGCGTGGTGCCGATTCAGGTCGTGTACCAGCCCGACGAAGGCAAAGCGTGGTCGTGGCCGATGCCATCGCCTGACGGTTGCGGGAATCCATTCCTGATGGCGGGAATCAACATCTCACCGGTGCGGTTCAGGCTGGGCGCCTGGCCGCGACTGAAGGTCGGTAGTCGGTAGAACTGCAGTCGAGAGTCGTCAGTCGGCAGTCGTCAGTAACGCCGTTGCAAGTGAGGGCTCGGCATCAGGGTCACTCATGCCGAGTCCTTCCTCGTCACGCCCTCACTGCCGACTGCCGACTGACCACTGTCGACTGCGTTTACGCCGGCGTCAACTTTCCCAGCACGCGCTCACCGGCGGCGCCGGTGGCGCGGGGGACGTTGCCGGGCTCGCGATGGACGTGCAGGTACGCCAGCAGGGCGAAGGCGACGGCCTCCTTGGCTTCGCCGTCGAAGTAGACGTCGCCAAACGAGCGGACGCGGGCGGGAGCGACGAGGCCGGTGAGCTGCGAGACCAGTGTGGCGTTCTTGGCGCCGCCTCCGGACAGGAGCACTTCCTCGATCGGTTCGGGCAGGAAGCGTCGATAGGCGTCGGCGATGCTGCGCGCGGTGAGCGCGGTGGCCGTGGCGACAATGTCATTGGGCGTCGCGTTAGGCCAGATGTCCAGACATCGGGCGATCAGCGCCGAAGCATACGGCGCGCTGAACAGCTCGCGGCCCGTGGACTTGGGAGGCGGGCTCGCGAAGTACGCTGCCGCCATGAGCTCATCCAGGACCGCGTCGATCGGCGCGCCGGTGCGCGCGATGTCGCCGTCGGTGTCGTACGGCATCCCCGGAAACAACGTGTGGACCACCGCGTCGATGACGACGACGCCCGGCCCGGTGTCGAACGCACGCACGCCCTCGATGGCGCCTCCTGGTGGTACGACCGTGACGTTGCCGATGCCGCCGATGTTCTGCAGCGCACGCCAACGGTCGCCGGAGAAGAGCGTCGCGTCGGCGATCGGCACGAGGGGCGCTCCCTGACCGCCGGCGGCGACGTCGCGCACGCGGAAATCGCTCACGACGTCGATTCCGGTGCGCTCGGCGATCACCGCGGCCTCACCAACTTGCCAGGTCGAGTGGCCCGGCTCGTGCCAGAGCGTGTGCCCGTGCGTGCCGATGGCGCGTACCTCGCCACGCGGGATCCCGGCATCGGCGAAAACCGCAATGGCGGCATCGGCGAACCAGTGGCCGAGATCGAAGGCGAGCGTGCAGTAGTCACCGGCGCTTCCCGACTCCATCGCCTGGCGGAGGCGCGCTCGTTGCGCGGCCTGGTAGGGGATCACTCGATAGGCGAGCAGCTCCGCTACCAGCCTGCCGTCGTCAGGCACGAAGCGCACGACGGCCGCGGAGATTCCGTCGAGCGATGTACCGGACATGAGGCCGATGTACGCCGGCGCACGATCGAGCGCAGAGCCGGTCATGGAACCGGCGGTGGATCCCGGTGCACGACGCGGCGTATCACGCCCCCGTGTGCGGCCAACGCGCGCTCCGCCTCGTCCGCCCCGACGGCCAAGAAATGCATGACGATAGCCGTCTTCACGGCGCCACCGGCGCGCCGCAGTAGCTCGCGCGCCTGGTCGCGAGTCACGTCGCACACTTCCATGAGAATGCGTTGACTCCGATCGCGAAGCTTCTCGTTCGTGGCGCGCAGGTCGACCATCAGATTGCCATAGGTCTTTCCCAGGCGAATCATCGCACCCGTCGTGATCGTGTTGAGAATCAGCTTCGTGGCCGTACCGGCTTTCATCCGTGTGGATCCGGTAACCACTTCCGGTCCCGTGATGGCGACGATGAGGATGTCGGCGACGGCGCGCGTCTCGTCCGGCGGCGGGGAGCAGGCAACCAGCGCCGTTATGGCGCCGAGCTCCTTGGCGTGCGTGAGCGCGCGCCGTACGTACGGTGTCGTACCTGACGCCGCGATGCCGACCACGAGATCGCCGGCGCGGACGCCATGCTGATCGAGATCTTCCACGGCCGCCGGCAGCCGGTCCTCCGCGTTCTCCTGGGAGCGCGTGAGCGCTTTTGGTCCGCCGGCGATGATCCCCTGCACCTGCTCCGGATCGCTGCCGTAGGTGGGCGGCATCTCCGACGCGTCGAGCACGCCAAGCCGGCCGGAGGTGCCCGCGCCCACGTAGAACAATCGGCCACCACGGCGAAAGGTCATTTCGGCGACTTCGATGGCGCGCGCAATCTGCTCGCGCTGCGACGAGACCGCAGCTGGAACGCTTTGGTCTTCGGCGTTTATAAGATCCACGATCTCGAGCGGCGTTGCGAGATCGATGTTCTGCGTGCGCGGGTTGCGGCGCTCGGTGACTCGGGAATCGATGGATGTCATGTTCCGCGCTAAGTTACCCGCTCTCGCGAGCGACGTGCAACAACTCGGGAGGCCCCATGCTTCCACGTATCATGTGCGCACTTGTCGCCATGCTGCTCTCGGCGATGGAGCTGAACGCGCAGCAAATGCCACGGCGTCAGGTGCAGACTGAACCCGAGTACTGGGTCGGTTTCGGCTATGGTCTCCAGGAGACTTGCGCGATTCAGGACGGCGCCACGAACGCCAGTTGGCAGTTCGGCTACACCTCCCAGTGGGCCGCGTCGCTCGACAAGAGGATTGGCAGGGGTACGACGATCGGCGTCGTGATGAGCTTCGCCAGTCCGCCACTCCAGTATTCTGGCAATGGCAGCTCGCTGGCTTCTGCATGCTCGTTCAGTTGCGCGGGGAACGCGGACGTCACGCAATTGCTACTGAATCTTGAGTTCTCCGGCAGAGCGTTTGCCGGGACGGCGTTCCACGGCGTAACGGGCTTCGATGTCGGCGCCACGCAGTTCTCCAACTTCCGCGATGCGTCTGGGACGCGCATTTCTCCTGCGGGCGGATCGTGGGATCCGACCTTCGGATTCCGCTTCGGCTTCGGCTATTATCTCGCGCCCTGGGCGGATATGGCGGTGACGGAGCAACTGGCCACTCTGATCCACTCGCAGCCCTCGAATGCCGCTCAGACCTTTCCGCCGCGCATCTCGACGACGCGGGTCGGGCTTCGCATCGGGCTGTAGGCGAGGTCGAAAAGGGAGAGCCGCGTCGCATCTATTCGCTCGTCCGATAGATTGCTGCGTATGCATCGATCTCTCCACCTGTTGACGGCGGCGCTCCTGCTCGGCGGCTGCCGTCGCGCGGTCGTGACGTCGCCCGCCGCAACCGACGTTGGCACTCCCGGCCAGCAGAACGCCGGTATGGCGGTGTACGCGGGAGACCGGCGGCCCGCGATTTTTCCGGCAGCGTGGCGATACAAGGCAGGGCGCGCCGCGGTGTTCGGCGAGCACGCGATGGTGGCGAGCGACGCGCCACTTGCGAGCCGGGCGGGCGTGGACATCATGCGACGCGGCGGCAACGCCGTCGACGCCGCGGTCGCAGTGGGCTTCGTCATGGCGGTCGTGTACCCGGAGGCGGGCAACATCGGCGGCGGCGGCTATATGGTGATTCATATGGCAGATGGTCGCACGGCGGCGCTCGATTTCCGCGAGATGGCGCCCGCTGCGGCGACGCATGACATGTATCTCGACGCCGGCGGACACCCGACCGACAAGAGCATCGTCGGGCCGGTCGCCTCCGGCGTGCCGGGGAGCGTAGCGGGGCTCGTTACCGCGCAACGGAGATATGGCGCGCTGCCGCTCGCCGAGGTGCTGGCGCCGGCGATCCGGTTCGCCGAAGACGGATTTGTCGTCGACAGCGCGCTCGCACGCTCGCTCGCGCAGAACGCAACGCTCATCGCGCGGTTCGGCGGAGGGGGCATCTTCGCCCCCGACGGACACCCATTCGCGGCAGGCGCAACGCTGCGCCAGCCGGAGCTTGCTCGCACGTTGCGGCGTATCGGCAGCCAGGGAGCGGACGGCTTCTATCGCGGCGAGACCGCACACCTCATCGCCGCGGAGGAGGAGCGGTTAGGCGGTATGATCACGCAAGAGGACCTGGCCAAATATCAGCCGGAGTGGCGCGAGCCGGTGCGGTCGACGTACCGCGGTTACACGCTGTTGACGATGCCGCCCTCCTCGTCTGGCGGCGTAACGATCACAGAGGCACTCAACATCCTCGAAGGCTTCGACCCGTTCCCGCCATTCGGCAGCACCCGGTATGCGCACGAGCTGGCATCGGCATATCAGCGCGCGTTCATCGACCGTAATGAGAAGTTGGCCGATCCGGCGTTCGCTTCGGTACCGATTGCCACGCTCACCGACAAAACGTACGCCTCGCAACTGCGCGGCACGATAGGCGCGGATCGGGCGACGGCCACGTCGGAAGTCGAACGGCGAATGCACGAGAGCACGGAAACGACGCACTTCTCTGTTGCCGATGCGGCGGGCAATGCTGTCGCCACGACGTATACGTTGAACGCGCTGTACGGCTCCGGCGTCTACGTACGCGGCGCCGGCTTCTTCATGAACGACGAGATGGACGACTTCGCGACGAAGCCCGGTTCGCCCAACATGTTCGGTCTCGTGCAGGGTGAGGCGAACGCCGTGGCGCCCGGGAAGCGGCCGCTGAGCGCGATGTCGCCGACGATCGTCCTCGATCGCGACGGCAAGCTGCTGCTCATCGTCGGCAGCCGTGGCGGACCGCGAATCATCACGAGCACGTCCCAGGTGATCCTGGACGTTCTCGATCAGCACATGATTCTCTCCGACGCCGTGAGCGCGCCGCGCATACACGACCAGGCGCTACCCGATGAGCTCATGTACGAGCGCAACGGGCTCGTGCCCGCCGTCACCGATTCGCTCGGCGCAATGGGGTGGCACGTGACTCCCACGGGTGGCGTGGGCTTGATCAATGCCGTGATGCGCGTGTCGGGCGGCTACGAGGGGATGAGCGATCCCCGCTCCTCGGGAAAACCCGCGGGCTACTGACCGCGCACGGGGAAGGCGCGCGGTCAGTAGGGCAATACTTACGCTACGCTCGAACTTGAGTGGCCGTGTTCAGTTTCACCACGATGCGGCCGCCGCTCGGCACGCACCCCTGGTAATTCGCGGTCGCCGAAGCTGCAGCCGCACCAGCGGCTGCACCCGCAGCACCTCCGATCACCGTGCCCTTCGTGCTCTTGCCGATGATGCGGCCGGCGATCGCGCCTACGGCAGCGCCGATCGCGACTTTCTGCACATCCTTCGAGGCCGGTTGGTCCCGAACTCGATCGACCGTCGCGGATTCGACGCTCGCGTTGAGTGGGTAGGTATGCCCGCCAAACGAGACCGAGTTGACGGCGAACTCCATCACGATCGGATCGTTGGCATTCTCACTGCGCTTCAACTGCGTGACCGTGAGCGCAACGACGGCGCCGGCGGGAATCACGGCGCCATTGCTCCCCGACACCGGATCCGACACGGTCGCCTCGACGTGGTCGCCCACCTTGTTCGTGTTCGTGCACACACGTGAGGTCGAGCTGAGCGCGAGCGTCGCGCCGGCCGGGATCATTCCTACTGCACCGCCGCCCGGCGCTGCAGCGGCGGCACCACGCGTTTCAATGTTGCCACTCTTCGTTTGCGTGGTCGTGGTAGTGGTCGTCGCGGTCCTGGTCTCCGTTGTTCGCGCCGGTGCGCGTCGCGCCGTCGTGCGCGGTGCGGCGGCCGGAGCCGGTGCCGCCGGAGCCGGTGCCGCCCGATTCGGCGGTACGTCGCGCAGTTGCGGCTGCACGGACGTGTCGGCGCTGGCGAGCTGCTTGGTCAATGAAGTGTCGGCGGCGAGCGCCGTGTCCTTGCGGCCGTTGTCGCTGCGACACGCAGCGATCAACGCGGCGACCAGCGTCAGCGACAATGTCGCCCCGCTCGTATATTTGAACATTCAATACCTCCTAGCGTGAGGAAGAGCGTGGCAAAGCAGATGCCAGCGATGAGCTCCCTTCGCCGGCTCCTTCCGTATTATCGCCCATATCGGCCGCAGGTGGCACTGGGACTCCTGCTCGTTGCAGGCGCAGCCGCATTCGGGAGCGTCGTACCCTGGTTTCTTCGCCGCGCGCTCGATGCCATACGCGCCGGTGCCCCACTGCGCGATGTATGGTGGTTGGCGGCGGCGATGGTGGCACTCTCTCTCTTCGGCGGCGCCCTACGCTACTGGATGCGCGAGCTGCTTAACGGCGTCAGTCGGTGGATAGAGTTCGACCTCCGCAACGATCTCTTCCGACAGCTCGAGCGCTTGGACGCCGCGTATTACGCGCGCACGCGCACTGGCGATCTCATGGCGCGTCTCACGAACGACCTCAGCGCAGTTCGAATGGCCGTCGGTCCGGCCATCATGTACCTCACGAACACAATCGCCGGTGGCGCGTTTGCGTTGGCATTCATGCTGCACATCGACGCGCGCCTGACGGTGATAGCCGTTGCGCCCATGATCCTGTTGCCCGTGCTCGCGCTCTCTTTGGGACGCGCGATCCACGATCGTTTCGAGGCTGTCCAGGAACATTTCGGAGCGATGACGACGCTCGCGCAGGAAAACACTGCTGGCGTGCGAATCGTCCGCGCCTACCGACAGGAAGACGCCGAGATGGAGCGTTGGCGCCTGCTCAATGAGCAGTACCTCGACAAGAACATGCGTCTTGTCCGCCTGTACGGCGCGATGAATCCGGCATTCTCGCTGCTCGCCGGAGCCGGAATGGTGGCGGTGCTGGCGGTCGGCGGATCGCTCGCGGTTCGAGGCGTCATAAGCGTCGGCTCATTCGTTGCCTTCGGTCTGTACCTCGGCATGCTGACCTGGCCGCTGATCGCGCTTGGTTGGGTGATCAATCTGTTCCAGCGCGGCGCCGCTTCGATGGGGCGGCTGCTCGATATTCTCGACGCGCAGCCGCAGCTCGCCGAGCCAGCCGTGCCGCGGGTGCTGCCGCTCGCCGCCGAGGGCGGCGGCGGACGGCGCATCGACTTTCGGAACGTCGGATTTCAGTACCCGACCCACAGCGGAAATGGCCGTTGGGTGTTGCGTGACATTTCGTTCACGGCACCGGCGGGGAGCACCATTGGCATCGTCGGCGCAACGGGCTCCGGAAAGAGTGCCCTGATGGATCTCGTGCCGCGGCTCTACGATCCGCAGGAAGGGGAGATTCTCGTCGATGGCGTGCCGATTCGAGAGCTACCCCTCGAGGTACTGCGGCAGGAGATCGGGTACGTCCCGCAGGAGAGTTTTCTGTTCGGGGATACCATCGAGGCCAACCTGGCATATGGCAGCCGCGAGGAGTCTGCTGCGCGGTGGGCTGCAACCATCGCCCAGCTTGCCGACACGATCGAGGAATTTCCTGGCGGTTATGACACCATTCTGGGCGAGCGCGGTATCAATCTCTCTGGTGGCCAGAAGCAGCGCGCAGCGATGGCGAGAGCACTGGCGAGGCGTCCGGGTATCGTCCTTCTCGACGATGCCCTATCGGCTGTGGACACGCACACGGAAGCTCAAATCCTGCAATCACTTCGCATAGCTTTGGCGGGACGCACGGCGCTCATCGCGTCGCACCGCGTCAGCGCCATTCGCGACGCCACCTGGATCGTGGTGCTGGAGAACGGCCGGGTAGTCGAACAAGGCCGGCATGAGGAGCTCATTGACGCCGGTGGAGCCTATTGGGCGCTCCTTAACCGGCAGCTTCTCGAGGAGTCCATAGAGGAAGACGGAGTGGCGGGGCGAATAGAGGGCGAAGGGGAGGGAGCCACTCACGGACAGGCAGCATTGGCAGAGGCCGGCCCGAACGATAGAATGGTCCCATGACGCGCTTGGACACGCTGAGTACGGCGATAGACGCCATGAGCGGCTCTCCAGAGCAGCGCGTCGGGGCACTCGAGGCGCAGCTGCGACACGCCCTGGAAGAGATCGCGGATCTGCGGGCCAAGGACGGGCTCAAGACACAATTCCTGGCGAATATCTCGCACGACCTCCGTACGCCGCTCACGGCGGTAATCACGCACGCGGAGATCTTGCGCGACGGTCTGTTGGGGCCGCTGAACGATCGGCAGATGGAGAGCCTTCGCGGCATTATCAATGGCGGGCGGCAGCTGCTCGATCAAGTCGGCGAGATTCTGATGTACGCCCGCGGATCGGCTAATCAGCTGGCGCTGATGTGCACTCGTTTCGCCGTCGACGATGTGCTCCGGCAGATTACCGCTATCAATGAGCCGCTGGTCCAGCGGAAACGGCTATCACTGGCCGTAGAGGTCGAGCCGGACGTTCTGCCCATCCTTGCTGACCGCGAGAAGATCGCCCACGTGATCGGGAATCTCGTCGGCAATGCCATCGAATTCACGCCGACGGGGGGACGCGTGTGGTTGCGCGCCGCTGTTGCGCAGAATGGCGATGCCCGCGAGCTGCTGGTCGAAGTGGGCGACACCGGCGTGGGCATCGCCCCCGAACACCACGACCTGATCTTCCGCGAATTTGCCCAGGTCGATTCAACCCCCGCCAGACCACATCATGGCACGGGCCTTGGTCTTACTATCGCCAGGAAACTCGTGGAGCTGCATCGTGGAAGGATCTGGGTCGAAAGTGCACTTGGGAGGGGCAGCCGGTTCTTCTTCACAATCCCCTACTCGGAGGAGTGACGGTACGGTCCTCACTGGTGAGGGAATAGCAAATAATGATGCACCGTCGGCCGCTGCGCGCCGTCACGTCATGATCGTGGAGGACAACGACATCGTGAGCGGCGCGCTTCGTATCCTGTTCGAGGAGACGGGCCGCCGGGTATCGACGGCTGCGACCGTGGAGGAGGCCGTCGCGCGCGCGAGCGACGATCCCCCCGATCTGATGTTCGTGGACGTGACCCTTCCCGACGGCGACGGCCTCTCGATACTGGAGTTGTTGCGCGCCGGCGGCCACGATCCTGGCGTGGTCGTCGCTCTCACCGGCCATGATGGACCCGAGATCGCGGATCGATGCGCGCGTGCGGGATGCGCCGGCGTGCTGCTCAAACCCGTGCCCACCCGCGATCTCTTGAAGATGGTAGACGAGCTGCTGGGCTGAACTGCGGTCGAGAGTCGCCAGTCGGCAGTCGCCAGTAAGGGCGTGACAAGGGAGGGCTCGGCATGAGTGACCCCCATAACGAGCCCTCACTTCCAACGGCGTCAGTGGCGACTGACGACTGGCGACTGACCACTGGCGCTACAGCCGCGCGCGCAGGTAATCCGGCGTCAACCCCTGCAGCGCCGCGGAGATGACGGTGAGATAATTCGTCATCAGGAGCACGCCCAGGGCGAGCAGCAGCGCGCCGGCCGCTCGGTTCACCCACCTCATCCGGGAGCTGAACCGGCGAGAGAACCCGATGAAGCTGTCGATGGCGAGGGCGGCAGCGAGAAAAGGCAGCGCGAGTCCAAGGGAATACGCGGCGAGCATAACGAGTCCACGCGGCAAGTCGGCCTGCGTGGCGGTGTAGGTCAGGATGCCACCAAGGATCGGGCCGATGCACGGGCTCCATCCGGCGCCGAATGCAACGCCCACGACCACGGTCCCGAGGTATCCCAGCGGCTTATCGGTGATGTGGAAGCGGCGCTCGCGGGCGAAAATGCCGATATTGAATACGCCAAGCAGGTATAGTCCAAACAGGACGACGAGCGCTCCACCAATGCGGCTGATCCATACACGCTCGGTCAACACAAGGCGACCGATCGCCGTGGCTGTAGCGCCGAGCGCGAGAAAGACGAGAGAAAATCCGAGGACGAACAGCAGTGCATGCACGAGAGCGCGGCGGCGGCGACGCGGCAGGTCGTCGAGACTCATACCGGTCACGAAGGTGATGTAACTCGGAATGAGGGGGAGCACGCATGGTGACAGAAAGCTCAGCAATCCCGCGGTGAACGAAATCGCTACTCCTACACTTTCGCCGTCCCCCATTCCTACCTCCAATGAGCCGGACCGACGCGCGCGGCCTCGAGAGTCGGGAAGCGTGGGAGCGGTCCTGCGCCGGTGGTTCTACTCTCTCAAATATCATCCCTTCCGGCGTGAGCGTCGACCGTTCGACGGCCAGCGGGGATTGCTCGCGCTCCAGATTGATGCACTCTCGTACGCCGAGCTGCGTCGCGCGATCGAGCTCGGATACTGTCCCACCATCTCGCGGATGGTGCGCGAGGAGTCATTCGATCTGCGCCGCTGGTTCTGCGGTTTGCCATCGGCAACACCCTACTGTCAGGCAGGCATCTTTCACGGCGAGAACGACGGCATTCCGGCCTTTCGCTTCTACGACAAGCCGAGCGGCCGGGTCGTCACCTGCAATACGCCGGCGGGGGTGCAGTACATTCGCGATCGCATTCACTCGCCGGGAGCGCTGGCCGGCGGCTCGAGTTACGTGAACCTGCTCGACGGCGACGCGCAGACGGTCGCCTTTACCGTTGCAACCCGCGAGAAGACGTCTCTGTATCGGCGCCTTGGCGGCACGCGCATGGCCCTGCTGCTCCTCGTACATCCCATACGCGTGCTGCGCATGGTGTTTCAATCCGTGCTCGAATGGCTCCGTGAGGAGTGGGACCGCAGCACGGGAGAGCTGGCGCGGCGGCGCACGCACAGCGAGGGATTGTTCCCGTTCGTGCGCATTCTCACGAACGTCATCGTGCGCGAGCTACAGACGATGGCGATCAACCTCGATATCTATCTTGGTGTGCCGGTCATCTACAGCACGTTCATGCAGTACGACGAGCTCGCCCACCATTTCGGGCCGTCGAGCTGGCAGGCCCTGCGCGACCTTCGGCGCACGGACAAACGCATTCGCGAGATGCGCCGCATGATTCGCAGCGCGGCTGGGCGCGAGTACGATCTTGTCATTCTCTCAGATCATGGCATGACGCCCGCCGCGAGCTATCGGGTGTTGTACGGCGAGTCGCTCGGCTCGACGGTGCAGCGGACGCTGGATGCCGACGCGCTCCGCGCGGGCGACGAGCCGTTGCAGGCGCGGACGAGCTACTCGACGACGACCGAGTACGCCGAAATGGCGCCGGCGCTCGTCGACACCGTGGAGCAGGTGACGGAGCCGCCGAAGTCGGTACGGCGTGTGCTCGATCGCCTGCGCAATTGGCTCCGCAGCCGATATGGCCTACGGGAGCTCATCCTGCCGGAGAAGTACCTCGTGGGCAGCCGTCACGACGTCGTGGTCACGTACAGCTCCTCTCTCGCGTTGCTGTACTTCGACGACACACCCGAACGGCTCGCGCTCGGGCACATTGCGCGCGAACGGCGGCGAGCACACCTCTACGCCTCCTTGCTCGCGCATCCCGGCATTGGCCTGATCGCCACCATCAACGGTCCCGCGGTACACGTGGAAAGCAGGACGGGGCGCGCACTCGTGGTCGACGGCACCATCGAGCTGCTCGACGGAGAGAATCCGCTGGCGGCGTACGGCACCCAGCCAATGCTGCTTCGCGCAATCGAGCGACTCGTCAGGCAGCCGAATGCGGGAGACCTGGTGATCTTCGGCGCCTATGATGGGTATGAGATAGTCTCCTTTGACGATCAGATCGGCGCGCATGGATCGGCTGGCGGGAACCAGGTGTGGCCGTTCATCATCGCCCCCGAATCGCTGGCCCTCGGCGCGGAAAAATTGGAAGACGCGCGAGACATTCATCGCGCGGTCATGGCCCGATACGCGACGCGCTGAAGCGTTGCGGCCACCCTATCGAATCCGGCGAAGCTCGTCACCGGTGATCAGCTCCGGCGCGTTGTCGTCACCCGCTCGGCGCTGGACTCCGTGCACGACCGCCTCCACCGTCAACAGCGGCGCGTCGGCTTCGGCGACGACGGACGTCTCCCACTTGCCGCGCTCCGGTCCTTTCAAGACGAGGCGGTAGCGCGCGGTATACACGGTGAGGCGTGACGGCGCCGCCTCGACGCGCAACATCTCGGAATGATCCGCGACACCCTCATTGGCTGGCGAGAGTGCGGGTGCGCCGCCGCCATTTCCGTGTGGTCCATCGGGCAAGGCGGCCACGACTGCAACCCCCGATTCGACGCCGCCCTGGCGGAGCGGCGAGAAGAAGTGCAGCGCGACGATTCGCTCGACCGGCACATGGTCGAGAATCGCTCTCACGAAGCGCTCGCGCGTTTCCGTGAAGATCACTCGGCCATGCCTGGCGCCAGCGCCTGGGCACGGCCGGCTTCCACGCGTCGCGCTTCGAGCTCACGCTCGACGTACAGCCGCAGGATGTGCATGAAATCCTGCGCATTCGTGACGACGCCGAACGCCTGGTGTGTCCCCCGGTCCTTCAGCTTACTGACCACGAATTCGGACGAATCCACACAGATGGTTGGAAGCTCGCGCATGCGGCCGTCCGGCTCCGTCACGAACGCGGGCAGCATGTTGCCCGTCGCTATGGCATGCAGCGCCGTGGCGATCAGGACTGCGAACGTTGCTTTCACGGTGTGGCGCCGCATGGCGTCCTGTGCCGCCAGCATGTCGGTGATGACATCGGGGAGGGGACCGTCGTCGCGGATCGAACCGGTGAGGACGAACGGCACGTCGTGCATCACGCACGAGTACATGATGCCATCCGTGACAATTCCCTGCTTCACCGCGGCGGCGATCGAGCCTGCCGCGCGGACCTGATTGATGGCGCGCATGTGCAGGCCGTGCCCGCCGGTGCTCGGCGCTCCCGTTTGCGTCATGCCTAACGTGGTGCCGTAGATGGAGGCCTCGATGTCGTGCACGGCGACTGCATTGCCCGCAAGCAGGGCGCCGACGAAGCGGTTCCGGATGAACCAGCTCATGTCCTCGCGTGCGCGCGAGTGCACGAGCGCCGGTCCGGTGACCCAGATCGGGTACCCGCCGATCGGGCGCTCGCGTTCTTCGACGAGCAGCCGTGCCATGAGCGCATAGTCGATCGGTTTCTCGCGCGAGACTTCGCTGCTCATGAACTGGAACTCGTTGGGATCGCCAGGCTCACCGAGAAAGGCGGCGCTATACACGTAGATCCCCTCGCTGCCGTCTTCCGCCTGGCCTACGGCGACCAGCTCGCCACGACCGAGTCGGCGACCCTCCTTCACGACCAGCCGCCCCCCCCCGGCTCGTCGCGCCTCGAGTACGATCGCGCCATCCATGCGCGGCTCGTCAGGCATATGCCACGCGCTGTCCACCTTCACGTACGTCGGCAGATTGCTCGTGGAGAAAAAGCCCTCCGGCAGCACACCGTCCGCCGGCGCGGGAACGAAGCGGGCGGCGGGAGCGCGCGCAAAACGAGGTTCGCTGAGATCGGGAGGGGCGAAGCTTGGCACAATCGAAATGTCGCGGGGCGGTCGAAGACGCGGGAGTGGCAAACTCCGCGCTCACAGCAGCGCCACCGGATCCCGATCGAACGCGATCCGAAGTTGTGCGGTATTCGGCACCTGGAACCGTTCCAAAAAATACCGTCCGATTCGCGTGAGCTCGCCCGGGTGCTTCGTTTTCAACAGCACGTGCCAACGCCAACGATTCTTGATGCGTTCCACCGGACAGGGAGCCGGTCCGATGAGCTGCAGCCCGGCGGCCGCCGGTGATTGTTTCGCGAGCAGCGCCCGAATCCACAACGTCGCCCGCTCGGCGAAAGCTGCAGTGGCGTCCTCCGCCGTACCGCTGAACACGATGTTCGCGAGCCTCACGTTTGGCGGATAGGATGGCTCCTGCCGGCCCGCCAACTCCTCGCGGACGAAGCCGGCGTAGTCGTGCGTCATCGCGTAGCGCACCGCATGATGCTCCGGTACGCGCGTCTGAATCAGAACGCGCCCTCCTTTCGGCCCGCGCCCCGCGCGACCGGCGACTTGGCTCAGTAACTGGAAGCAGCGCTCCGAGGCGCGAAAATCGGGCAAGTTGATGCCGACGTCTGCGTCGACCACGCCGACCAGCGTGACATTCGGGAAATCGAGACCCTTGGCGATCATCTGCGTGCCGAGCAGGATGTCGACCTGACCTGACGCGACACGATCCAGAATCTCGGTGTGGGCCCATTTTCCGGTGGTCGTGTCCACGTCCATACGGGCGATGCGCGCTGACGAGAATCGTTCGGCAAGCAGCCGTTCGACCTGCTGGGTGCCGAGACCGCGTTGCCGCAGGACCAGGCCGCTGCAGCGTGGGCAGCTCGTGCGCATGTCCTCGGTATGCTGGCAGTAGTGGCACACCAGGCTCTGCGGCGTACGATGATACGTCAGGCTGATCGAGCAATTCGGGCACGTCGCGACATACCCACACGCGGCACACTGGACGAAACTCGCGTAGCCGCGGCGATTGAGGAGGAGAATGGCCTGCTCGCGCCGCACGAGCGTGGCCCGTAACGCCGACTCGAGCGGCTCCGACAAGACGTAGCGGAAAGGATCCACGACGAGGCCACGCGCCTCCGCGCCAGCACCGACCTCGCGACGCACGCGCAGGTCCACCACGTCGACGCGCGGTAGCGAGGCGCCGGCTACCCGCTCCGGAAGCGACAACAGCCGGTATTTGCCGGCCGACGCATTGCTCCAGCTCTCGAGACTGGGCGTGGCACTTCCGAGGACGACTGTCGCGCCGGCCGCACGCGCCCGGACGATCGCGACCTCGCGGGCATGGTAGCGCGGCGTCTCTCCCTGCTTGTAGCTGGACTCGTGCTCCTCGTCGACGATGATCGCGCCCAGATTCGACACGGGTGCGAAGATCGCCGATCGCGCACCGACTGCGATGCGCTTGTCGCCTCGCTGGAGCGCGAGCCAGGCGTCGTACCGCTCGCCATCGCCGAGAGCGCTGTGCAGCACGGCGATGCGGTCCCCAAATACCGCGCGGAAGCGATCGACGGTTTGTGGCGTCAGTGCGATCTCCGGCACCAGGACGATCGCGCTCTGTCCGCGCTCGTGCACGATACGCCTCAGCACCTCGAGGTATACCAAGGTCTTTCCGCTGCCGGTGATGCCATGCAGTAGAAGGACGTCACCCGGCGATGCGGTCGCCGCATCGATCGCCGCTTGTTGCGCGGCCGACGGCGTGAGCGCCGCCGGCACTGGGCGTGGTCGCGTGAGGAAGGGGTCGCGCTGTACCACTTCGTCCTCGAGGACCACCAGCCCGCGGGCGACGAGTCCTTTGAGCACCGATGGGGAGAAGTGCAGCCGCTCGATCAAGCGTTCGACCGCCACCCGACCCCCGAGCGACTCGATCAACTCGAACAGCGCTCGTTGCCGCGGTGCGCGGGCAAAGATGTTGTCGCGGCGCATGAGCGACGGCAGGTCGCGCCCCAACCGAGCAATTCGCCGCGTCTTGCGCGATGGAACAGGGGCGTGCGCGCCGCTCAGCAGGGCCGGCAACGCCGAACGAATAACCAGCCCGAGGGGCACCACGTAATAGTCAGCGATCCAGCGGCAGAGGGCGAGCAGCGCGTCATCCATGACGGGGTGCGCGTCGGGTACCGACAGAACGCGCTTCGGCCTCACACCGTGCTTCGATACTCCCGTCCCGATGACAATTCCCACCTCGCGACGACTACGAAAGGGGACGATGACGCGCATACCTGGGCCCACGGGAGGGAGGGCGTCGTCGGCCGCCTCGTACGTGAACGTCCGAAAGATTGGAACGGGTACGGCGACTTCGATCAACACGGAAGTTCGGAGTCGGAGTAGCGGGCGAGCCGGCGATCAGGCCGCCGCTCGCACTCCGAGCCCCGCACCGGCTGGAAGGCGGATCTGCCCTCCCGCAATCGTAGCGCCGACGTAGGGATCGTCACGGATCAGCACGGCGCCATCCAGATCGGCATAATCGAGCAGCGGCGCCATGTGTGCGGCGGCCGTGATACCCAGACTGGACTCGACCATGCAACCCATCATCACGAGCATGCCGTGTGAGCGCGCTGTTGCGATCATCCGCAACGCTTCGCGCAGTCCACCACACTTCGACAATTTGATATTGATGCCGTCCACGGCTCCGGCGAGCCTCGGGATGTCGGTCGAAACGATGCAGGACTCGTCGGCCATGATCGGTAACGGTGAGCGGTCGCGAACGAAGCGAAGGCCGTCGATGTCGTGCGCGGGCAGAGGCTGCTCCACGAATTCGACGCCGCACCTGGCAAGGAGCTCGATCATCCGTAATGCCTTCTTCGCCGTCCACGCCGCATTCGCGTCGACGCGTAATGTTTTTTCCGGCGCAGCGGCACGCACGGCGCGAATGATGTCCGCATCGCGATCGCTCCCGAGCTTCACCTTGAGCACGGGATACTCCGCCGCCTCCTGCAGTCGCTCGATCGTCTCCGCTTCGCTGGCGGTGATGCTGATCGTGTAGCTGGACAGAGGCGCCCGTGCTGCATCGAGTCCCCAGAGCTTGAACAGCGGCACGTCGAGGCGCTTGCCTACGATGTCGTGTGCTGCCGCGCTCACCGCCGTTTTTGCCGCGCCGTTGAAGCGCAGTACTTTGTTCATCGCCGGCTCGAGCTCTTCGAGCTGAAATGGGTCAAGCGACTCCACCACCGGAGCAAAGCGCTCGAGAGCGGCAACCACGCTTTCCGGCGTCTCGCCATAGAATCGACTCGGCGCCGCTTCTCCCCAACCCTCCAGCCCCTCACGGTCGGTGAGCTTCACGCGCACGAGGCCGTATTCACTCGTGCTGCCCCGCGCGATCACGAACGGACGTTTGGTGTGGACGGTTATCAGGTCGTGCGACAGCTTCATACCGTGGGCGTTGCTCCCGGACGTCGCGCCGCCCAGGCGACGCGGAAGGCGTCGATCGTGTCCGGCGTCGACGCAAGATAGCGGATGAGCGCGTCCGCAAGCTCGAATGCCCGCCCATAGCGGTCGCCAGGCGCCTTCTCGAGGCAGCGCATCACGATGGCCGACAGCGCCGGCGGCACCCGGGAGTTCACGTCCGTTGGCGCTACCGGTTTTTCGTGCACTTGCTTGTAACCGACGGAGAAGGAATCGGCGCCGTCAAACGGCGGAAAACCCACGAGCGCCTCGTACAGCACGACGCCGAGTGCGTACACGTCGCTCCGGCCGTCGATGAGCTTTCCCATCGCCTGCTCTGGCGACATGTAGTGCGGCGTTCCCATCGCCCGTCCAGTCGCGGTGAGCCGTCCGTGAAAGCGCGCCGTAGCGATGCCGAAATCCGTGATGAGGGCGTTGCGATCTTCGTCAAAGAGGATATTGTCAGGCTTGATGTCGCGGTGGACGATCCCACGGCGATGTGCGTAGTCCAGACCGCACGCCGCTTGCACGACCACGGACGCGGCGAAACTCGTCTCGATGATGCGCTGCCGCTGCACGAGATCCGCGAGCGAGCCGCCTTCGAGGTATGGCATGACGGTGTACACCGACTGTTCGACATCGCCGTAGTCCAGGATCGGACAGATGTGCGGGTGCACCAGTTGGGCCGAGGACTCGGCCTCGCGCCGGAAGCGCTCCGCGATCTCCTCATCCTTGGCGAGGTGAGGGTGCAGAACCTTGATCACCACCCGGCGCGCGAGCAATGCTTGCTCCGCGAAGTACACGTCCGCCATACCGCCGCCGCCGAGTCTCCGGAGCACGCGGTACCGGCTGCCCGTGGCACGCCGCAGTTTGCTGATCTCCTCGTCCGGCTTCTCGAATGGAGCGGCGTCCACCTCCGGCAGCACACTGCCGCACCGCGTGCAATCCACGGCGGATGTCCGATTCCAGGTGCCGCAGTCGGGGCAGAACATCGCTAGCCGCCGAACTGCATCCGCACGAAATCGTACGGGGGCCAGGGACCCGTCATCTCGAAGCGCAGATCCGCGTGCTCATCGCGCTGGCTGTTCACCAACTCAGTGAATCCCTTCCACAGCTCACGATCGATCAGAAATGCGGCGCTGACGACGATGCCGGTCATGTGTTCGGTTCTCAGGGGCACGTAGGCGACGGAACCACGACGAAGCACGCGGAAGGACTCGGCCGCCGCCGCAGCCAGATCCGCGCCCGCCTCACGCTCGTTTGGCTTTCCGTCGCCTCTCGCGACATGTACGCGTGCCTCGATACGATCTTCAACGTACGCGAGCGCCTCGGACAACGTGACGTAGTGCACCTCCATCCATTGCACCAGCGTCTCGCGCGATCGGAAGACCACGCCAATCGGCGCCGGCAACACCGGCCCTCTCGCCGAGACCACGGCAATCGCGTCCTGATACCGTTGAATCTCCTCACCGTCCGAACTGGCGACGACGTAGGCCGCGTCAGTCACGACGGCGGCGATCTCTCTCAGCGGCACGAGCTGGATACCATCGGCCGGCAATTGGCTGTGCGCGTCGAACAGCGTGACGCCGTACAGGCGTAGACCCATCAGCTCTCCGATGTCGGTGGCTCACGCCGCCTTGGAAAAGGACGATCGTCCTCGCGGAAAGATGCGGCCTGGGGCCCCTTGGCGGGGAGTCCAACATGTGCGGGGCCCGTACACTCGCCAATGAGGCTCAGCCCGGGAGCCATGGTAAGCCGAGCAAGCCGCGTAAATGTGCCGCACACCCCTGCGCCAATCGTGTCGGGTCGTAGCCTCCTTCCAGCGCGCTCACCACCCGTCCTTGGCACCAGCCGTCGGCTCGATTCGCCAACTCGGTCGTGAGCGTATGGAAGTGCGCCGGCTCGAGCGTGAAACCGCCTAACGGATCGCCCCTCATTGAATCGAACCCCGCGGATACGAGCACGATGTCCGGAACGAAATCGGCGGTGGCTGCGTCCACTGCGTGCAGGAGGGCATTCACGTACTCGTCCGCCGGCAACCCGGCCGCAAGGGGGACGTTCCAGACACTGTTGTGCGCGCCGCGGTCGTCGGCGCGGCCCGTCCCCGGATACCACGGCCACTGGTGCATCGATACGAAGTGTATCGTGGGTACGTCTTGCACCAGCGCTTGCGTGCCATTGCCGTGGTGCACGTCCCAGTCGACGATGAGGATTCGCTCGACACCGTGCCGCCGTTGGGCATATCGAGCCGCGAGCGCGACGTTCCCGAACAGACAGAACCCCATCGCTCGCGAGGCGAGTGCGTGGTGCCCTGGCGGACGTACGGCGGCGAAGCTCCTGGCGGCAGTGCCGTCCATAGCGAGGTCCACCGCGTCGAGCACGCATCCGGCCGCGGCTGTCGCCGCATCCCACGACCCTTCACTGACTATGGTGTCCGGATCGAGCGATCCGCCGCCCGCCGTGACGGTGGCGTGCACCGCATCGATGTAGCGGCGGTCGTGCACCAACTCGAGCTCCCCGACGGAGGCGTGACGGCCCTCGCGATGATCGATTGCCATATACAGCTCAGGATCGTCGCGCAGGGCACGCGGAATCGCGCGAAGACGTCCGACGTGCTCGGGATGTCCCCATCCCGTGTCGTGCCGGCCGCAATCGGGATGGGAGATGAAAGCGACGCTCAGCGGACGGGGCGCCTGCGACGATGCGTAAGCAGCAGGATCGATCCGTCCAACACGCCTACGGCCGATAATGCCGCCGCCTCGTCGAGAATCTCCCATCCTCGCAGCTTGAGAACGAAATCCTCGTGAAACTCCGCTTGCGGAAACAGAGCGTCGAGCGCCGCGGTCTTCACCGCGAGCACCGGCTCATCCGGTGGCGCTGTCACCGCGACCACGTCCCACACCTCGGGCATCTCGACTCGTATCGTGATCGAGGGAGCAGCACCAGAGCCGAGGCGGATTGGCTCCTTGCGCGCACGCAGCTGGGTCACGAAGGGCACGCTCATTTGGCGACCTCACCAACGGACTGCGGTAGGAGCACTTCATCAAGCTCGAACGGCGGCAATGTCGAGAAGAAACGCGCCACCTGCGCGTCGAAGAGATAGGTCGAGCCACTCACGAGCGTTCCGCCGCCGTTCATGGCCGTCGTGCCGATCACGATCTCCTCGCCGCCCTGTCCCCGGAACGTGCAATAGCCGGGTCCCTCCATGTCGAGAAAGGCCGAGTAGATGTTCACATTGCGGGCGAAGAATTCCTTCGCCCGGTTCAGCACTTCGGCGGGCGCGAGTGTCGTCCTGATCTGCTGCAGCGTCCGTTGCGATTGCTTCATGGGTCGTGGCCGTTTACGACGTCGGGGCGTACACGAGCGGCAGCTCCGCCCGGAACGAGGAGCCGACTCCCGGCTGCGAGACTAGAAGAATATCTCCCCCCAACAGCTGCGCCAAGCGACGGGCGAGCGACAGGCCGAGGCCCGATCCGCCATAGCGTCGCGTCGGCGAGCCATCCACCTGACGAAATTCGTCGAAGACGAAACGCTGCGCCGCCGGATGGATACCGATCCCCGTATCATCCACGGCAAACAGCACGCGATCCTCATTGATCTGCATCGAGACGCGTACCTCGCCCGCGTGCGTGAACTTGAATGCGTTGTCGAGCAGACTTGCCAAGATCTTCGTCACCTTTCGCCGATCGCTGAACATCAGCGGCGGATCGGCGACCTCACTGACGACGAGGTGCACCGAGGAATTTTGGGGCGGAGATGAGGCGAGCGCATCGCGCAGTGCCTCACGAGGATCGAAGTGGGCAGCGTGTACGTCCAGCGCTCCTTTTTTCAGCGTCGTCAGCTCAAGGAGGTCGCCGATCAGCGACAGCAGGCGCTCACTCGCGCCCTTCACCTGCGTGAGCGTCCGCTGCTGCTCCGCGGTCACGGGGCCGGCAAGGCCATCCTGCATCAGCGAGATGTAGCCAATCACCGCCGTCAGCGGCGTTCGCAGTTCATGCGAGATATTGGATAGGAACTCGTCCTTGACGCGGCGCGCCTCGAGCAGCGCCATGTACTGCCGCTCGAGTTCGGCGTTCGATTCCGTCAGTGCGGCATTGGCTCGGCGAAGGTCGTCGATGAGTCGCGCTTTCTCGGCAGTGGCGGCCATCTGGTCAGCGACCAGCCGCACGAGATTCCGCGTGTCCGCGGCGAAACTGCCGGCGCCGTTGAAGTAAAAGGTCACGGCCCCGAGCACGCGCTGGGGCGTCTGCAGCGGCAACGCGACGAAGGAGCGGAATCCCATCTCGCCGGCCACCTCCTGCCAATCCTCCAGGGAGCTGTCGGCGAAGACGTCAGGTACTTCGATCGCCCGGCGCTCACTTACCGCCTCGCCGCTCGGACCAAAGCCTACCCGGACTCGCATCTCACCGAGAAAGGGTGTAAAACGCGCTGGCCAGTTATAGGCGGCACCTAGGCGCATGAGCTCGGACGCGCCGTCGACGAGATAGACACAGGCAAAGGTGGCGCCCACCAATGGACTCACACGATCGAGGGCAAATTGAAACACCTCTTCCGGGCGGTCGGCGGTGAGGAAGGCATGCACGATCTCGCGCACCGCCATCAGCTCCCGCACCCCAAAATCGGCGTCGTTGGACGATAGCCGAGGACGTTCCAACGGGTTCGATGGCGGAGTAAGTCGAGTCACGACACGAATGTAGGGAGCAGACATAGACAGGGCCAGCTGGTTTACCGCCCGCACGTCAGCGGCTTATTTCCGTGGACTCGTTGCCCGCACCTCCACGCGGTGGACCAGCGAGCGCTGCGGCGTCGAAAGCACCCATGCCACGGTATCGGCGACGTCCTCCGGCTGAAGCATCCACGCCTTCGGCTCGTTGAAGAAGCCGGTGGCAACGGAGCCCGGGTTCACGACGCTCACCTTGACGTCCCGGTCACGTACTTCGAGCATCAGCGATTCCGTGAACGCCTGGACGAAGGCCTTCGTCGCCGCATAGCAGCTGCCACCCACGAAGGCGCCTCGTGCGGAAATGGATCCGATCACGACGACGTGTCCTCGCCGACGATCCAGCATCCCCGGAAGCAGCGCACGCGTGACGTGATACAGGGCATTGATGTTGACGTCCACCATCGTATGCCAGTCTTCCGGCTGGAGCTCCACGAAAGGGCGCAACACGCCGACCCCTGCGTTATTGATGAGGACGTCCGCTTCGATCCCGACGAATGCTTCGTACGCGGCGCACGGGTCACGGAGATCGACCACCACGGGCGTGCAACGGCCGCCTGCACCGTTGATCTCGCCACGGAGCCGCTCCAACTCCTCACGCGAACGCGCTGCGGCCACGATGTCGTAGCTCGCAGCGAGACGCAAAGCGATCGCGCGACCTATCCCTTTCGATGCGCCGGTCACGACGGCGGTCGGCATGTGCTGCTCCAGTTTTCAGGTGGCTACGCGAACGATTGCTCCGTATATAAGGCGCGTGCCGAACTCCAGCGCGTCCAGAGCGATGCGCTCGTCATGGCCGTGCATGCGCTCCTCGTCATTCTGATCCATGGGAAATGGCAAAATGCCGTACGCCTGCACCCCCCACTTCCGCAGCCGCGCGCTGTCGGTCGCGCCCGTGCTGAGATATGGCACGACCGCAAGCGCCGGGTCGAGTGCCTTCGCACTCGCTGCCAACGCGCTGAACATCGCCGAATCGAAGTCCGATGCCGGTGTGTCGTCGCCGCGATGCGTCACGCAAAATTCCACCTGGGGATCGCCGACTGCTCGTTGAAGCGCCTCTACCACTTCATCCACTCGTTCACCCGGCAGTGTGCGCACGTTCAGTGTGGCGGTCGCCTCGCTCGGAATGACGTTCGTGCGAATGCCACCGGATACGAGCACTGCCGATACGCCAGTCCGGAGCACGGCGTCGAATACGGGAATCCGCGCGAGCACTCGCGCTCCATGCGCCATGCGATCGGCGTCCCCGGATACCAGATGCGCCATGGCCGCCCCCTCGTCGGCACGCGGCCATACCACGCTCAACTGCTCGAAAAAACGGCGCGTGGTGGGGAGGAGGCGCGTCGGCGCACGGAAGGCGCCGATGATGCCCAGGGCACGTCCGAGGCGCACGATGGCGTTCCCCTCAATCGGAACCGACGCGTGTCCCTCGGGGCCGCGCGCGATCAGGGTCACGACGTGCGAGACCTTCTCGGCATTCTGAATTGCGATATACAGCGGGCGCCCGTCCACGATCCGCGTGCGTCCTCCCTCATTGAGCGCGAACTCGGCGCGAATGAGATCCGGGTGGTTGTCGATCAGCCATCCCATTCCCCATTCGCCGCCCGCCTCCTCGTCGGAATTCGCGACGAAGACCACATCGCGAGAAAGCGTGCGTCCTCCCCCTCCCCCTCCCCCTCCCCCTGGTGCCGCGGTCTGGCGCTTGAGGAGAAGCATCGTCATGAGATTCGCGGCAAGCATTCCCTTGTCGTCGATCGCGCCACGGCCGTACAAGTAGCCATCCACGATCTCGCCGCCGAAGGGATCCACCGACCATCGATCCCGCTCGATCCCCACCACATCCATATGGGCCATCATCAACACCGGCGCGCGCGTGGCTCCTCCGCCGCCGCGGAGTCGCGCTACGACAGCCCCGCGACCTGGCGCCGGTTCGAAAAGCCGCGTCTCGATGCCCTCATCGCGCAGGACGCGCTCGACGTAGGACGCGAGCTGGAGCTCATTGCCCGGCGGGTTGACGGTATTGACCCGTAGCATCTGCTGCAGATGCCGGATCGTCTCGGCGCGCGCGCGATGCCAATCCACTTCGGCCGCGAATGGCGAATCGGCGGGGATGGTCACGGCCGCAGCTCCCGACCGAGTGTGCGCGTCAACCGAGTAACCGCTCGATCGAGCGTACGAGCGGAGCGAACGACAGCGGCCTTCCCGTTATGCGGTCGGCGAGCTCGCTCGCCAGTTCCCGTTGCCCTTCAGCGAACAGTGCGGCGCACACCCACGGGCCGGCACGCGGATTTCTCCACCAGTCAACATCGAATCGCTCCACGAGGGTGTCGGCGAGTAGCGCTTGCAGCTGCCATGCGCGGAGATAGCGTGTCGAGTAGTACCGGGGATCCACGTCCACGAACGCCTCCGAGCGGTCGTACTTGAAGGTCGTTGCCCCCGTCAGGAGCTCGACGTACAGCTCCGGAAGGGAATCCGGCCGGACGTTCCCGCCGTACAGTTGCGTCTCGTATATCAACTTCGCGCTGTATCGGCGCAGGAAGTGAAGCTCCTCGAAGCCGGCGGCCCGCAGGAACGCCGGGATCCTGGAGCGCGCCAGATCGGAGTAGCGCTCGAGCCATTTCCGATCCTGCATGCGATGATCGAAGAGCATCGCGTAGCTCTCCGTCACCGAATTGTCGCCGAGCCAACGGAACTCGAACGGCAGCGCCGGCCGCATGTACGCGAAGTGCAGCGCGTGTCCGAGCTCGTGCAGGAGCGTGGTCCAGTCGCTCTGGCCTCCGAAGGGACGTTGCACGAGATAGATCTCCGCCGGAACGCGTACGGGCGCGCAGAACGCGCGCGCGCGCTTTCCCTCCCGCTCCTCCGTATCGAAGATGATGCGGCCACTGGCGACCGGATCGATGCCCATCTCGCGCACCTGACGCCGCACGCGTTCGTGCAACGTCGCCGCCGGAAACGCCGCATCGAACTCGCGGGCGCGAAATAGGGCCATGGCATCGGCCCGCGTGGCGACGGCCGGATCGATGCCGAGCCCCCGGCGCACGAACTCCGGATATACCTCACGCCACATCGACGCGGTGTCCAGCAGGAACTGCTCGCACGCCACACGCAGATCACCTAACGGCACGCCGCTCAATATCTCGTACGTCTCGTTATAGCCGGCGGCGATCCCCAACCGCTCGGTGATGTCGCGCTCGCGCTGGAAGCGCTCCCGCTTCATCGGCGCCAGCTCCGCCTCGATCAGCCGTGCGCGGGCGGTGGCGATTGTCTCCCGGTCCGCCCGGTCGGTGCCGTTCGCGATGTCGATCGCCGCGCGCTGATACGGAATGCCACGGCCGTCGGGCAATCGCACGACTGCCGACGACTCCCAGGCAATCTCGCGCTCGTCGAGCGGCGCCAGCTCGCGCATGCTCAGCGCTTCGGCCTGCCACTCCAGCAGCAACCGCGCCGAACGATGCTCCTCGGTGCCGGCGGCCGCCGCAGCGAACGCATCGCGTGCGAGCGCCAGCGAATCCGGGCCGGCTACCGACGAAAAGCGGACGTAGATCGGTTGAAGCTCGGCCGTCTCCTTCAGCCCTGCGTGCGCCTCGTAATACTCGCGCGACAGCGCTTCCATGAAGGCCTCACCCTCGTGCCGCAGCCGGTCGAGGGTGAGCGTCCCCACGCCGGCACTCATTCGACCAATCGGTCCTCGACGTATGCGCCGGCGCGATCCATGGACACTCGCTCCTGCTGCAGCGTATCGCGATCGCGAACCGTCACGGTGCCGTCTACCGTTGTCTGGCCATCCACTGTCAAACAGAAGGGGGTGCCGATCTCGTCCTGACGGCGATAACGCCGACCGATCGCACCCGATTCGTCGTAGAAGACCGGAAAGCGGCGTCGCAGGTCGGCGGCGAGCCTCTCGGCGACCTCGGGCATTCCGTCCTTCTTCACCAGCGGGAACACTCCCGCCTTGACGGGCGCGATGGCCGGCTTGAAACCGAGCACCACCCGCCCCTCGTCCTCACCGGGCACCGATTCTTCACGATACGCGTCGACGAGCAGCGCCAGCGTGGTCCGGTCCGCGCCCACCGACGTTTCCACGACGTAAGGCAGGTATCGTTTGTTATTGGGCTGGTCGAAGTACTCCAGCTTCTTTCCCGAGTATTCCTGATGCCGGCCCAGATCGAAGTCGCCGCGGTTGTGCAGCCCCTCGATCTCCTGGAAACCCAACGATCCGCCGAAATCGAACTGGATGTCGAACGCGGCTCGCGCATAGTGCGCCAGCTCCTCCCTCGTGTGCTGGTGGAAGCGCAGGCGCTGCTCGTCGAGGCCGAGCTCGCGATGCCACAGCATCCGCTGTTCCTTCCAGTACTCGAACCAACGCATGTCACTGCCCGGCTCGACGAAGAACTGCATCTCCATCTGCTCGAACTCGCGCGTGCGGAAGATGAAGTTCCCCGGCGTGATCTCGTTGCGAAACGCCTTGCCGATTTGAGCGATGCCAAACGGGACCTTCTGGCGCGTCGCCTGCTGCACGTTCAGAAAATTGACATAGATTCCCTGCGCCGTCTCCGGCCGCAGATATACGATGGCCGCACTGTCCTCGACCGGACCCATGAAGGTCTTGAACATCAGATTGAACAGTCGCGGCGCCGTCAGGGCGCCCTTCGTCCCGCACACCGGACACTGCGCGTCGGGAGTGCCCGGCGTGCCCTTGAGTCGCTCATCGTCGGCGCGGAAGCGGCGTTTGCAATTCGTGCAATCGATGAGCGGATCGGTGAAGCCGGCCACGTGGCCGCTCGCCTCCCACACCCGCGGATGCATCAGGATGGCCGCGTCGATACCCTCGATGTCGGAGCGCTCGCGAACCATCCTCTGCCACCAGCGATCTTTGACGTTCTTCTTGAGCTCCACGCCAAGCGGACCGTAGTCCCACACCGATCCGGTACCGCCGTAAATCTCACTCGACTGAAAGATGAAGCCCCGCCGCTTGCACAGCGAAACGAGCTTCTCCAGAACGTCGGGGTGCGTGCTGGCGGTGGTCATGGGTCGAAAAGTACTAGGTATCCAGCTCCAAGCTCAATTTCGGCGGCGGCGGCGCAGCCTTGCCAAGCAGCGATGCGACGATCTTGTCGCCATGAAAGCGGCCATTCTCGATGAAGACCTTGTTCGCGTCGTAGCCGGCGACCACCACGCCGGCGATGAAGATGCCGGGCACGGTCGTCTCGAGTGTCTCCGGATCATGGGCCGGTATGCCCGTCGTCGCATCGATCGGCACGCCGGCCGCACGCAGCAGATCCGTGTTGGGTGCGAACCCGGTCATCACGAAGACGAGTTGCGCCGCGAGCTGCTCCTCGCAGCGCAGCGCATCCGGAGGCTGCGTCAGGATGGCTACGCTGTCGCCGTCGATGCGCTGCACGCGACTGTTCCAGCGCACGGCGATACTTCCCTCCTTGATGCGGTTCTCGAGATCGGGAAGGATCCACGGTTTGATCCGTTTGTCGAAGGTCGGCCCGAAGTGCACGAGCGTCACGCGTCCGCCGGCGCGAAAGAGCTCCAGCGCCGCTTCCGCGGCGGAATTGCCGCCGCCCACGACCACGACGTCCTGCTCGAACGCGACGTGCCCCTCCCGGAACACATGCGCCACGTGCGGAAGCTCCTCGCCCGCTACGTCCAGCTTGTTGGGCGAGCCGAAATATCCGGTAGCGACGACCACGCCGGCGGCGCGCGTCTCGCGCCGGCGGCCGCGCACGTCCGAGCGGACCACGAACGCGCCGCGCACCCCCTCGATTGCCGTCACTCTCTCGTACTGCCGCACCGGAATGCCAAAGTGCCTAACGGCACCGCGATAATACGCGAGGCCGTCGCGGCGCGTCGGCTTTGCCTCCGCGACGATGAACGGCAGGCCGCCAATGCCCAGCTTCTCCGCTGTCGAGAAGAAATGCACGTACGTTGGATATTCGAAGATCGTGCTCGCGACGACGCGCGACTCGATCACCACCACCGCCATGCCCGCGCGCATCGCCGAGACCGCGCAGGCGAGGCCGCACGGTCCGGCGCCGACGATCACGAGGTCGAACGAGTCGCTGTCGCTCACGACCGCCGCCGATCACTCCAGCCCGATGATCTGGTCCCGCCGGGTGCCGACGCTGACGTACGTGATCGGCGCGTTCACGAGCGATTCGAGTCGCTCCAGATATCGGCGCGCTTGCGCCGGCAGATCGTCCAGCCGCCGCGCACCGGCCGTGGACGCTCGCCAGCCGTCGATCCATTCGTAGCGCGGCACGAGCTGCTCGAGCGCCGTGAGATCCGACGGAAACTCTTCGTGCAGCTCTCCGTCGAACTCGTATCCGGTGCAGATCGCCAGCCGATCCAAAGTGTCCAGCACGTCCAGCTTCGTTACTGCCAGATCCGTGAGGCCGTTGATACGCGCCGCGTAGCGCACCACGACCGCGTCGAACCAGCCGCAGCGCCTTGGACGTCCGGTGGTCGCACCGAATTCATTGCCGAGACGCCGTACCTCTTCCGCCAACGATCCCTCCAGCTCGGTCGGTAGCGGACCGGCGCCGACGCGCGTCGTGTACGCCTTCACCACGCCGAGCACGGCGTCGAGCTTCCCGGGGGCGATGCCTGTGCCGGTGGCCGCGCCGCCAGACGTCGTATTGCTCGACGTCACGAACGGATATGTACCATGATCGATGTCGAGCAGTGAGCCCTGCGCCCCCTCGAGCAGCACGGCGGCTCCCGTTGCGATCGCGCGATGGACCACGAGGCCCACATCTTCCGCCAGAGGCAGCAACCGCGCCGCCAATTTGTCGAGCAGGGCGAGCGTCTCCTCACAACTCGCTCGTTTGGCGCTGCCGAAATGCTCGAGCAGCGCATTGGCGTGTTCGACTGCCTGGGTCACGAGTTGGCCAAGGCGCGTCTTGTGTCGCAGGTCGGTGACGCGCACGCCGCGACGCGCGATCTTGTCCTCGTACGCGGGACCGATGCCGCGTCCGGTCGTGCCGATCGCGGCGCTCGCTGAGCTCTCCTGGTCGAGCAGCTTATGGTACGGCAGTACGAGGTGCGCCCGATCGCTGACGTACAGGCGCCCCTCGACATCGATGCCGTCGGCGACGAGCCCGTCGATCTCCTGAAAAAGCGTGTCGGGGTCGAGCACCACGCCGTTGCCGATCGCGCAGCGGACGCCCGGGTGCAGTATCCCGCTCGGGATCTGGTGCAGCACGAAGTGCGAGTCGCCAACGTCCACCGTGTGCCCGGCGTTGGCCCCACCCTGATAGCGCACCACCCAATCGGCGCGCTCCGCCAGAACATCCACCAGCTTGCCCTTCCCTTCGTCTCCCCATTGGGCACCCACCACCACGACGGTGCGCTGCGTCTCTGTGAACATTCCCGATACCTGGGGGAGCAAAAAAAAGGCGCCCCGTCCGAGCACGAGGCGTTGTTCGAATCTACCGCTCCCGCAGAGGGAGTCAACTCGATCAGGTGAGCGCTGCGACGAGAATCCAGGCGGCAATCGCGACGCCGATCGCCACCTTCAATGCAGCCGCCACGACTCGTCCTACGAGCGCACCGGTCGCCACGCGCGTGGCCGCGCGCCCCTCGCTGCCGCGGCTGAGCTCCGCCGCGAATGCGCCGATGAACGACCCCGCAAAGGCGCCGAGAATGGGGCCGACGAACAGAACGGGCACGGGGATGCCGACGAACGCGCCGATCATGCCGCCGATAATGGCGCCCCACTCGGCGCGTCGTGACCCGCCGTACCGCTTCGCGTATCGGGCGGAGAGCGTCCACTCCGCGGCCTCCGCGAAGAACGCCAGCGCGGCGACTATCCCGACACTGAACCAACCGACGCCGCCGTTCGGAACCAGCAGCTTGTATCCGACGGCCGCCGCGACCATAACGAGCAGGCCAGGCATGCCGAGCGGCACCATCAACAACGACAGCAATAAAATCGCAACGAGTATGAGAATCGCCATCAACTGAGCTCCCGCACGGCGCGTGCGAGCACGCGCGCCGTTGCCGGTATGCCGGCACCGGATAGATGATCGAGGTCGTCCAGCGCAGTGTGCACGCGGCGCAGCGTAGCCGCGTTCCCACGGCTGATCGTCACTGCGTCGAAGCCGCCGTCCTGCAGCGCCAGGGAATCTACGAGGACACCGGGAATTAAGTGTCGCACGGCGATAGCTTCGCCCTCAGCTGCCGCCGCGCGGCAGATTGCGTCTGCCAGTGCGGGCAGCCGCCTTCCGCCGTACATGAGCACAAGCTGTCCCACATCGTCGACACCGTCACAGTTGAGCGCGAGAGCTGGAGGTCGTCCACGCACCCAAGCGCGCGCGCCAGCCAGCCCCAGCTCCTCCGCATCCGTCAGCAGGACGCCCGCGACTGCACGGGCGGGATGGTCGTCCGTGAGCAGTCGCGCCGCGACCAGCGCCGCTGCCGCGCCGGATGCATTGTCCACCGCACCGGCGGAGTCGTCACCGACGCCTGTCGCAATCACGGGGGCGGCGACTACCACGCCAACGACCGCCCACAGCATCCAAGCTGCCGGCACCACCGCGTCCATGATTTGTGCAACGGCCAATGCGACGCCGGTGAGCCAAACGAGAGCCAAGCCGGCGATGCCGGCCACGCGCCACGCCATGGGTACGGGCTGCGACTTCGAGTCGAGGTGCGCCACGAGCCATACGCGCGGATCGGCGCCTCGGCGTGTCGCCACGAGGTTCACCCCTCGGGTTCGCCACCACGGAATTGACAGCACGCCGCGCTTCGCCAACCATGAACCCGTGGCGGTCAGCAGAGCGGCTGCCGTCAGCAGCACACCGAGCGCGAGTCGCGGTTGTGAACGACCGGCTGCGTACGCCGCCACACCAAACGCGAGCAGCGCGATGACACCGCTCATCGGCGTGCCGAGACGGCCGGGGAACTGCGAGTACGTGAACGGAAACTCGTCGACGGCAAAGCCGAGATCTTTGAGGGTCCGGGCACAGTAGCTTCGTGCGGTCGCGACGGAGGGCCCGCCAGTGCGGCGAGGGACGGATGCAAGCGCCGTGAGATGCTGCCTGGCAAGCAGGAGCAGGGCGGCGTCGGTCGCGGCACCTCGCGCCGAGTGCTCGCCGCGCCGGATCATGCCGCCTTCGACACCTCCGCATTGCGAAGGAGCTCGGCGACCTGCGCCCGCACGGCAGGTGCGAGCGGCAACAACGGAGATCTCAGTGGTCCGCCTCGCAAACCCACGAGGTCAAGCGCCGCCTTTACACCGGCTATCCCGAGCTCACCCACGATCTTCGCATTCAGCGGTGCAAGTCGCTCCTGAAGTGCCTGCGCGGACGCGGCGTCGCCGCGCCCCATGGAGCGGTACAGGTCGATCGTGATCTCCGGAGCAAACAGCGATGCAGCCAGGATGCCGCCTTTCGCTCCCATCGACAGCGCTTCTTTGAGCGTCGAGGCGTGCCCGGTGAGCACCGCAAAGTGCTCACTCGCTGCGTTGATGTACGACGAGAGCAGCTCGAGGTTGCCCGAGCTGTCTTTGATCCCGGCGACGTTCTCATGATGCGCGAGCTCCTGCACGAGCGCGGGCGCCAGGGAGAAGTGCATGTATTTCGGAATGTTGTACAGCACCACCGGCACGGGGCTCTCGTCCGCGACAGTGCGATAGTGTCGATCGAGCGCCTCGAAGCTCATCACGTTCGCGTAGTAATGCGGCGCGACGACGAGCACCGCGTTCACACCGCGATCGGCGGCGAGCCGGGTGTACCGCAGCGTGGTGCGCGTGGATTCGGTACCCGTGCCGGCAAATAACAATCTGTCCTGAGGCACGACTTTCCGCGCCGTGGTGAGCAGCGCCATACGCTCGTTCTCGTCGAGCAAGGCCGCCTCGCCAGTGGAGCCGGTCACGACGATTCCCTCGAGTCCGGCGGCGACGTGCGCCCGAATGTTGTCCGCGAAGGCGCCGTGGTCGACCTCACCCTGCTCATCGAACGTCGTGACGACCGGCCCGACGATCCCGCGCAAAACCAGGGTCATTGCCCCAGGAAATCGAAGCTGCCGCTCTGCATGCCATCGAGTTGCGTCGCGGCAGCGCTCGAAGCTCCGGCGCTACGCGCGGGCACCTCCGACGGCACGTTGAGATCCGCCCTCTTCATCGCCTTGGACACGCGGGAGAACATCCGCATCTTGAGCTCGAAATCGGACGGATTCGTTGCTGCCGCCATCGCTGTCTCGAACGTCACCTCGCCGGTCTGGACGAGCTCCGCGAGGTGCTGATCGAACGTCTGCATGCCGTACTGCTCGCGTCCGTCGGCGATGTAATCCCGGATTTCGCCGATGCGCTTGCCATCGGCGATCATGTCGCGGATGGCGGGCGTGGCGAGCATGACCTCCGCGGCCACCGCGCGCCCCGTATCGTCGGCGCGGGGGAGGAGCCGCTGCGACACGACCGCGAACAGCGACTCCGCGAGGCGAATGCGCACCACTTCCTGCTCTTCCGGTTGAAACATCGCCATGATGCGCATGATCGTCTGCGTCGCGTCCGGCGTGTGCAGCGTCGAAATCAGGAGGTGCCCGGTCTCGGCGGCCTTCATTGCCGTGTCGATCGTCTCCGCGTCGCGCATCTCTCCGATCATCACCACGTCAGGGTCCTGGCGCAGCGCCGCGCGAAGTCCGGTCTTGAAGTCCGGCGTGTCGGAGCCGATCTCGCGCTGCGTCACCGCGCAATTGATGTCCCGATGCAAAAACTCGATCGGATTTTCGAGCGTGAGGATATGACGGTTCTCGTGCTCGTTCATGTAGTTGATGAGCGCCGCCATCGTGCTCGACTTGCCGGATCCGGTCACGCCGGTGACGAGGATCATTCCGCGCTCGGCCCGAGCGATCTTCGCCAGGACGGGGGGCAGCCGCAGCTTCTCGAACGTCGGCACGTTGAAGGGAATCACGCGCATCACGATCATGAAGCTGGAGCGCTGCTTCATGATGTTCACTCGGAAGCGGCCGATTCCGGGCGATGCCCAAGAGCAGTCGTAATCGGTGAGCTTGTCGATACGTGCCTTGTCATCCTCGTTACTCATGAGATGCAGGGCGATCGCGCGCGTCTGTTCCGGCGTGAGTGCTTGCTTCGTGAGCGGGATCAGCTTGCCATTCACACGCGCGCGGAAAACGTCCCCGGCCTTGATGTGCAGGTCCGAGGCGCCGCGGTCCACCGCCGCTTTGATGATCTTCTCCATGCTGTCAGTACCCTGCGCGTTTGTCTACGAGATTCCGCAGCGGCTTGCCCTCCACGTAGCGCCGCCAGTTCTCGAGAAAGAGGTCCAGTTCTCGTGGCCAGAAGCGGCCGGGGGAGACTGGCGACACGTGGGGAGTCGCTACAACCGACCGAAGCTGCCACAGTGGACTTTCCGGCGCCAGTGGCTCGTGCTCGAACACGTCCAGCACGGCCCCGCGGAGGTGCCCGGCGCGCAGCCGCTCTATCAGCGCCTGCTCGTCGAGCAGCGCTCCGCGTGCGACGTTCACGACGATGGCCCCGGCGGGCAGGCGCTCGAGACGCGCCGCCGAGAGGATGCCGCGCGTCTGTTCGGTGAGCGGTGCCGCGAGCACCACCAGGTCGGCACTGGGCAGCAGTTTATCGAGCCCGTCGAAGCCGACCACCCGATCGAACCCTTGCGGCAGACCGAGCTCCGGACGCCGGCGGACCGCCGTGCAGCGCGCCCCCAGAGTCGTTAGGCGCTTCGCCGTCTCCGTGCCAATGCCGCCCGCGCCGATCACGACCGCGTGCAACTCGGCCATTTCCCGCACCGGGGAATCCACGGCCACGAATGGCTGTTTGTTCCACTCGTTGCGCCGTTGCTGGTCGATGGCGAAGTCGAAGCCGCGCATGAAGTGCAGCACACCCGCGAGCACGTACTCGGCGATCGGCACGGCATGAATCCCCGCCGAGTTCGTGAACAGGATATCGCTGGAGATCATCTCCGGATACAGCGCGCTGCCGACGCCAGCCGCCGCTGAGTGCACCCAGCGCAACCGTCGGCCGGCGAGGAACAGCTCCCGCGGAATTCCGAAGCCGAAATAGACCTCCGCATCCGCCACGGCGTGCATCACCTCGGCGCTGGGCGTCTTCGACCCATCACCGTCGGAGCTCGTCGGCGCGCGCACCACGTGTACGTGCCATCCGTGAGGAGCACCCTCGGCGAGGCGTCGCTCCCCCTCGGGCGTCAGGGCCCAGTTGCGCGATGTGGCCGCGAGATCAGCGACGAGTAGGCGCTCAGACGCCAAAATTTACGTCCAGTATGCCGTCCACTGCCGGCAATGTTTTCTCGAGCACATCGAACTGGCGCGCCGGACCTGCCACCTTCAGCTCGAATACACGGTCGTCCAGGTGATCGTACGTCGCCTCCTCGAGGATGCGTACTCCGGCTGAGCGAAGAGCCATATTCACGGTATCCAGGGGCAACTTCGGTCGAGCGCGGATCGTGAGGACGAGGACGCGCCGGGCACGACGCAACCGTTGCTCGAGCCGCCCAAGCCCCGACAACACTGCGGCGACGAGTAGTCCCGTGCCGGTTGCTTCGACAAAGAACCCAGCTCCGATGGCGATGCCAATCGCGGCCACGACCCAAATCGTCGCCGCCGAGGTCAAGCCAATCACGGTGCCGCGCGCCTGCATGATCGTTCCAGCGCCAAGGAAGCCCACACCGGAAACGATCTGTGCAGCCAATCGGGCCGGATCGCCCACGCGGGCGCCCCCGTCTAACAGCCCGATCCTCACGGAGACATCGGAGATCAGCGCCGAACCGACACAGATCAGGATATTGGTTCGAAGTCCGGCCGGTTTTCCTGCAATCTCGCGCTCGAGGCCAATGAGGCCCCCGAGCAGAATCGCGATCGTCAGTTTGAGGAGGAGATCGAGCCGCAGCGTTTGCGACAGCGCCACCATCGACGGAACCTGGGCGGCACGTTCGGCAAGATAGAGATGAATGGGGCGGGCTCCCGCCCGCGAGCGCTAGCGCGTGTCCAGGTCGCGCACATCGTCGGGCGCGGTGTCCGGCGATGCGTCGCCGTACACGATGCTGCGCGCCTGTTCTTCCAGTTGCGCGATCGCTGCCTCGTCGGGCTCGGTGGGGGTGGCGAAGTTCCGAAACACCGTACCGCCGCAGCGCTCACATTTCACGCTGTCCGGAACGGTCCTGTCGTAGAACTTCTCGTTTCCGCAGGTCAGACAGACCAGGGTCACCACGCCACGCGGCTCGCGCTCAGCCATGTCGTCCGTGTCCGTTGAGGAATCCTCGGTATGACAGTGCAAGAGCCATGCGGCCAACCCCTGATCATCCGCAGAGACCGCTGAAGCGGCCGCTCGCAAGATGGTTCAGCGCCGCACCTTTCGCTAGACAATTGCTCGACGCTGACCCAGCACTTCGTGGCCGGGGTTGCGATGTACCCTCAATCCGTACGGTTGGCCGGCCGGCGGCGCGTACGTGCGCAGTCCTCGCACAGCGTGGCGCTCGCTTCCAATTGCGTGCCACAGCACGCGCAGAGGCTGAATACCCGCACACCATGCGCACTGACTTCGCGATGAATGGTGGGTTGGTAGGTGACCATCAATGGCAGCTGAACGCGCGGCAAGCTCCCGCGGCGGCGCCACTGGCGAATTCGAGCGACGAGACGATGTAAGAACTGCATGCTGCTACCGAGGGAGAAGTCGGTTTGAGAAAATGCACGCGGTGTGCCCGCGCATCAGTCGAGTCCCATTCGTGCTCGCACTTCCCGCATCGTGTCACGGGCCAATGCGGCGCATCGCTCGGCACCGGTGGCGAGCGCCGCGTCGACCAGCTCGGAATGCGCGCGCAGCTCGAGCGCGCGGCGCCGAATCGGCACGAGCTCCTGCTCCATGGATTCCGACAGCACTTTCTTGCAATCGATGCATCCCCAGCCGGCGGTGCTGCACTGCAGCGCAACGTGCTCCACGGTCTCGGCCGAGCTGAACGCTTTGTGCAGGTGATAGATGTTACAGACTTCCGGCGTCCCCGGATCGGTGCGCTTGATGCGCTTTGGATCGGTCACGGCAGGTCGCAGCTTCGCCCAGATCTCCTCCTGTGGCTCGAGCAGGCCGATCGTATTACCCATCGATTTCGACATCTTCGCCTGACCATCGAGACCCATGACCCGTCGTGTGGGCGTGAGCAGCCCTTGGGGCTCCGGGAAAAAGCGCTCGCGCTCGGGGCTGCCGTCCTCCAGCCGCGCACCGGTGGGCCGGCCGAATTGCGAATTCCACCTCCGGGCAATCACGCGCGAGAGCTCGAGATGCTGGAGCTGATCCTCTCCGACCGGCACCGAGTCGGCGCGGTAGAGCAGAATGTCAGCGGCCTGCAGGACGGGATAGTTGAGCAGCCCCGCATTCACGCTCTCCTGGCGCGACGCCTTTTCCTTGAACTGCGTTTGCCGCTCCAACTCGCCCAGCGGCGTCATGGTGTTGAAGATCCACGCCAGCTCGGTATGTTCCGGCACCGCTGACTGTACGAAGAGTGTGGCGTGATCCGGGTCGATGCCGGCCGCGAGCAGCGACAAGGCCATGTCGCGGCGGCGCGTCCGAAGCAGGTCCGGATCGTACTGCACCGTGATGGCGTGGTAATCCACGATGCAGATGATGGAATCGAAGCGGTGTTGAAGCTGCACCCAATTCTTGACGGCACCGAGATAATTGCCGATGTGCAGCTCACCAGACGGCTGAATTCCACTGAAGATCCGCGACATCTGCGCAAGCTATGAATGCCTCCGACCCGGTGCAAGCAACGAGAAATGACCTTCCCGCGGCGTCGCCTCACGAGCGCCGCGCGTTGCTCACGACGTGCGTTGCCGCGGGATTAAAGGCGGCGGACGCCATACGCGCGTGGGATGCGAAACGCGATACGCTGCACTGGGAGACCAAGGCGCACGCGGACTTCGTGAGCGCCGTCGATCGTGAGGCGGAGCAGGTCATCGACGACGTCGTCGCCGCTCGTCACCCCGATGCGCGCGTCGTCGGTGAAGAGTTGACGCCTGACCTGCGACTCGATGGACTCACCTTCGTCGTTGACCCGCTCGACGGCACCACGAATTTTCTCCATGCGTTTCCATGGTACGCCGTCTCCGTCGCCGCCGTGGTCGACGATGTCCTGACGGCCGCGGCGATCGTGAACGTGCCGACCGGTGAGTTGTTCACCGCGATCGCCGGCGGCGGCGCGCGCGCAAACGGGCAGCCGATCACCGTGTCCGCGATCGTCGATCCGCTGCGCGCGCTCATCGGAACGGGCATGCCGTTCAAGCACGTGGATAAGGTCGATCCGTACATGCGGATGCTGCCGCCCATCATGCGCCAAACGGCAGGCCTGCGGCGCGCCGGGGCAGCCGCACTCGATCTCGCCGATGTGGCGTGCGGTCGTTACGAGGCGTTCTGGGAGCTGATGCTCGCACCATGGGACGTCGCCGCCGGCATTCTGCTCGTCCGCGAAGCGGGAGGTATCGTCACTGATACCGGCGGCACTGCCGCTCGCGTCGCGCACTCGGGCATCGTCGCCGGCAATCCGGCCATGCACGCATGGCTTCTTGGCATCGTACAAGCAGGTGAGGGATGAAGCTCGTCGAGTGTGTGCCGAATTTCTCCGAGGGGCGACGCCCTGAAGTCGTTCGACAGTTACGCGATGCCGTGAGCGCCGTCGATGGGGTCGCGGTTCTCGACGTCTCGTCGGACGTCTCTCACAATCGGACGGTTCTCACGTTCGTCGTGCCCGTTGACCGCGCCGTCGAGGCGGCGTTCACGGTGATTCGTGCGGCGCGCGATCTGATCGATCTGAATCACCATAGCGGGGAGCATCCGCGCATGGGTGCGGCCGACGTCGTCCCCTTCGTTCCTCTGGAGGGCACGACGATGGATGAGTGCATCGTCCTCGCTCGTCAGCTCGGCGAAGTGGTCGGACGCGAGCTCGAGATCCCCGTGTACCTCTACGAGCGCGCGGCGACGCGTGCCGACCGTGAGAATCTCGCCGACGTACGCCGCGGCGAATTCGAGGGACTTCGTGAGCAGATCGGCCACGATCCTGCCCGGACGCCTGACTTCGGGCCAAATCGCATCCACCCGACGGCCGGCGCAGTGGCCATCGGTGCGCGGCCATTTCTCGTCGCGTACAACGTGTATCTCGGGCCGGCCTCGAACGTGCCGGTCGCGAAGGCCGTGGCGAAGGCGGTCCGCGGGTCGAGTGGCGGTCTGAAATACGTGAAGGCACTCGGCCTCGAGGTTGACGGACAGGCACAGGTGTCGATGAATCTGGTCGACACTGATCGCACACCGCTCTATCGCGCCTTCGACATGGTGCAGATGGAAGCCGGCTCGTACGGTGTGTACCCCACGTGGAGCGAGATCGTCGGCCTGGTGCCGGAGCAGGTGCTGTTCGACACCGCAGCGCGCCACATTCGTTTGGCGAATTTCAGCCCCGACATGGTCCTCGAGCGCCGCGTCCGCCAGGCGGTCGAGGGCGGCGCGTCGTTGAGTGGCTTCGTCGCCTCGGTCGCTGCACCGACAGCCGCGCCCGGCGGCGGCAGCGTGGCGGCACATGCCGGTGCACTCGCCGCTGCACTCGTGCAGATGGTGGCCGGGCTCACCGTCGGGCGGAAGAAGTACGCGGCGGTGGAGGCCGAGATGAAAACCGTCGCCCTGCGCGCCGCGGCGCTGTCGAACCAGCTGGCGGCGTTGTCAGACAGAGACGCGGCGGCCTACGCCGCAGTGATCGCCGCCTCCAAGCTGCCAAACGAGGGCGAGGATGCGGTCAGGCGCGACGAGGCGATCGCCACGGCATTGCTCGGCGCGGCCCAGGTGCCGCTGGAAACGGCCCGCGCCTGCGCCGAGGTCGCCGAGCTGGCCGCATACGTGGCGGCGAAAGGAAACGCCAACGCCCTCTCCGACGCCGGCGTCGCGGCGCTGCTCGCCGAAGCTGGCTGCCGCGGCGCCACCTACAATGTGCGCATCAACGTCGCTTCGCTGAAGAACCGGGCGTCAGGCGCCGGCCTGATCGAAGAAGCAAAACAGCTGCTGGCCAAGACCCACGCCCACGTCGAGGACGCGACAGCCGCGGTGGAGCGGGGGATCGGGCCGTGAACGGCGGAATGGCCGTATGGCCGAAGAGCCGTATGGCCGTATGGCCGAAAACTGCAAAGTACAAACGCAGTTTTCCCACTTCGGCCATTCCGCTACTCCGCGTAAATGCCGTTGAACAAGAACTTGAACGTACCGTGCGGTTGACCGCGGAAGGTGATCTCCGGACCGAAGAGGAAGACCTTCCCCTTACCGACGTTCGCTTCGACGGCGGCCACGCCGCCCTGGAGATAGTTCTGACCCCATGCCCAGCCGCTGCGCAGCGGGGTCGCCGTATCGAACCAGGCCAGCGGACGCACGCCTTTCAACGCAGCGTCAGGCGCGAGACGGAACACGGGGCTGTTGTCAAAGAACACGTCGAGCTGCCCTGGCACGCCGGCGTCCACCGTGGCCGACGTATCCACGGCCACTCGCAGAATCGAGCCGGGGACGTAGAACTGCTCGTTCGAGAGCGGCCGCTCCGGCTGACCAGGCTCACGCTCCGTCAAGTGGTTCGCGATCGGCAGACCAACGGCGTAGCCTACCGATGTAGCCGTTCCGACCGCGACGATGGTTCCGCCGTCGCTCAGGAACTGCTTCAGCGCCGGCACCGTCGTCTCCATCGTCATCTGCCCGGTCATGCGCTGGTACGCGGCGGGTACGGGCACCGTGTTGCGGCCACCAAAGCCACCGCCACTCTGCCTGCCCCCGACGTTTGGGGCGCCGCGGATCTGCGACCCCGATGGCAGGATGAGGACGTCGAACTTCGACTTCAGATTTCCAGCATCCAAATCCTGCGGATAGACAACGGTGTACGGGAAATCGAACGCCTCGAACTCGTAGCGCGTCCACCCCGACGGCATCGAGCCGCCGTATACGTCGAATAGGGCGATCCGCTTCGGTGACAGCTTGACCGCGTTGTCCGCGGGATGCACCGACGTACCAATCGCGCTCACGCCCAATTCGGCGGCCGCCGTCCTGATCATCGGCAGCGCGCTCGACCCGATCCAGAACGTTCCCGCGGGATAACTCTTGCCGCCGGCGCTCACCGGCGATTTGAGCCAATACACTTCCGCGCCTTGTTTCAGCGCGCGGTTCACCACGGTGAAGGCGTCGTTCTCGGTATGCGGCACGAGATAGCCCACCGCGCCACGTTCCTCGGACACCGTTCCGGCGACGGGCTTCGCGAGTCCCTCCACCGGCTGCGTCGGCGCGTCGAAGGCATCGATCACCCGGTCGAACTTGACGCCCATCTGATACGCCAAGGTCCAACCCGCATTATCGTATGGCCGCTTCGGCGGACCACCAGGATACGCGAAGTCGTTCGGATGATCCTGCGGCTCCATCATGTCCAGAACGTGCGGCCGCGCAGCCTGCGCCGTCCGAATGACGAACGAGCCCGCGGGGTATTGCTTGCCGTTCACGGTGAACGACGTTGTCGCGCGATCGACCGCGACGCCGACGTGGCGCAGGGTGTTCACGAACTTGATCGCCGTGAGAAAATCCGGCTGGTCGGCGGTGATGATGTAGCCGCGCGCATCGCGCTTGTCGCGGGCGTGCAAGACGTCGTTGTACACCCGCTGCTGCTCGGCCGTGAATGCCTGGCCACGGAAGAAGTTGCCAGCACCGCCTGACGCCAGCACGTCGCTCGGGATCACATCGCCGTTAGGCGCGATCGCCGCGCCGCGGCCGGACCGGACGCCGCGACCGCTACTCGCCGCCGTACCGGCCAGCTGCGCCCCGCCGGCCGCCCGCAGCGCCTCTTCCGCCGCGGCGATCCGCGTCGGCGACGAGGTCCACCAGTCGCCACTGCCCTTCTCGATCTCGTGCTTCGCCATCAGGTACTTGTTGTACAGGAAGGTGTCACGGTAACGGGACGCCAGGTCGAAAATCGCGTAGTCGGCCGACACCGAGTAATCCACCGACTGCCGGAAATGCCACACACCAGGTGTGACCGGCGCCGGCAAATCGCCCGACGGCAACTGCTTGTCAGCGAGGAAGGGGATCTGCTCCGGGGTCGGGTTGCCAATCGTCTCCGTGAGAATGCCGATAATCCCCTGGAAGTAGCCGATCGTGCGCAGTCCGCCATTCCACCACGTCGAGTAGCTCGAGCCGGAACGCATCGTGAAGCCCGGCTTGTTCTCCTCGAGAAAGCGCTCGTGAATTGCCGCACCGACCATGTCCAGCCCCATCACGATCATCGGATCCAAGTTGTAGTTGAATGGATCACGGAACGGTGGCGAAAACATCACAGTGCCCGCTGGCCCGGCCTGGTGGTGGTTGTACATGATCACCGGATGCCAGTCCCAGAACATCAGGTGATTGATGTTCTTCGTCTCGCTCAGGTTCGACATGAACGAGTCGCGGTTGTCGTCGTGACCGGCGTATTTGTTGTAGAGTCGCGGAATGTTCATGTTCCGCTTCAGCGAATCCGGTTCCTGCATGTACCAATTAGAGACCAGCTGCATTCCGTCGGGATTCGCATGCACGGCGAGAATGATGTCGTCGTGGAGGATCCGGTTGTTCTCTTCGTCGTTACGGCTCACCAGCTGATAGCTCATCTCGATGAGCTGACTGGCGCCAAGGACTTCGGTGGCGTGAAGCCCCCCGTCGACCCAGACCACCGCCTTCCCCTCCTTGGCCAGCGCCTTCGCCGCCTCGTCCGTCAAACCCTGGCCCTTCGCTAGGCGCAGCGAGATCTGCCGATAGCGCTCGAGATTCTTGAAGTTCTCCGGAGCGGTGATGATCGCCGCGAGTTGGGGGCGTCCCTCCGAGCTCTTGCCGATCTCGATCACCTTCATCCGATTCGACTCGCTCCCGATCTTGTGCCAGTAGCCAACGAACTGGTCGTAGTTCGGGAGCCAGTAATCGTCACCGATATTGTGACCGAAGAACTCCTTCGGACTCGTGATGTGGCCTTGCGCCTGCGCGACCGCTGCCGCGAACACCAATGGCAGCATCGCTGCCCGCCACGGCCTGATGCGGGAGTTGTGCATCCGGACTCTCCTCTACTCGGGGTGCGACGCCTTCGGGCGCCTGGGTGGGGGTCGTACGCTGGCTGATGTGAGCCCCTGGTCTTACGCGCGGGTAGACCGCGGTGCTGATAGTGCATCTGCCTACTTCCGTCGCGCTTAGAGGGCGGTCAGGACGCGCGCCCCGTTGTTCGTGATCGCGACCGTGTGCTCGAAATGCGCCGACCGTGAGCCGTCTACCGTCACGATTGTCCACCGATCAGGAAGCGTGCGCGTACCCGGTCCGCCGGCATTCACCATCGGTTCGATCGCGATGGTCAATCCGGGCACCAGCTTCTCTCGCCTCTTGGGCTTCCCGTAGTTCGGCACTTGGGGCTCTTCGTGGAACTCCGTGCCTATACCGTGGCCGACGAGATCGCGCACGACACTGAAGCCGGCGTGCTCCACGACTGTCTGCACGGCGGCGCCGATATCGCCGATGTGATTGCCCGGCTTGGCTGCGTGGATCCCCGCGGCCAATGCGTCCTCCGTTACACGGAGAAGCCGCTGGGACTGCTCATCGACCCTGCCTACCGGCACCGTGATCGCGCTATCGGTGAAGTAGCCTTTGTAACCGACGCCGACGTCGATGGAGATGAGATCTCCCTCCTCGAGCACCCGTTTCCGGGAAGGAATGCCGTGCACGATCTCACTGTTGATGGATGCGCACACGCTACCTGGGAAACCGTATAGACCTTTGAACGCCGGTGTGGCTCCCTCGTGGCTGCGGATGAAGTCCTCGGCGATCTGATCCAGCTCGGCCGTGGACATTCCCGGGCGCACGACGCTCCGCAACAGATTTACGGCAGCGGCGAGAATCTTCCCGCCTTCTGCCATGATCTCTATCTCTCGCGATGATTTGAGTTGAATCACTGTCCCAGCGCGCGCTTCACCCGTGCGGTCACATCTTCCACTGAGCCCGTCGCATCGACCACCGCGATCCTGGTACCGCGGCGCCTGTACCAATCGAGCACGGGCGCCGTTTGCTCGTCATACACGCGCAACCGGTTGCGAACCGCGTCCGGCTCATCGTCCGGCCGCCGGGTGATTGCGCCGCCGCAGTTCGGGCAGATGTCGCCAGGTTTGCGGTCCGAGTATGGCGTCTGACACCGGCCGCACACCGTTCGGATCTCCATGCGCCGAACGATCTCGTCATCAGGTACATCGAGACAGAGCACCGCGTCAACCCGGCGCGCCTCCGCCGCGAGCACCCGGTCGAGCGCTTCGGCCTGCGGCACGGTGCGGACCACGCCGTCCAGGATCGCACCCTTCGCGTACTGTGGCTGCCGCAAGGCATCGCCAAGCACGCCGAGGATCACGTCATCCGGCACGAGATCACCGCGATCCATGTACGACTTCGCCTCGCATCCGAGACGCGTCCCCAGACGGACGGCGTCGCGCAGTACGTTGCCGGTGGAGAGCGTCGGCACGCCAAGCGCCTCGGCGATGCGAGGCGCTTGTGTGCCCTTGCCGGAGCCGGGTTTGCCGAACAAGACGAGGATCATGGAAGGAGCGTCGGCGAGAACGTGGGCGCCTTACTCTTTCCCTCGCTCCCGCCTTCCTCTCAGAATCCGCCTGTCGACGACTGCCTGCCCCTGAAGCGCACCCGGCCTTTCTTCATAAAGCCATCGTACTTACGCAACAGCAGGTGCTGCTGCATCTGCTGCAGCGTGTCGAGCGCTACACCCACGACGATCAGCAGCGACGTCCCGCCGAACACGAACGGGATGTTGAACGCGTTCGTGATCCAGATCGGCAGCAGCGCGATGATGGTCAGGAAGATTGCGCCAGGCAGCGTGATCTTCGACACCACGTCATCGATGTATTCCGCCGTTCTCGCGCCCGGCTTGACCCCCGGGATGAACCCGCCCTGCTTCTTGAGGTTCTCGGCCAAGTCGATCGGGTTGAAGATGATCGACGTATAGAAGTACGTGAAAAAGAGGATCAGCACGGCCGAGAGAATGTAGTACCAGACGGTGCCGGGGTTGAACAGGTCAGCGGCGTCGCGAAAGCGCGTGTTGCCCGAGAACGTCGCGATGGCGCCCGGCACCACGATGACCGATTGCGCGAACACGATCGGCATCACGCCCGCCGAATTGATCCGCAGCGGAATGAAGCTCCGCGATGCCTCTCGCTGACGACCGCGCGCCATCGTCCGCTGGGGGATCTGAATGAGCACGCGGCGGGCTCCCATCGTGACGATCACGATCGAGGCGACGACGGCGACCATGATCACCGTCAGCACCAACAGGTTGAACGCGCCGATCGCGCCGGTGCTCACGAAGCCGAACGTCTGGAAGATGCCCGGCCAGATGCGCTCCACGATCGAGAAGAAGATCATCAAGCTGGCGCCATTGCCGAGTCCACGCTCCGTGATGATCTCTCCAAGCCACATCACGAACATCGCGCCCGTGGTCAGGAAAAACGTCATCTGAACCTGAAACGCGAAGCCGGGATTCTGCACTGCGTTTGGCAGCGACTGCGTGAACAGCGCGAATCCCCACGCCTGCACCGCGGCCAGCGCCACGGTGATGTACCGCGTCCACTGCGTCAGCCGTTTCCTGCCGTCTTCGTCCTTCTGCATCTTGTCGATCTGCGGCAGCACCGCTTGCCCGATCTGCAGAAAGATGCTGGCGGAGATGTACGGCATGATGCCGAGCGCAAATACCGTCGCGCGCGAGAGGTTTCCGCCGGTGAACAGGTTGTACAACCCGAGCAGGCCGCCGCCTCGCTGATTGGCGAAGTAGTCCGACAGCGCAATGGGGTTGATGCCCGGAGCGACCACCTGCGCGCCGATGCGGTACACCAGCAGGCAGAGCAGCGTCCAGAAGATCTTTTCCTTCAGCTCGGGCGTCCGGAAGATGTTCTGGACAGCCGCGGCCGCATTGGACTGTGCCATGTTACTCCTCGACGCGGCCACCTGCCGCGACAATCTTCTCGCGAGCTCCGGCGCTCACCTTGAGACCGCGCACGGTGACCGCCTCCGTGATCTCGCCGTTGGCCAGCACTTTAATCGGCCGCGCTGCGCGCGCCAGACCTGCCGCGACGAGCGACTCGGGCGTGATCTCGCCGCTGATCCTGGCAAGATCGTCGAGCCGAACTACCTGCGCTTCTTTACGAAAAGGGTTCGTGAAACCACGCTTCGGCAGGCGCCGAGTGAGGGGCATTTGGCCGCCTTCGAAATGCGGCTTGCCTCCACCCGGCCCGCCGTGACCGGCGCGTGCCATGCTGCCCTTGTGACCCTTGCCCGATGTCTTGCCCGTGCCCGATCCGGGACCACGGCCAAGACGCCTGCGCCCGCGATGCGAACCCGGGGCCGGTGCGAGGTTATTCAACCCGAGCTTCTCCTGTCCCGCGGTTCCAGCCGCGGGCTTCTTTTCAGCGGCCACCGTTCGAGCCCTCCTCGATCGTCACCTGCACCAGATGCCGCACTGCCTTGAGCTGGCCACGCAGCGATGGCGAGATCTCGTGCACGACTTCCGCTTGATGGTGCTTCAGGCCGAGCGCCTCGAGTGCCGCGCGCATGCGCCAGGTCTGGCCGATGCCGCTCTTCACCTGCTTGATCCGGACGCTTCCTGTCTCCGGCAGGTCGAGCTTCGGCGTCCGCTTCGGACCACGCGACGGATGCCAAACGAATGTACGTGGCATTACACGGCCTCCTTGCTCTTCGCTCGCGATCGGTACGGCAGCGACTGTGGCTCGATCCCGCGCTCGCGCGCCACTTGCTCCACGGTCGTCAGCTGTTGCAACCCGTCGACCGCCGCCCGCACCATGTTGTGCGGATTCGTGGATCCCAGACTCTTGGTGAGAATGTCCGAGATGCCGGCGCATTCCATGATGGCGCGCACCGCGCCGCCGGCAATCACACCAGCGCCGGGCGCGGCCGGCTTCATGAGCACGCGTCCCGCGCCGTGCTCACCGATCACCTCGTGAGGAATGGTCGCGCCGGTCAGCGGAACGCTGATCAGCGTGCGCCGTGCGGCTTCAACCGCCTTGCGCACTGCCTCGGAGACTTCGTTCGCCTTTCCGGTCGCGAAGCCCACCTTGCCCTGACCGTCGCCCACCGCAACGAGCGCGTTGAACGAGAAGCGCCGGCCGCCCTTCACCACCTTGGCCACGCGGTTGATGGCTACCACGTTCTCGATCAGCTCACCGCCCTCGCGGGAGCGTTCGTCACCGCGACCGCCACGTCCCTCGCCGCGCGCGCCACCGCCGCCGCCGCGCTCACCGCCGCGATCACCTCCACCCTGACCCCCACGGCCGCCACCACCGCGGCCACCCGCGCCGCCACCGCGACCACCACGACCACCTCCCTGACCACGGCCGCCACCGCGACCACTGCGCGCGCTGCCGCCGCCACCTGTGCGCGGGCCGCGCTCCGGACGCGGCGCGCCGCTGCCGCCAGACGTATTCTGCGTGTCTTCCATTATTAGAACTCCAATCCGCCCTCGCGGGCGCCATCGGCCACCGCTTTCACACGGCCGTGATACTGATAACCTGCGCGGTCGAACACAACCCGGGTGATTCCCGCTTCCTTCGCCCGCTCCGCGATGCGCTTGCCCACCGCGACTGAACGTTCCGACTTCTTGCCCTCTACCGCCGCGTCCGTGACCGTCAGCAGCGTTCTGCCGGCGCTGTCATCCACGAGCTGCGCTGTGATGTGTTTCAGCGACCGGAAGACCACGAGGCGCGGGCGCTCCGACGTGCCCGCGACGCGCTTGCGGACCCGCAGGTGCCGGCGCTCGCGTTTCGCGGCGCGGGACTTCGCAATTCCTGACATCACTTACCTCCCGCCTTGCCGGCCTTGCGACGAATCTGTTCGCCCACGTACTTGATTCCCTTTCCCTTGTACGGTTCGGGCGGGCGCAAGCTCCGCAGCTCCGCGGCGACCTGTCCCACCACCTCCTTGTCCGCGCCGTCGATGATGATCGACGTCGGCTGTGGCGCTGACAGTTTGATGCCCGCCGGCGCGCGGTACTGCACCGGATGCGAGAAGCCGAGCGCGAGCTGCAATCCAAAGGGCCGCGGCTCCGCCTTGTAGCCGACGCCCACGATCTCGAGCTGCTTCTGGAATCCCTTTGTCACACCCTCGACCATGTTGGCGAGCAGCGTGCGCGAGAGGCCGTGCAGCGCCTTGTGGCGCGGATCATCCGACGGACGCGTCACCGACAGCACGCCCTCATTCAACGCGACACCGATATCGGACGTGATCGTCCGGGTGAGCTCACCCTTCGGACCCTTCACCTTCACCGTATGCCCCTCGACCGTCACCGTGACGCCTTTGGGCACGGGGATCGGGAGCTTGCCAATACGCGACATGTTTTAACGCCTCACCAAACCAGAGCCAGAAGCTCACCACCGGTCCGTGCCTGACGCGCGTCACGGTCGGACATAAGCCCCTTCGACGTACTGAGGATCGCGATCCCCAAGCCATTGCGCACCCGCGGGATCTCGCTCACGCCGACATATTTGCGAAGGCCGGGCGTGGACACGCGCTGCAGGTTGCGAATCACCGGCTGGCCGCCGGCGGCGTACTTCAGCCGCACGCGCAGCAGCTTCTTTCCATCGTCGGTCTCGATCGTCGTGTAGTCCTGAATGAAGTTCGCTTCCTTCAGGATGCGGGCAACTTCCGTTTTCATCTTCGATGTCGGTATGTCCACGCGACGATGCCGCGACGCCACGGCATTACGAATTCGCGTCAACATGTCGGCAATCGGATCGGTCATGCTCATTGACTGTGCCTCAATCTCCTCTCGTATCCGTCGGGACGTGGAGGAAGTAGTTGTGAATGGCGGGCTACCAGGACGCTTTGCGGACGCCCGGGATCATCCCGTTCAGCGAGAGCTCACGGAAACAGATACGGCAGACGCCGAAGCGGCGCAGGTACGCGCGTGACCGGCCGCAGCGCTGGCAGCGATTGTGCTGGCGCACGCCGAATTTCGGCTTCCGTTTGCTCTTTTCGATCATGGCCTTACGAGCCATCTGTCATGCCTCTGAATGGGGTAAAGCTTCGTGTCGCGTGCCGTTACTTCGCCTTGCGTTCCTGAAATGGCATTCCCAGCCCCTTCAGGAGCGCGAACGCGAGATCGTCGCGCTCGGCTGTCGTGACGAAGGTGATGTCCATGCCGTGGATCTGCTCGATCTCGTCGTAGTTGATCTCGGGGAAGATCATCTGTTCCTTCACGCCGAGTGAGTAGTTGCCACGTCCGTCGAACGAGCGCGTGCCGAGTCCGCGGAAATCGCGAATACGTGGAATCGCCACCGAGATGAATCGGTCGAGGAACTCCCACATCCGTGCGCCCCGCAGCGTCACGGCCGCGCCAATCTCCTGTCCCTGACGCAGCCCGAAATTTGCGATCGACTTCTTCGCACGCTTCCGAACCGGCTGCTGTCCGGTAATGATCGCCAGCTCCTCGACCGCCACGTCGAGCGCCCGTGGCTGCTTGATGGCCTCGCCCATGCCCACGTTCAGCACGATCTTCTGCAGGCTGGGGACCTCGTGCGGATTGCCGAGGCCGAACTGCTCCATCAGCTGCGGCCGGACTTTCTCCTGATAGAAGCGCTTGAGCCGCGGCTCGGGCACGGGGAGCGCCGCGCCCGCGTGCGGACCGCGCTTCCGCTCGACCTTCTTCCCCTCGCCGCCCTTTCCGCCCCCGCCCTTGCCGCCGGCTTTCTTTTCTTTGGTCGCCATGATCTATGCCCTTCGCCTCAGCGCGCTCGCGGGATCGCATCCCCGCTCTTCACGCTGATGCGCTCCTTGGTGCCGTCCTCGTCGATGCGCGCGCGCACGCGCGTCGGCTCCCCCGATTTCGGGTCGAGCAGCATGACGTTGGACACGTGAATCGGCGCCGGGAAATCCACGATGGCGCTCTGTTCTTCGGCCGTGCGCGCCCGGCGGTGGCGCTTCACGATGTTGATCCCTTCCACCGTGACGCGCCCGGTCTTCCGGTACACGTGCAGCACTTTGCCTTCCTTGCCTTTCTCGTCGCCACGAACGACGCGCACAGTGTCACCCTTCGTGACGCGCACCTTCATCCGCTCGGCGTTCTCCGCGTGATGCTTGCGGTGCACCTCGTTCGGACGATTGGCTTTCTTGTATTTGAGAACCCGCATCTCAGATGACCTCGGGCGCGAGTGAAACGATCTTCATGTACTTCTTCTCACGAAGCTCACGGGCCACCGGGCCGAAGATGCGCGTCGCGCGGGGCTCGCCGGCCTCGTTGATGATGACCACCGCGTTCTCGTCGAATCGGATGTAGCTCCCGTCCTTGCGGCGGGTCTCCTTGGCCGTCCGCACGACCACGGCGCGCGCCACCTCGGCCTTCTTCACCGTGCCGTTCGGCAGCGCGTCTTTCACGGCGACGATCACCACGTCGCCGAGTCCCGCGTACCGGCGCCTGGTGCCGCCGAGCACGCGGATCACGAGCGCCCGCTTCGCGCCCGAGTTGTCCGCCACCTTGACCATCGATTCTTGCTGGATCATCGATCTATTCCTCTTTCCCTAGCGTGCCCGCTCGAGAATCTCGACCACGCGCCACCGCTTGTCCTTCGACAGCGGCCGGGTTTCGGTGATACGCACGCGGTCGCCCGTCTTGGCGGCGTTCTCCTCGTCGTGCGCTTTGAACTTCTTCGTGCGCGTCACCATCTTGCCGTAGACGGGATGCGCGACGCGGCGTTCCACCGCGACGACGACCGTCTTCTGCATCTTGTCGCTCACCACGATGCCGATACGCGACTTGCGCGTTCCGCGCTCCGTTCCCGCCTCGGCGGCGTTGGTCTTCATGTCAGCCATTTGTCAGTCACTCCTCAGCGCGCCGCGCCGGCGATTGGTGCCCCGGCGGGACGGTCTTGCCGCTCCCGCAGGATCGTCTTCAGTCGCGCAATGTCCTTCCGGATGACGCGCAGGCGGAGCGGATCCTCCAACGGTTCCGTCGCGCTCCGGAAGCGCAGGCGGAACTGTTCCTCCTCGAGGTCGCGGATCCGCGCGACGATGTCTTGATCTCCCATCTCGCGAATCTCGTCAGCTCGCATCGGTATGCGCCTCCTCTCGCGCCACGAATTTCGTCTTCACCGGCATCTTCGCAGCGGCGAGACCCATGGCCTTCACCGCCGTCGCCCGGTCGACGCCCTCGAGCTCGAACATCACCCGGCCCGGCTTCACCACCGCGACCCAACTCTCAGGCGAACCCTTCCCCTTTCCCATTCGGGTCTCAGCCGGCTTTTTCGTGATCGGCTTGTCCGGGAAGATCCTGATCCACACCTTCCCGCCGCGCTTTATGTGGCGGGTCAGCGCCACGCGGGCCGCTTCGATCTGTCGGTTTGAGACCCAGCCCGGCTCCAGCGCCTGCAAGCCGTAGGTGCCGAACGCCACGGTGTTGCCGCGCTGCGACAACCCCTTCGTGCGTCCCTTGAACATCTTGCGGAACTTGACCCGCTTCGGACTCAGCATCGGTCGCCCCCTTACATGCCCGAGGAGTACGTCGTGCCGCGCCGCTCCTCGACCTTCTCGCCCTTGAAGATCCAGACCTTCACGCCGATGGTGCCGTACGTCGTTTTCGCCGTGCTCGTGGCGTAGTCGATGTCGGCGCGCAGCGTGTGGAGCGGCACCCGCCCCTCGTGATACCCTTCGACGCGCGCGATCTCGGCGCCGCCGAGACGTCCGCCGCACTTGATCTTGATCCCCTGCGCGCCCATGCGCATCGCGCTCTGCACCGCGCGCTTCATCGCCCGACGAAACGAGATGCGTTGAGCGAGCTGGCTCGCCACGTTGTCGGCCACGAGCTGTGCATCGAGCTCGGGACGCTTGATCTCCTCGACGTTGATGCCGACTTCCTTACCCGTGAGATGCGCCAGCTCGTCGCGGAGCTTGTCCACTTCCGCGCCCTTCTTGCCGATGACTACGCCCGGCCGGCCAGTATGCAGCGTCACAACGACCTTGCCGGGCTTGCGCTCGATTACGATGTCGGCGATCGCCGCATGACCCAGTCTGGCCTTGAGGTACTTGCGAAGCAACTCATCCTCTCGGAGCAGCGCCGGCAGCTCACGACCTGCGTAATACTTCGATCGCCAATCGCGCGAGATGCCGAGGCGAAAACCGACCGGGTGCGTTTTCTGTCCCATTAGCGAGCTTCCCTCTCGGCCACCACGATTTCCACGTGGCTGGTCCGCTTCTGAATTGGCGTGGCGCGGCCCATCGCGGCCGGCATGAATCGCTTGAGCTTCGGCCCCTCGTTGATCACCGCATGCTTGATGTACAGAGAGTCGACGTCGAGCGGCGCACCCGATTCCCGAGCCGCATGCTCCGCATTGGCGACGGCGGAGCGCAGCGTCTTCTCGATCTGCCGGGCGGCGTGCTTCTTCGAGAAGGCGAGATATGCGAGCGCCGTATTCACGTCCTTCCCCCGAACCTCGTCGATCACCAGGCGCATCTTGTACGGCGACTGTCGCGTCGTGCGCTGCACGGCGCGCGCTTCTCGCCCACCCGTTGTCTGCGCAGCCATCTTACTTCCCTCCCGCCTTTGATGGCGCGGCGGTCGGCGCCGGCGCCGCTTTCTTGTCTACCGCCTTCTGGCCAGTGTGCCCGCGGAAGAGCCGCGTCGGCGCGAACTCGCCCAGTTTGTGGCCCACCATGTTCTCCGTCACGTACACGGGGATGAACTTGTTGCCGTTATGCACGGCGAAGGTGTGTCCCACGAACTCGGGCAGCACGGTGCTGGCGCGTGACCAGGTCTTGATCACGCGCTTCTCGTTTCGAGAGTTCATCGCCTCGACTTTCTTGCCGAGGCTCTCGAGCACGAACGGTCCTTTCTTTACGCTACGTCCCATGGACTCAGTCTCTCAGTGGGTCAGTCAATCCGTCGGTATCAGTCGATTGGCCGTGCGCGCGACTACTGAGTCGCCTTGCCGCGCTTGCGGCCACGGACGATCAGGCGCTGCGACGGCTTCTTCTTATTGCGCGTCTTCACGCCTTCCTTCTTGCCCCACGGACTCACCACATTCCGGCCACCGCGCGTGCGGCCGCCGTGCGGATGATCCACGGGGTTCATGACTTCGCCGCGCACTTTGGGCCGACGGCCCTTCCAGCGCGTCTTCCCCGCCTTTCCCCACGATACGAGCTCGTGCTCCTCGTTGCCGACGGTGCCGATCGTGGCGAGGCAGCGACCGTGTATGAGGCGCATCTCGGAGGAGGGCATGCGAAGGGTGACGTACTCACCCTCCTTCGCTACGACCTGCGCCGACATCCCTGCCGAACGACAGAGCTGGCCGCCCTTGCCGATCTTGAGCTCGATGTTATGCACCGCCGTACCGAGTGGCACCTCGGCCAGCGGAAGCGCGTTACCGGTCCGGATGTCCGATCCCGGTCCGGCCACGACCGTGTCACCGACCGCGAGACCCTTGGGATGCAGGATGTAGCGCCGCTCACCGTCCTGATATTCGACGAGGGCAATGCGCGACGACCGATTCGGATCGTACTCGATTTCCTGCACTACGGCCGGCGCGCCATGGCGATCGCGTTTGAAATCGATGAGGCGATACTTCCGCTTGTGACCACCGCCGCGGCGACGCATCGCGATGTGACCGTGATTGTCCCGACCACCCGATTTCTTGAGGGGAAGGGTAAGCGACTTCTCGGGCTCGGATCGCGTGATCTCGGAGAAGTCCGCAACCGAACGGAAGCGCGTCGAGGATGTGACCGGTTTGAACTGACGAATTGGCATCGTGCTCAGCCCTCGAAGATGTCGATCGTGTCTCCTTCGCGGAGCTTCACGATCGCCTTTTTCCAGTTCGGACGGCGTCCGACTGTCTTGCCAACGCGACGTTCCTTGCCGCGCTGATTGGACGTCCAGACGCCGGTGACCTTCACACCGAACAGCTGCTCGATCGCCCCTCGGATCTGCGTCTTCGTGGCCTTCGAGTGCACCTCGAAGGCGTACTCGCCACGCTCCTGATATGCCGCGGACGACTTCTCGGTGATGAGCGGGCGCACGATCGTATCATGTACGGTGGGCATGGTTACTTCCCCTTCTTCTTGGTCGGCTTGGCCGACTTTTTGGCCGCCGCCTTCTTGGCCGCCGGCCTCTTGGCGACTCTCTTCGCCGCCACCCGGCCAGCCTTCTTCGCTGCTTTCCTACCCGCCGTTTTTCGCGGTGCTTCCGTTTCGGCCGTCGCGGCGCGCGCGGTTTTCTTCGTGCCTCGTTTGGCGGTCCCGGCGCGCTTCGCCGGTGCCTCCGATTCCGCCACCGGCTCGAGCGTCTGGCCCAGCGCACCAGCTTCGATCAGCACCACGTCCGACCAGAGGATGTGATACGTGGACACGTCGCCGTACGGCAGCACGTGCACGTTCGGGATGTTGCGCGCGGAGAGGTACACGTTCGGCTTGTTCCCGTCGGTGAGCACGAGAATCTTGCGATCGGTCACATCCAGACGGTCGACGAGATCCACCATCTGTCGCGTCTTCGGCGCATCGAAGGTGAAGTTGTCGATCACGACGATCGCGTTCTCGCGCGCCCGCGCGTTCAGCGCGCTCTTGCGCGCCAGCGCGCGCACCTGCCGCGGCACGTACTGCGCATAGCTGCGCGGTATCGGGCCGAACACCGTGCCGCCGCCCACCCAGTGCGGCGCGCGTGTGGATCCCTGCCGGGCGCGTCCCGTGCCCTTCTGCTTCCACGGTTTCTGGTTGCCGCCCGTGACGTACTTGCGGATTTTGGTCGATGCGTTGCCCTGGCGCTGATTGGCGAGATACGCCTTCACTGCCTGGTGCATCACCGGGACGTTCACGGTGCCATCGAACGTCGTTTCGGGAAGCGTGACCGCGTCCCGCTGCGTTCCGCGTGCCGTGTACGCCGCCGCCTGGAAAGTATTGGTATCAGCCATCGGTTAGCTCTGCTTCCGCACGACGACGATGCCGTTCCTCGGACCGGCGACGGAGCCGCGGATATAGATCAGGTTGCGTTCTGCGTCGACCTTCTCGATGCGCAGGTGAGTCTGCGTGTGGCGCGCGGCGCCGTAGTGCCCCGGCATCTTCTTTCCTTTGATCACGCGCGACGGATCCGTTCCAGGTCCGATCGATCCCGGACGACGGTGCTTCGTATTGCCGTGCGTGTTTGGACCGCCGCCAAAGCCGTGGCGCTTCACAACACCCTGAAATCCTCGCCCTTTCGATGTCCCGGTGACCTTCACCGTCTCGCCAGGCGCAAAAATGCCCACGGTGATCACGTCACCGACATTGTAGGAGGGGATCTCGATTTTCGCGTTTCCCGGCTCGTCGAGACGAACGCTTCGAAGCACACGCGGTGGAGCATCGAGATTCGCCTTCTTCGCGTGTCCGACCGCCGCCTTGGACGCGCGGTGTCCGCGCGGAGTACGCTCGCCGCCGTCCCGGCTCAACCGAGACTTCCCGTAGCCGAGTTGCAACGCCGCGTGCCCCGTCTCTGCCTTGTTCGTAACGGCGAGGACCGGGTTGGGCTCGGCCTCGATCACCGTCACCGGGATCTGATGCCCCTGTTCGTTGAAGATCTGGGTCATCCCCAGCTTCTTACCAATGATGCCGATCATTCCTGTTGCTCCGTGTAGTCACTGCTGGCGGCGATACCGCGCTGAGTGCAGTTGGACTTTGTCCGGTGGCGCCCCGCGCCACCGACTCACTCGACCTTGATTTCGACGTCCACACCTGCCGGCAGATCCAGCTTCGTCAACGCATCCACCGTCTGCGCGCGCGAATCGAGAATGTCGATTACGCGCTTGTGTGTCTTCAGCTCGAACTGCTCGCGCGACTTCTTGTCGACGTGCGGCGAGCGAAGCACCGTCCACCGCTGCGTCTTCGTTGGTAGCGGGATCGGGCCCGAGACCTGTGCGCCCGTCTTCTCGGCCGTCCGCACGATGTCGGCGGACGCTTGATCGATCACCGCGTGATCGAATGCCTTCAGACGGATCCGGATTCTGCCTGCCATGATGTTCTCGTGAGTCGATGTTGAAGCGTTACTTCAGAATCTTGGCGACGACGCCGGCGCCCACCGTGCGGCCCCCTTCGCGGATCGCGAAGCGCAGCCCCTCGTCCATCGCGATCGGCGTGATCAGCT
>CAZICQ010000013.1:67158-75426 GCA_964537775.1 uncultured Gemmatimonadaceae bacterium | reverse complement strand
ACGAACCCGCTGGTGTCGACGGCTGGCGACGGCGAGCCGGTCTGCCAGTAAGCACTTCCCAGTCAGCACCAAGACAGCGCCCCATCGCAGCTGAGCTGCGATGGGGCGCCTCTCTTTTGTTCCTACTGACGATCTGGAAGACGCGACGAGTGAGGCATCAGAGTCGTCAGAGTGTCATGCGCAGGCCCTCGGTCCTTTTCTCCCTTCGCACAGAGCTGCTCGTTTCGTTCGCGCTGCTCACCGTAGCCGCGCTCATCTTCGCCGTCGCGAGCGTCCTTCTTTTGTCTCCGTTCCTCGGCGAGGGACATGGCGTCTTCTATCTCAGTCTGTTGATCGCTGCCGACGTGTGCGTCCTCGTCGCGTTCGGCGCGTATCAGGTAGAGCGAGAGGTCCTGCGGCCCTTGCGCGATGCTGTAGATGCTGCAGAGGCCATCGCTGCCGGTGATCTCCACCGACGCGTAACCGCCGGACGGTCGCGTGAGATCCAGCACCTCGCCGCCAGTTTCAATCATATGACGGACCGCTTGCTCGAGGAACGCATGCAACTCGTGCGCGCGGAAAAACTCGCGAGCGTTGGACGCCTCGCAGCGGGGGTGGCCCACGAGATCGGCAATCCGCTCGGAGCGCTCGCGGGATACATACATCTGTTGCACGCGCGGTTGCGAGACCGCAGTGATCTCACCGAGATCCTTTCGGGCATGGAACGAGAAAGCGGCCGCATCGATCGGATCGTCCGAGGGCTGCTCGACTACTCACGGCAGCGCCCGGGCACCACCGCACCCGCGGATCTGGCTGAAATAACACGATCCGTCGTGGACCTTCTCAGGACGCAGGGCGTCTTCCGGCGCGTCGCCGTCGAGCTGGAGCTTGCCGAGTCGTCTGTCGTTATCGGTGACCGCCACGAGCTTGAGCAGGTCTTTGTGAACTTGCTTCTCAACGCCGCCGACGCAATGCAGGGAGTCGGCCGAGTCGTCATTCGTATCGAGTGCATTGCCGCACGAACGCTCGCCCGGGGCGGCGTCCGACGATCAATCGCGCCGGCGACCGCCCGTATCGAGCATCCGCCGGAACCTCGAGTGGAGATGTGGCTCGCCGAGCACTCCACCGACGACGTCGCGAAGGTCGTGATCGCCGATTCGGGGCCTGGCATTCCAGCTGAATTGCGCGAGCGAATCTTTGATCCTTTCTTCACAACCAAGGACCCAGGCAGAGGCACAGGCCTTGGCCTCGCGATCGTCTCCCGCAGCGTCGACAATGCCAACGGTACCGTTTGGGCTACCTCCGCACGAGAGGGAGGAGCCGCGTTTCACCTGCTCTTTCCACTGGCGCGTGCATCCGCGGCGCCCGTAATCGAACAAGCTGTCGCCGCGGCTCGCCCATGAAGGTCCTTGTAGTTGATGATGAACTCGGGCTGCGCCACACGCTTTCGCTGATTCTGGCCGAGGCTGGATACGAGGTTGCCGTCGCGGCGGACGCCCAGGCCGCGCTGGGCCTGCTTCCCGAGATGCAGCCGGATGTCGTGCTGTGTGACGTGCGCATGCCCGGTATCGACGGGTTCGGCTTTCTCGACCATTATCGCGCGACCGGAGGCGAGGCGCTCGTCATACTCATGAGCGCATACGGCGACGATGCAGCCGCCGTGGAGGCCGTCCGCCGGGGTGCCTACGATTTTATATCCAAACCCTTTCGCGCGGATCAGGTGCTACTCGTACTGCGCAAAGCCGAGGAACGTGAGGGACTGAAGCAGCAGGTTCGTAAGCTCAACGACGAGCTCTCCGCACTGCGCGCGCCCGGCGGAATCGTGGGCCGCAGCGCCGCCGTCCGTCAGGTGATCGCGATCGCGCACAAGGTTGCCAGACATCCTTCAACCGTATTGATCACCGGCGAGAGCGGTACTGGTAAGGAGCTGGTGGCGCGTCTACTCCACAACTCATCGCCGCGTGCCGCGCAACCATTCGTAGCGGTGAACTGCGGCGCAATTCCAGAGGCACTCCTCGAGAGCGAGTTGTTCGGCCATGTCCGCGGCGCGTTTACCGGCGCCGCAGGGGAGCGTCGCGGACTGTTCGAGGAGGCTAGCGGTGGCACACTCTTCCTCGATGAGATAGGTGAGCTTCCCCAGCCGCTGCAGGTGAAGCTCTTGCGCGCACTGCAGGAAGGAGAAATCCGGCGCGTCGGTGACAACATCGAGCGACCTGTGGACGTGCGTGTCGTTGCTGCCACCTCGAGGCTCCTCGATAGCGAAGTGGCAGCTGGACGTTTTCGCTCGGATCTGTTCTACCGCATCAATGTCGTACGTCTGCACCTTCCGGCACTGCGTGAGCGCACTGAGGATATCCCAGAGCTCGTTCACCACTTCGTCAAACAGTTCAATGCGCGCCTTGGGCTATCCGTGACCGGCGCCTCGCCTGCGGCAATGCGCCTGCTCATGGAGTACTCGTGGCCCGGTAACATTCGTGAGCTGGAGAACGCCATTGAACGCGCCATGGTGCTCGCGGATCGCCGCGTCGTGGATGCGGACCAGCTGCCGGACCCAGTGCGGCACGGGAACGGCTCGTCACAGGCGGGGAGCGCGGCATCACAGCCGGTCTACTCGCCGACTGAACCGCACGATTTGTCGGTCAAGAGGCAGGTCCAAGCACTCGAGCGGACCCTCATTAAGCGGGCCCTCGAGCGCACACAAGGCAACCGCACGCGGGCGGCGAAGCTCCTGGATCTCTCACATCGCGCCCTGCTGTACAAAATCAGGGAGTACGGCCTGGACGACTGAGCGCGTCACGTTGGTCCGCTACGCGCTCGTTTGGTTGCGGTAGTTGCACTGCGCCATCGCATTCTTCGTCCGTCTCTACAGGACCTGTCGTGTTTTTGCGATCAGCGCGCATGCGGCGTGTGTGTCGTTGGCCTGACCGGCGAAGTCGCCAGCGCTACGCCTTTACCCTCATCGAGCTCCTCGTCGCACTTCTGCTCATGGACGTGGGGATGTTAGCGCTGGTGGGGAGCAGCGCGGCCGTCGCTCGTGAGCTGGGCGCCGGGATCGCACGTCGCGCCGCCATCGATGCGGCCCAGACGCGAGTCGAGCGTTTGGCGGCGTTGCCGTGCGCGGCCGGTACCGCGATCGGATCGACGTCAGCGGCGGCCTCACACGAGAGCTGGAACAGCCTGGTTGCCGGCGCCGTGCGCGCCATCTCCGTACGCGTCGATTACGCCGATTCGCGTGCATGGCACACCATAGAGTTGCGGACACAGCAAGCGTGCTGATATCGCGGGTGCCACGTCGTGGAACGACGTTGATCGAGTTGTTGATTGCGTTAGTGTTGTCCGGATTGTCATTGGCGATCGCCATCATGATAGGAATGCGGCAGCTACGCCTCTACGGTGACTTGGGTCGAAGGTTGACGGCACAGGAACAGCTTCGCCACGCCGCCGAGATGCTGCCGATGGACCTGCATTCCGTCTCGCCAGCGAGTGGTGACATGATCTCCGGTGAGGCGCGGGATACATCAATCGAGCTGCGCTCGACTGTAGGCGCGGCCGTCGTGTGTGAGGCGGCGGGTTCTGTGCTGGTCCTGCCGCCCTCGGCAACGCCCGGTGATTACGTGTCGTCGTACTCCACGCCTGAAATAGGTGACACACTCTGGCTGCTCGCCGATACGGGTGCGGTGGAGGTCTGGTCGCCTCTGTCCGTGCAGTTTGTATCCACGACCACGCAGCATTGCGTGACCGGCGCTCCGGCACCATTCATCACTCCCGGATCCAGGATGGAGCCGCGCCTCGTGTTAGATACGGGCGATCCGAGCGCCGGGAGATTTCCCGCCGGGACGCCGCTCCGAATCACGAGGCGCTCGCGGTACAGCCTCTACCGCGCCAGCGATGCGCTCTGGTACCTCGGGTATCGTGATTACAATCCGCGCACCGCCCGTTTGAATGTGATCCAGCCGTTAAGCGGTCCATTTTTGGCGCCGGGAGCCGGAGGCATGGCATTCCGGTATTTCGACGGCGTAGGAGGCGCGATCGCCAGCGGCAGCGCAACAGTCGGCAACATTGCGCTCGTCGAGATTGGGATGCGCGTGCTCGGGTCGCCAGCTCTTGGTGCCGCACAGTCCCGGATCCCGCGATCTGATTCGGCGCTGATCGCCGTCACTACCCACAACCGTCACTGAGGAATGTGTCGCCCTCGAAACGGAGTCGTGCTCGCCACAGCGATCTACTTCATCGTACTCCTCGGAGTCTTGGTCATCGCTGCCCTCTTCTCGACCGCTCGACTCACCCGCCTGGTCGGCTTACGGCTCGCCGACGTCTCACTCGCCGCCGCGGCCGACGACGCGCTCATGTTACAGCTCGCTGATTGGGTGTCACTGCGGATGGCCGACTTACCATTCGCCGGCGCCGATTCATCACTTCGCTCAGTCGCCGAGCCGTTGCCGGTGCAGGCAAGTGTGCGAACGACACGGTTATCTGACCGGCTGTTCTGGCTCGTGAGCAACGCGACCATCGAGGGCTCGACCGCTCCGCGCCGACGCGTCAGCCTCGTCGTCCGCTTGCCTGCTCCTCCGGGACCTGTCGGCGCGGCGCTCGCGACTTCCGGTGATGTCATTCTGGGTGCTGGCGTTCGCGTGGACGCCGTGCAGCCGGACGCCGGCTGCGTTGCACAGGCGATCGACGCGCCTGCGGTACTGGCCATCGCGCCCGGCCGACACGTTTTCATCGACAGCACCAATGGCGCGCCGAACACGATGCGCGTTGTTACAAGCGCGGCGCTCTCCGATTCTGCGGCGCTCGTCACCTTCGGACCGGATACATGGAATGATCTCGCTGCGCGCGCTGATGTGCGATTGGCTCCCGGCGCTGTCACTGCTCCTCCGGTTGCGCCGCTCATATATGCTGCCGGCGATCTTACTCTGCTCGGCGGAACGGGGGGCGGGGTGCTGTTAGTCGAGGGCACGTTGACCTTTGCCGGTCCCGCGTTCTTCACAGGCACCATCATTTCGCGTCGAGGGATTGTAACCACCGGCGACAGCGCGACGGTGGTCGGGCTGATGGTGTCGACGGGGCATGACGTCGCACCAGTCGTCATCTTGAATCATGTGATCGAGATGCGCGCGTCCAGATGTGCGGCGCAACGCGCCCTGGCCCGGGTGACGCGGCCGCTGCCAACCCGAGGTCGACCTTGGGCGGAGCTGTATTAAGTGCTTGGGCGGTCTGTGCTTGTGAACCCAGCACCGCGACAATACAGGCGAGTGCTCAAAGCACTCAGCGGGTCGTCCAGGCTTAGAACCGGCCAGCCAGTGTCATTCGCGCGACGCCTAGGCTGTTACCTGTAGCGAGGTTGGTCGTGTTCCGGTAGAACTGACCGGGTGCGCGGTCACGATGTCTGAACCCGCCGGACGCTCGGCGCGTGCACACGGGCATAAGTGCAAGCGCTCTCAATCGCTATCGCATGTCAGTTAAAGCCTATTGACATCACTGCATGGCGCGAATTTGCTTACGCGCCTGTTTTACCTGGAAATCGCCGCATTCTGCCCCAGCGAGCGTTGTAACAGTGGGTCTCGCCTACCGGGCGCACCGCGTCCCTGAACGCCCCTGATCATGGCTCTCTCGTTCGGTCGCAAGAAGATGACGATCGGCCTCGACGTCGGTTCGGGCCTCGTGAAGGTGGCCGTCATTGACCACTCGAGGAGAGAGCCGGAGCTCACTCGCGTGGCGGTCGTGCCGTTGCTGGCGGATGCCATTGTCGAAGGAGAGGTAATGGATCCCGGCATTGTCGCCGAGGCCATTCAGAGCGCCATGACTGCCGCGGGCGTGAAGGACAAGCAGGTCGTCACGGCCGTTGGAGGTCGCGACGTGATTATCAAGAAGATCCAGATTGAGCGAGTGAAAGAGCAGCAGGCGCGTGAGCTGATGCGCTGGGAGGCGGAGCAGCACGTGCCATTCGACATGGAATCCGTGGAGCTCGATTTTCAGATCCTCGATCCCGACGGCGAGGGACTCGAGATGAGTGTGCTCCTCGTCGCCGCCAAGCGCGAGCTCATCGAGTCCAAGCTGCGCATCCTCACCGACGCCGGGCTGCAGCCGGCAATGGTCGACGTCGATGCCTTCGCGCTGCACAACGCGTTCGAGGTGAATCACCCTGATGCGATGAACGGCGTCGTGGCGCTCGTCAACATCGGACACGAGGTCACCAATATCAATATTCTTGATGACGGCGTGCCGATCCTCACGCGGGACATTACCGTCGGAACGCGTCGCCTCCGCGAGGACCTCCAGCGTGAGCGCGGCCTCAACGCCGATGACGCGCAAGGCCTGATTCAGGGCTACGATCGTTCGCCTCATCTCGACGCTGTTTTGGCAACACGCGGCGAGGAGATCGCGGTCGGTATTGAGCGTGCGGCGGCATTTCTATCCCAGAACACGCGCACGGCGAGTCAGGTCCGGGCCGTCTACACATGCGGCGGGGGTGCCCGGATTCCAGGACTCAATGAGGCCCTCGCTGCCCGGCTCCGGCTCACGGTCCAGCAAGCTAACCCGCTGGCAAATTTGAAGGTACGTGACGGCGCTCTCGAGTCGCTCGTCACTGACGAGATTGCTCCCCTCCTGATGCTCCCGATCGGTCTCGCTCTGAGACAGGTCGCCTAACGATCCGGGCGACCGATAGTAGATGGCAGTCAGCACCCTATGATCGAGATCAATCTTCTGCCCGGCGCGGGCAAGAAAAAGGCAGCCAAAGGTGGTGGCACGAAGATGGATTTCGCTGCTGCTTTCTCTGGCCTGTCCGCCAAGGTCAAGGACAAGTTTTTGGCCGCGGCGGTCGTGTGCGTGGTGATCGGGATCGGAGGTGTGGCGACGCTGTATGCCCTGCAGGAGAAGCGAGCTGACGAGCTCTCGCAGCGCCTCAACAAGGCCGAGCAGGATTCGGCGCATTATTCCGCCGCGATGACCGACAAGATTCGCTCCGAAGCGAAGCGCGATACACTGCTGCGGCAGTTGAACATCATCAAAGCGATCGATGACGATCGTTATATCTGGCCGCACATCCTCGACGAGGTGAGCCGTGCGTTGCCTGCGTACACGTGGCTCACCGATCTGTCGTTCGCGGGTACGCCGCAGGGCGCATCGAGTGTCGCTGCCGCGCCGAAGGCGGATGCCCCACCGCCACCGGCCGATTCCACCAAGAAAACCACGAAGAAGAAGGAGAAGCGCCTCGCTACCGACGTGCCTCAGGATTCAGTGCGCATCCGCATCCAGGGCCGTACCGTCGACATCCAGGCGCTGACGCGTTTTATGAAGGATCTAGAGTCGTCGCCCTTCCTCGGCAACGTCACCCTGGAAAGATCAGAGCTGGTCATCGATGGCGGCCAGCAGGTCACGATGTTCAGCATGACGATGTCCTACACGCGCCCCGACACGTCGCTTGTGCGACGTGTCGCACTCGGCGCTCCGGCGAGGTAACGATGGCACTCCTCCCAACGCGGCAGCGCGATCAGATCATGGTGGGTGTGTGCGTCGCTGCCCTGGCGGTGCTCGGCCTGTATTACCAGTACGTCTGGTCACCCAAGCAGGACTCGCTAAACGCCATCGAGGCGCACACCGCGACACTCGACTCGCTCAACCACGATGTCAAGCTGCAGGTCGCTCGCGGCAGTGTCGCGCAGCTCAAGCGTCAGGCAGACGGATATGCACGCGATCTCGAGATCCTGCGCCACCTCGTGCCGACGGAAAATGAAGTGCCGGCGCTCCTCGAGGCGGTGTCAACGGCATCCCGGCGCGTCGGTCTCGAAGTCTCCGAGGTAACGCCGGAGGGCGTGATGCCCGGTGACCAGTTCGACACGTACAAGTACAAGCTCGGTGTCACTGGCCCCTACCACGCCATTGCGGAGTTCCTCACGAATGTGGGCTCGCTCCAGCGCATCGTGGCGCCGATCAATCTCAGCTTGACGGCGTCATCGAGGAACGACGTCCGCCGGCAGAAGAACGAAGCCAACCTCGAGGCGAAGTTCGAGATCCAGACATACGTCGCCCACGCGTCCGCGCCAGTCCGTGTCCCAGCAGCTCCGGCGGGTGCACAATGAGAGCGATGTTCCCGACGTCCGACTCCGGCTTGCGAGGCGCGTTGCAGAGTCACACGCGCCAGGTGGTCATCATTGCCGCGGGTGTTGGAGCGCTCGTACTTCTCGCCCTCTTCCGGGCAGAGGTGCGCACCCAGTACCGTGCGCTCCTCGGCAACAACGACGCGACGCCTTCGCCCGCGCTGGCCAGAGCCCACGCGCACCGGGC
>CAZICQ010000013.1:0-67058 GCA_964537775.1 uncultured Gemmatimonadaceae bacterium | reverse complement strand
TCCGGCGTTATGCGGGAAGTCTTCACGTACAACAAGGATTCGCGCCGGGATCCGTTCGTTTCGTTGCTGTCGACGGGTGAGCTGCGTCCCACAATCGCAGACCTGAAGCTGATGGGCATCGTTCTGGACATTTCCGGACGGCATTCCATAGCCGTCATGCGCGACGCGGTCACGAACCAGCAATACCGCGTCACCACCGGCCAGCAGATCGGCCGGATGCGCGTTGCGCAAATCAAGAGGAACACGGTCGTGTTCACCATCGAGGAGTTCGGCATGAATCGGCAGGACTCTCTCGTGTTGAACGACACCACGAAAGTGAGGGCGAAATGAGGCGAGTCTGGACGTTGGTTACAGTCGCTGTTGCGCTCGGGTCCTTCACGTCACCGGCATTTGCTACTCACGTGGAGCAGGGCGCCGTCACCTCGCTGAGCGTGGTCCCGACCACCGGACGCGCCGAGGTCATCATCGGGATCGGCGGCCCCGTTCACGTACAGGATTTCACGCTGCGCAATCCCGATAAGATCGTCGTCGACATCACTGGCGCGACGCTTGGATTGCCGCCCGGAAACTATTACGACCGAGTGGCACGCGGCGGCATCCTGAACGTGCGCTACTCCCAGTACCGCAAGAATGTCGTACGCGTTGTCCTCACCCTGGATAACGCCCGTCACTATTCGGTGGTTCGCACGAGCGGGGAAATCCATGTCGCCGTCGATGGCGCGAATGAGACCTTCGCTGCCTGGCACATTGGCGACGCGCCGCTGGCGAAAGCCACCATCAACGTGGTGACCGACCAGGCGCCAGCTCCGCGCCCGGTTCGGAGGGACAGCAGCGTGGTCGCCGTTGCGGCGCGTTTCCAAAACAGACCGATCGCCGAGACAGTGATGCCGGAGATGCAACAGCGGCAGCAGCAGCCGCGCATCACGATTGCATGGGAGAAGGCAGACATCCACGACGTGCTCGCGGCATTCGCCGCCTTCTCGGGCCGCACGATCATTCCGTCGAAGGATGTGCAAGGCACAATCACGGCCGAGATCACGAACCAGCCGTGGGATGTCGCGCTACGCGCGATCCTCAACGCGAACGGCTTCGACGCCACCGAGGATCCGAGCAGCGGGATCATTATCGTGGACACGTACGAACACATTGCGCAGCGACAGGCGGCCGAGCCGCTGGCTACGCGCACGATTCGGCTGAACTACGCGCGCGCTACCCAGGTCGCCCCAATGCTCGTGCAGCGACTGTCACGCGACTGCCGCCAGAACGTCGCCGCGACAACGGCACCCACAGCGACGCAGCTGAACGCAGCCGCGCTCTCGTCCACCACGCTGCTCAACGTCGCTCCGGGGTGCACCATCCGCGGCACCGTCACTCCGGATTCACTCACCAACAGCATCAGCATTACCGACGTTCCATCGAACCTGGATCAACTCGAGGCGTACGCGCGGTCGATCGACATCCGGCAGCCGCAGGTGAACATCAAGGCCAAGGTGATCCTCGTCGATCGCACCAACCTCGAGGCGCTCGGGCTTCGGTACGACATCGGTACCCAGCAGCAATTCTTCAACGACATCGTTGCGCGCCTCGATTCCACGGGGAAACCGCGCACGGACGCGGGCCAATTCTTCCTCGGCGGTAATCAGGTTGCCGCCATCGCCAACGCCACCGAGCGTATTCCTGGCGCCGCGCTGCAGCTGGTCTACTCCACCGCGATGGGCGGCTACACAATCTCGAGTTGGCTCGAAGCGCTCCAGCAGCTTTCGCTCGTGGACGTGCAGGCGGAGCCGAGTGCGACGGTGTTGAACAATCGCACGGCTAATCTCACCGCGGGTACCACCGTGCCCATTCGCGTCATCGACGCGAACGCCGGCGGCAGCGCGACCGGAAACTTCCCCCGTGCCAACGTGACCTTCCGCGAGACCGGTGTCATTCTGCAGGTCACGCCGCAGATCACCGCCAATCGACAGGTGCAAATGCGTGTGCACGTCGAGAACTCGGACGTGCAGTTCCAGTCCAGCGACGTCGGCGCTGTCTTTCCGACGCAGAAAGTCGATAACGAAGTGCTCGTCGCCGACGGTGAGACCGCGGTGATGGGTGGTCTGACGCAGACGAACGTCACTCTCACGAAAACCGGCATTCCTATCCTGGTCGACCTGCCGATTATCGGGCGCCTCTTCGGCGTCACGAACCGGCAGGAGACCAAGCGTGACCTGCTCATATTGCTCACGCCCCACATCGTAGACGAGGGCGAGCAGCCCTCGCCGAGCCGCTGATCCCCGCAGCGACCCAGACGTGGAGTAAAGTGATGCGACCTATCCTCGTTAGACTCGCCCTCATCGGTGCTGCTATCGCACTGGTGATCAGCTGCGACTCCGCGCCCCTTACTGCGCCTAAGATCGGGACGAAGAAGTCATCCACCACGCCGGATTCGACGCCGCCGACCGTCACCATCGATACGCCGCTTGTCGGCTCCCTCGTCAATATCGGCGACTCGATTCTTGTGGTCGCTCGGCTGCACGATAATCAGGCGCTGAAAAACGTCACCTTCGAAGGCTTCACCGTGACGGGAAGTGTGGGCTTGGGTACATGGAAGCAGACGCCGCGCTACGGGCCGGTCACGGCGCCGCCCACCGGCTCGTTCCGGCCGGGGCTCACGGATACAGTGATCCGGCGTTACCTACAACCGCTCGTCCCGCTCGATACAACGATCGACAGCCTCGTTATTCGAGCGTATGCTGTCGATTCGGCTGGCAACGTCGATTCGGCGAGCGTAGCCGTGAACATGGTGACGGGGCCGAAGGTGACCATTCTTACGCCCGCGGCCGGAGACAGCGTTCCCGCCGGCGTCGCCATGACGGTTTCCGTTCGCGCCACGCATAACGTTGGAGTCGGTCGTATATCGATTCGCGTGCAGGGGGATGCCACATGGCCTACTCCGCTTGATACGACAATTGTGCAGGCGTACGCCACGCCACCGAAGGACATCACGTTTACCACGTCGGTGCGCATTCCCGCCAATGCGCCGGTGAAGAGCAGGATCAGGATCACCGCGAGCGCCATCGACGTGAACCGCAATCCCGGATCGGCGCCGCCAATCACCGTGTTCGTTCGCAGTTCGGCGACGGCGCAGCCTCTCGTGACCCAGATTGTGCCGACACGTATGGAGATCATCGACTCCATCACGGTCAGCGCGATCGGCAACGGCATTGCCTACGTCGGCTTCATCGCTCGCGACAGCGTCGGCAACCTGGTCAAGAGAGACAGCGTTGCCCTCGCGCAGCCGTATAGCTCGAACGTCCGGACCGTGGTGCCGGTCAATCTCACCACCGCGCAGCAGGGGATGCGCCTGTCGATCGTCTCGTTCGCGATCGATCAGGCGGGACTCGTCGGCTACTCGACACCTGCAGGTACCCAGACGCCCATCGCAAGTGAGACGCTTGCTCACAGCGATTCGACGCTGATTGTCTACGGCCGCACGTATCAGCTGCCAAGAACGAATACGATTGGCGACATCGCCGTCGATGCGAAGCGCGGCAACATCTTCCTCTCAAATACCGCGAACAACCTGCTCGAGGTCTGGCAGAACGGATCCAAGACCTTCGACCCCAACGGGGTGGCTGTCGGATCGCAACCGTGGGGACTGTTCGTTTCGAATAATCCCGACACACTGCTCGTAGCCAATTCGGGCGCCACGACGATCAGCCGCGTGTACATCGGCAACGCGACTCCCAGCGGTGATCACGAGGACCTGCCCCATCGCATTCGCACGCGAAACATCTACGTATTCGTGATCGGCTTTAACCGCGATCCGAACACTGGCAAGGTGAAGCTCACAGTATCGCCGCCGATCAGCTATTCTGACCGACCGCAATATGTCGCTGAGTCGAAGGGTGGTCGTATCTACTACTCGACACGTCCCACCGCGGCGGCAACACCTGGCACAGTGCGGTGGATGGATCCAGCGCTCCCCGTACCCGATCCTCGGATGATCTGGGAGTACGGTACCGTCACGGTCGGCACGTCCATTACTTACGCCCTCTTCAACGTTGACTCCGTCCGTATCGGCGCCGCCGATCCCACCACGCCAGTCTCGGATACGCTGTTCATCTTCGACCACCCGTACGGCCAGTTGACGGGATCGATTGTGGTGCACGACTCGATTCCAACCGGAGCGCTTGCGAAAGCCAATGCCGCGGGAAGCGACGCGGAGATGGTCCTCGGCCTCGATCCGGCCAGCCTCGCGCTTACGGACACCACCTTCGTCGCCAGCAGCGGAGATCGGAGTTGGTTGGGCTTTGGCGAGGGCAACACCAAAGACCATCCCGGCCGCATCTTCATGGTCAATGATCCGCCTGGCGCGCTACCGAAACTCTTCTCGCCGGTCGTGACCGTGAGTGACCTCGTCGAGAACGCGTCTGAAAAAGTATTTGGCGTTGCCATCGACAGTACCGGTCTGCAGGTCGCTTCGCACGGCTTGCAGTCGTACTTCGCCGCAATCGATGACCCGTTCCACCTTCGCCTCAGCGGCACCTACTCTTCATTCAGCAACGGCGCGGGTATCGCGTTCCATCCCCAAGCCAATGGCTTCACCGGCGCAAACGCCACACGCGTCGCATTCGTGGCGTCGCAGACGGGTCAGATCCAGATTGTCGACGTGGCGTACTTCATCAACCGTGGTACGCTGCAGCTCAAGAACGGCCTGTATGGACCGCTCAGAGCTTCCGGTCCGTTGCCCGGCGATCCCGCCAATGTGGTGCTCAAGCTTTTCGGCCTCACGCTGAACGGTGGCCTCGTGGTGGTAGACCTTACGGCAACCGACATCAAACCAGGACCATAGTCCGGCTACTTAGATTCACGCGTAGTTCGTGCGAGCCCGACGCGTGTCGGGCTCGCATCTTTTCAGACCCTGCAGAATCAATGATTCGTTTCACCACCGCAGGAGAATCGCACGGGCAGGCGCTCGTCAGCATTCTCGAAGGCATGCCGGCCGGGCTGCCGCTGCTGTCTCTGGACGTCGACAGGGAATTGGCTCGTCGCCAGCAAGGGTATGGGCGCGGCCGGCGAATGCAGATCGAGCGTGACACAGTCGTTTTCCTCGCCGGCGTACGTGCTGGTGAGACACTCGGCTCTCCAATCGCGATGCTCATCTCGAATCGAGATTGGAAGAATTGGGAAGAGATCATGGATCCGGCTCCGCACGCGGACGACGAGGGACTGCGCAAGCGCGCCGTGACCCGTCCGCGGCCCGGCCATGCCGATCTCACCGGTCTGCTCAAGTACGACCGCGACGACGCACGCGACATCCTCGAGCGCGCGTCAGCTCGTGAAACGACGGCGCGGGTTGCCGCCGCCGCTGTGTGCAAACGCTTTCTCGCCGAGTTTGATATTCGCGTGGGAAGTCACCTCGTCCACCTCGGCGGAATCGATGCGGCGCGCCCCGAGCCGATGCCAGAGGACATCAACGCGGCGGCGGACGGCTCCCCATTGCGCACCCTCGACGCGGATGCCGAGCGCCGGATGATCGAACGCATTGACGCCGTCAAGCGGGAGGGGAACACCCTTGGAGGCGTTTGCGAAGTCGTCTGCGATGGCTTACCCGTAGGCCTGGGTTCGCACGTTTCCTGGGATAGAAAGCTCGACGGCCGCATCGGCCAGGCGATACTCTCGATCCCGGCGGTAAAGGGCGTGGAGATAGGATTGGGATTTCATGCGGCGCGCGTCACCGGCGCCGACGTGCACGATGAAATCGAGATGGCGCCCGGCCGACTCAAAGCGGGTAACGTGCGTCGGCGCACCAATCGCGCTGGCGGTCTGGAAGGTGGCATGACCACCGGTGAAGCGCTTGTTGTGCGTGTGGCGATGAAGCCGATCAGCACATTGATGCGTCCTCTTGGCACGATCGACATCCAGACGCAGCAGGGCGCCGCCGCCGTAGCCGAGCGGAGCGATGTGACTGCCGTCCCCGCAATGGGAGTCATCGCCGAGGGGATGCTTGCGATCGTTCTCGCCGATGCAGTCGTCGAAAAGTTCGGTGGGGATTCGATGGCGGAAACAAAGCGAAACTATGAGTCATACCTTTCGTACCTCGCAGGGCGCCTCGGCAGCTGAGCCGGGAAAGCCCCACATCATTCTGGTTGGACTGCCCGGAGTCGGTAAGTCCACCGTTGGTGCGGGCGTGGCGGAGAAGCTTGGACGCACATTTCTCGACTTCGACAGTGAGATCGAGCGTCGCGAAGGGCGATCGATCAGTCAGATCTTTGGTGAAAACGGTGAGCCGTATTTCAGGGAAAAGGAACGAGAGCTTACGGAGGAGCTCCAGCTGTTCGGAAACATGATTCTCGCTCCAGGTGGCGGATGGGTGACGAACGCTGCTGTCGTGTCTCTCATCAGGCCGCCCGCCAAGATGATCTACCTACGTGTGAAGCCTGAGACCGCACTCAAGCGCTTGGGTGCTCTCCGCATGAGCCGTCCCCTGCTGATGCGGCCGAACCCTGCACGCGAGCTGCAGCGACTGTTGACAACGCGCAAAGAAGCGTATGAGGCCGCAGATTGCGTAATAGATACGGAACTACTTGACGCGCAACGGGTTATAGAGAAAGTCGTGCAGCTTGCCGGGACTTGGTAGCAGCTATTTGCACCTTCCCCTGCTACTATAGATTCGCTGTGGGCGACAATTCGCAGTGCACGAACCACTTTTTCGGTACTTCAGGGAGAGATTCGGTGCCGGAGCAAGGCGACGATCTCCCTTTCTTGTTTACGTGCGGCGGTATGCCGCCATGGAAGAGCGATGAGCTTTCGAGTTGTGGGACCGCACGAGCGCGGCCGTTTTGCCCCTGAAGCGTGGGGACATTTGCTCGCACTGACTGGTTCCGGCGCGCTGAGTGCCGCAGAGCTGGAGCACATAATCGAGCGCGCTCTGTTACAGATCGATGGCCGCATCGCGTTGGATGACCTCCGTACTCTTATGGAAGGGGCGGGATTCGAAGATCCCAGCGCAAGCGGCGAGAACCAGACGATTCACTGAGATGGCACCCAGAAAAAGCGCCACAAGACGAACTGGGATCTCGAAGCGTTCCGCCGCTGGCGGAAGGGGCTCCGCCACGCCTTCCGCTGTAAAGCGCCGCGGACGTGCCGCGGCGGTCGCCGACGTGCTCGATGATCAGCCGCCTGAACCGGCTGGTTCGACGTCGCTCGTCATCGTCGAGTCTCCCGCAAAGGCGAAGACCATCGGCAAGTACTTGGGCCGCGGGTTCCGGGTGAAGGCGACTGTCGGCCACATCATGGACTTGCCCGAGAAGAAGCTGGGCATCGATATCGAGAAGGGCTTCGCACCCGAGTTGGTCCCGATTCCCGGGAAGGAAAAGACAATCGCGGAGCTGAAGAGCGCGGCGAAACAGTCTCGCCAGGTCCTGATCGCCACGGACCCTGACCGAGAGGGCGAGGCGATCGCGTATCATGTCGCCGAGCAGATTCGTCCGAAGCGGGCGCGCAAGAACGCGGACGGTGGGCCGCCCATCAGGCGCGTGCTCTTTCACGAGATCACCAGAGACGCCGTACAACGCGCCATCGAACAGGCGGGCGAGATCGACGATAAGAAAGTCGAGGCTCAGCAGGCGCGGCGGGTGCTCGATCGCCTCGTCGGCTACAAGGCGAGCCCCGTGCTCTGGAGAACGGTGAAGAAGGGCCTCTCTGCCGGTCGCGTGCAGACGGTCGCGCTTCGCTTGATCGTGGAGCGCGAGCGCGAAATTCGCGCGTTCAAGCCTGTCGAGTACTGGACCATCGAAGCGCTGCTCGAGAAAGCGGGGCAGCAGTTCACCGCAAAGCTGCACAACATCGACGGGAAAAAAGCCGAGATTCCCAATCAGGCCGCGGCGGATCGCATTCTGTCGGACCTGAAGGGTCGTCGCACCTTCCCGGTTACAGATGTCAAACGTCGCGAACGGCGCAAGAATCCGGCGGCACCATTCACGACCTCCACCCTCCAACAGGAAGCGGCGAAGAAACTCTCCTTTGGTTCCAAACGGACGATGCGCGTCGCGCAGGATCTGTACGAAGGCATCGAGTTGGGCAGCGAGGGAGCGGTCGGGCTCATTACGTACATGCGTACCGACTCCAGCCGTGTGGCGGAAAGTGCCGCCGCGCAGGCGCGCGAGTATCTGCGCACGCTGTTCGGTAAGGAATTCCTCGCTTCTGCTCCGCAGTTGTACGGTGCGACGAAATCCAAGAACACCCAGGATGCACACGAGGGGATTCGACCGACTGATCCGTCGCGCCGACCCGATGCCGTGAAGCGCTATCTCTCCCCGGATCAGTTCAAGCTGTATCAACTCGTTTGGCAGCGCTTCCTTGCGTCGCAGATGGCCCCAGCCGTCTTCGACACCACCACCGTCGATTTCGACATTCCCGCCGCGTCGCAGCCGGACATCGGCCGACGCAGCTATCTGTTCCGTGCCACCGGAAGCATCATCAAGTTTCACGGCTTCCTCGCGCTGTACCGAGAAGCGCACGAGGAAGGCGAACACCGCGCGCTCGAGGACGAGCAAGCGCTACCGGTCATGGCCACGGGAGAGCAGATACCCTGCAGAGGCATCACGCCGACGCAGCACTTCACGGAGCCGCCGCCCCGTTTCTCGGAAGCGAGTCTCGTCAAGGAGTTGGAGCGGCTCGGCATTGGGCGGCCGTCGACCTATGCGTCCATCATTTCCGTGCTCGCCGATCGGCGCTATGTCGAGCTCAATCAACGTCGATTTTTCCCCACTGAGCTAGGTGAGACCGTGGAGAAGGTGATGGTGAAGCAGTTCCCGGACATCTTCAATGTCGCCTTCACCTCTGACATGGAAGGAGAGCTCGACAAAGTCGAGGAGGGAGAGCTGGGTTGGCAGCGTGTGCTCGCCGATTTCTACAAACCATTCGAAAAGTCGCTGAACAAAGTCGATGCGGGTGCGCTCATCGCCGCCGCGCACGACCTCTCGGCGATCGAGAAGGAGCACTGTCCGGACTGCGGAGGTAGGCTGGAGCCACGGGGCGGCTTCTTCGGCCCCTTTCTCGCCTGCGAGAATCATCCGAAAAAATGCAAGTACACGCGCCCACTCAAGGGGGAGCGCGCCAGGCCGGTGATGACGGAGTACAACTGTCATCTCTGTGGCGCGCCGATGGTGATTCGCCAGGGCCGCAGCGGCCAATTCCTCGGCTGCAGCACCTTCCCAAAGTGTCGCGGCACTCGTTCTATGCCTACCGGTGTCTTCTGCCCGAAGGACGGTGGAGAGCTGGTCGAGCGTCGCTCGCGCAAGCGCGGAACAGCATTCTACGCCTGCTCCAACGAGGACTGTGATTTCGTCGCCTGGAACAAGCCCGTCGCCGAGAAGTGTCCCGAGTGTGGGTACGTTGGTGCGGAGATGAAGTTCACGAAAGCGCGTGGTGACTACCGCAAATGCCTCAAGTGCGGCAACGAATGGGATGCGCCGCGTCCCGAAGGCGCGGCCGAGGAGGCGTTGGCGGGATAACGGCATGATTCATGTGATCGGCGGCGGTCTCGCCGGAAGCGAGGCTGCATGGCAGCTCGCTGAGCGCGGCCATAAGGTCGTGCTGCACGAGATGCGGCCCGCGAAGGGGACGCCGGCGCACAAGACGAGCCTCCTCGCGGAGCTCGTCTGCTCGAACACGTTCAAAAGTACCGAGCTCTCGAACGCTCATGGCCTGCTGAAGGCCGAGATGCGCCTGCTCGGTTCCGTCGTTCTCGCGTGCGCGGACGAGGCGCGTGTTCCCGCAGGTTGCGCCCTCGCGGTCGACCGCGGGCTCTTCTCCCAGTTGGTGCACGAGCGGATCACGTCGCATCCCGGCATCATGCTCGAGCGCGACGAGGTGACGGAGCTCCCGAACGCAGGCATCATCGCCACCGGTCCGCTCACCAGCCATGCACTCACCGATACGATCCGTCGCCACCTCGGTGTCGACGCGCTTGCCTTCTACGATGCCATCGCGCCGATCGTCGCCGGCGACTCGATCGATTTCGATGTCGCGTTTCGCGCCTCCCGGTACGGCAAGGAGACGATGGCCAGTGCCGAAGGCGCGGGCGACGGAGCGTACGTAAACTGTCCTTTCTCCCGCGATCAGTACGAGGCGTTTGTCGACGCGCTCATCGCCGCTGATCAGTACACGGGGCAGGCGTTCGACCCCATTCCTTACTTCGAGGGATGCATGCCGGTCGAGGAGATGGCGCGGCGGGGACGAGATACCCTTCGCTTCGGCCCTATGAAGCCCGTCGGCCTGATCGATCCGCGCACCGGTCGCCAGGCGTACGCGGTAGCGCAACTGCGTATGGAGGATCGGGGCGGCCGGATGTGGAATCTCGTTGGCTTTCAGACGCGCATGCGGACCGGCGAACAGCAGCGCGTATTGCGAATGATTCCGGGACTCCAGCGAGCTGAGCTCCTGCGCTTCGGATCAATTCACAAGAATTCCTATATAAACGCTCCGGCCGTGCTGTCTCCCACGCTCGCCCTCCGCGACCGGCCGACGACGCTGTTCGCCGGCCAGCTCACTGGAGTCGAGGGCTATACGGAGAGTACGGCGACGGGTTTGCTCGCCGGCATCAACCTCGCGCGCCACCTGGACGGCGCCGAGCCGATCCTGCCACCGCCGAGCACGATGCTGGGCGCGTTGTACCGCTATCTCCGCGACGCGCGGCCCGAGCACTTTCAGCCTATGAACGCGAACTTCGGGCTGATGGACGACCTGAACGAGCGGGTGCAGGACAAGCGGTTGAAGCGCGAGAGGCTCGCCGCGCGTGCCCTGTCCGAGATGAGCCTTCTGGCGCACGATGCCACTCGCGATCTGACCGCCCAGTCTCCCTCCGCCGGCCGATGAGCGACGGTCATGATGATATCCGGCGGCCGCCGGAGATCGAAGATTTTCTACGACACCTCGCCAAGGAGCGCGACGTCTCGCCGCATACCGTGACGGCGTATGGTCGCGATCTGGAGGACTTTGTTCGCTTCCTCGCGGCGTATGATTCCGGCTCGCTCGCATGGGCGCGCGTCGATCGCTTCGCAATGCGCGCCTTTCTCGCGCACCTCACGCGCCGGGGCCTTGCCAAACGATCCATTGCGCGCACGCTGTCCGGCGTGCGCAGCTTCTATCGGTACCTGCATCGGAATGAGATCGTCGACAGCAATCCGGCGCGCGCCGTCGGCGCACCGCGGCTCGACAAGTACCTGCCCGGGTACCTCGATCGGGCGCAGATCGACCTGCTCTTCCAGATGGCCGAGCTTCGCGCTCAGGAAGGCAAGTTCGTCGATGTGCGGAACCTCGCTATCCTCGAGCTGTTTTACTCGACCGGCATGCGCATCTCCGAGCTTCAAGGGCTCAGCCGAGGCGATATCGACCTGGTGTCGCAGCAGGTCAAGGTCATAGGGAAGGGGCGCAAGGAACGCATCATCCCTGTCGGCGATCACGCGACGCTCGCACTTCGCAACTACGAATCCAAACGCGACGAATTGATTCGCCGGATTGGCGCAAAGGCCGATCGCCTGGCGTATTTCCTGGCCTCGAACACTGGAAAGCGTGTCGGCATTCGTGCGGTGCGCAATGCCGTCGTCGCCTTCTTGAAAAAGATCGACGAAGATGCTGGCCTCAGCGTGCACTCTCTCCGGCATACGTTCGCCACCCATCTCCTCGATGCCGGGGCTGATCTCCGAGCCGTCCAGGAGTTGCTCGGCCACGCGTCCGTGGCCACGACGCAGATCTACACGCACACGAGCGTCGAACGCCTCAAGCAGGTCTATCGGAAGTCCCACCCGCGGGCCTGACGACGGACGGGCTCGGAGTGTGCATTTGATGCGTTCGACATGCGCATAGAAACCATCCCCCTCGTGATCGGCGGCGTCGTTGCTTTGCTCGGCCTGCTTCTCCTCTTTGACGCGTGGACCCCGGACGAGACCGTCATTCCGCGAGAACGACGCAACGCGCCGAGGCCGGAGCGCAACCGGGGTGGCGAGACCGCTATTGGCTTCGGCGTCCTGTGCCTTGCTGCGGCGTTGTTCGGTCGGGATAGCTGGCCGTACAGTATCGTTTCCGCGATCGCCGGGACGGCGCTCGTGCTGCTGGGAACCGTTCTGAATCGGGAGTACGTGCGTGGTTTGCTCGTACGCTACGTGGACGATCCCGACACGTCGTACGTGCCACCTGCTCCCATCCTACCGGACGCGGGCCCACTGCAAGATGGTCTTGAATCCGGGGTCGGAGAATCTACGACGTCCGCACATCCGGAAACGCCGACGCAATCGCTTCCCGAGCCCCCCAAACAGGAAGTCTCTTCAAAACCAGCCGCCCCCCACACCGCGCCCGCCGAATCCGGCGTGCCACATTCGGGGAAGCGTCAACGGCTCCGAATCCGCTGATACTGCCAGCTTTCATCGCGGCTGCCGTCGCCTGATCGCGACCTCAGGCCTCGCTTGGGTGGCGGCCCTATATTCAGCCGCATGGACTCCATGCTGCCGTCCTTTCGAGCGACCACTATTCTGGCTGTTCGGCGCAATGGCCGCGTCGCGCTCGGTGGAGACGGTCAGGTCACGGTTGGCGAGATGGTCATGAAGTCGAATGCGCAGAAGGTGCGCGCGATCCGCGGCGGGAAGGTCCTCGCCGGTTTCGCCGGCGCGGCCGCAGACGCCATGACGCTGTTCGAGAAGTTCGAGGAAAAACTCGAGCGTTTTCCGGGCAATATGCCACGTGCGGCGGTGGAGCTGGCCAAGGACTGGCGCAGCGATCGTGTCCTGCGCCGACTCGAGGCGCTGCTCGTTGTCGTCGACAAAGACCACGGCTTTCTCATCTCCGGAACCGGCGAGCTGATCGAGCCCGACGACGGACTGCTCGCGATCGGTTCCGGTGGGCCGTACGCGTTGGCCGCGGCGCGGGCACTGCTCGCCAACACGGAGCTCGCCCCAAAGGAGATCGTCCGAAAGGGTCTTCAGATTGCGGGTGAGATCTGCGTGTACACGAACACGAACATCACCGTTCTCGAAATAGAATGATCCCGACCCATCCCGCTGTCGCGGTCGAGTTCACGGCGCCGGCGCACGGGTCGCGGGTCCCAGCTTCTCGTCATGGCCAGCAATCGTACTGAACAGGCGCTTGCCCGTCTTGCCGATCTCACGCCGCGCCAGATCACGGCGGAGCTCGATCGCTACATCGTTGGCCAGACGGACGCCAAGAAGTCCGTAGCGATCGCGCTGCGTAATCGCTGGCGCCGGCAGCGCGCGCCCGAGCACATCCGCGAAGAGATTTCGCCCAACAACATCATCCTCATCGGCCCCACCGGCGTCGGTAAGACCGAGATCGCTCGTCGTTTGGCAAAGCTCGCCGGTGCCCCGTTCATCAAGGTCGAGGCCTCCAAATTCACCGAGGTCGGGTACGTCGGCCGCGACGTCGAAGGCATGGTCCGCGATCTCGTCGAGAGCGCGATCGACATGGTCCGTAGTGAGCGCGAAGCCGAGGTCGAAGATCTCGCGCACGAGCGCGTGGAGGAGCGGCTGCTCGATCTCCTCCTCCCTGCGCCTGCCGCCGCGGACAAGCCCGATGGCAACGGCGCCGCCGCGGGATCACCTGCCGCGCCGGAGGTGGCCACGCCGCAGGAGGGCGAGAGCGCGCTCGGTGTGTTTGTCGTCTCGGGCGCCGGTGCCGTGACGAAAGAACGGGCCGATCCTGTCGCTGAACGACACAAGCGCACGCGCGAGAAGCTGCGCCAACTGCTGAAGGATGGGCAGCTGGAGGACCGCGAAGTCGAGGTGGAGGTCACTCCGAACGCCCCGATGTTCGACATGCTCGCGTCGCAGGGCGCGCCCGAGGGCGTGGAGAATTTCGCGGAATGGTTCCAGGAGATGATGCCAAAGCGCACGAAGAAGCGCACCGTCAAAGTCTCCGAGGCGCGGCGCATCCTGTTCGAGCAACAGCTCGAGAAACTCATCGATTTCGAGGACGTCACTACCGACGCGCTCGAGCGCGTCGAGAAGCTCGGCATCATCTTTCTCGACGAGATCGACAAGATCGCCGGCGAGCGCTCCCAGATGGGCGGACCCGACGTTTCGCGCGAAGGCGTCCAGCGTGACCTACTGCCGATCGTCGAAGGCTCCAACGTGCAGACGAAATACGGGATGGTGAAGACGGATCACGTCCTGTTCATCGCTGCCGGAGCGTTTCACGTGTCCAAACCGAGCGATCTGATCCCCGAGTTACAGGGGCGATTCCCGATTCGCGTCGAGCTCAAGCCGCTGAACGAACAGGATTTCGTGCGCATTATGACGGAGCCCGAGAACGCGCTGACCAAACAGTACGCGGCGCTCGTCGAATCGGAGGGCGCGAAGCTCAACTTCACCGACGACGGCATTGCTGAAATCGCGCGTATCGCCGCGCTCGTAAACGAGCGGATGGAGAACATCGGTGCAAGGCGACTGCACACGGTCATGACCACCCTGCTCGAGGAGCTGCTCTATGATCTTCCGGACCGCGGTCTCGGCGCGGTCACGGTGGACGGCGATATGGTCCGCGAGCGCCTGAAGGCCATCGTCGAGGACGAAGATCTACGGAAGTACATCCTGTGAGGACCACCTCCTCGATTATCTTCCCCCGCGACCCAATCGCAACTCCTGACATGGCCGCACCACACCACCGAGACTTTCTCCAGATTCCCGACTTTACGAAACCGGAGCTGGAGGCGCTGTTCACACTCGCTGAACGCATGCGCCATGGCGCCTATCGCAAGCAGCCGCTCGGCGGCAAGTCATTGGCGATGATCTTCATGAAGGCGTCCACGCGCACGCGCGTCTCCTTCGAGGTCGGCACGTACCAACTCGGCGGACACGCCCTCTTTTTGTCGCCGCGAGACGTGCAACTCGGACGCGGTGAGCCGATCGCCGATACGGCGCGCGTGTTGTCGCGCTATGTCGACGGGATCATGATTCGGACCTTTGCGCATCAGGACGCCGAGCAGCTCGCCGAATATGCCGACGTGCCGGTGATCAACGGCCTCACCGACCTCGTGCACCCCTGTCAGGTGCTCGCGGACATTCTCACCGTGCGCCAGTCCCTCGGCGGTATCGAGGGCAAGAAGGTCGCATGGATTGGCGACGGCAACAACATGGCCAACTCCTGGATCAATGCCGCCTCTGTCTTCGGGTTCGATCTGGATCTCGCCTGTCCGGAAGGGTACGAGCCGGCGGACAAACTCCTCGACCGCGCGCAGAAGTCAGCACGCGTTCGCGTGGTGCGCGATCCGATGGACGCGGCCGACGGCGCAGACGTCGTGAACACGGATGTCTGGGCATCCATGGGTCAGGAGCAGGAGCAGAAGGAGCGCGAGCGTGCGTTCGCCGGCTACACCGTCGACGCGAGGCTCATGAAGCGCGCGAGCAGGGGAGCGATCTTCCTGCATTGTCTTCCCGCGCATCGCGGCGAGGAGGTCAGCACCGAGGTCATTGACGGTCCACAAAGCCGCGTTTGGGACGAAGCGGAGAATCGCCTACACGTCCAGAAGGCCATACTGGCCGTGCTCATGGGTGGCGAGGAGTTGCCATGAGCGCGGTGCCTAACGCCGGCGAGCAGGCGCCGGATTTCGCGCTGCCCACCGACGAGGGCAAGCCGCTGGCGTTGCGCGACCTTCGCGGCCGCACCGTCGTGCTCTACTTCTATCCGAAGGACGACACGCCCGGGTGAACCGTCGAGGCGTGCGCTTTTCGCGACGCCTTCCCTCGGTTCGAGGGACTCGATGCGGTGGTGCTCGGAGTAAGTCCCGACTCAGTCGAGTCGCACCGGAAATTCAAGCGAAAGTTCGACCTCCCGTTCACCCTTCTCGCCGACACGGAGCACGAGGTGGCGGAGCGCTATGGCGTGTGGGTCGAGAAGAACATGTACGGCCGTAAGTACTGGGGCATCGCGCGCACGACGTTCGTAATCGGTCCGGATGGACGGATCGTCCGGGTATTCGAGAAGGTCAAATCCGACGGTCACGCCGACGAGGTCGCCGCGGCGCTGTCGTAACGAAGCACCGTCGCTCATTCGGCTCGGCATGCGCGGCGAGAACGCAGTTCGAGCTAAAGCTTTCGTCGCACCGACACGAAGAACGACCGAGGCTGCCCCGGCGCCACGATATGGCCGGCGACGAGCTCCGGATACGATCGATCGAGCAGGTTTCTCGCTCCCCAGTCGACCTCCGTCCCACGGACGGTGATCAAGCCGCCGACGTGCAGCAGCCCGTAGGGCGCCAGCAGGACCCCTGGCTCGTCGAATGGCGAATACGGCCCGACGAAATTTCCGCCGACGCGCAGCCGCCATATGGCGCCAGGCGGCGCGACCTCCAGTGAGGCATCGCCGACGTATTTGGCGGTGTTATATACGCGCATCCCGTTCAAGATCACCGGCGCTACGCCTGAATCGCTTGGAGCCGCTATCTGCTGGAGATAGTGTGCATCCAGAAAGGTCCAGTCGCCGCTGAACGCCACCGCCGGGCTCACCGGCGCGCGCCAATCGAGCTCCAGCCCCTGTCGGCGGCTCGATCCGCCGCTGATCGAGCCGCTCGTGAGTGGGTTGAAGGTCTGCTCGTTGCTGACGTCCATCCGGAACACCGTCGCCGTGGCGCTCAGTGCACCGTGGTCCAGCTTCAGGCCCGATTCGTACGCCCACTCCGTGATGAGCGGAAGCGTCGGGTCCGCGATCACCCCGTCAGTCGATCGGAATCCGCGCGAGACATTCGCGAACAGCCCCAACTCGCCCGAGAGCCGCAGCACCGCGCCCACCTTCGGCGAGAGGACGCCGTGGCTGGCGCTCACTGCCGACGCGTCGGCACTGTCCGCCACACTCCACGTGTCCAGATCGTCCACGCGCGCGCCGGCGTCGAGCCGCAGCCGATCGGTGACGTCGGTGTGCGCCTGCACGAACAGCGCACCCGACAGCTGTCGCGCGAACACGAGCTCCGCCACCGAGTCGCGCGCCCGCGCCGTCGTGAACCAGTTCTGGTAATGGCTGTGGTCCCACCGGCCTTCCATGCCGACCGTGACCTCGCCGCGTGCGACGGGCCACGTGAGGGCACTCGTTAGGCCGTAGCCGTAACGGTTGTCGTCCTCCTCGGTCTGACTCCCCGTTCCCTCGAACCGTCCGCCGGCTGGCGGAATCGTCAGGAAGAAGCGCCACTGCCCCTGCGTCGAGTACACCGTCGTCCGCCAAAGCGCCGGCCCGGACAACACCCGCAGACTCACGCGCTCCTGTGCGCGGCGCCGATACCCGCCGTCCGACGGGTTCGAAACGATGTCGTATTGGTGCTGCGCGAATTCCGGCTCGCTCAGAAAGCCGGGGGAGTCCCAGCCGCTCGCGTACAGCTCCGTGCCGGCGTCGATGCGAACCGCAGGCGTGAGGTCGTGCAGCACGCGCGCATGCGCATGTCCCAACTCGAATGCCGCATTGGGTCGGAATCCGTCTTCGCGCTGCAGGTGCACACCGAACACGCCGCCGCCCGACGCACCATGATCGAATCCCGTCATCGCCATGGCATCGGCGCGCCCGTATGAGCCGGCGGTGGCGCTCACGTCCGTGCCGCTCATGCGCTCCATCGTCCGCACGTTCACGATACCGGCGAGCGCGAAGTTGCCGAACAACGCGCTCGTCGGCCCTTTGATGACGTCGATGTCCTGAATGCCACCCGGAAAGAGCACACTCCAATCGTTGTACCCCTCCGCATGCCCGTTCACCGGCTCGTTCACGGGCACGCCGTCGACCCAGAGCGCCAGATCGGTCGAATGGTCCGAGCTGAAGCCCCGAACGGAGGCGTCCGACGCGAAGCCCGGCCCTTGTTGCTGCTGGTGCACCTCGACGCCAGCCGTTTGGCGCAGCAGCTCCCATGTCGTCGTGGCCGGCGTTTGGCGGATCGTCAGTGCCGTGACGTGCGTGGCGCTCACCGGTTCCGCCCGTTCAGCCGGCGCGGCGACGATCGTCACGGCCTTCAGCTGTGCCGCTTCGCGTCCTCCGCGCCCGCCCGTGCTGTCGGCGCGCCGGGCGGTGTCACCGCGTGCTGCCGCGGGCTGCTGCGCGCGCAGCGGTTGTGACAGAAGGAATGCGATCACGAGGACGCTCGCCCGCGCGATCGAATGCTGCGCGCGCGCAATGCGTTGCGTCGAGACAAGGGTCATAGGGCCGGTTCCACCGCAAGGAGGAGGGAGGATCCGCGGACAAGCGGATCATGCGTGAATGCCGCGCCAGCTCGCGCGCGCCGGTGTTAGCGCGTTGCGCGGCGCGAAAGCGGCGCCGCGTCAGCGTCGATTCACGCCAGCGGTGGCCCCGTGCCGAGAGGCTGTGTGTGCTCGAACGCGGTAACCGGCCGGGCGCGCTCACCGCTGGTCGGTGCGCCGCCAGGGGTTGCCAAAGCCTGCCACGCGACGATCACCGGGTCGGGAAGCGCCGCCGTCGCACACGCGCCAATGCAGCAGCCGATGCACGGATGGTGGTGTGCGTCCTCCGGCACGGGTGGAGCGTTAGGCACTCCCGCGTCGCCATGCGCGGCATGCGTCATCCGGTGCGCGTGCGCGCCGTGGCCGGTGTGGCCGACGTGCGGCATCGTGAGCGGCGCGTGCTGCGCGTGTATGCCCACACCCGCCGCCGACAGACAGCCGTGCGCCAGCGCGTGTTCCCCCGTCGAGACGGAGAACCACAGCGCGAGCAGTCCGCTGACCAGACGCGTGCTCCAGTGGTGCCGCATACGTCGGCTAATGTAGGCGGGGGTCCTTGGCTGCGCCATTCGGTTCGCGGCCGCCGGTATTACAATTACCGCATGCTGACGCGCGCCCAATCTCGCGCCGGATTTGCCGCCGCTGCGCTGATGCTTCTCGCGGCTTGTGGGCCGAATCCGCGCACAACGGTTTCCATCGCCAATCCCGGCGACACCGCGCTCGCCGTGCGCGCGCCCGACACCGTGCGCGTGCGCTTCGAGACGACCAAGGGCCCGTTCGTGGTGGAGGCATACCGCGCCTGGGCACCTCGCGGCGTCGATCGCTTCTACCAGCTCGCGCGCATCGGCTACTTCGATGGCGTACGTTTCTTCCGGGTTATCAGCGGCTTCATGGCCCAGTTCGGGATTCACGGCGACCCGAGCGTCAGCACTGCCTGGCACGACCGTACGATTCCCGACGATTCGGTGACGCAGTCGAACCGTCGCGGAACGATTACCTTCGCGACTCGGGGTCCGAACTCTCGCACCACGCAGCTCTTCATCAACTTGGTCGACAACCAGAAGCTGGATCGCAGGGGCTTCGCCCCGATCGGCGTCATTACGTCGGGTATGAATGTCGTCGACAGCCTGTACAGCGGCTACGGCGAGGGTGCGCCGATGGGCAGTGGCCCCTATCAACCGCTGATCACGGCGCAGGGGAATGCATACCTTCAGCGGGACTTCCCCCGGCTCGATTACATCGTGCGGACAGAGCTTCTGACTGCGCCGCGGCCACGCTGAGTCCAACTTGGGATCACTTCGGCACTTAGACGCCGAATCGGGGTATATTTCCTCAGGGTCGCGGAGTCACAGGGCCGCTTCGGCTCGCTTCGTGCCTATTGGGTCGTGACGCTCGTCTCCGGGAGCCGTCTATCTATTGACCCCAACACATACTAGTAGAACACCGTTTGTCTCGATTTCACCCAGATTCACCGTACGCTGAGTCGCCGACGCACGCCGCACCGTCGTCAAAGGTCGTGTCTCACCCCCGCCGCGACGCCAATTCCCGAAGCCAGCAGCCGCGTCGCCGCTCCCGCCGCCGTTCGCGCGGCGCCTCGCACCCGCCCTCGCAACTGACGTCTCATCCCACCGGCCGGGCGGCGTATGCCGACACGCGCCGTTGGCTGCTCGACGTGCACGGTCCCGTGTGCGCCTACTGCGGCGGGCGCTTCGATGCCCGCAAGATGACGCTCGATCACGTCGCCCCGCGACGCGGCCAGACCGCGTACGATCGCCGCGACAACCTCGTGCTCGCGTGCCCGGGCTGCAACGGCGCCAAACGCGACATGGCGCCGATTGCCTTTCTGCTCGCCAACCGCAGTCGCGCCGTGAACCTGCTGCGCTACGGCACGCATCTCAGTCCGATGCTCGTCGAGCTGACGCGCTCCCTCGTCCCAGAGGGAATCGATGTCGACGACATCGAGCGCGGCCTCGATCTGCACCGGGCCGACGACGCGGGCGATTCGCCTTACCGCGACTGATCGTTCGCGGTTGTCGCTTCTACGACGACCGTTTGCGGGACGTGCGTTTGCGCGATGACGTGCGTTTGCGCGACGACGACTTGCGCTTGCTCTTCGATTTCGGCGGCACCTTGGCGCCCGCCTTTCGCGCCTCCGACAGGCCGATCGCGATCGCCTGTTTGCGACTCTTCGCCTTGGGGTGACGTCCCGCGCCCGCCTTCAGCTTCCCGCGCTTGTATTCATGCATCGCCCGCTTCACCTTGGCGCCGGCTTTCTTCCCGTAGCGCCGTCCGCTCGACCGTTTTTTCGCCGCCATCGCCGCTCCCGCGTTGGGTGATGCCGCGCGGCCGACCGGTCGCGGGCGGTCGCGACAGCGATACAAGACGCGTTCCAGCGACATCGATCGCGCGGCGAAGGCGTCGGTCGTTATGCGTGCCATCGCATTCGGCCGTGATGGGAGCGGGCGGTCGAGGATCGTGATGGAGCATCCGCGTTTTCTCGCCGACGCAATGCTCGGCCGCCTCGCGCGCTGGCTTCGCGTCCTCGGCATCGACACGCTGTACGATGATGTTCACCCGGACGCAGTGCTCGTGGCGAACGCGGTCGCGGAAGACCGCGTTCTCCTCACCCGCGATCGTCACCTTCTGCGCGATCTTCGACCGATACGCGCGTTAGAGATCGTCGACGACGCACCCCTCGAGCAGCTCCGCTCGGTCGTGCGGCGGTTCGACATCGCATGGCCACGCGCGTTGTTCACGCGGTGTCTCGTGTGCAATGCGCCACTGGACACGCTTTCCGGGGAAGCAGCTGACACGCTGGTGCCGGCGAAGTCCCGCGGATTACCCGGCCCGGTGCGCCGCTGTCCCGTGTGTGCCCGCGTCTACTGGATGGGCTCACACGCCCGACGAATGGCAAATGCCCTCCACGGGGTTCTGACGGCTCGCGACTAATCGTCATCCCACACGCAGCACTGCCAATCGAGCGTCAGCGCGATCTCCTGCAGGCTGTCGTGCACCAGCGACAACGTGCCGATGGCCTTTGCCGCCCACGGATCCGAAGCGGCGCGTGCCTGTACATCGGCGCGCTGGACGTACGGGCTGAGATCCGCGATCCAGCGCCTCTCGAGGAGCGCGATGCGCGCCGGCGGCACTCGCGGCACGAAAAGGCCGAGCATCGGCGCGAGCTGCTGCACGATCGCGCGGGTCTCCGGCACGAGATAACGCAGCCGCTCCAGTCCACCTTCCGCTCCGTATTCCTCCGGGTCCAGATCGTCATTCGCGCACCGCTGCTCGATGCACGACAACGACGCTTCGATGTCGTTCAACGCGACCTCCAGCTCCGTGCGCTCGGAAATGGGGAAGAGCGCTTCAGCAGCCGCCGGCTCCGCATCCGGCAATTGCGCGACACGCGCCTTCGTTGCCTCACGTACAGCCTGCGCTGCGCGGATCGCGGCGTATTGCCGCTCCTCCTCCGCTCTCCCCTCCGCCACCTCCTCGGCGCGCATCTCTTCCTCCAGCAGCAACTCCTTGTCGGCATCGCTGATGCCCTCGACGATGCGGTCCAGGATGTCCATCTCGCGGTGGAGGATCATGTGCAGCGCCTCGTTGCGCTGCCGCCCCGGATTGTTCTTCCGCGCCAGCATCCAGAGCGGCGTTGGCCCGGCCGGCGGCGTGTACTTCACCGCGCCATCCGGATCGTGCTCATCGACCTCGCTCTCCGGCTCGAGCTCGATCTCGTGCATCTTCGCCAATTCCTGCAACGCACTCCGCGCGAACTCACTCGCGCGGCGCGCCCGCTTCCATACCTCCGGCGAGTAGTGCGTGCTGATCACCGGATGCGCGGCGCAGCGCGTCCAGATATCCACCTGATTCTCGATCGCCAGATGGAGGACGGGTAGCGACACCGCCGCCCAGCCGCGCTCGATCTTGAACATCGGCGTTCGCCTTTCTTTGGACATACGACGCCCGGGTTTTGAGCGACAGGAGGAAGGAACAGAGAACCCAACGCCAATATGCATTCCGCTGCTTTGTTTTGCCTCCCCAGAGCGCCGAATGCGCCGATCCCCTTTGCGCTCTCAACCATTGCCCTCCGCCAGCACGCTGCTTACCTTGCTCTTAACCATATGGTCAAATCAAATGGTGAAACCGGCCACTCGCGTCGCGTCACAAAGGCTGATGCCCCCGCGCGGGACGGCGACACGGAATCCCGTATCCTCGACGCTGCCCACGCCGTTTTCCTGCGCCGGGGCACCGCCGGCGCCCGGATGCAGGAGATCGCCGACGAAGCCGGCGTCAACAAGGCGCTCCTCCACTATTACTTCCGCAGCAAGAGCCGCCTCGCTGATGCCGTCTTTCTCCGCGTCGCCAGTGGCGTGTTTGGCCGACTCGGTCAGCTCCTCGCCTCCGACGCGCCCATCGAGGACACCGTACAGCGCGTCATTGCTTTGTACCTCGATCTCTTCTCCAGAGCGCCGTTCGTCCCCGGCTACGTCATTAGCGAGATCAATCAGCACCCCGGACGCGCACGCCAGCTCCTTGCCGGCGTCCGCCGCATGCGCAGCGAGGTCGGCGCCACCGACCTCCTCCGCAACATCGACCGCCAGATTCGCGCGCGCGTGAGTGCCGGAACGCTACGCCCGATCACCGCGCGGCAGTTCGTTGTGAATCTCGTGTCGCTCTGCGTCTTTCCTTTCGCCGCGCGTCCGATGATCTGCGCCGCGCTCGACCTCGACGACGATGGCTTTCACCGGCTCATCGAAGAGCGAAAGCGCTCGTTACCCAGGTTCTTCCTCGACGCTCTCCGCCCATGAGATTCGCGCTCGCGTCGTCCGTACTCTTATCCATCGCGCTTTTCGTCGTCGTCGCACCCGCCGCCGCGCAAGGTCCCGCGCGCGCGGCCGTCGATTCGCTGCGCCTGTCCGCCGCCCAGGCCGACGCCCTGCGTCTCGATCCGCGCCAACGACAGATGGCCTTGCAGGCGTCGGCCACCGAGCTGCGACTGCGCAACATCGCCGCCGAGCGCCTCCCTGCGCTGACGGGCAATGGTCAGGCGCAGTACCAATCCGCGGTCACCAAAATCGCGATTCCATTCCCGGGGCTCGCCATTCCCGTCCCGCCCCACGACACCTACGACGCCCATCTCGAGGCGCGCCAGTCGCTCTTCGATCCCACAATCGCCCCGCGCCGCGCCGTCGAGCGCGCGCAGCTCACGGAGACGCAGGCGCAGATCCGCGCCACGCTCCTTCCGACGCGACAGGAAGTAAACGATGCCTTCTTCTCCGCGCTGGCCGATCAGGTGCGTGAGCGCGAGATGGAAGCGGCGATCCGCGACCTCGGCGCCCGGCTCCGTGAGACCGCACTGCGCGTCCGCGAGGGCGCGGCGCTCCCGGCCGACACGGCCTCGCTGGCGGCGTCGCTGCTGCAGCGCCGGCAAGATCAGCTGCAGCTGCGTGCCGACCGCGCGGCGTCACTCGCCCGTCTGTCCGACCTCGTTCGGCGCGTGCTTCCCGAGAGCACGACGCTCGTCGTTCCCGATCTCGCCGCACCGGCCGCCGCGGCGCAGCGCTCGCTCGATCAACTGCGTGCACGCCCCGAGTACGCGCAGTTCAGCGCCACGCGCGCGCGCCTGGCCGAACAGGAGGCCGTCGAAGGAGCACAGGAGAAGCCGCGCCTCTCCGCGTTTGGCCGCGTCGGCTACGGCCGCCCGGGACTCAACATGCTGAGCACCACCTTCCAGTCGTACTGGCTCACCGGCGTGCAGGTGCAGTGGACGCCATGGACCTGGGGCACAGTCACTCGCGACCGCGAGGCACTCGAGATCCAGCGTGACATCGTCGCCACAAACGAGCAGGCGTTCACGGAGAGTCTGCACCGCGGCGTGCAGCAGGCCATCGCCGCGATCGCGCGCCTCGACAGCACGGTGACCATCGACGATCGCATCATCGCTCTACGCGAGAGCGTGGATCGCGAGACGCTCGCCAAGTTGCGCGAGGGCGCCGTCACCGCGGCGGAATACGCCGACCGGTACAGCGATCTCGTGACCGCCCGCTTGGCCCGCTCGCAACACGTCGTAGAGCTGGCGCGGGCGCGTGCCAACCTTCTTACCACGCTCGGCGTGGAGTTGCCATGACGACCCCGGCGCACGGATCTGCGATCCCGCTGCTGCTTTCCCGCACGGCGGCGGTGCTCATCATCGCCGGCTGCGCCGGCGCCCCGAAGCCGGACGCATACGGCGACATCGAGGCCACCGAGGTCGTCGTCGGCAGCAACACCGGCGGCCAGCTGGTCGCGTACACCCCGGCCGAGGGCAATCACGTCGGCGCGGGAGTTGTCGTCGCGGTGGTCGACACGTCGGCGCTCGTGCTGCAGCTCCAGCAGATCGCCGCCGAGCGGACGGCGAGTGCGTCCCACGTGAACGAAGTCACGCGGCAGATCGATGTCCTGGAGGCGCAGCGCCAGATCGCCGCGCGTGACTACGACCGCACCCGCCGTCTCTTCGCCCAGCAGGCCGCAACTGCCCAGCAGCTCGATCAGGCCGAGCGCGACTACCGCACGCTGACGGAGCAGATCGCCGCCACCAGTGCACAGCGGCGCACCGCCGCCGAGAACGCGGTCTCCACCGATGCCCGTGTCGCGCAGATTCGCGATCAGATCCGCAAGAGCCGCGTCGTGAATCCCGTTAGCGGAACGGTCCTCGCCACGTACACCAAGCAGGGCGAGTACGTGCAGACCGGTCAACCGTTGTACAAGATCGCGAACCTCGACACGATGGAGCTCCGCGCCTACGTCACCGAGCCGCAGCTCGCGCAATTTCGCATCGGCCGTACGGCGCGCGTATCGGTCGACACCGGCAGCCGCCGCCGCACCCTCCCTGGCACTGTCTCCTGGGTCTCCTCCACAGCCGAGTTCACGCCCACGCCGATCGAGACCCGCGACGAACGCACCAATCTCGTCTACGCCGTCAAGATCCGAGTCCCGAATCCCGGTGGCATTCTGAAAATCGGAATGCCCGCCGACGTCCAGCTCGGGCCCCCGGCGGTGGCCGTGCGGTGACCGCATCGCCAAACGATGAAGCCGTCGCGGCCTCCGGCCTCGTCAAGCGTTTCGTCGAGACGGCCGCGCTCGACGGCGTCTCCTTCTCCATCACTCGCGGCGAGCTGTTCGGGTTCATCGGGCCCGACGGGGCGGGGAAGACCACGCTATTCCGGATCCTCGTCACCCTCCTCCTTCCCGACGGCGGGAGCGCCCGGGTGCTCGGCCGCGACGTGGTGCGCGAGGTCTGGGCGCTCCGCCCGCGCATCGGCTACATGCCAGGCCGCTTCTCTCTCTATCCGGACCTCAGCGTCGAGGAGAACCTCACCTTTTTCGCGTCGGTTTTTGGTACGAGCGTAGCGAATGAGCGCGAGCGCATCGCGCCCATCTACTCGCAGCTCGAACCCTTCCGGACGCGCCGCGCCGCCGCGCTGTCGGGCGGCATGAAGCAGAAGCTCGCCCTTTGCTGCGCGCTCGTGCACCGTCCCGAGATTCTCTTCCTCGACGAGCCCACCACCGGCGTCGACGCTGTGTCGCGCCAAGAGTTCTGGGAGATGCTCGCCCACCTCAAGGCATCGGGGCTCACGATCGTCGTCTCCACGCCGTACATGGACGAGGCGCGCCGCTGCGATCGCGTGGCCCTCGTGCAGCGTGGCCGTCTCCTCGCCACCGACACGCCCGCCGCTATCGCCGCGTCGTTTGGCAATCTGCTGTTCGCCCTTTGCGTGCCCGAGGCCGCGAGGTACCGCGCCATCGGCGCCCTCCGCGAGTACGAGCACACGCGCTCCGTCTATCCCTTCGGGGCAGTCCTGCATTACACCGACAAGCGCCACGACGCGCCTCCCGGCGAGATCGCCGCCGACGTCGTGCGTTTCCTCGCTCGGCGCGGCATCCCGGACACCGCCGCGGAGCCGATCGCGCCCACCGTCGAAGACACGTTCATCGAGCGCATGGGCGCGCCCGAAGGCGAGGAGGCCGCGTGACCGCCGACCTCGCCATCGTGGCCCGCGACCTCACGCGCGCGTTTGGCAGCTTTGTCGCCGTCGATCACATCACCTTCGACGTTCGCGCTGGCGAGGTATTCGGCTTCCTCGGTGCCAACGGTGCCGGCAAGACCACCGCCATCCGGATGCTCACCGGACTGCTGCTCCCCACGAGCGGGGAGGCCAGCGTCGCCGGTCACGACGTCTATCGCGAGAGCGAAGCGATCAAGTGTGACATCGGCTACATGAGCCAGCGCTTCTCACTCTACGACGACCTCACCGTAACCGAAAACATTCGGCTGTATGGCGGCGTCTACGACCTCAGCGACGCCGAGATCCGCGATCGCACGCACCGCATGCTGGCGCGCCTCGGCCTCGAGCGCGCCGAGCGAGAGCTCGTGCGCGACATCCCGCTCGGCTGGAAACAGAAGCTCGCCTTCTCGGTGGCGATGCTGCACCAGCCGCGCATCGTCTTTCTCGACGAGCCGACCAGCGGCGTCGACCCGATCACCCGGCGGCAGTTCTGGGAGCTCATCTACGAAGCGGCCCATGGCGGCACGACCGTGCTCGTCACGACGCACTACATGGACGAGGCGGAGTACTGCGATCGCATCTCGATCATGGTCGCCGGCCGCATCGCCGCCATGGGCGCACCATCCGAGCTCGAACGCGAGCACGGCGTCGCCACCATCGACGAGCTGTTCGTGCGCCTCGCTCGTCCCGACGCTGCGGCGAGCACCGCATGAACGCGCTCCTGGCGCTGCTCCGCAAGGAGGTGCTCCACATTCTGCGCGACCGGCGCACGCTCGCGGTGCTGATCCTGATGCCCATCGTCGAAGTGCTGCTGTTCGGTTTCGCCATCCGCACGGATGTCACCGAGGTTCGTTTGGCGATCGTCGATCCTGCGCCCGATGCGGTCACCCTGGCGCTGCGCGCCCGCCTCGACGCGACCGGCGTCTTCCGCACCGTTGCGGTGCTCGCTCGGCACGCCGATCTCGAGCGCCTCTTTCAGACCGACGCGGCGCAGGTGGCGGTGGAGTTCATGCCGGGGTTCGCCAACGCCCTTGCCGCCGGCGATGCCGCGCAGCTCCAGGTCATCTCCGACGCGACGGAGCCGAACAGCGCCGCCGCGCGCCAGAGTTACGTCGCCGCCGTCGTGGCTGACTACGAGGCGGGGATGCCGGCGGCGGCGCGGGCCATCCGCATAACGCCGCGTGTCCGTTCCCGCTTCAATCCAACGCGCGCCAGCTCCAATCTGTTCGTGCCCGGCCTGCTCGCGTTCGTCCTCAACATCATCGCCGCGCTCATGACCGCGCTGTCGCTCACGCGCGAGAAGGAGACCGGCACGATGGAGGCGCTCCTCGTCTCGCCCCTCCGCCCCTGGCAGATCATCGTCGGCAAGGTCGCGCCCTATCTCGGCATCGGCTTCATCGGCGTGATCGCCGTGCTCATCGAGGCGCGACTGGTCTTTCATGTGCCGATGCAGGGCAGCGTGGCGCTCCTGGTCGCCGAAGGCGCGCTGTTCATCCTCGTCGCCCTTTCCATCGGCATGCTCGTGTCGGCGCGCACCTCATCGCAGCGGGTGGCGATGATGGGGGCGATGATGGGGACGATGCTGCCGACGCAGATGCTGTCCGGCTTCATCTTTCCCATCGAGAGCATGCCTCGGGTGCTCCAATGGCTGTCCAACATCGTGCCCGCGCGCTGGTTCGTGCTCATCGCCCGCGGTGTCATGCTCAAAGGCGTGGGCCTCGGCTATCTGTGGAAAGAGACGGCGATCCTCACCGCGATGGCGTTTTTGCTACTCGTCGCGAGCACGCGCTCGTTCAAGGTGCGCCTCGAGTGAACGGCGCCCGCACCTTCGTTCGCCGTGTCCTCGTCCTCGCCCGGGCCGAGGTGCTGCACGTCACGCGCGATCGCGCGACACTGGTGCAGATCATCGTCATGCCGCTCGTCCAGCTTCTCGTCCTCGCCAACGTCGCGACCTTTGCCATACGCCAATCGCCCGCCTATGTCGTCGATTTCGACCGGACCAGTACGTCCCGCGGGCTCGTCGACCGCCTCGCCGCCTCCGGCTTGTTCGACGTCGCCGGCCGCTCCGCGTCCCCCGATTCGGCCAACGCGGCGATGCTCCACGGCACCGTCACGATGACGGTGGTGATTCCGCACGACTTCGAGGCATCGCTCGTCCGCACCGGGCAGGCCTCGCTCGGTCTCGACGTCAACACCGAAAAGGGCGCCGCCGCCGGCGTCGTGCAGGCGTACGCCAGCCAGATCATCGGTGATTATGCCACCGAGCTCGGCGCCCGCATCCATCCCACGCTCCGCGCGGCGTTAGGCGACCAACCCGTCGTCGAGCAGCCCCCGCTCCGCGCCGCCGGCCGCATCGACGTGCGTACGCGCGACTGGTACAATCCCACGCTGGACTACAAGAACTTCATGGTGCCCGGCATCCTCGTCGCCCTCGTGACGATGATCGGCACGCTCCTCACCGCCCAGAATATCGCCCGCGAGAAGGAGCTCGGCACACTCGAGCAGCTCAATGTCACGCCGATCACGCGGGCGCAGTTCATCACCGCCAAGCTTCTCCCATTCTGGGTGCTCGCGCTGATCGACCTCACGTTAGGTCTGATCGTCGGCCACCTCGTGTTCGGTGTTCCCGTTCGCGGTAGCGCGGTCCTCCTCGTGGCCGCCGCCGCCGTGTACCTCGTCGTCGCGCTGGGCATCGGCCTCTGGATCTCCACCACCGTCGAGACGCAGCAGCAAGCGATGTTCGTGTCCTTCTTCGTGATGATGATCTATCTGCTGATGAGCGGTCTCTTCACCCCCATCGACAGCATGCCGTACTGGGCGCAGCTCGTCTCCGAGCTGAATCCCGTGCGCCACTTCGTCACGATCGCCCGCGCCATCCTGGTGAAAGGCGCCGGCCTCGCGGAGGTCGCACGCCCCATGCTGATTCTGATCGGCTACGGCGCCCTGATTCTCACGCTCGCCATCCGCCGCTACAGCAAGCGCATGGCCTGATGGCGGTCGTCAGTCGTCGCTCGTCAATGGTCGGTCGTCTGTCGACTCTCGACCCTCGACTCCCGACTGCAGTATCTTCGCCCCATGGCCGGCACCTTCTGCGCCGTCTGCGGCCGCACCCTCCCGGTGGACGCCGTGCGCTGTCCTGCGTGCGGATCCATTCGCGCCGCTGACGCCCAAGCGGGGCAGGTGGACCCCGCGATCGCCGCGGGCGAGGAGCTGCAGCGCACCCTCGGCGATGGTTATCGCGTCGAGTCGGTGATCGGCCGCGGCGGCTACGCCGTCGTCTACCAGGTCTACGACGACCGGCTCGACCGCCGGCTCGCCGTGAAGGTCCTGCACCCCGATCTTGCGGCGAGCGGTGACGTGGCCGAACGATTCCGGCGTGAAGCGCGTACCGCCGCGCGGCTCACACACCCCAACATCGTGCCGATCTACTTCGTCGGCGGCGGCGATCTGCCGTGCATCGCCATGCCGCTCGTCGCGGGCGAGACGCTCGGCGCGCGCCTCGCTCGTGAAGGGCAGCTCCCCTACGCCGTCGTCCTGAGCATTGCTCGCGACATCGGGGCCGCGCTCGACTTCGCCCACGCCGCCGGCGTCGTCCACCGTGACGTCAAGCCGGACAACATCCTCATCGAGCTGGCGAGCGGACGCAGCATGCTCACGGACTTCGGTATTGCCAAGGCGTTCCAGGACAGCGCTGCCATCACCAGCTCGGGCATCGCACTCGGTACGCCGCGGTACATGGCGCCCGAGCAGATCGCGGGGGAGAGACCGATCGACGGACGCGCCGACATATACTCGTTAGGTATCGTCGTCTACGAGATGCTCGCCGGCCGCGTTCCGTTCAGCAGCGCGATGGTGCAGTCGGTCTTCGCGCAGCATTTGCACGCCGAACCCCCGCCGATCTGGACGCGTGCCGCCGACGTCAACGAGCGTGCCGAGCGGGCGCTCCACCGCGCGCTCGCCAAGCTGCCCGATGAACGCTACGACAGAGCCGGTGAGCTCGTGCGCGATCTCGAACAGGCGCATGGCCGTCCATCCCTGCGCAGCTCCGGCGCCTCGATCGCGGCGCAGCGGGCGCCTGACCAGATCACGCTCTTTCGCACTCTCAACGCCACCACTGGCGCTGCCGCGCTGGGCGCCCTCGCGCGGGCGACGGACGCCGCTCTCCTCGTCGAGGCCGCGGCCGCGGTGGAGCAACGCGCCCGCGCGGTCGCGCCAAACCAGGACACCCGGCTGCTCGTCGAGGCACTCCTCGCCCTCACTGCACGCGCCGACGACGAGCGCCCCGCCTTTCGCGAGCCGGTGCGGGACGCGCTGCGCCGGCTCGGCGGCGATGCCGCGATCGTGAACGCGCTCGCCGCCGGTTGGCTGCGCCACGAGGCCCTGCGCGACGATATCGAGGCCGCGCTCGCACGCCTGCTCCCTGAAGGCGCCACCGCACTCGTGGCGGTCGCGCGCCACGAGAAGCGTCCCGAGCTCTTCCTCCTCGCCGACCGCGTCGGTGCGCTCGACGACGCGCGCGCCACCGAACTGGCGCGCGACCCGAGTGTCGGCGTTGCCTTTGCGTTCGTCACCGCACTCGGCGAGAGCGTGCGTGAGAGCCGCGTCCTCGAGCGCTGGCTTGCCGCCGCGCTGCGCCATCCGAACGCGAAGCTCCGCGAATCGGCGCTCGCCGTCGCTGCCGACCGGGGGGGCGTGATCGCCGAACACGTCGGGCGCATCGGGCTCGCCGACGGCGAGCCGGCCGTGCGCACGGCTGCCGTCGTCGCGCTCGGCCGATCGCGCCGCCGCGAAGCGCTCCCCGAGCTCGCGCGCATGCTCGAGCGGGGCACGACCGCCGAGCAGCTCGCCGCCGTCGCCGCGTTGGGCGAGATCGGCGGCGCCGCCGTCGTGCCGATCCTCACCCGTGTGTTCGAGCGCCGCCAACTCTTTCGCAAGGAACGCGGCGAGGTGCAATGGGCCGCCGCTCGCGTGCTGTCCGCGCTGCCGCCCGCGATCGCCGGCGATGCGCTCTTCTCCCTCGCCTCCGACCGCGACCCGACACTCGCCACGATTGCCACAAAGGCGATCACGAACGAGACGCGGCCAGAGCGATCTTGAAGCCAAACTGCCGCGGCGCTGAGTCCTCCCCCCCGCGTCATCCCGGGCCGAACGCCATGGATAGTCTATCCGTCTTGGAACTTTATGGCCGGCGCCGGTGTGTGCTTACCATAGGCACATCTTGCCCGCCTAGCGCTCGCTCAGCCCGCGCGCTATGCATCGAGAGAGGTCTCGCAGGAGGCTGACATGCGGGTTTCCATGAAAAGCGTGTCCATCTTCACCGTCGCGCTTTCCGCAGCGCTGGCGACGGCGGCCGGCGCGCAATCGACTGCGGCGCAGCGCTCCGATGCCCGATGGTACGCGTGGCTCGGCTGCTGGGCGTCGGTCTCGCAGGCTGCCACGACCGCGGCGGCCGTGACGTGCGTCGTTCCCGTCGCCGGCTCGCGCGATGTCGACGTCCTCGGCTTTGCGCAGGACCGGATCATCTCGCGCGAGCGCCTCGATGGCAGCGGCGCCCCGCAACGCGTCGACGAGGCAGGCTGTCGCGGCAGTGAGGCGGTGGCCTGGGCGCCGATGGCAGAGGGCCGCCGCGCGTATGTGCGCTCGGAGTACAGCTGCGCCACCGGAGCGCGCGGCCATACGACCACGCTGTTCGCCTTCGCGCCTAACGGCGATTGGCTGCGCATCAGCGAGGTGGCGTCTGCCGGCGGGGCGATCGTGTCGGCCGACCGCCTGCGCGAGGTGCCCGCGCCAGCGGCGCTGCCCGCGGCATCGTCGCGCGCAATCGAGCCGTTGCGACTCGCCATCGCCACCGCCCGCGCCGCCGCCGCTGCGCCGGTGACCGTCGATGCGGTGATCGACGCCGCTCGCGCGCTCGATTCCGGCGTCGTCCGCGCCTGGCTCGCCGCTGCCGGCCAGCGGTTCAACATAAATGCCGAGCAGGCCGCGACGCTCGCGCGCGCCAACCTCTCCCCGTCGATCGTTCAGGCGATGCTCGGCTCCGCGCAGGCGGACCGCGAGGGCCCGCGTACCGCCGCCGGCCAGGACGTCTTCACCGCGCCGCCGGCGTACACAGGTGCTGTCGCCGGCGCACCGGCGGGATACGCTCCCGCCTACGCTCCCGCCGCAGCGTACCAGTGCCTACCTAACGAATGCCCGGCGCCGTACCCGTACGTCTACGAGTTCTATCCGCCGGTCGTGTACCCCTTTTCCTTCATCCGGGAGCGTCACCCGTTCGAGCGGCTTCGAGAGCGCGGCGAGCAGCGCCCGATGGTGGGCATTACGGCGCCCGCCGCCGGATCGGTCGTAACGCGCCCAACGTCACCGCCCGGCACGCACGGCCGCCGGCCGTAAGATGGGCTCTACGGCCGTACGGCGGTATGGCCGTATGGCTGAAAGGCCGAAACGCCGAATAGCCGCGTCGCGCATAACGCTGCGGCGGCGCGCACGTGCACCAGGCCATCCGCCGCTCTCGCCGTTCTGGCACCGGCTCCCGCGACACAGTACCTTCGGCCATTCGGCCATTCGGCCATTCGGCCATTCGGCCCTCCGGCCGTTCGGCCCTTCGGCCATTCGGCCATTCGGCCCTTCGGCCCTTCGGCCGTTCGGCCCTTCGGCCATTCACCGTCCCGCCAGCCCCACCCCTGACCCCCAGCCATGCGCCGCCTCTTCGCTGCCCTGCTCCTCCTCTCCTCTCCCTCGCTCACCCTCGCCCAGCGCAAACCGCAGCCCGAGAAGCCGCCCGTCCCGGAGGCCACGGACACCCTCGTCTACTCGCGTTTGAAATACCGGTATATCGGCCCCGAGGGCAATCGCGTCAGTGTCGTCGCCGGCGTCATCGGGGATCCCGATGTGATCTACGCCGGCGCGGCGTCCGGTGGCGTCTTCAAGAGCAGCGATGCCGGCATTCACTGGACGCCCGTGTTCGACCGCGAGCCCGTCTCCTCCATCGGCGCCATCGCCGTCGCACCATCCGATCCCAACGTCGTTTGGGTAGGCACCGGTGAGCCGTTCATCCGAAGTCACATCTCCATCGGCTGGGGCGCGTACAAGTCGACCGACGCCGGCAAGACATGGACGCGCATGGGGCTCGAGAACAGCGGCCGCATCGCCCGCGTCGTCATCGACCCGCGTGACCCCGACCGCGTCTATGTCGCTGCGCTAGGCCACCTCTACGGGCCGCAGCCGGAGAAGGGGATCTATCGCACCACCGATGGCGGCAAGACATGGGAGCGCGTGCTCTTCGTCAACGACTCCACCGGCGCCAACGAGCTCGTGATGGATCCCACAAACCCGCGCGTCCTCTATGCGACGTTCTGGCAGATGGAAGTCCACACGTGGGGACGCACCAGCGGCGGCGCCGGCAGCGGCATTTGGAAATCCAGCGATGGCGGCTCGACGTGGAGGCGTCTGACCGGGAATGGCCTGCCCACGAGGCCCGTCGGCAAGATCAACCTTACCGTCAGCAAGACCAACCCGAACCGCATCTACGCGCTGATCGAGACGGGTGACGCCGTGCCGCTCCCCGACGGCCGTCCCACCGCCGGCGGGCGCCTCTTCCGCTCCGACGATGGCGGCACGGCGTGGAAGCTCGTGTCGAGCGACCTGCAGATGGCGGGTCGCACCCACTACTACAATCGCCTGGCCGTCTCCCCGGACAACGAAAACGAGGTCTACTTCGTCTCCGCCGCTTTCTCGAAGACGCTCGACGCCGGCGAGCACATCATCGATCTGCCGTACGCGCAGTGGCCTGGCGGCGATCACCATGAGATCTGGATCGATCCATCCAACGGCAACCGCATGCTCGTCGCTCACGACGGCGGCGTGTCGATCAGCACCAACCGCGGGCGGAGCTGGAACCAGATCCAGCTTCCGGTCGCGCAGATGTACCATGTCACCGTCGATAACAAGATCCCGTATAACGTCTACGGCAACCGGCAGGACGGGCCGAGCGCAATGGGTCCGAGCAACGCGCGCACCGGCGGCACCGAGGAGTTCCCGGGCATCCCGCGCGGCATGTGGCGCACTGTCGGCGGCGGCGAGAGCGGCTGGGCCACACCCGATACCGTCGACGGCAATCTCGTGTGGTCCAGCGCCTCCGGTACCGGTAGCGTTGGCGGCATCGTCACCCGCTACGATCTCCGCACGAATGTCGCGCATACCGTCGAGGTATGGCCGCAGTACGTCGCCGGCGCGCCCGCCGACAGCGTGCGCTATCGCTTCGTGTGGAACGCGCCGCTCACTCTCAGCGCGCACGATCACAATCGGATCTACACCGGCAGTCAGTTCGTCCACGTTAGCACCGACAGCGGGATGACGTGGCGGGTCATATCCCCCGACCTGACCCGCAACGACAAGTCGCGCCAGGTCATCTCCGGCGGCCTCACCCCCGACAACATCGGCGTCGAGTACGCCGGCGTGATCTACGCGCTCGCTGAATCGCCGCTCGACGGCAAGATCCTGTGGGCGGGGAGCAATGATGGGCTCGTGCACGTCACGCGCGACGGCGGTGCCACGTGGACCGATGTCACCGCGAACATTCCAAACCTGTACACCTGGGGCACGATCAGCTCGATCGAGCCGTCGCGCTGGGACGCCGGTACGGCGTACCTCACCGTGGACGCGCACCAGGTGAACAGCCGCGATCCGATGGTCTACAAGACCACCGATTTCGGCCGCAGCTGGCGCGCCATCGTCAACGGCCTCGCCCACACGCCGCTCTCGTACGCCCACGTCATCCGCGAGGATCCCGTTAGGCGCGGCATGCTTTACCTCGGCCTGGAGAACGGGCTGTTTGTCTCATTCGACGACGGCGGCCGCTGGCAGCCGCTGCAGACCAACCTCCCGCACGCCCCGGTCTACTGGATCGTCGTGCAGCCGCGCTTCAACGATCTCGTGGTCGCCACCTATGGCCGCGGCTTCTGGATCCTCGACGACATCACGCCCCTGCGCGCGCTCGGCGCCGACATCGCCGCGAAGGACGTTCATCTCTTCGCGCCCCGTGCGACCTATCGCTTCCGCGACGCCGAGGGCGTGTTCGCCGCGTCGTACGATCCGAGCGCTGGCTTCAATCCACCCTACGGTGCGCCGATCAACTACTGGCTCAGGACCGGCAGCGACAGCACTGTCAAGGACAGCGCTGGCGTGCAGACGGTGGTGCGCGACAGCGTCGCCATCGTCATTCGCGACGGTGCCGGCAACGTGGTGCGATCGATGAAGGGGCCGATGCAAGCTGGCCTCAATCGCGTCTACTGGGACCTGCGCAGCGACCCGACGCCGCAGGGCAAGCTGCGCACGCCGCCGCTGTACGCCGACTGGATGCGCATCGGCCTCGAGGGACGGAACACGCCCAGCTTCGGCCGCATCTCCGTGCTCGAGCCGCCGGGCAGCTACACCGTGGCGCTCACCGCGCGCGGCCAGACCGTTACCCAGCCGCTCGAGCTGCGCAAGGATCCCGAAAGCGGCGGCAGCGAGGAGGGGATCCGCGCCGCCGTGGCGCTCGTGCAATCGATCCAGCGCGACATGAGCGACGTCGTGCAGATGGTGAACTCCCTCGAGCTCACCCGCGGCCGCCTGGCGTCATTGCGCCTCGTCATCGACGCCGATTCGGCCAAGCTCGACGGCCGCAAGAGTGTGCGCGCGTCGATGGACTCCGTCGACCACGTGCTCGAGACGCTCGAGGAGAAGCTCTTCCAGCGTCGCATCACCGGGCGCGGCCAGGACGACGTGCGCTGGAGTCCTCGTTTGGCGGAGCAGCTCGAGTATCTGGCTGCCAGCGTCGGCGGCTCCGACTATCCGCCAACAGCGGCCGAGCGCGAGGTGGCGCAGCAGCTCCACGAGCGCGCGACTGCGCTCAAGGGAGAGTACGACGCCGTCACCGCGCGCGAGCTCACGGCCATGAACGAGCGGCTGCGGCAGGCGGGTCTCGACCGGATCGCCGAGTGAGTCCGTGTGGACGATCCGCCGTACACCTCACCCCGGCGGCTACCGCCTACTTCTTGCGCCTCTCTGAGGTCCCGGAACAGCTCGCACGCGCGTCGTGCCAGCCGTCGCGGATGTACTCGTACGCTTCATCCGTCAGGTCCTGCACCAGCTTGGCCGATGACGCGTACGGGTACTGATACTTGTTGATCGTCGTGATGTGCCCCTGCCCCCAACCGGACAGTTCCACGCTGCCCGTGAAGTGGTCCTGACCGTCATTCGAGATCGTGTATGTGAAATGGAAGTTCGACGGCACGCCATTGGGTTCCGCGAAAGTGTTGCCGCTGCCGCGCCCGAGCGTGTTCAGCTCGTTGAGCACGTCGGTACGATGCCATGTCCGGCCACCCTCGACGTCTTTCGGCGTGTAGGAGTAGTTCACGTTGATGGTAGCCATGATCGCCGTGTTGCGGATCGGCGGCACGGGCTCCGAACATGGCGTTGGGCGGACGCGCGGCTGCGTCGCGCATCCCACACACGCCAGGAAAGCGAACATGAACGCAAAGCGGGTCACAGCCTCCTCCAAGGCTATCGGTGGCATTCGCGCGCGGCATCATGCCGCGGCGGTGCCGCACACGATTGGCTGGCCGGATCGAGCTGTCAATAACGCGCCGCGGTCTTCCCGCCCGGAGGCGCTGCGCGCTTCGCCCCGCTCTGAGCCCTCTGTGCTCTCCCCTCAGTCCTTCAAGACGGCGTCAGCGCCACGTCGAGATGTACCGTCTCGAGCGTCGCGCAGCCGCACGCCGCCGGGATCGCGTGCACGTCCGCCAACCGGTGGACCGTCGTATAACTCGGCGCCCCGATATCCAGCTCATAGGTCCCGGCACTGCCCAAAACAGTGCACGTCGTCGCCGTCGCGCTCGACGTGCACGGATATGATCCGCTCGTACCAGACGCTTGCACGAAGGCGCCCGGCACCGGCCCCGCGCCCGCAGTGGATGTCACCGTGATCGTGATCGCGGTCGGCAGCGGGCACGGATAATACATGCCGCAGCCGCTGCGGCAGCCGCCCAGCACCACCGCCGCTCCGATCAACGCGAGATCTCGCACGCTGGCCCGCATATCCGCAACGTAGAAGCCGCGCCGGAGCGCAGCAATTCAACAGGAGGCGCGGTCGCCCTGTGCCAATGGTTGACTCGGCCTCGCCGCCGAGCGTACACTCGGCAAAGGGTGAGTTGCGTAAAATCGATTCGACGGCAATCGGAACGGTGCCGCCACCACCGGCGCGACGTGCCATTCTCGGCGCATGCGCGCGCTCCCTCTCCGACGGAGAAAGGATGGCCCATGTCGGTGTCGACAGCTACGAAGATCTGGACCCTCGAGGAGCTCCACAGCCTCCCCGACGACGGCAACAAGTACGAGCTCATACGCGGCGAGCTGTTCGTGACGCCGCCTCCCACTCCCGATCACGAAACGGTCGCCGCTCGCCTCACGCGCGCGCTCGACCCGTACGTCGCCGCAAATCACCTCGGGTTCGTCTATCATCCGCGCGCCGTGCTGCGCTTCGAGGGCTCCGAGGTCGAGCCCGACCTCATGGTTCGCCAGCCGCCGGCGACCCGCGGCACCCCATGGGAAGCAGCGCCCACACCCGTGCTGATCGTCGAGATTCTGTCTCCCTATACGCGCCGCCGCGACCGCACGCACAAGCGGGAGCTGTATCTCGACGCCGGCGTCGCCGAGTACTGGATCGTCGACCCGGAGCTGTCTACGATTACCGTCGTTAGACCCGGCGAAGCTGATCGAGTCGAGCGCGAGCGGCTCTCCTGGGCTCCTGCCGGCGCCGCGTCGCCGCTGCTGGTGGATGTGCCGCAGCTATTTGGTTAGGGCGAACGAACCGGCAGCTCCGCCACCGCCGCCCCGTCCTTCCTCGGATCCGACGCCCCGAAGTTGACTCGCTTGCCGGCATCCCGCACCACCGCCTGGCCCGCGCCCATCACCGACGCCGAGTAGTCGCCGCGCACCACGATCTGGTGCCCCATCGCCGTGAGCTCCCGGCGCACCGCCTCTGGAATCCGTGCTTCCATCGCCACGTCGCATCCGGGGAAGGTCGCCTTGGAGAAGCGCGGCGCGTCGAGCGCCGCCTGCGCGTTCATCCCGAAGTCCACCACGTTGGACACGAACTGCGCGTGCGCCTGCGCCTGGTTCCATCCGCCCATGATGCCAAACGCGATGCGGACACTGTCGCGTTCCATGAACGCCGGAATGATCGTGTGTACCGGGCGTTTACGTGGAGCCAGCACGTTCGGATGTGACGCCTCGAGCGTGAACAGGCCGCCGCGGTTCTGGAGCACGAAGCCGGCGCCGCGAACCGCGATTCCCGACCCGAAGCCCACGGTCGCGAAGTTGCTCTGGATCAGCGACACCATGTTCCCCTCGCGATCCACGACGGCCAGATATGTCGTGCCGTTGTCCGTTAGCGGCGGCGTCCCGGCCGCCACGTCGCAGTTCGCCTTCGCGCTGTCGATCAGCTTCGCGCGCTCCGCCGCGAACGCCTTCGACTGCAGCCCCTCGACCGGGATGTTCCCGAAGCGCGGATCGGCATCGTAACGGATCATGTCTGCGTAGGCGAGCTTCTTCGCCTCGATCATCGTGTGCAGCGCCCGTGTCGAGTTGTGCCCCATCTCGGCGAGCGGGAAGCGCTCCATCATGTTGAGCATCTCCAGCGCCGCTATTCCCTGGCTGTTGGGCGGCACCTCGTACACCGTCCACCCGCGGTACGTCGTCGAGATCGGCCGCACCCATTCGGCACGGAAGTCGGCGAGGTCCGACGCCGCCATCGTTCCGCCGTGCACCGCCATCGTCGCCAGGATCTTTCGGGCGATTGGGCCCGCATAGAAGGCGTCGCGCCCGCCCGCCGCGATCTGGCGGTATGTTCGCGCCAGATCCGGATTCTTGAATATTTCGCCGGCCGCCGGCGCGTGCCCGTCGGGCAGATACAGCGCCGCCGTCGCGCTGTCCTCCCGCAGGATGTTCTCGCTGTCGCGCCAGAAGACGCTCACCACCTCGCCCACCGGAAACCCTTCCTCCGCGAACCGAATCGCCGGCGCCAGGACGTCGGCGAATCGTTTGGTGCCGTATCGCTTCAGCAGCAGCTCCCACCCATCCACCGTGCCCGGCACGGTCACCGAGTGAATCCCGCGCTGCGGCATCGTGGTCACGCCGTTCGAGCGAAGAAAATCCGGCGTGAGCGCCGCCGGCGCCCACCCCGATGCGTTCAATGCGTGCAGCGTCCCCGTCTTCGCGTCGTAGACGATCGCGAACAGGTCGCCGCCGATCCCGTCGTTCATCGGCGCCACGAGCCCCATCATCGCGTTCGTCGCCACCGCCGCGTCCACGGCGTTGCCGCCGCTCTCGAGAATGCGCGCGCCGACCTCGGACGCGAGCACGTTCTCGCTCGCCACGATCCCGCGCTGGGACATCACCAAAGATCGAGACTGCGAACGGTCCTGCGCCGGGGCCACCGTTGTCCCGAGTAGCAGCGCCGCCGCCACGGTACCGCAGGCGGCGGCGATCCGCTTCCTCGATGTGATCACGGGCCCATCACCGCTCGACGGCGCCCGGCCGAGTACGACCCAAACGTTAGGCCCACGATGGCCCGAGTTCCATTCCGAGCGGCGTGATGTCGTCGAGGGGAATTCCGCTGAGGCGGGAATGTTCACGGATCGCCTCTTCGCTCGGCGCGTCGTACTCGCAGAAGGAGTGCTTGCCGTCCGCGGTCAGATGACTGCGCACCCAAGTGATCCCGAGCTCTTTGCACACACGTGTGCTCTGTGCGCGCACGTCCTCGAGCTGTTCGGGCGACAGGGGCGGCAATGTACGCGTGATCATGTAACGTGGCATGAAAACGCTCTCAGAACACTGCCGTGGGTCCGATCTCCGCACCGAGCGAGATCACCTCGTCCAACGGCAAGCCGGCAATCGCAGCATGACGCCGGCACGCCTCCTCGCTCGGCGCCTCCAACTCGCAGAAGGAATGCTTGCCGTCGGCGGTCACGTGACTGCGGATCCATGTCATTCCCCCCACCTCACCGCAGGCGGCGACCACTTTGGCCGCGACGACCCGCAGCTCCGCCGGCGAGAGGGGTGGCAAGGTGCGAGTGATCATGTAGCGTGGCACGAACCATCTCCGTTGGAGCCTTCTCACGATGCCTGCCGTCATCGCGATTGTCAAAGGCTTGGCAAAGCTCGTCCTCTGCCGCTGACGACGCGACGAGCTCAGGAAGCGACCGGCCTTTCGACGAGACGCAGCACCTCGGGCATCGTCATCACCAGCCCCTCTCGCCATGCCCGCTCGCTCGCCGTCCGCCCCAGGCGAGCCACTGCCGCGATGACTCGCTGCTCGAGACGGGTCCGCTCCGCTTCAGACAGGGGCGCACCCAACGATTCACGCAATCCCGCCACGGCACCGGCCAGCGCCACGGCGCGCTCGTCGTCCACTCCGCCCTGAGCCGCCGCTTGACCGGCCAGCACCTCGAAGACCCGGATCATGCCGCGTTGATCGCCCACGTTCGCCACGTGGGTGAGCGCCTCCTCGAGCATCGTGCGCGCTTCGAGCCATTTCTCCTCCGTCGCCAGAAGCTCGGCGAGGTCAACGAGCACTGACGCCATGCCGCGATCGTGCTCCAGCGCGGCGAAGGCAGCGATGCTCTCCCGGTACCGGTGCTGTGCCTCCGCGACGTTTCCCTCGTCGCGCGCCACGTCACCGAGGTGGCTCAACGCCCACGCGACGTTCACATCGTCTCCGCCCTCCCGGAACAGCCGCAGCGCCTCATCGTAGCGCGCGCGGGCGGCGGCGAAGTTGCGGCGCATTCGCTCCGCGTTGCCGATGTTGGCAATGCCCATCGCTGCGGCACGCAAGTCGCCCAACTCCAGAACGGCTTTGACACCCATCTCGAACAGAGGAAGAGCCTCGTCGACCTGCCCTTGCCGCAGCAGGAGTATCGCCAGATTGTTGCGGTGCAGCATCGCGCCCCGCGTGTCGCCGAGATGCTCTCTCAGCGCGAGATGCTCCTCGAATAGGGCGCGCGCCAGCGCATAATCTCCGCACGCGTCGGCGAGCACGCCGGCGGCGAACTGGGTGTGCAGGCGAAGCTTCGGATCCACGTCCGCCGTCGAGGCATCGAGCAGCGAGCGAAGTCGGTCGAGTCCCTCCCGTGCGTAGCTGCGGGCCTCCCAGAATCGCCATAGCGCGACCGCCGGGCGCAGGGCCGTAGCGATCGCACCCGTGCTCGCGAAGTGGTCGAGCGCGGCGCGCAAGTTGTCGTGCTCTGCCTCTACCAGGTCGAGCCAGTGGGAGTCGCCGCGCGCGATGTGTGTCTCCGCCTCCAGAGCGAAGGCGGCGAACGCTTCGGCGTGTCGTTTGGCGATCGCGTCCACTTCACCGGCCGCGGCGAGCGCATCCGCCGCGAACGCATGGACCGGCCGGAGCATATGGTACCGCACCCCACCGTCGGTGCCCATTAGCTGGCGCAGCAGACTGTGATCGGCCAGCGAGATCAGGTGCTCCTCGATCTGCTCCGTCGTGCTGGCCTCGGCGCAGATGGCAGTCGCCATCTCGACCGTCGCTCCCCCCTCGAACACGGACAGCCGCCGGAACGTCTGTCGCGTCTCCTCTGACAAGCCATCGTGGGACCATGCGATGGCCGCGCGCATGGTACGTTGCCGTGCCGGCACGTCGCGCGCGCCGCCGCTGAGCGTGTCGAGCGACTGTCGGATCCGCGGTAGCAACGCCTGTGGCGGCATCGTCCTCACACGCGCCGCCGCCAGCTCGATCGCCAGCGGCACACCGTCCAGACCCGCGCAGATGCCGACCACCGCTGCCGCGTTGTCTTCGTTCAGTTGGAAGTCCGGTCGAGCGGCGGCTGCCCGCTGCACAAACAGCTGCACAGCTGGAGAGGCGGCGACGCTGCTCGGGCGCTTCTCGTGCGCCAGGGGAACGCGAAGGGCATCGACGGGAAGGGCGTGTTCTCCGTATAAGTGCAGCAATACCTGGCACGTCACGAGCGCTTTGACCCGCGGACAATCGGCGAGCAGCCGCGACACCTCGGATGCGCCGACGTCCACCAGCTGCTCGAAGTTGTCGAGAACGAGCAGCGCGTCGCGATCGCGGAGCTCTTCGCGCAACGCCTCCGCGGAACCGGCGCTCCCGCGTAATCCGATCGCCCGCGCTATTCGGCTCGTCAGGCTATCGGCATCGCGTGCTTCCGCCAGCTCCACGAAGTGCGCGCCGTCGGAAAATCTGCGGGCCACGCGCGATGCCGCTTCGAGGGCCACACGCGTCTTGCCTATACCACCAGGCCCGTGCAGCGTCACGAGACGAACGCCGTCGCGCTCCAACAGCGCGACGATTCTCTCCACCTCGTGTTCTCGGCCGACCAGCGGCGTGAGCGGAACGGGGAGCCGCGACGTGCGGGGTACGCGGCCGGTGGGCAGGTGGACTCCCTCGGCGGCCGGCCCGGGCGCCGTCACGCTCAGCATCTCCGCGAACGCGAGCACCGTTGGAAACCGCTCGTTAGGACTCTTGGCCAGCGCGCGCTGGATCGCCTGCTCCACGTTGTCGGAAATCGCTGCCACCGTCCGCATCGCGGGCGGTGGCGCGGTCAGATGCTGCGCCAGCAACGCCACCGCGCTGGCTCCTGTGAACGGGGCCTGCCCAACGAGCAGCTCGTAGGTGACGCAGGCAAGACTGTACTGGTCCGCTCTGCCGTCGATCACGTCGCCGCCCGCCTGCTCGGGGGCCATGTACGCGGGAGTGCCGACCACCATGCCGAGCTTCGTCAGCGTCGTGGCACCCCTGTCGGCGAGCAGCGCTCGTGCGACGCCGAAGTCCGTCACGACCGCGTGCCCCTCGCACAGCAGGATGTTCTCCGGCTTGATGTCGCGGTGCACCACTCCCTGCCGGTGCGCGTAATCGAGCGCGCTCGCGACTTCGGCGATGACCCGGGCCGCCTCCGCCGGCGCCATCACACCGGCGCGCGACAGCCGCTCGCGCAACGACTCACCGCCTATGAAGGGCATGACATAATACAACATCGCGGGTGCGTCGTTTGGCTCTCCCGGCAGCCGTAGCTCGCCGGAATCGTATAGCGGCACGATGTGGGGGTGCGTGAGCCGCGCGGCGATCTCGATCTCGCGCAGGAACCGCTCGGCGCCGATGCCCCCGACAACCGATGGATCCATCAGTTTCAGCGCGACCTGACGATCGTGCCTCCGATCGGTCGCCAGGTACACCGTCGCCATACCACCTCGGGCGACTTCGCGGTGCACCACGTATCGGTCGCCAATGGCGGTTTGGAGTTGCGTGATGGAGCTCATCTCCGGCGGATTGTCGCTACCGCTATTGCGCCCGCGCGCGGCGGCTCGCACACTCTCGCTCCATGACGTCCTCACTCGACCAGCGGCTGGCTTGCCGATGCGTGAGACAGACTCGTGCCTGTCTGACGCGCTAGGGGATGGCTCACCTAACCTACGCGCGGCGCACCGCCGCGGGAGGCTGGCCCGCCGGAGCTTTCGCGACCGGGGCACTCAGTGATGAATCGCCGATTTTCCGCTGAGCCAAAAGCAGTCTTGCCACACGCCGTCAGCGCAGTCAGCATCGGCCTCGTGCTGTCGGCGTTGTCGCTGGCGTGCTCCGTTCAAGCCGCCGGCCAGGGCTGGCGCGACACGGCCGCCCACCTCGGCACCACCGCCCGCGTCCTTCTCGTCGGCACGCGGCCGCCTGACGAGGACAACGCTCTCATCACCTGGCTGAGCCTCGGCCGCCACGTCGAGACGGCGTACCTCTCGCTCACTCGAGGGGAGAGTGGCGCAAATATGGTCGGCAACGAGCGCCAGTTCCCGCTCGCCGTTCTTCGCACCGCCGAGCTGCTCGCCGAGCGGGAGCGCGACGGCGCGCATCAGTATTTCACGCGCGCGTACGACGTCGGCCGCACGGACGCGGATTCCGACGTCGCTGCGGCCTGGCCATTCGATTCGCTCCTCCGCGACGTCACCGCGGTCGTGCGCGCCTTTCGCCCGCACGTCATCATCGCGCTCTCCGACAGCGCTGGAGAGCGCGACGCGACGCGCCGGCTCACCGCCCGGCTTGTGGCCGCTGCCTTCGCTGCTGCCGCGGACACCACCATCCGCGAGCGCGCCGTACACGGCATGCTTGGCGCGGCGGGGCTCGTCATCGACGGCACCGCGGCCCACGAGCTGGTCGCGGCGGGCGATTCCGTGCCCGTCGACATCAGCATCTACAATGGTGGCGGCGCGGCGGTGAGGATAGGCCGCGTTGCCGCCACGCAGGGCACCGTGCTGTCGGTGCTCGTGCGCGACAGCGGCATCGTCGTCGCGCCGGACGGCACGCTACCGCTGCACGCCAATGTGCGCGTGCTCGGCCCCGACTATCACTGGTGGCAGATCCACGGACTCGTCGCGGGCACGATGTTGCACAACGTCCACGCCGCGCAATGGATCGAGGGTGAGGACCGAATCCCCGGCAGCCGTGTCGAGATCACCGTCGCGATCGGAGGCGTCGATGTCCCGGTCATCGTCGAACCGATCGTCCATCGCGACGCGACGGCGCTGCGTGGCGACCGCCGCCACCCCGTCGTCGTCGTCCCTGCCACCAATGTGCTCCTCGAGCGCGGCGCCGAATACGAGCGCGCCGGCCTGCCGATCGATCGTCTCTTTCGCGTGTACGTCTGGTCCGCGCGCTCCACGCCCGACACAGTCGCCCTCACGCTGTTCGTGCCCGCGGGTCTTCGCACCGACTCCGCTATGCGCTCGGTCGCGCTGCCCCCGTTTGGCAGCCGCAATGTCTTCTTCTGGTTGCGCGGCACGCTGCGTCCTGGCGCCGACACGCTGCACGTGCTCGGTCGTACCGTCACGTCCGCGCCCGCCGGCACTGGAGCCGTCGTGCGCGTCGGGTCCGGGACGGTGTTCCGGCTCGGCGTTGTGACGCGCGACTATCCCCACGTTCCGTCGCAGCAGTACGTGCGTTTCGCCGATGATCGGATCGAGGTCGTCGATCTTCGTGTGCCGCCGCAGCTGCGCGTCGCTTACGTCAAAGGCTCCGATGATGTCCAGACCGCCCTCCTCCAGCTGCGGGTGAGCACGCAGGTCGTCGATCCTGCGCTCCTCGCCGCCGTGAATCTCTCCGGTTTCAACGCCATGCTCGTCCGCTCGGGCGCGCTCACCGGCGACGCGCTCACCGCCGCGCTGCCGGCGCTGAGGGCATTCGTCCGCGGCGGCGGCACGCTCGTCATCCTCGCCGCCAGTGAGGAGATCGCGCGCAGCGGCCTGATGCCGTACCCAATCAGCGCCGACAGCCTCCCCCGCCGCATCGCGGGCGCGGGCGCCGCCCTGCGCGCCGACGATCCGCGCGCGCCGCTGCTCGTCTGGCCTAACGAGATCCGCCCGCGCGACCTCGCCGGAATCGGCATGACCGGGCGGGCCGTCCCTCACGCGTTGGATCCACGCTACCGGGTCGTGCTGTCGGCCACCGACGCCCGGCGAAAGCTCTCCCTCCCCATGCTGCTGTCCGCGCGCGACGGCAAGGGAACCGTCATCTACACGTCGCTTCCGCTCGACGACGCGCTGGCGGCAACGGATCCCGGCGCCGCACGCCTGCTGCTCAACCTCTTGTCGGCCGGACTCGCGTCGCTTGCGTCGAGATAGAATGCTGATTCGTCCACTCTCGACTGACGACTGACGACTGACGACTGCCGACTCCCGACTACCGACTGTTCTTTCTTCGCCCGCGTCCCGCCAACCGGCGCCCCGCCTCGAGGAGTTGGTCGGCACGCTTCGGACCTTTGTGGTCCTTTACCTCGAACTGTTTCCCCTCCTGCTTATTGTAGTTCACGAAAAAGCGGTCGATCTGTTCCGTCACCGCGGGCGGGAGATCGCCGATCTTGCGAACCTTCCCGTACAACTCGCACGCGGCGCTGACGGCGAGCAGGCGATCGTTCTCTTCGGTCTCCCCATCTTCCGTCTGGATCGCCTCGATCACGCCGATGAGGCGCGACGGCACCACCGTGCCCGCCGGCACGGAGTCTTCCTGCAGGAGCAGCACGTCCAAGGGATCACCGTCGTCGCCTTTCGTCGACGGAATGAACCCGAAATCGAAAGGAAAGCTCATCCCCTCGGGGAGCACCTTCCGGACGACGAACGCGCCGCGCTGTGGGTCGTACGCCAGCTTCGTCCGCGCGCCGCGCGTCGTCTCGATCACGACGTTGACGCACTCCGTCTCGTCGTCGACGGCATTGATCTCGGTGAGCTTCGCGATTCGTCTGCCCATGGCAGGCAGGCCATAGGGCAAGGCATATACCGCTGAGCGCCCTACCTCCATGTCCGTCTTCCTGAAGACCCGAATCTTGCATTAATTCTACCGAAGTGACCGAAAACATCCATTCGCGGACCCGGCGTTCCAGCGACGTCCGGCCGATCGACCATTCTGGTGACGACGCTGCCGAACGCTCGGCGACGTCCGATCCACAGTTGCCGACCTTGCCCGCGGCGGAGCCGCCTCTCCTTCGCGCGGCGGACGTACCCGACCTGAACCGCCTTCTCGTCGAGTCCATCCAGGACTACGCCATCATCAGGCTGGACACCGCAGGTCACATTCTGAGCTGGAATGCCGGCGCGCAACGAGTCAAGGGCTATCGCGCCGACGAGATCATTGGCCGCCATTTCTCCGTCTTCTTTACTCCGGAGGACATCGCGGCCGCCAAGCCGGCCCGCGAGCTCGAGATCGCCGCCACCTTCGGCCGGTTGGAGGACGAAGGGTGGCGCGTTCGCAAGGACGGCACCCGCTTCTGGGCCGACGTCACGGTCACCGCCCTGCGGACCCCCGATGGTCGTTTGGCAGGTTTCGCCAAGATCACCCGCGACGCCACTGATCGCCGCGCAGCCGAGGAGGCGTTGCGCATCAGCGAGGAACGCTTCCGGCTGCTCGTTCAGAACGTGAAGGACTACGCGATCTTCATGCTGGACCCGGAAGGTCACGTCACCACCTGGAACGAGGGTGCGCAACGCATCAAGGGCTACCGCGCGGGCGAGATCATCGGGAAGCATTTCTCGACCTTCTATACTCCGCAGGACGTCGCCTCCGGTCACCCGCAGGAGGAGCTCGAGATTGCAGCCCGCGAAGGCTCGTACGAGGAAGAGGGTTGGCGCGTACGCAAGGACGGCACGCTCTTCTGGGCCAACGTCGTCATCACTGCGATCCGCAATTCCCACGGCACACTCATCGGCTTCGCCAAGGTCACGCGCGACCTCACCGACCGTCGCGCGCGCGCCGAGGCGGAAGCGATGCAGCGCGCCACAGCGATACGCGAGGAGGAGCTGCGGCGAGCCAACGAGGAGCTCGCGGCCCGTGCGCACGAGGAACGTGCGCTTCGCACGCTGGCGCAGGCGATCGCCCGTGCCACCGACGCGACCGACGTCATGCGCCAGATCGCCGACGGTGCGCTCGGCGTCTCCGACGCCGCCGGCGCATACGTCGAGCGCGTCGCCACCGGCGGCGGCGAGGTCGAGATCGTCGCCACCGCGGGCGACCCGACCCCTGTCGCCGGCCAGCGCGTCGCATACCCCGGCTCCCTGTCCGAGGAGATCCTGGCCCGCCGCGAGCCCGTCTTCCTCGCCCGCCTGGAGGGCCTCGGCGCCGCGATGGCGCCCTACCTCGACGAGACCTGCCACGGATGCTCCGTCTTGGTCGTGCCGCTGCTCGGCCGCGACGCGCCCCTCGGCGCCCTGGTCCTGATCCGCCGGCCTAACGAGCCGCCATTCGAGCATGGCGTCGTCAACCGCGTACGCACGCTCGGCGACATCGCGTCGATCGCTCTCCAACGCCTCGCCGCGCTGGCGGAGAGCGAGCGCCGGCGCGAGGAGGCGGAAGCCGCCGTGCGCTCGCGCGACGAGGTCCTGTCGATCGTCTCGCACGATTTGCGCAACCCGGTCAGCACCGTCGCGATGAGCGTCGCCCTCCTTCAGGACCGCGAGATCCTACTGGACGACAAGCAGCGCGAGACGCAGCTCGCGGTCATCGCCCGCTCGGCTGCGCGGATGGATCGCCTCATCCGAGACCTGCTCGACGTCGCCGTCATCGAAAGCGGACGGCTCACGATCAGCGGTCGCGACGAGGATCCCGGTGCGCTTCTGACCGAGGTCTTCGATGCCTTCCGCCCGTTGGCCGCCGAGAAGGAGGTGACGCTCGACCTCCAGGTGACGCCGGGTCTCAGGACCGTGCGCGCCGACCGCGACCGCATCGTTCAGGCCCTATCAAATTACATGAATAACGCGGTCAAGTTCACGCCGCCCGGCGGCCGCATCGTGCTGCGTGCGTCACCCGAGCCCGAAGGCGGCGTGCGCTTCACCGTCTCCGACACCGGTCCCGGCATCCCCGCCGAAGAACTTCCCCACGTCTTCGACCGCTTCTGGCAGGCCAAACGCACCGCCCATCTCGGCTCCGGCCTCGGCCTGGCCATCGCCAAAGGCATAGCCGATGCTCATCGCGGCCGCTCATGGGCGGAGAGCACGCCAGGGGAGGGAAGTTCGTTTCACCTGACGGTGCCGTAAACGATCGAGACTGTGCAGTGCAGACAGCGTGAGGGCGCAATGGCTTGAAGGCGCTGACGCCCTGAGCGCGCTGACGGCGCGCCGCATCCAGACAACCGTCCGTTGAAATCCGAGTCCGCCGTCCGCAGTACGTCCGAAGTTCGCAGTGCGCAGTTGGTCAGAGTCCGCAGTCCGCAGTTTCTGGCGCGCAGTTGGTCAGCGTCCGCAGTCGGTCTGGGTTGTATAGTACGCCTCGATCGCGAAGCTGATGATCTCGTTCCTCAGCGTCGCCGCTGCCGCCGCTTGCACGTCCAGCGGGGATGTCGCGTGCAACGCGCGCTTGAGACGGATGAGCACTTGCTCCGGCGGCATCTGCTCGCGCCGCGCGTGCTCGCAGAAGCGGCGTAATGGCAACCGAAGCGACTCGAGCTCCGCGCCTCCATGGCGCTGCAAGCGTTCGACCGCGGCGCGGAAATCGGTGAGGGCGTGCTCCGCGTCCGAAGCAGGGTAAGATTGTTCTATTGCTGTCGACATCGGCCGCTCCCACTCCAACGAATGCAGCGCACTCACCCATCGACAGGGGAGGGGCCCAGAACGTGGGACGGTCCGATGACGGTGGATGAATCGGCCTTGGAGGCCTATGTCGCCGGAGGCGACAATTGAAAGCTAACACATTGTTACCTTCGCGGCGAGGCACGCTTGCGCCTGGCGCCGCACGCTTGCGCTGGCGCGACACGCTTGAGCCTGGAGCGGCACGCTTGCGCCTCAGAATTGCAGTACGCTACGGTACAATTGTCGTTTGGCCTCGGCCAGCGCGCGCCGTGAGTTTCCCCTCGTGCAACCCTGAGAGTCACGCAGTCCACGAACAGTTCACAGGCCGACGTGGCCGCTACATCCGCTTCGCGATCAAATGGACCACCGCGCACCTTTCGTGCGCCCGACGGCGTCGCCTGGACCATTCGCGAGCACGCTGTCGATCATGGCGCAGGCGGCGCGCCCTGCCTGATCTTCGAGTGCGAGGGCGTCATCCGCCGCGTCCGCAACTTCCCGCCGAACTGGCGCGAGCTCAGCGACGACGCGCTGCACGACCTGAGCTGGAGTCGCTAGCCGCTCGGTCCGCGCCGCACAGCGCCAAAGGATCCCCAGCGCCGCACGACTGACGACTGGCGACTGACGACTGGCGACTGACAACCGGCGACTACCGACTGCCCCCCTCTGCTTTCATTCGCACCTCAATCGTCCGCGGCCTGCCGATCGATGGCCCGCTGGTGAACGCGCCCTTGAGCACGTAATGCCGATCGAGCGCGTTCTCCACGTGCAGTGATGGCGAGAGGAGCATTCCCGCCGCCGCGAAGCGCGTGCCTGCGCCGGCGTCGACGATGAAGGTGGGAGCGACCTTCACCGCCGGATTGAAGTCGAGCAAGCCCGCCTTGTTTGGCGCTGCGTCGGGATGGCCGTTCGTAAGACCCGAACCGAAGATCCCTGTCACGTTCGCCCAGCTCGCGCGCGATCCCACGTTCACCGCTCCCACGATCGACAGTCGCTGATCGTGATCCTGATCGAACCACCCGGTCGGGTACGCAGTGGGGAAGAATCCACCCGTGATCGGACCGTGTCCTCGCGCGTGGCTCAGCGCCGCGTTCAGGTACGCCGACCACGCGCCGCCCGGGTCTACCGCGAGCGCGGTCTCCAGCCCCGTTACGTGCACGTGTGCGATGTCCACCGTCGTCGTCAACGCCGTGCCTGGCAGCGTGTTGTCGTCCACCGCCGGCGAATCGTTCCGATCGTACCCGGCGACCTTGGCCGTGAGCGCACCCGCGCGCCGTGTCGCACCAACCTCGATGTAATGGTCGCGCTCGGGAATCGTCGGCAGCCCCACCGTGCCACCCTGCGCCGCGCTCGCAAGCACGTGAAAGTCCTCGACGTTCGACGGAATGAACAGCCGCCCATAGTAGAACCACAATGACGTCGACGCGTCGGGGAAATACGCCAGCCGGACACGCGGGCTCACCTGGTGCTGGTCGCCGGCGAGCGGCGCCACGTGATGGTCGAGGCGCACGCCGCTCCGTAGCTCCCACTGCGCGGCGGGCCACCACACCAGCTGCGCGAAGCCACCCGCGTCGCCCCCGCGCAGTCCGGACTGCACGCCGGGTCCGGACCGACCGAGCGCGTCGCACGTCTCGAACACCTCTCGTCCGGTCACCAGCGATCCCTCCACGCCGCCGGCCACCGCCAGCGAGGCCGTGAGCGGCGCCGACCATACGACACGCACCCCGCCAGTGTTCGACGCGCGCCGTTCCCGCACGGAGTACCGCACCGTCGTGTCGGGATAGAAGACGAACGCCGGCGCGTCGCCGGCCCCCGGCTCGTAGCCTAACGACGAACGCCGCAGATACGCCGCCACGAGCAGCCGCGGCTGGCCAGCGCGGGGCTGCCCCCGCCACGCCGGCGGCACCCGCCCGCTGCGCGTCCACGACGCGTTCAGGAAGCTGTTGGCGTCGTGCTGGTGGTCGTCGAGCAGGCCGAACGCGGAATCGAACGGCACGGCGAAGCGCGTCACCGAGGCCCCGGCCGTTACCTCGAGGAGATCGCGCGCCGATGGATGCCACTCCACCTTCCCAAACGCGTAATCGTCGGTGCCGCCGTTGTGGAAGTTGACCGGCGCGCCCGTGCGCGGATCGGCTACGACGGGCTCACGCCGCATCGCCGTGGCACGATGGGTGACCGACAGCAGCGCGCCGGCGGACTCGTTGGCGCTGCTGGCCAGGAGCGTGGCCCCGCGGTTGCCAAACGAGCCAGCGTCGGCCGATCCCTCCCAGTGCCGAGCCGCATCCGGCACGCGCGTCTCGATCTTCACCACCGCGATGTTCTTGTTCCCGTACTCGGCGTCCCACCCGCCCGTCTGGACGTCGACGCGGGCGGCGACCGCCGGATCGAGCACTTCGTTGAGACTGCCCGAGATCCCCGACGGCACCGGCACGCCATCGACGTAATACGTGTACTCGGCGTGCTGGCCGCGGACGTGGACCTCTCCCGTCGGCGCGCGCGCGGCGCCGGCGGCGCTCAACTGCAGGATCTGCGAGGTCGTCGTGCTCGGCGGCAGCGGCACGGCGCGCTGTATGTAGCTCTGCTCTCCCGTGCGCACGTCGACGGCCATCGGCACGCCAGCCGTCACCCGAACCGCTTTCAGCGACGTCGGAACCGCGTGAAGGCGCAGCGTGACGATCTCCTTTGGATGCCCGCGGGCGAGCGTGACCGTGCGGACCGCGACCGCGTAGCCCAGCTGCCTCGTCTCGACGCGGTAGGTCGCAGCGGCGAGGCCACCCAATTCGAATGCTCCATGCTCGTCGGTCGTGCGCTGCGCGACCGTGCGCCGTGCACGCGTGAGCACCACAAGCACCCCCGGAATCGGTCTGGCGCTTCCGCTGTCGACGACGGTGCCCTCGATCATCCATCGCACGCTGTCGGCCGCCTGCGCGCGCAGCGCCGGCGCGGCGACGAGTCCCAGCATCAGGGCGAACAGGCGAGCTTCGCTCGCGCTCACAGATCGACGCATTCTTTAGGCAAGACTAAGTTATTTATTCGGTCATCGCAATCCCCTTTTTCTGCCTTCAATAAGTGTGGCATGTCCAGTCGGCTCGACCGGCCCCCGCTCGTGGCTCCCGCTGGACGGCTAGCTCCCCTCCCAACGCCGGGGCGCTGGCGTCGAATTTTCCCGCCGCTACGCTGCCGGCACCGCGTTAAGTCTGTGGTTCCGGCGACGACGGCCGCCTAACGCACGTGCTCGCGCTCGCTGACACCGGCGTTGTGACCGAAACCGTCAGCCCGACAGCGCGTCGGTACTGCGCCCGCAGGTCGCCGCCGCGATCGGCTCGGCGCCGCCTTGGCAGGACGACGGCTTCGCCAGTAGTGTGCGTCTCACCGTGGGTCGCGACAGCGGCGGCGGTGTGGCATTGGCATCGATCGCTCCGTGGTGTGCCACGCCCGAGTGACGCAAATCAATGTCCTGACGCGTGAAACTGAACAGTTGCCGCGGACGGACGTCGAAAACCTGCGCCGCGCCGGCTCCGCGAGGCTGGCGGTGACGATCGACACGGACGGGAGGATGCGCGACCTTCGATCGGTGCAGAACTCCGGCAGCACGATCGTCGACGACATGCTGCTACGACACTACCGGTCACGCACCTTTCAGCCGCAGATCGTCGATGGCTTCCAAGAGCCGGACAAGCTCACGATAGACGCACCGCGACCACGCTGGTGCGTGGCATCCTGATGCCGCGCTCCTATCGCCGGACGAGCACCGGCGCCCGTTCTCCGCACTCGATCTTCACCCGTCCAGCACCGCTCGAACCTTTCTCCCCACTTCATCAAGGGCGAACGGCTTCTGGATGAACGCGTGCTGCCTATCGCGCAGGCCACGGCGCATGACCTCGTCATCCGTATACCCAGACATGAACACCACAGGTATGTCGCCATGCCGGTCCCGCAGTCGTTCCACAAACTTCCGGCCGCCGAGCTCCGGCATCATGAGATCACTGATGACGAGATCGATCGGTCCGTCGTGAGCCGCTGCGAGCCGCAGTGCCTCTCCGCCGTGTTGTGCTGCGAGCACGCGATAGCCCTGCCGCTCGAGAAAGCGGCGCAGCACTTCCCGCACACCGGTTTCGTCCTCTACTAGCAGGATGGTCTCCGTGCCACGCGGCGAGGTGGCGCTCGCTGTCTCCGCCTCCGGCATGTCCGCACTACCTGCGACGACCGGGAGGTACACCGTGAACGTGGCGCCTTCTCCGGGCTCGCTGTACACCGCGACGTGCCCGTGGCTCTGCTTCACGATTCCATATACCGTGGAGAGACCGAGTCCCGTGCCCACACCGACCGCCTTTGTCGTAAAGAACGGCTCGAAAACGCGCGCTCGCGTGGCCGCGTCCATTCCTGTGCCCGTGTCGCTGACGATGATCGCAACGTAACGTCCTGCCACGACGCCCGCGTGCTGATTGGCGTACTCCTCATCCAGCGTCACACCCGCCGTCTCGATGGCGAGACGGCCGCCGCCCAGCATTGCATCGCCGGCGTTGATTGCCAGGTTCATCACGATCTGCTCCAACTGCCCCGGGTCCACGCATACGGCGCCGAGTCCGGGACGCAGCGTCAGCTGCAGGTCGATGTTCGCTGCGAGCAGTCGGCGCAGCATCTGTTCGGTGCCGCCGATCACCTCGTTGACATCGAGTAACCGCGGCAGCAGCAGTTGCTTCCGGCTGAATGCCAGGAGCTGTCGGGTCAACCCGGCCGCGCGATCGGCTGCCGAGCGGATCTCGTTCGTGTACTCTCGCAGCGCTTCAGGGCCGTCGAGCTCGAGGTCGAGAATGTCCACGTACGATCGGATGACCGTGAGGAGGTTGTTGAAATCGTGAGCGATGCCGCCGGCAAGTCGTCCCACCGCTTCCATCTTTTGCGCCTGCCGAAATTGCGCTTCGAGATGCGCGCGTTCGGTCACGTCCATGGCGACGGCGCCCACACCTACGATGTCGCCGCTGCGATGAACGGGGAAGAAGGTGGCGTCGAACCGTTGCTCCCGTTCCGTGCCCGCGCGTCGCGTGACCTCGCCGCGACGCGTTTCGCCGGTCTTGAGCACTTCTGTATAGAGAGAGACCAACCGATCTACTACATCGGCCGCCATGAACTCGCGCGCTTTCCGGCCGATCTGGTCTGCTACTGTTCTGTCGTGAACCGCGGCGATCGCCGCGTTGGCGCGAATGCACCGCAGTTCGCGATCGTAGAACGCGATACCCACCGGCGCACTCGAAAGCAGGCTATCCAAAACCGCGAGTAGCTCCTGCGCCTTGTGGCTCCCGGCGCGGGCCTGAGCGCGCTGCTCCTCGAGCTCTATGACCGTCTCCTGCAGCTCCTCCGTGCTTGCCTCGATTTCCGCGAGCTGATTCTCCAGCTCCACCGCCTGGTCCTGGAGTTGCTCGGATTGCTCCTCCAGCTCCGTGGCTTGACGTATGGCGCGACGGCGGATCAGAAGTAGCGCGGCAATCACCGCCAGGAGCTCGATACCGATTGCGACCGAGCCAAACAGTTGTGCGCGTTCCGCTCGTCGCGCTCGCGCCATGTAGAGCGTGTCTTCGGCGTCCACGAACGCCGACATCATCAGCCGCACCCGATCGAAGGCGCCGATCGCCGGTTCCGCAGAGCCGGTGACGGGAAGGGCCGGCGGCGTTGCATGCCAGCCCTGCAGCGCGCGCCGTAGCTCGCGGATGCGCCATTGCTGGTCGGGATTGTCCACGGTGAGGGCGGCGAGCAATTCGACGCTGGCCTGCGTGGAGTCGCGCAATGAGTCGATGCGGGCCCGCGCTTCCGGATCGGCAGTGGCGGCGTACACGAACCGGCTGTTGCGCTCCTGCTGGACCTGGGCCTGCATCTTCCGAGCTTGGCGCGCCACCTCCCGGCTGTGCTGCACCCAGCTGACGTTGGAGCGGTTCACCACGTACAGCGCGAAGACCGTCGCCAGAATGAGAAAGACGCCGCCGCTCGCGGCGACCAGGGTGACACGAAGCAGGCCGGCGATGGAAAGCTCCGCCCGGTCCAGGAATCTCGGGCGCCAGCGTCGGCGCGCGAAGCCGTGCGTCATCGATGATGTACCTCAGCAACTGGCCGTTGGCGCCGCGCCCGATCTACACTCGTTCGAGAACTCGACTCGGATGGCCTTGACCACTGACGCCCGACAGTGTCGAGTCGCAACTCTCGGACTGCCGCCACGTGGCCAGGTCGCTTTGTGCGACTCCCATACGTTGTACGAAATGACTCATAAACGGCCAAACTACCTGAAACGTTGTGCGGTTGACTCCGCTCGGCTCCAGATTGGCAGCGCGACCGCTTATCGGGTAGGACGGCCACGAACGCTTGCGCCGATCGGGCGATGCACTCACTATCAGCGTGCTCGCCCCCGTCACCCTGTCCGGAGCCCCCATGAAGACCGCGCACCTCGCCGCCCTGACACTCGCGTTGCCGTTCGCGCTGGCCGCGCAACAGCCGCCCGCGCCCACGGCCAATCCCGTCACCGCCGCATTCCGCGGTCGCATCGCGGGGCTCCAGCGCAACCTCGGGCTGGCCTTCGACTCCATCCCCGAGTCCAGGTTCGGATATAGGCCCACGCCCGCGCAGCAATCGATCGGCTTCATCGCCCAGCACGTCGCCAGCGACAACTATTTCTTCTGCAACAATTTCGGGCCGATGAAGGCCACCCTCCCCGCAGCCGACACCACGACCGCCGATTCCGTCAAAGCCACGTGGCCCAAGGACACGCTCGTCGCCAAGCTCAACACGTCATTCAAGTTCTGTGATGACGCCTTCGCCCAGCTCACCGACGCCAACCTTGGCGACCAGGTGCCGGTCACCTTCCGCGGTCAGACGCGGCAGGTCACGCGCGCCAGCATGGTCCTCGGCCACGCGCTCGATCTGGCTGACCATTACAGCCAGCTCGCGAATTACATGCGCCTCAACGGCATGCTGCCGCCGACCGCGCTGCCCCGACCGCGCGCCGGCAATTAGCGTCGCCTGGTCGTGGACGTTGGGACAGCGGAGGGCGTCGTCTCCCGCTCCCACTTGTTCCACTGCCAGAGCTTCTCCAGCGCGTCCGGCGGGAAGGGATGGCCGACCTGCCGCGCCACCAAGACGATCTGTCCGCGATGGTGCCCCTCGTGCGCCACGAAATACGTGAGCACGTGCGCGACGTCCAGCGGCAGGGTGCGCCACACGTACGTCTTGGTGGCAGGAACGTGTCCGCCCGACGCGAGACCGAGCTCCAGGAGCGCCTCGATGCCGCGGGCGCTCCGCCGCAACGCGGCCAGCAATTCGCGCCGTGTCACCTGGCGCCGGTCCACCTGCGCCGGCACCGGGATGCCGTGCGGCTGGCCCAGCGACTTGATCCAACCGCACCGCACGTTGTGCATGTGGGCGGCAACCATGCGGACCGTCCGCCGCGGCCCTCCGGGAATGGCCATGTCCCATAAGGCGCGTGGAAGCTGCTCGACCACGTACGCGGTGACGCGGCTATTCGTCCGCCACGACTGCAGCAGCATCGGGCCAATGTGGTCGGGTAAGCTCACGCGCAAGGTTCGTGTTTTTGGGTGATGCTGCTGCCTAACGTGGGGCCGCAACGTGAGCGGCTACAGTAGCATCGTACCGGGAGTGCGCGCAATTCAGTCGCTTCCGACTTCGTTGGTAGGCGGCGGCGCGCGTGGCGATGCGGTCAGTGACCGCTGCAAACTGAAGCTTGATTGACGTACGGGTCGTCATGAGCGCCGGCCTCCTCAGAGCGTTGACCGCAATCGCCGTCGCCGTGCTCCTGTTCGTCTGGAGCGCGCGAAGACAGCGGCGCGGCGCGCAACTTGGACGGCGGCTGCAAACTGTTGGCGCGATCGGACTTCTCACGGTCGCCGTCGCTCATCTGTGCGAGAGTCTGCGGCTCTTCCCACGCATGGGATGGGGCCAAGCGCACAGCCCGGGGCATTACGTCGATCTGTCCGGCGCGATCCTCGGCCTGACGCTCACGCCGGTCGGTTACCTGCTCAGTCGCCACGCCTCGGCACGACGGCAGCAAAGACCGGCGTCCTGACGAATTCATCTCTCCGAGCTGCCGGAATAGCCGTCATGGCATCATGCCGGCGAGCACGGGCCCGCGCGACTCGGTACCGCCGATCCGGGTAGCGACACGCTCCAACCCGCAGCCGTGGCGGCGACGAACATCGGCGTGCTCGGCATCGCCGGCCACGGATTGAATAGCGATGTGATCGAGCCGAGCGACAACGAATCTTTCGTCGACCACTTGATCGTGTCGTTGTTCACCAGGAAGAACGCCGTTGCGGGAATCGTCAGGCACGCCGACGGTCCGCTGACGTCGCCGAGATGGAGCTTCCAGAACCCGGCGGGAGCGTACGGTTCCTTTTGGGGGAATGCGAACACCGTCAGCGGTGCGCACGGACCGGGTGTGCAGGTGGCATTCGTGACGAGCAGCGTTGCCGTTGGCGGTGGTAGCGACTCGAGCGGCGAGCCCGAACATCCCATGGCGCTCAGAACGAGCAGTGACAGACAGCGGAGCACAGACCAATGACGCATCAATCCTCCGGGTAGTGGCGATCGAAGTGGTCTGAACGTCATGAGTTGCAAGGCTCCTACGCGCGCGGACGCGCGGTCGATCAAGGCATCGCGAGACGCGCAGTGAGATTTACAGTCTTGACCGACGGGCACCCGTCTCTGACCACGACCTCCGGCACCTCCCAGTCTCGATAGGGCGCCTTTCGCACGACGACGCTGAAGTGGCCGGTCCGATCCTCCATTCCCCAGAGAGGGTCCGTGTTCGATCGTTCGGTCACCGAATCCGCGCGCACACCGCCATGATCGAGGTCATACACGAGCAGCGTCGCCCCGGCCGCGGCAGGCGCGTTGGTCAGACTGTCGACGACAACGACCACGACGCTAGGCGCTCCGAGTCCGGCGCACCCGCAACCGGTACTCAGGGCCGCCGCCGCCGCCCCCATAGCGACAATCGCGAATCGCATTGCACCAAGGTCATGCATGGAGCAGACCGATTATTCCCAGGCATCGCACCTAACGGCTGCGCTCATCCCTGAGCCGTGTCGTTGCGGCTCGCCGGCGGTTGCGGAGCCCCGCGCCGCTCCGCCCGTTGCTCCGCCCGCCAGATCATTCGCACGCGCCAGATCGCCAGCGCCGCAAAGGCGCCCGCCAGCACCAGCCACGTCTTCGGCGCCGCCTCCGCGCCGCCGCTGCGAGCGAGATACTGGGCGAGGAAGAAGCCGGACAGGAACGCGTTGAGCACCGCGACCACGACGACGTTGCCGATGCGCATGGCCATCGCTCGTCAGGCACTCCCGCCCGGCGCCCGCCCGTGCCTGAGCATCTGGTAGCACGTCGCGTCGGCGAGTAGGTGGAACAGAACGACATGGACTGCGCGTGAGATGATCATACTCTCAAATGGTCGCTCGACTGCCTTCATCGCAATGCATCGCGCGCCGCTCACTCCGGCCTGCAACGTCGATTCAGGGAATTACCGTAACGCGCATGTCCAGAAGCGAATTGCCGCCGTAGAGATAGAATGGCTGGACTGTGGCGCTGCCGACACTCATTCCCGTGACCTTCGCGGTCATTGAGTCAACCGCGGCAACGGTCGCGACAGTGGAGTCGGATACTTGCCAGCCGTATTGCCGGCGCGGCCGACGGTCGCACGACGACCAACCTTCACCTGCCGTGACCAGCACGGACGCGCCAACGTGTAGGGTGGCCGTATCAGGAGTGGGAAGCGAGACGATCGGGTCGCACGCGTAGGTTATCGTCATCATCGGAGTATGCGCACAGCGATCGAAAGCAGAGCGTCAGAGTTGGATAGAACGAACACTATAGTCGTGCGCGTCAGCTCGACACCCGCACCGCGCATCGCGTGAGCTCCACTGTACTACGCTCCCGCACACCAGCGCGATAACGCCGCCTCCCATCCCGACAACCGTCCACTGAAATCCGAGTCCGACGTCCGCAGTACGTCCGCAGTCCGCAGTGCGCAGTTGGTCAGCGTCCGAAGTCCGCAGCTCCTGGTGCGCAGTTGGTCCGTGTCCGAAGTCCGCAGCTCTCCAGCCTTGCTGCTCCCTGCGCCCCTCCTCATATTCGCCGCCGCACGCCGTGTCCAGCCCGCACACGCCATCGGAGACCCTGCCGTGACCCACTCCCTCCGCACACCGCAGCACTCGCGCATTTCGAGCCTTCGCGCCGCCGCCGTGCTGCTGGTCGTGATCACCGCCCCTCGTTTGGCTCTCCCGCAGGCCATGCCCGCCACCGCGTCGCCCATCGCGCAGGATCCCGACGTCCTGGGCGCCGAGCGCCTGTTCTCGGCGTGGCTCGAGGGGCAGATCGCCTATCGAGGGCTGCCGGGAATCGCCATCGGCGTGGTCCATGATCAGGACCTGGTGTGGGCGCGCGGCTTCGGCTACGCGGACCTCGCCGCGAAGGTGCCGATGACGCCGCAGACGAAATTCCGCATGGCGTCGCACAGTAAGCTGTTCACCGCCACCGCGATCATGCAGCTGCGCGAGGACGGCAAGCTCCGCCTCGACGATCCCGTCTCCAAGTACCTGCCCTGGTTCAAGGCCAAGCCCGCCGGCGATGACGACGGGCCGATCACCATCGAGCAGCTGCTCTCGCACAGCTCCGGCATGCAGCGCGAGGCGGGGGACCACTGGACCACGTACCAGTTTCCGACCGAGGACGAGCTCCAGCGTCTCTATGGCGACCGCCAGGCCGCGTTCGCGCCGTCGGTCCGGTGGAAGTACTCCAACCTCGCCTACGCGATCGCCGGGATGGTGGTCGAGCAGGTGAGCGGTCAGCGCTGGGCCGACTACGTCGACCGCAACATCTTCCAGCCGTTAGGCATGACCGCGTCGAGCGTCGACAAAAACGTGCCCGGGCTCACCGTCCCCTACGGGCGCCGCATGCCCGACGGCACGCGTGAAGTGTTGCCCTTCGTCGACGCGCGCGGCATGGCGGCGGCGACGGGCGTGACGTCCAACGTCGAGGACATGGCGAAGTTCGTGTCGGCACAGTTCCGCCACGGCCCGCGTGGCGGCGACCGTATCGTGAGCACCGGGTCGCTCCGCGAGATGCATCGCGTGCGATCGGTCGAGGAGAACTGGATGTCCGGCACCGGTCTGGGCTTCGACATCAGCCGCATCAACAATCGAACGTACGTGGGACACGGCGGCGGCTATCCCGGGAACACGACGCAGACGTTGATCCAGCTCGACGACCAGGTCGGCGTCATCGTGCTCACCAACACCAACGACTCGAACCCGATGGACATCGCGCGCGAGCTGATGGCGACCGTCGGTCAGGCCGTCGCCAAGGCCGCGCCGCCGAAGCCCGTCACCGTCGCATGGGACCCGGCGTGGGCGCGCTTCGCCGGACTGTATCGCGGCCGCGGGGGCGATTCCCAGGTCGTCCTGCTCAACAACCGGCTGGTGCTGATCACGCCTAACGCCCCGAACGTCGACAACCCGATCACCCTCGAGCCGCTCGGCGACGGTCGCTTTCGCTTCGTCGCGCCCACTGGCGGCGGCGTCGTGGGTGAAACCGTGCGGTTCGTCGAGCAGAGCGGCCACCCGATGCGCATGTATACCGGCGACAGCTGGATCGACCGGGTCGCGGAGCCGTGAGAGGCGATCGGTGCGGCGGGGCCGATCGGACGCTATGTCGTCCCCGGTTTCGCCAGCGCTGCCCGCAACTCATCCTCCCAGTTCAGCACCATCATCATCTGTGACTCGCCCGTCGGTTTGACGAACAGCAGCCCGCCGTCCGCCGTCACGTCGAACACCGCGTGTCCACGGTTGAGTGCCACGAGAAAGTTGGCCGTCATGACTTTCGTGCGCTTCGTCACCGCCACGCTGCCGCCAAACGAGAGGGTGGCGGCGATCAGGTTCTCGTCCACGGCGTAATAGAGACGCTTGCCATCCCGCGACCACACGGGCATCCCGCCGCCGTCGGTGGAGATCTGCACGCGCGCGCCCGGGCCGGGAAAGGGCTGCACGTAAACCTGATAGGTCCCCGCCTCGTCGGACGCGTACGCCACCCAGCGGCCGTCGGGCGACACGCGCGGGTGCCACTCGCCGAACCTGCTCGCCGCGATGGCGTGCGGCGTGGTGTCGCCGAATAGCCGCCGATAGAAGATGTCGCCGCGGCCGATCGCGCCGGTGCGATAGACGAGCGCCTGACCGTCCGGCGAGAACACCGCCTCCCAGATCTGTGCGCCCGGAATACTCAGCAAGGGCGCTGCCGGCGCGCTGGCGTCGGCCGGTCGCTTCCAGATCGCCGAGCGTCCGCCCTGATCCGACCGATAGATGACGGTCGAACCGTCGGGCGACCATTCCGGACGCTCGTTCAGCCCGCCCTCGCTCGTGAGTCTCGCCAGCGTTGCGTCGGCGATCGTATAGATCCAGACGTCACTACGTCCGCGGCTCCCGACGGTGAGGGCAATGCGCTTTCCGTCCGGCGACAGTCGAGGGTACGTGTACGCGGCCGGCTGGACGGGCAGTTGCTGCTCGTGTCCCGCCGAATCCCTCAGAACGACGTTCTGCAGCGGCGAGCCGGGTTGATAGAGCAGCGTGCCGTTAGGCGCGAGTGCCGCGTTCGCCGCGCCGATCGGGTTCAGCCAGATGTGATCCGCCAGTGCTACCGGCGCACCGCGCGCGTGCCGGCGATGCAGATCGAACGGCACGGCCATCAGCGTGCCTTCCGGCGCGACGTAAACGATCGCCCCGTCGACGTACCCGAGGGGCGCCGTGCCGGGAATGTCGAGCCGCTCGCTCCGGCCGTCGCTCACCGTGGCGATGCCGAGATGTGAGGTCGGGAGACTGCCCGTCGACGACGAGTACAGGATCGTGTTGCCGTCGGGAAGGGCGACAGGCCAGCGCTGCTCGACCTCGCCGCGCGCCGAGTCCAGCGCGCCGAGCAGTCGTGGCGCGCCCCCCGAGGCCGGGATGACGGCGAGCCGGCTGGTCATCTCGTACACGAGCTGATCGTTCGTAACCCAGGTGGCGCCGGAACCGTTGAGCACGTCCACGACTGGTACCGGAGTGCCCCCTTCGACTTTCACCTTCATCAGCTTGCGTCCCGCGATGAACGCGATCCACTTGCCGTCGGGAGAAAAGAACGGCTGGTCGGCGCCCTCTGTCCCCTCGAGCAATCGGGCGCGTGGCTCGCTCAACGACCGCAGGTAGATGGCGCTCGGCGCGCTGGGCATCGCGGCGACGGCCGCGACCAGCCGGCCGTCGCGCGAGATCGCCATCGACGACATCGAGCTCGCGGGCAGCACGATTTTGTCGTCGCCTAACGTAAAGGCGAAGCGAGCCGGCCCCGATCCGCCGCGGCCCGCCGTCCGTCCGGAGAGGTACACCGTTGCCGCCGTCGCGCCGATCGCCACCCCGCTTGCCAGCGCGGTGAGCGCTACGGTCATGGTCCGGGAACGGCGCGCTCGCGACCGGGTAGGCGCATGTGTCGCGGCGCCGGGCGCTTCCAGCGCTGCCACGAACTCCTGCGCAGTGCTCCACCGGTCGGCCGGGAGCTTCGCCAGCGCGACCTCCACCGCGTCCGCGACGTGCTCCGGCACCGCCGCTCGCGCCGCGCGGACGCTGCGCGGCTGCTCGGTCAGCAGGTGGGCAATGATCGCCTGCGCCGTCGACCCGGTGTGTGGCGGGTCGCCAGCGAACATCTCGTATAGGACGGCGCCGAGCGAGTAGATGTCGGTGCGTCCATCGATCGCGCGGTCGCCCGTCGCCTGCTCCGGTGACATGTACTGCGGCGTGCCGAGCGAGAGCCCGGTCTGAGTGATGCGCGTCCCGCCGGCGTTCGACACCGCGAGCGCGATGCCGAAGTCGGCAATGAGGGGTTGGCCCTCGTGCAGGAGCACGTTCTCGGGTTTCAGGTCGCGATGGATGACGCCGTGTCGGTGCGCATACTGAAGCGCGCCACCGATCGCCGTCGCGATCCGCACCGCGTCGGCCACGGGCAGCTGCTTCTCGCGCGTGAGGCGCGCCCGCAGTGTCTCCCCGTCCACGAAGGGCATCACATAGAAGAGCAGCCCCTCCGCCTCACCGGAGTCGAACAGCGGCAGGATGTTCGGATGCTGCAGATTGGCCGTGACGCGGATTTCGGACAGGAAGCGCTCGACCCCGAGCACCGCCCCTAGCTCCGGCTTGAGCACCTTGAGTGCGACGTGGCGGTCATGGCGCAGGTCGCGTGCGAGGTACACCGTTGCCATGCCACCCGCGCCGAGCTCGCGCACGATCTCGTATCGACCCGCCAGCGCGGCGTTCAGTTGCGGGGAAGGGGGAGCTGCCATCGCCTCGATGTGTGGGAGCCGTCGGTGTTCGTCGTGCGACAGGCGCTAACATATCGGCGGGAGCTGAGGGCGCCAGACGCGCGGAGCCGTGAGACGCACTAAGATGGCCCCGATTTAGCCATCGGCAGGCCCGCGGTCCCTGTCGCTACGCTGCCCTCGTTGGATCCTACTCGCAGCGCGGTGATGCCGGTCGTTGCTCCGCATCGCCGTACCTTCGCGCATGGTTGCTTGCCCCCTCGGCCCCCGAACCTCTATCGTATGGCCATGCCCACGCTCAAACGGCAGTGGACCTTCGACGATCTGCAGGACTTGCCCGACGACGGCAATCGGTACGAGGTCATCGACGGCGAGCTGTTCGTGACGCCGGCACCGGCGTGGCGGCATCAAACTGCGGTAGGCGAGATGTTCCGTTTGCTGGCGGATTACTTGGCCCGCGAGCGCGTCGGTTATGCGCTGGTCGCCCCAGCCGACGTCGTCTTCTCACCCCGGCGCGCCGTCCAGCCCGACGTCTTCGTCGTGCCGCTGGTGGACGGCCGGCGCCCCCAGAACTTCGCGCAAGCAGGTCGCTTGCTCCTCGCGGTCGAGGTGCTCTCGCCGACCACTGCCCGCGCCGACCGCGTCGTGAAACGCGCGATGTTTCGCGACGAGGGCGTGGGCGAGTACTGGGTGATCGACCTCGACGCGCGCGTCATCGAGCGGTCGACGCCGAGTGAGCCGCGACCGGAGATCGTCGACGATCGCCTGCTCTGGCGACCAGAGGGAGCGAGCGAGCCGCTGGCCATCGACCTTGCCGCCTATTTCGCCGCGGTGCTCGACGCCTGACACGACGGACTCCGCCGCGAGCTGTTGCCAAACGATGCGGCTGTCGTCGTTTGTGAAACCCCGACACGGAGGCACGCACGATGAAAATGCTGCTGCTGGGAGCGACACTGGTCGGCACGCTCGCCTTCACCCCTGCCACGATCGAGCCGCATCCGCACATCAAGGCCGCGGTGGCGGAGCTCGAGGCGGCGAGGACCGAGTTGAAAACCGCCGCCCACGATTTCGGCGGTCACCGGGTCGCCGCCATTCGCGCCGTCGACGCGGCCATCAAACAACTGAGATTGGCGCAGCGGTACGATAAGGAGTAGGCGCGCCTCCGGCGCTCCTCTCCGTCACCCTCGTTCGTCGCTGGTGCGCCGTTCGCGCATCAGCTCCTTCAGGTCGTACTGCGGCTCGCGCAGCGCGACGATCACCGCCGCGCTGCCGAGTACCGCCGGGAGTGGACCTTCGACGATCTGCGGGACTTGCCAGACGACGGCAACCGGTACGAGGTCATCGACGGCGAGCTGTTCGTGACGTCTGCGCCGGCGCTCCGGCATCAGGCGGCCGTGGGCGAGCTATACTGGCACTTGCGCAACTATCTCGATCGCGAGCGCGTCGCCTACGCGTTCGTCGCGCCGGTGGACGTCGTCTTCTCGCAGCGTCGCGCCTTGCAGCCGGACATCTCCGTGATGCCGCTCGTGATCGACGTCGCCGCCTATTTTTCGGCGGTGCTCGACGGCTGACGACACGCCGCGCGCCGCGCTGCCGCCGCGCAATGCGGCTGTTTTCGACACGTCATGCACCGCGGCGGCACGCCGGCTGCGCATAAGCTGTCCATCTTCTTCGAGGGATGCTATGCGGCAGAGAATCCGGATCTTGACAGCGCTCCTCCTCGCGGCCTCGAGCGTTTCCGTTGCCGCGTGCGGTGGCGGCCGGCAATCGAACGCCAATGGCGACGTCAACAGTGCGCAGGCTCCCGCCGCTCCCGCGGCCAGCGCTGGGTACGCGGCGCCGGCGGACACACAGGCGACCGCGACGCATCACAGCAAGTTGAAAGGCGCCGTCGTGGGAGCCGTGGTGGGGCACTACGCCGGCCACCACGCTCTGGCGGGTGCGGCAGCGGGTGCGCTCGTGCAGCACGAGCGGAACAAGCACCCGCACTAGTTCTCGCCGCGTGTGGCGGAACGTACGCGGGCGGCGCCTTGGCGCCGCCCGTTTCCTTAGCAGGCGACATACCTGCGGCCGTCACCGCCACAAGGATGGCATCGATTCAGCCCGCCACCTCAATGGTGCGTCCCTTACGCAGCTGCGAGTCTCATATGCTGTCCATGATGCTCGAGATCATCGCGTAAGCTCGCGTGCCCAGACCAACGAAGGATTTGCGCCTACTCCGTCGCTCATTGCCAGCTCTCTGCATAACGTGTGTGGCGTGCGCGCGCTACGAGTACGTGAAGCCCCAGTGTCCGACTGCGCCTGCCAGAGCATTCCATTCAGCGATCGCCTGGCAGCAGACCGACAAAGCCCGCGTCATCGCTGGCCGCGTATTCGAAATCCATGATGCGGTGCCCGCCCGCTACGCGCAGGTGCTCGTCAGCTCGCCAGCCGGACGAAGTGTACACGGTACAGACACGCTCGGCGCCGTCCGAATCGACTTGGCGCCCGTGGGAATCGACACTCTGCTGATCCGGTCCTTCGAGCACGCGCCCATCCTGACGGCCGTCCGGGTGACCGCGGACAGCGGCGTCGAGTTCGTCGCGGCGTTGGAGCCTTTTCCTCCAATGATCACCGACGGATGCGGATTTCTGTTGGAGCGGCGTTTGAAGCCGTGGTGGAAGCTGTGGTAACGCACGCCACTACGTGCGTCGGATCACGTCCGACGGCGCCACGACGGCGGCCCTCGCCAGCCTGCTCGTGGCCGGCGAGGGCACGTTGTCACAACAGCCATCAATGGTCATACGCGATCGCAAGCCTAATGACTGCCTGCGTGAAGCACTGACGCATGAACCTCCTGGCCTGTCGCTGCAGGTCTGCGCTACGGAGGAGTGACGGTGACGACCTTACTGAACTTGGATAGGAAACCGGGGCTGCTCGCGGACACGGTGGTCTGTCCGACACCGACCGCGTCGAACTCGAGTAATCCACCGTCCACAATGGGAGCAATAGGCGTGCTGCTGGAAAAGCCCGGCATGATCTGCGCGGTCACGCACTGCATTGCCGTGGTCTGCGCGGGGGTGCACAGGCCTGTCCCGCTCGTCGACGAGAGGAGCTTTGCCACCGTCGCATCGCTGTTGGTGACAGTCACGGTGAGCGGAGCTCCGCCCGCACGCACGCTCTGCACCTCCAACCCCGTGGTTGCCGCGTTGCTCCCCGGAGGGTTCCCCGGACTGATGCCCACGCTCACGCCGAACCCAAAGCTGGAGGATATCGCGGTCGCCGCAGGGAAAGTACCACCGTTGGGCGCGACCGACGGCTGCACCACGGTGACTGACGTGACGCTGGACGTGTAGCCTGGTGCGGACGTTGTCACCGTCGCCGTACCGCTGGTCGCCA
>CAZICQ010000012.1:0-77519 GCA_964537775.1 uncultured Gemmatimonadaceae bacterium | reverse complement strand
TCGTCCCCACGTTCACATGCGGCTTCGTCCGCTCGTACTTTGCTTTGGCCATTGTTCGCCTTGCCTCGAAATTCCTGCCGTCGTCTCGGTTACCACCCGCGCTTACGGGCAGTCATATGTCCCGAGAGAGCGCTCTCCCTCGGGACGGCCATCCATCTGCACCTCAGAGCTCGCGATCGGGATTGAACCGATGACCTCACCCTTACCAAGGGTGTGCTCTACCAACTGAGCTACGCGAGCGACATTTCCAACCACCAGTTGCACCTGCCAAACGATTCAGAGCGGGAGACGGGGCTCGAACCCGCGACATCAAGCTTGGAAGGCTTGCGCTCTACCAACTGAGCTACTCCCGCGAACTCTCTCCCCGTATGATGGTGGGGGAAGGATTCGAACCTTCGAAGGCGTGCGCCGGCAGATTTACAGTCTGCTCCCGTTGGCCACTTGGGTACCCCACCGCGTCCGTCCCTCGCACGGCTCCGCCACCGGTTGCGACGCTTGAGCTGCAGCAGAGCTGACGGTGGGAATCGAACCCACAACCGCCGGTTTACAAAACCGGTGCTCTGCCGATTGAGCTACGTCAGCGCGTACGTTGCCTACGATCGGCGAGATTTGCGCGAGACACGTAGCATAGCTACGCCGCGGACGAGAGTCAAGCGACGGCTCCGTAGCAAGTTAGGACGCTCCACCTCCAGGGTGACGCGGAGCCGTCACCGAGCGCGCTCGTACCCGGGACCTACCGATTTGCCCGCCACTTTGTCCCTGCCGGGGTGTCCTCGATAGACACACCGCGGTCCATCAACTCGGCCCGGATCGCATCCGCCTTCGCAAAGTCGCGCGACGCCCGCGCCGTCCGGCGCGCCGCCAGCTTTTCCTCCACCCAGGACGCAAGCTCGGCGTTCACGATGACATCCGGAACGATGTCCAACACGCCGTTCACGCGTGCGAACGCCTCACGCGCATGCATCAGAGCTGGCACATCAGTGCCGTGTCGGTCGAGCTCCGCATTCGCCCGGTTGATGAACACGAAAAGCGCCGCCATCGCTTCCGGTGCATTGAGATCATCGAACAGCGCCGCCTCCGCGTCAGCAATGAGCCGGTCCGCGGCCGCCGCAAGCTCCGCTGTTCCTCCTTTCGCCAACTCGAGTCGGTCAGCAAACTCCCCGACACGCCGCACCGCCGTCGTCGAGGCGTCAATACCGTCCTCGGTGAGATTGAGCTCCTTTCGGTAGTGCGCGGTGAAAACAAAGTGCCGTATTGCTGCCGCCGAAATGCGCGCCTCTCGCATGTCCTTCACCGTACTGACGTTGCCCAGCCGCTTCGCCATCTTGGTGCCGTCGGTGAGGAGGAACGCACCGTGCGCCCACAACCGCGCGAAGGTCTTGCCCGTGGCCGCCTCCGATTGCGCGATCTCGTCCTCGTGATGCGGAAAAATCAGGTCGACGCCGCCGGCGTGGATGTCCAGCGTTTCCCCGAGAAGGTCGAGCGCCATCGCGGAGCACTCGAGATGCCAGCCGGGTCGGCCGCGCCCCCATGGTGAATCCCACGCCGCACGAGTCTGCTCGTCTTCGGCCTTGGCCGCCTTCCACAGCGCGAAGTCCTGCGCGTTTTCTTTCGAATAGTCGTCCTGAGCCACGCGTGCCCCGGTGCGCACCTCGCGGCGGTCGAGCCGCGACAGCTTCCCGTATCCTGGGAAGCGGTCGATGGCGAAATACACCGACCCATCCTCCGCCCGATACGCCACGCCGCGATCCAGCAGCCGTTGCACGAGCGCGATCATCTGGGGGATGTAGTCCGTCGCCTTCGGGTACAGCTCCGCCGGCTGAATGCGCAGATAGTCGCGATCCCGGAAAAAGAGCTGCGTGACCGGCCCGGTGATTTCGCGAATGGATGTTCCCTGCTCCGCAGCACGCTTGATGATCTTGTCGTCGACGTCGGTGATGTTCATGGCCTGACGCACGGCGAAGCCGCGCAGCTGCAGCGTACGCCGGAGCAGATCGACGAAGAGGAAGGTGCGAAAATTCCCGATGTGCGCCGGATTGTAGACCGTGGGCCCACAGCTGTACAGCAGCACGGTGGAGCCATTCGCGGGCGCGAACGGCTCGACGCGACGCGTCAGTGTGTTGTAGAGGCGCAGCTCTGTCATGACGATGGCATGAATGCTAGAGCGGGCGGGAATGCGGTGCAACGGAATGGTCGTCCCTGGAGCTCATTCGAGCGCACCACGCTCCGCCACACGACGCTCCGCTATATCACGCTCCGCCACGCGCGCGCTGCTGCGCGGGAGCTGATCGCGCGTGACACGCCCGTTCGACAGCACCACGATGCGTCCGCCGTACTTCTCGCGCGCGCCGCGCGGCACGCGCGACGCCAGAATCGTCGCGACGCCGCATGCGCGAAGCTCGCGCAGCCATGCATGAAACGGCCGCCACGCTACCGCTGGCGCCGGCGCGCAGGCGTCCACCAGCAGCAACCGCAGGCGCCGGCTCAGCGCGCCAAACGAGTGTGGCGCGTCCGTGGCACGAACGTACGCCGCATACCCGGCCTTCGCCTCTGCGGTGCACGCCGCCGGCCAGCACACACTTCCGCGATCGGCCGAGAGGAGGCCGGCGGCGCAGAGGAGCAGCGTCGTCTTCCCGGCGCCGCGCGCACCCAGCAGCTCCACGAGCTCTCCCTCCGACACGTCGAGATCGACACCCTCGAGCGCGCGTACCGCCGCCCGACAGCCGCCGCTGCCGAACCGGAAGGACTTCGTGACACCGCACATCGACAAAGCCAGCGACAGGAGATGCTCCCTGCATCGAGACCTTCCAACATCGCCGCCATCGACGGTGCGACCACCATCATCCGGCCACAGCGAGTACCGTTGCGCCGCGCCGCGCCCGGTGAAAGGCATCGATTGCGTCCACCAGCGGCGCCGCGTCGAAACGCACCGCGTCCGTGGCGGGAAGTCCCGTCTCTTCCCGGGCCCGCGCCACCGCCGTGCGCGCCGCATCGTCCGGCAGGTCGTACGTGTTCAGCCCGATCCCGATCACGGGAGCCGGCCGGAGCGGCTTCGCCACAGCCTCGAGCAGGTCGATGAAAGCGGGAAGTGGCGGGATCTTCACCCACGGATGATTGTTGCACGTCGTGCGCGACGGCTGGGTACACAACACCATCGCGTGCGGCATTGCTCCGTGCAGCAGCCCGTAGGTCACGCCGGAGTAGCTGGGGTGAATGATCGACCCCTGCCCTTCCACGAGAACGATGTCCGCGCCGCGCGCGGCTTCGACCACGACCCGCTCCGCGGCGCCGGCAATGAAATCGGCGATCACCGCATCGACGGAGATACCAGCGCCCGACACGAGAATTCCCGTCTGGCCAGTAGCTGCGAACGCGACGGCATGGCCGCGCGCGCGCAGGCCGTCCCGGAGCTGCAGTGCTGTCGTCATCTTGCCGATGTTCGAGTCGGTGCCGACGGTGAGGATCACGGTCGCCGCGACCTCTCGCACGCGTCCTTTCGCTACCTCCAGATCGGCCGGTGGTTTGCGCAGGTCATGGATCTCGATGCCACGCTCGCGGGCGCGACACGCGAACTCGGTGTCATCACTCAGAAACGTGTGGAGACCGCTCCAGATGTCGAGCTTCGCGTCCATCGCGGTGAGAACGAGTGCACGCCATTCCGCGGGGAGCTGGCCGCCCGGGGGCGCGATGCCGATCAGCAGCGCGTTCGGCCGATGGACGAGCGCTTGCTGCAGCGAAGTGACGATCGGAATGTCGCCACCGAAGCCGAGCGCGTCCTGTACGCGGCTGCCGGCGCGCGTGGAGTCGATCACCGCCACGACCTGCTCCGGCGTATAGCGAATCACAGCGCTCGCGGTCTTGGCGCGGAATACATTGAACGCGCCCTCGGCGAGGGCGACGAAACGAATAGCGTTAGGCATGTGTGAGGATCAGGCTGATTTGCGACGCCCCGCGCTTTCAGCGAGCGACACGACATCGACTGGTGGTCCGGGCGGCACGAGAACGCCGCCACCCGGGACGGGGACGCGCAGCACGAGAGCGCGTTCGCGCATCGTGCGGCGGAAGCCCTGCCCTTCGTAAATGCGCGTGATCAGAATCCGGCGGATGACCACCATCACGATTGCGAGCGTCGGCAGCGCGACGAGCAGTCCTGGCGCGCCGAGCAACGTCCCCATGATGAGCACGGAGGTGATCGTGAGCACCGGAGGTAGATCGATCTTCTTGGACATCACGAGCGGCGAGACGATGTTGCCCTCGATGAGGTGGACCACCACGCCCAGGCCGATCACGAGGAGCGCCTTGGTGCCACCATTCGGGCTGTTGAGCACGAACAACGCCGGCAACGTCGTGGACATCAGCGAGCCAAAGAAGGGAACGATCGACACGAGGCCGGTGAAGACGCCGAACGCGACGTAGTAGGGCACGCCGAGCAGATAGAGGCCCAGCCCGGTGAGCGTGCCGAGAAAGGCCATCGTCGTCAGTTGGCCTACGATGTATGCGCGCAGGGTATCTCCCAGATCACCGAGCAGATCGCGCACGAGATCCCGATGAATCGGCGGAAAGAGCGCGATCAACCACTCGCGATACAAAGCGGGGTGCAACGAGAGATAGATCCCGATCACGATCACAGAGAAAACGTTGATCAGGGCATTCAGAACCTGCATCGCCTTGCTGGCCATGTTGCCGATTTCGAAACTGCCGGCCACCTGATCGTACAACGCGTGCAGGATGCGATGCTGCCCGGGCTTCCAGTCCTCGGCGAGCCCGGGGATGCGGCTCATTGTGTGCTCCAGCCCCGTCTCCCACGTCGTGAGATAATCGGGGAGTACCTTGACGAGTTGCTGTGTCTGTTCCATCACCGGTGGCACCAGCACCCAGAACAGCAGCGCGACGGCTCCAAGCGTGAGGACCACCGCCAGCGCGAACGCGAGCCGGTCCATCAGGTGCAGATGGCGCTCGAACCACTCACTCACCGCCCGCAGATACAGGGAGGCGAGCACGCCAAGGAGCAACAGAATGAAGACGTGTGCAGCGGTCCCGAACAGCCAGATGAGCAGGACCGTCAGCACCGTCGCGGTGAGGATCGGTGCGAACCTGATGCGCTTGGAGGATTCCTTGCTCAACTGCCCTTCGGCTCCTCCGACGTATCCTCGACGTCTGCGTGGACGGTTTCTTCGTTCGGGCGTCCGGTGCCCAACTGTTTCTGGTCCACCGCCGATGAGCCGGCAGGCAGCATCCCCATTTTCTGCTTCAGTGCCAGCAACTGCACGTCGACGCTTGCGCCCGCGGCTCCCTTTTCCAACTGCTTGAACTGATTCGCCAAACGATCACCGGAGAACTCCTCATCGATCTCGACGGACGCTTTGAGCTGGCGCTCGCTGGTTTCGATGCGCTCTTCCATGCGGGCGAACGCCTCGAACGCAGACTTCTCGTTCATCGAAGACATCGTATCAGCGATGCGCTTCTGCGCCTGCGCCCGGCGCTGGCGCGCGATGAGCAGATTCTTCTTCCGCTTCGCCTCTTCGATTTTGTCGTTCAGATCGCGGAGAGAGTTTTTGAGCTTCTCCGTCTCCAGGCGATGCGACTCCCAGGTCTGCTCGAGCTGTTGCCCATGCGTCACGTGCTCGCCCTGGCGCATCAATGCCTGCTTGGCGAGGTCGTCGCGTCCCTCACGCACCGCTAGCACCGCACGCTGCTCCCACTCGGCGGCCTGCTTGTATTCTGCATCGGTCTGGTCGCGCAGGCGCTTCTCGTCGGCGATCGCGGACGCCACCTGCTGCTTGGCCTTGGCAAGTTGCGAGCGCATGTCGACGATGATCTGATTCAACATCTTCTCGGGATCTTCGGCCTTCGAGATCAGATCGTTGATGTTCGATCGCAGCAGAGTCGACAATCGGTCGAAAATGCCCATGGGTCAGTGTGCCTCGCGATACGAGCCAAGCTCCCGCAGATGCGACGCGAGGGCCAGAGTGATGCCTTCGTAAGCGGCCAGAAATTCGTCGAAGTCCAGGTGCGACAGCTCCAACGCTTCGGTGATGACGATCGACGTGTCCTCGATGCCGTACGATCCGTGCACCAATTCGCTCGCGTTGAGCTCGAGGAGCCGGCGACTCAACGTGGCCATGGCATGATCGCTCGTCGGTAGTCCCATCACTTTGATGCGAAGCAGGACGACGGGGGGCGAGTAGTGCACCACGAGATCGAAATCGAGGGCGCCGCCCGGCTTCACGACCCAGAGGCCGTCGCCGACCTCCGTGTAGCTCGCTCCGTGGGCGCTCAGACGATCGAGAAAGCCTTCGACGTCTTCTTTGGTGATCATGCGTGGACCCCGTGGCAGGTGATCTTCCATACGGGCCGCCGATAGTACGCGTTTCACTCTGGTGATCCCGCGTGCAAGGTAGAATGCGTGTTGGTGTCGGGCAACAGCATGCGATCCAACGACATCGCCTTACGCGCCGCCGCGCTTGATCTGCACCAAGCGCTCGCGCGCCAGACGGCGCCCCGTCGGCGTTGCGGCCAACCCGCCACCGGCGGTCTCGCGGTACTTCACGTCCATTGACGCACCGATCTCGCCCATCGTATCGATGACTTCATCGGCAGGGATGGCGAAGGTGATGCCGGCGAGCGCCATCTCGATCGCGGCAAGCGCGATCGCGGCGCCAGTCGCGTTCCGGAAAACGCATGGCAGCTCCACCAGGCCTCCCAGCGGATCGCACACGAGTCCCAGCGTACCCTGTTGTGCGAGTGCGACGGCGTGACCCACCTGCTCGGGCGTTCCACCCAGCATCTCCGTCGCTGCCCCCGCCGCCATGCCGGCAGCGGCGCCCGTTTCCGCCTGGCAACCGCCCTCCGCACCCGACAGCGACGCCCGTTCGGCGACGACGGCACCGATGAGGCCAGCCGTGGCGAGCGCGTCGACCACTCGTTCGTCGTCGATCTGCCGTGCTGCCGCCAGCCCTGTGAGAACCGCCGGAAGCACGCCCGCGCCTCCCGCTGTCGGCGCGGCAACGATCACACCCATTGCCGCGTTTACTTCCTGCACGGCCAGCGCTCTGGCGAGCACGTCGCGAAACGGGGTCCCAGCGAGCGGACCGGGCGGACCACTGCGCAGCTTGGCCGCGTCCCCACCGACGAGGCCGGACGCGGAGTGCAGGTCACCACGCAAACCGTCGCCAATGGCGCCGCGCATGACGTGCAACGCCCGCCGGAGCGCGTCGCGAATTTCGCTCACGGGACGAGCTTGATCCTCGGCCTCGGTGTCGAGCGCGAGCCGCGAGAGCGTGATACCCTGGCGAGTGGCATCGCGAATGGCCTCCTGCAGCGACCGATACATCACTGTGTCCGGTTGAAGTTCCCGATTACGCGCTCACTTTGTCGAGGCGAAAGGCCCAGTGTACCCACGGCAGTGCGCGGATCTCATCTCGCACGTGCTCGTTCGGCGTCTCGTCGATTTCGATGACCATGAACGCATCGCCGCCGCGCTTCTTTCTCGTCAGGCGCAGCGTAGCGATGTTCACGCCGTGCTCGGCCAGGATCCCCGCGATACGCGCCACGGAGCCGGGCACGTCATCGGCGACGAGAACGATGCTGTTGTAACTGCCGGTGACCTCCACCGGATAGCCGTCGATCTCGGTCACGAGCACGCGCCCGGCACCCAACGATGAGCCAACCATCACCGATCGCCGGTCACCGCGCTCGAGGGTGATGCGCACCGTATTCGGGTGCACTTCCCCCCCTCCCCGATCGTCGTCCAGTCTGGTTTTCTCGAAGCGATAGTCCAGTCCTTCGCGCTCCGCGATTTCGAGCGCATCACGGATACGGTCATCGTCCGGACGAAAGCCCATCAGTCCGCCCGCAATCGCCTTGTCAGTGCCGTGCCCCTCTCCAGTGCGGGCGAACGAGCCGTGCAGCTCGATGCGCGCGCGCTCCGGGGTGCCGCCGACCAGACAGCGGGCGAGCAGTCCGAGCCGACAGGCTCCAGCCGTGTGCGAGCTGGACGGCCCGACCATAACGGGGCCGATGATGTCGAGTAGGGAAACCACTGCTTGTCTCTCGTCCTGGATGAACTTCGTGGCCGGCGCCGGCGCTCAGCCGATCTTTCGTCGCGGAACGGCACTCCGTTCCAGCATCGGCTTGAGATAGCGGCCGGTGTATGATGCCGGAACGGCTGCGACGTCCTCGGGAGTGCCGGCGGCTACGATCGTGCCTCCCCGCGTTCCACCTTCGGGACCGAGATCGAGGATCCAGTCGGCCGTCTTGATCACATCGAGGTTGTGCTCGATGACCAGCACCGTATTGCCGCGATCCACCAGTCGATGGAGGACATCCAGCAGCAGCCGTACATCCTCGAAGTGCAGCCCGGTTGTCGGCTCGTCGAGGATGTAGAAGGTGCGTCCGGTATCCCGCTTCGACAGCTCAGTCGCGAGCTTCACACGCTGCGCCTCGCCTCCGGATAGAGTGGTGGCGCTCTGTCCGAGATGGATGTACCCGAGCCCGACGTCGTCGAGTGTCTGCAACTTCTGTCGAATTCGCGGTTGGTTCTCGAAGAACGCGAGCGCGTCTTCGACCGTGAGCTCGAGCACTTCAGAGATATTGAGACCGCGGAACCGAACCTCGAGCGTTTCCCGGTTGTACCGTTTTCCCTTGCACACTTCGCAGGGCACGTACACGTCAGGCAGAAAGTGCATCTCGATCTTGACGAGACCATCACCCTGACACGCCTCGCACCGCCCTCCTTTGACATTGAATGAGAAGCGGCCCGGCCCGTACCCGCGGATCTTCGCCTCCGGCATCTCGGCGAACAACTCGCGGATGGGCGTGAACAGGCCGCTGTACGTGGCGGGGTTGGAGCGCGGTGTGCGGCCGATCGGACTCTGATCGATGTCGATGACCTTGTCGATGTGCTCCAGTCCGGCGATGCGCCTGTGCGCTCCGGGAATCACGCGGGCTCGGTAGAAGTGCCGCGCCATCGCACGATGCAGAATGTCCTCGATGAGCGTCGATTTCCCCGAGCCGGAGACACCGGTCACGGCAACGAACACGCCGAGCGGAATCTGCACGTCGAGGTTACGCAGATTGTGCTCGCGCGCACCCTCGATGCGGATCGCGCGCCGCGCATCGATCGGACGACGCGACGAGGGTGTCGGAATCCGCATCGTGCCCGCCAGATACTTTCCCGTCATCGACGCCGGCGTGCGGATGATCTGGTCCACCGTGCCGGACGCGATCACCTCGCCTCCGTGCTTTCCCGCCGCCGGACCAAGATCGATCACGTAGTCGGCCGCACGCATCGTTTCTTCGTCGTGTTCCACGACGATCACAGTATTGCCGAGATCGCGCAGCTGCTCGAGCGTGGAGAGCAGGCGCGCATTGTCGCGCTGGTGCAGGCCGATCGACGGCTCGTCCAGAATGTAGAGCACGCCCACCAGCCGTGACCCGATCTGCGTTGCCAGACGGATCCGTTGTGCTTCGCCTCCGGACAACGATTCCGCCGATCGGCCGAGCGTGAGGTAGTCCAGCCCGACGTCCACGAGAAAATTCAGCCGCTCCTTCACTTCCTTTATGATGGGACCGGCGATCTCCGGGTCGAGGCCGGGAGCGCCGTCCCGTCGGATCGGAAGTGCTTGCATGAACGCCAGCGTCTCCGTAACCGGCATTTCAACGATGTCACCGATGTTCCTGCCGGCTATCGTGACTGCAAGCGTCTCCTTTTTCAGGCGCGCACCATGACAGTCTGGACACGGCACCACGAGCATGTACTCCTCTAGCTCGAGCCGTACGGTGTCCGAGGTCGACTCCGCGTAACGACGCTCGATGTTCGACAGTACGCCCTCCCATCCCAGCTCTACGAGCTTTGCGCTCTTCTTCCCCGCATCACCGTGAAGAATGCAGTCGCGCACCTCCTGCGGCAGATCGCCCCACGCAGTGTTGAGATCGAACTTGAGTTGCCGTGCCAACGCGGGGAGCACGATCTTGCGCAGGTATCCAGAGGGCTCGCCCCAGGGCAGGATCACACCCTCGAGAATCGAGATTCTCGAATCGCCCAGAATCAGCTCCTCGCTCACACGGCGTTGTGTGCCCAGGCCGCCGCACGTCGCGCACGCGCCGAAGGGCGAGTTGAAGGAGAAGTGTCGTGGCTCGAGCTCCGGGAGCGAGATACCGCACACCGGACAGCCGTATCGTTCCGAGAAGATCTCGCTGGAGGCGCTGCTCACGTCCGCCACCTCCGCCAGCCCGTCAGCGAGCTTCAGCGCTGTTTCGATGGAATCGGTGAGCCGCGCGCGATCGTCGGCGCGAACGGTGAGCCGGTCCACAATCACCGAAATCGTGTGATTCTGCCGCCGGTTGAGCTTGGGAGGCGTGGCGACTTCGACCAGCTCTCCATCCACGTACGCGCGAATGAAGCCCTGTTTCCGCACGCTTTCGAACAGATCGCGGAACTCGCCCTTTCTTCCTTGCACGAGCGGCGCCCGCACCTCGAGCCGGCTGTCCGGCTGCCATGTGAGCACGATCTCCGCGATCTGTGCGGCGCTCTGGCGCTGCACCGGCCGCCCACAATTCGGGCAATGCGGAGTACCCGCACGCGCATACAGCAGTCGCAGATAGTCGTAGATCTCGGTCACCGTGCCGACGGTGGAACGCGGATTGTGACCCGCGGTCTTCTGCTCGATCGAGATCGCAGGCGACAATCCCTCGATCGAGTCGACGTCCGGCTTTTCCATCAGGCCGAGAAACTGGCGCGCGTACGCCGACAACGATTCGACGTAGCGCCGCTGCCCTTCCGCGTAAATCGTATCGAACGCGAGCGACGATTTGCCGGAGCCGGAGAGGCCCGTGATCACCGTCAGCTTGTCGCGCGGGATGACCACGTCGATGTTGCGCAGGTTGTGCTCCCGCGCACCACGCACGATCAATGAATCTTCTGCCATATCCGGCGAAAGGTCGCCGCCGGACCGGGGAGGGACAAGACTGGCCACTGCCTTAGATTTGTACCGTCCGATGGACAGACGACAGGACGCGTGACGCGCGCTCCGAGCCCGCGACGCGCATCATCTGTCATACCCCACTCCCGTTCGATGTTCATGGCTCACACAGACGCGGTCGTCGTGCTCACCACCGTTGCCGCGGAGGACGAAGCGGTCCGACTCGTGCGTTCGCTACTCGAGCGGCGATTGATCGCGTGCGGAACCATGTTTCCGGGAGCGCGGTCCCTTTACCGCTGGAAGGGGAAGATCGCGGACGAGCGCGAGGTCGTCGTGTTGCTCAAGACGCGCTCGGCACAGTTGGATGCGCTGCAGCACGCGTTCGGTGAGCTGCATCCGTACAAAGTCCCCGAGCTGCTCGCGCTGAGCGTAGCGGCTGGATTGCCGAAGTATCTCGAGTGGATCAACGGGGAGACGTCTCTGGCGCTGGCGTGATGCGATGAGTGAGTCGAAGGAACGGGCGACGCCCTCGGCGCCGCGGAAGGTAGTCAGCTCGAATCAGGCGGCTCTCGAGGCAGATCGCGCGGTGACGGGTGACCGGCCGCTGCTCGCGGATGCGGCCGCCTCCGGGGACACGGACGCCGAGCGAGCTGCCGAGCAAGCACGGGAGCGCGAGCTGGCACACATCCGAGAACTTGTTCAGCGTGGAAATCTCGAGGCGGCGCTTGCTACGCTCAGTCGCGCCCTCGACCTCCATCCTGATGACGTCACCCTGCTCTGCACCCGCTCGTCGCTGCTCACGGAGCTGAAGCGCTTCGATAAAGCGGAGACCGATATTCGGCGCGCGGTGCGGTTGGATGACGCCAATGCCGATGTGCAGATGACGCTCGGAATTCTGTTCTGCAAGCGCGCGCGGTGGCGCGAAGCGGTCGTGCCGTTGCAGCGTGCCGTGAGCCTCTCCCCGACTCGCGTGCTCGCGCATTACCACCTTGCCGAAGCGTACAATCAGACCGACCAGCTGCGGGATGCCTTGGCGGCGTATGAAGCGGTCGTAACCCTCGATCCGGAGAACTGGCGTGCCCTCAAGGGCATCGGAGTCGTCCTCGACAGGCTGGGACGGCCTGCCGAAGCGACGGTGGCATACCAGCGAGCGAGGGAGGTCCAACGGCGGTGATCGAAGCCCGCGTCGATGATCTGGCGTTCTACGACGGCGATGCGATTGTTCGCCCCACGAACGAGGATCTCGGCGCGACGACACCCGTTCTCCGGCGACTCGAAGTCGCGGCGGGAGCTCCGCTCGCGGAGCAGTTGCGAGTGCACGAGCCATTGCCTGTGGGCGCTGCCGTGGTAACCGCCGCGGGCAACCTCGCTGTCGAGCTGCTGGTGCACGGCGTCGTCATGAGCAAGACCGAACGCGCCAGCCGCGAGAGCGTGCGCCGCGCCTTCACGAGCGCGTTGCAGCGCGTCGTTGACTGGCAATTGAAGCGCATCGCTGTCGCGCCGTTCGGGCTGGGGGCGGGCAATCTCGACATTGAGGAGAGCGCCGAAATCATGGTCGACGTTCTGTCACAACATCTCAAGCGCGCGCGCTTTCCCGCCGACGTGACGATCATTGCCGAGACGTCGGATGAGGCATCGGCACTCAGCGTCGCACTGAGACGGAGCGGATTGTGAGCCGTACAGTCGCCGCTGGCGTCCTGTTGCTCCTCTGGCTCGCCGGCCTCGGCCTGCTGGTGCGCCGCGAGTATTTTCGGCCGAATCTCGAGCTATTCGCCGAGGCCGCCGCGCGCATCACCCCGGGAGCCGTTTTCTACGGCGTGCAACAGGGCGATCGCCAGATCGGCTTTGCATCGTCCACGATCGACACCGCGACCACCACCGTATCGGTCGATGACTATCTCGTAGCCGACTTGCCCGTCCGGGGCCGGCTACATCGCATTACGACTCGCACGCACGTGGTGCTCTCGCGCGCTCTTCGAGTCAGGGCATTCGCGCAATCCTACGAGAGCGATACCGGACGCGTGACCGTGAACGGTCGCGTGCGTGGCGACTCCCTGTTCGTCCTCACGACTGCCACCGGTCGGACGAAGCCGGACACGGACGAGGTGCTGTTGAACGGCCCGATCCTGCTGCCGCCGCTCGTTCCGCTGGCGCTCGCACTCGGAGAGAAGCCCAAAGTCGGTAAGCGATACGTGCTCCCACTCCTGGATCCCGCGAACGCGAAGCCCGCTCCCAGAGACGCCGGCTTCGTCGTGCGCGCTGAGTCGCTGTTCGTGGTGAACGACAGCTCCGTTTTCGACTCGACCGCGGGCCGGTGGCGCGGCGTTCAGCCCGACACGCTACGAGCCTGGCAGGTCACGCCAGAGAGCGGCGGTTTCCGCGGATGGATCGACGATCAAGGCCGAGTCGTTCAGACGACACGACTCGGTCTGCTCCTTCGCCGGTTGCCGTATGAAGTCGCGTTCGACAACTGGCGCATGGAGCTCGAACGCCGCGGCGCGACTGTGGACGCGCATGGTGACAGCCTGGCGATCGGTGCGACTCGCAGGCAGCGGCATGAACCTCGATAAAGCTACTCGATCCCGGCGATTCTCATGATTCGACTCACCGACCTGACGAAGCGCTACGGCTCGTTCACCGCCGTGGACTCGATCAACTTGGAGGTCCCGACGGGCGAGCTGTTCGGATTTCTCGGTCCGAATGGCGCGGGTAAGACGACGACGCTGCGTATGATCGCCGGCATTCTCCGGCCGTCGAGCGGCCGCGTCGAGATCGGCGGCGTCGATATCGCGACGAATCCGATCGCGGCGAAGACGAAGCTCGGTTTCATCCCCGACCGCCCTTTCATATATGAGAAGCTCACCGGCGCCGAGTTTCTTCGCTTCGTTGCCGGTCTGTACGATCAGGAAGGTGCGAAGATCGAACATCGCGCCCGTGAGCTGCTCGCGCTGTTCGATCTCGACGAGTGGCGCGATGAGCTGGTGGAAAGCTACAGCCACGGGATGCGCCAGAAGCTGATCATCTCCAGCGCGTTCGTGCACCGGCCACAGGTGATCGTAGTGGACGAGCCGATGGTCGGGCTGGATCCAAAAGCGGCGCGCATCCTCAAGGATCTGTTCCGGGAGTACACGCGGCGCGGACACACGATCATGATGTCCACGCATACGCTGGAGGTCGCCGAGGCCTTGTGCGACCGCATAGCCATCATTCAGTCGGGAAAGATCCGCGCGGCCGGAACGATGCGAGAGCTGCGCGCTACCGCGCAGGCGGGTGCCACCGGCCTCGAGGACATCTTTCTCCGGCTCACCGGCGAGAATGCGGCGCGCGAGCTCGTGGACGTGCTGGATGCGTGAGATAACGGGATGACGGATGAGTGAGCTGACCGTACGAGCCGTAGTGAGCGGAGCGCACGCGACGACGGGACAGGACGAGCTCCCGAATCCGTCGCTGATTCACCTGCTGCTGCCCAAGTATCTCACGGCACGGGCGCGCGCGATGGCCAAAGAGCGCGGCAAGGGCGCACGCATTCTCGTACTCGCGTCTCTCGGTTTGATCTTCTGGGCATTCATCTTCGGTGTGCTGTATCGCCTGCTGCTGTACTTCAAGGGAGTGCAGGAGATCGGACCCCTGCTCGCCGGCAAGCTCCTGGGACTCATCCTCATCGGGTTCTTTTCCATTCTGCTGCTGTCCAACGTGATCACCGCGCTGTCGAGCTTCTTTCTCGCGCGCGACCTGGATCTGCTGGTCGCGGCGCCGGTGGATTGGCTGCGTCTGTACGGAGCGAAACTGCTCGAGACGCTGGTGCACTCGAGCTGGATGGTCGTGCTGATGGCAGTGCCGATGTTCACGGCGTATGGCTTCGTGTACCGAGGCGGCCCGTGGTATCCCGTCGTCGCACTGCTGACGTTCGTGCCGCTGCTCGTGATTCCCGCAGTTCTGGGAAGCGCGGTGACGCTGCTGCTCGTGAACATTTTTCCCGCGCGGCGCACGCGAGACATTCTGAGCGTAATCGCAGTGCTCACGGCGGGCGGAATCGTTCTCCTCTTTCGCGTGGTACGCCCGGAGCGGCTCGCGCGACCGGAGGGTTTTCGGTCACTGGTCGACTTCATTACGATTCTCCGGACGCCGACGTCGCCGCTCATGCCCAGCGATTGGGCGCAACGCTCGATCATGTCATGGCTCGGCGGCCGCCTCGACGCGCTGCCCTTCTACCTGCTCTGGTCCACGGCGGCGGCTGCAGTGGTCGTGGGCTCCACCATCCACTGGGCCCTCTACTCCATCGGCTACAGCAAGGCGCAGGAAAGTGGCGAGCGCTGGGCGCGAGGAACGCTCTGGCGCTCCATCGGTCATGTCGTGCTCTCACCTTTCGGTGTGCTGAAGCGTGAGCTCGTAATGAAGGAACTGCGTCTCTTCTTCCGCGATACGACGCAATGGTCGCAGCTCATACTGCTCGCCGTGCTGGTGGTCGTATACGTCTTCAACATCAAATACCTGCCATTGCGAGGCGACGGCATGACGTTCTTCCTTGTGAACATCGTGCCGTTTCTCAACCTGGTGCTCGCCGGCTTCGTGCTCGCGTCGATCGCGGCGCGCTTCATCTTCCCGGGCGTCAGCTTGGAAGGACGCACTCTCTGGTTGCTCCGGTCCAGTCCCATGGGCATGCGCGACCTGCTCTGGGCGAAGTTCTGGGTTGGAACGATGCCGCTGCTGCTGCTCGCGCTCGGCATCGTCGGCGTAACCGATTACTTGCTGCAGGTCAGTGAGTTCATGTTCATGGTCTCGGTGTTCTCGATCGTGTTCATGACGTTCGCGCTGGCCGGATTGGCAATCGGCTTCGGCACGCTGTATCCGCAGTTCGAGACGGAGAACGCGGCGCAGATCCCCACGTCGTTCGGCGGGCTGCTGTTCATGATGACGGCTGTGGCGGTGATTGGCGGGGTGGTCATTCTCGAGGCTCGGCCCGTCTATGCGTATCTCAGTGCGCGCAGCTTTGGGACCCCGACCGACTCACTCGAGATGGTCGTCGGTTTCGGGCTCGCGTTTCTGCTCTGCGCGTCGGCCACACTTGTTCCGATTCGAATCGCCCTCTCCCGGCTCGAGTCGGTCGAGCGCTGACCAGGAGTGTGACCGCCGCATCTCTGGCGGGGTCGATCTACCCAGAAGTGCCCCGCTTCGGCGCCTCGTGTTCCTCTCGCGCGGCATCGGCGGGCCGGTTCCGAGCCGTGAAAGTCTCCGCTCGCGTTAGGTGAGCCTACCACACCCCCCAGGAGGACTTCACATGAAGCGTCTGCACATCGTGTTCGCCGCTGCCCTGATGTTGGCCATCGCACCCACGTTGCATGCGCAAGCCACCGCTCAGGATACCGGCAAGGCCAAATCCACCGCCATGAAAAAGAGCGGTCGCAGAAAGGCCGGCGCGAAGATGGAAGCGCAAGGGGCCAAGATGGAGCGGAAGGGAGAGGCGATGGAGAAGAAGGGCGAGATGAAAGCCGGCGAGAAGATGGAGCAGAAGGGCGCCGCGATGGTGAAGAAGGGCGAGAGAATGGAAGCCGGCGCGATGAAGAAGGCCGGCACCAAGCGGGCGAAAACGGACACGACCAAGAAAGACTGACCGCCGTTACTCAACGGCGACGCGCGACGCCCCTGAGCGATCTCTCGCTGGGGGCGTTGCCGCATCACCGTCCGGGGATCCGCCGCCCGCACGACGAGCAGAAAACCGCATCCAGCTCCGGGCGGGGCCCGCAATGGGCACATTCGGCATGCCGTGCCCGGTACGCGCGCACAGCTTCTTCGATCTCGTCGTCGCTGACCGGCTGGTAACTGCCGACGGCGGCACCGCCGCCGGCGCGCCTGCGCATCGCCGCCACCGCTTGCCGCGTATAGCGCGCCTTCAGCTCCGCGTAATCACTATCGGACAGCTTGCCGGTGACGCGGTCGAATTCGATCTCCCGCAGCACCGTGATGGGATCCTCGTGCGTTTCCGTGAGCAGGCGACGCGTGTCGGTCGGAAGCGTGCCGCTAAAGAAGAGTGGGTACAGCACGAACGCGAGCGCGACCACGGCGAGGAGCGTACCGAAGAAAAGCGCGAACGTCACCGGTCGTCGCGAACCGCCGCCTCGAGGCGCGCCAGCTCCTCCGGCGTCGCCTCTGCGGCAGTGGGCACAACCGGCAGGCTACCCACCACGTGCCCGCCAGTCCCTCGGCCGCGACCTCCTCCCCATTCCCGAATGAGCGCCAGTACCAGCACGGCCCCGCCTGCGAGCGCCGCAAAGGGAGCGATGTAGCCAACGAGGTTGAATCCATTTTTCGACGGTGCCATGAGCACCCGCTCCCCGTAGACATGCACGAATGCGTCGAGGATTTCCTGCGCCGTGTAGCCGCCGTCCACGAGCGCCATGACGTCGGCGTGCATCGCGGGTGACACCTGACAGCTGAAATCCGTTGTCCGGCAGGTGTACACGTCGAGAGTGCAGCCGCACTGACAGCGGATGTGGTGCTCCAGCTCGTCGCGTTGGGCCGCGTTCATAGACGGGCGCGCCCCCGGCTTGCCTGGCAGGCGCACGGGCCTCGACGCAAGCTGGTCCATCGCGAACAGATTGGACGAGTCCATTCCGGCGGTGCTATCTCCGGACGTCTCGCCGCGAGTGGCACCTCCTCGCGCTACCGGCCGCTGTTGTGCGGTCAGCCGTGAGGTCCACCACATCCCCACCGCACCAGCTCCGGCGCGGAGGATGAAGGATCGGCGTGAGATCATGCCGGAACCGGAATAGACTCGCGTGTCGGTGGCAGCACCGCCGCATATCCGGCTCGTGCCCGGCGCCGCTCCGCCGCGGGCCACATCACGATCAACCCGCCGATGGCCATCAGCTCGCCACCGTGCCACACCCACATGACGAGTGGATTGAAGGTGATTCGCAACTCGGCGACGTCGCCACGCACGCCTGCCAGCACGACATACGTGTCCAGGGGCGCAGTCGAATGGATGCCGACTTCGGTTGTGGGCTCGAACAGCGGCTGCTCCTGGCTGTCGAAGTACTGCCGCTTCTCGGAGGTGATCATCCCTACTGCCTTCCCGTCGCGCAACGCCTCCAGCCCCACACCGGTCGTCAGCCGATTGTGAGTCTTCGACGTGGAGATCCCCTGACTCGTGAAGTGCCACACGTGCCCATAGGGATCCTTCGTCTCGAACGTCTCACCGGCGCGCAGCGTGATGTCATGTTCGCTCTTGAACGCCAATCCGGCAAACGCGGCGAAGAGCATAACGATTCCCGCATGCACGATGTAGCCGCCGTATCGCCGGCGATTGCGACCCACCAGGTGCACGAGCCCCACGATGACGCTTTCGCCATGTATCGCGCGACGCGCGCCGACGCCCTTGTAAAACTCCTGCACGATCGTACCGGCCACGAATGCGCCGAGCCCGTACGCCATCAACGCGTACCCGGAGCGCATGCCGGCCGCGAACAGAATCGCGCCAACGCCCACCGCGGTCGCCAGCGGCATCGCGAACTGCCGCTGCAGATTGCGCAGCGACGCCTTTCGCCAGGCGATCAACGGCCCCACGCCGGTGAGGGCGAGGAGGAGAAGTCCCAGCGGCACGTTCACGGCGTTGAAGAATGGAGGGCCGACCGTGATCTTCGAGCCGCGCACCCATTCCGACAGGATGGGGAACAGGGTTCCCCAGAGTACGGAGAAGGCGATGCCGACCAGGAGAAGATTGTTATACAGGAACGCCGCCTCCCTGCTCACCATGCTCTCCAGCTCCGCCTTTGCCTCCAAGTCGCGCAGCCGCGTCGCGACGAGGTAGATCGTTGCGCCCGTACAGAGAACGAAGAAGCCCGCGAACCAGTTCCCTACCGGCGACTGCGCGAACGAGTGCACACTCTCGATGACGCCGCTACGCGTGATGAAGGTGCCAAAGATGGAGAGCAGGAAGGTGACGACCACCAGCACCACGTTCCACTTGCGCAGCATCCCGCGCTTCTCCTGCACCATGATCGAGTGCAGAAACGCGGTACCGGTTAGCCATGGGAGGAAGGACGCGTTCTCTACTGGATCCCACGCCCAGTATCCGCCCCACCCCAGCTCGACGTACGCCCACCACATACCGAGCACGATTCCCACAGTGAGAAAGAACCACGAAAGCAGCGACCAGCGCCGCACGATCGCGAGCCACTCGGCGTCGAGACGGCGCGTGATGAGCGCCGCCACGGCAAACGCGAACGGGATCGCGGTCGCTACATAGCCGAGGTACAGATTCGGCGGATGAATCGCCATCCCCGGATTCTGCAGTTGCGGGTTCATTCCGCGACCGTCGAGAGGCACCCACGCCAGGCGCGTATACGGATTGGCCTTGAAGCAGATCGTCCCGAGAAAGAACAGCAGTACCGCCGCGACCATTCCGGTGGCAAAGGGAAGCAGCGTCGTGTTTGTGCGATTCGTGAATACCGCGATGGTGCCGTACATCGACAGGATCAGCGCCCAGAAGAGGAGCGATCCCTGCTGCCCGCTCCAAAATGCCGTGAACACGTACACGTCCGGCATGTTGGCGCTGATATGTCCCGCCACGTACTCGAGCGAGAAGTCACGCGTGAGCAGCGCCGTCCACAATCCGATGGAGGCCAGCAGCGTCATCAGGAATGTGGCATACATCGCGCGCTGGCCGCTGGCGGCCAGATCGGCACGCTTCAGCGCACCGCCGGCGAAGGACACCGTGGTGCACCACGCCACCATCAGCAAGGCAACCCACAACGACAACTCGCCGATCAGAATCACATGCCGACCCGCTGGCTCGATGCCGCCTTGTAACCGGGGGTCTGCCGATATTTCTCCGGTGCGTTTTCGTATCGCGACGCACACTTCGCCAGCAACGTCGTGGCATGGAAGGTTCCGTCCGATCCGAGCCGTCCCTCGACGACGACATCGACGCCGTCTGTGAACGTGTCGGGCGCAATTCCGCGGTACACCACCGGATACGTTTGCGCACCGTCCGTAATGCGAAAATCGTATTCGCGGCCGCCCGGTACGCGCTGTATGGAGCCGGGAACGACGCGAGCGCCGACCTTGATGCCTGCCTCGCGGATCCCCGGATCGGCACTCACCTTCTGCGCGAGCTCGGTCGGGGTGAAATAGTACACCCCGGTCTCGCGGATCGACGTCGCCATCAAATAGCCCGCCGTGCCGAGAATCAGGACGCCACCAGCGAGGAACTTCGTCCGTGCCCTCATCGCCCCCAATATAGCCTTCGGATCAGTTCTTCGTGCGTCTCATCATCAGCGCCGCGGCCAGTCCGCCGGCGCCATCCCAGGTGAGATCCTGCAGGCTGAACTCCCCGCCGACGTGGCGGTCGTGGAGCTCCTTGCCGATGCCTACCGCGGCAGTTACACCGGACGCCGTCCACATCGCATCACGACGCGACAGGCCGACGAATCGCGCGCTGGTGTACGAAGCACTCTCGATGAACGCTGACATGAAGAAGTGCTTTGCCTTGTCGGCGCCAAACCACGACTCACCTCCTGGATGCTCCTCGGGAAAGTGCAGCGACAGCGCGCAGAGCAACACCAGCCTCACGCAACGCTCCGTGATCCCGGCTGCGACACGATCCCTAGCCGCTTGAAGTGATCGGCGAGCAGCTCGAGAGCGCGCCCCAGGAGTGACGCATGGTCCCCCTGATGAACCCAGCTGCTGGCTCCCGAGGGGTGGGGCAGCGGAATGGCGATGGACATGCCGCCGGCGTGGCGCACCTGGTGCTGCCGTCCAACGAGCTCCTCGAGGGGCAGCGGTTCGAGAAATCGCGCTATTGCAAGCTTGCCGACGGGAATGATCAATCGCGGTCTGATGAGACAGAGCTCCCGTTCGAGCCACTCGGCGCAGTTCGACCGCTCGGCCCGTGAAGGCACTCGGTCCCCTCGACCGGATGCGCTCGCTCCCGGGTAGCAGCGGGTGATCGCGGCAATGTACACGCGCTGTCTGGCTGACACTTCGTCCAGACCGGCGCGTGCAAGCCAACGAAAGAGGGTTCCACCGGCGCGACCGGAAAAGGGGCGACCACCCTCGCATTCGACTCTTCCCGGCGCCTGGCCCACGAGCATGGCGCGAGGCGCTCGCGCCAACGAGACGATGGGGCGTACGGCGTCGCCAAGGCCGCAACGCCTGCACGTGCTGAGGGCCTTCCGATGCACATCGAGCTGCGAAGCTGCGTCCATCGTCTCTCGGCGGCCGCCATGACCTGAGCGCGCGCTCACTGCCCGGCCAATCGGCTCACTGTCGGATCGACGGCGGCCGGCCAGCCGCCCATCGCCCGGAAATCGAACGGCGGTCGATGAATGGCGACATCGCTCACGATCGCGGTCACCAGCGCTGCCGGCGTCACGTCGAATGCTGGGTTGAAGACATCGGCATCCATTGGCGCAATGAGCTTTCCGAACGCGTTGCGGATCTCTTCCGGGGGGCGCTGCTCGATCACGATTCCCGAACCTCCGGGCGTTGCGGGATCGAACGTGGAGCTGGGCGCCGCAACGTAGAATGGAACGTTGTGGTGTCGCGCAGCAAGCGCGATCGCATACGTACCGATTTTGTTCGCGACATCGCCGTTCGCCGCGATCCGATCGGCGCCGACGAGACAGAGGTCGACCATGCCCTGTTTCATCGCCCACGGAGCGGCGCCGTCTGCCAGCACCGTCACCGGAATGCCGGCGCGAGTCAACTCCCATGCGGTGAGTCGACTCCCCTGGAGAAGCGGGCGCGTCTCGTCCACGAGAACCTCTACTCGCCTCCCGAGCTCGGCGGCGCAATATACCGCAGCGAGCGCGGTGCCGATGCCGCCGGTGGCGAGCGCGCCGGTGTTGCAGTGGGTCAGTACGCGCGCGCCATCAGGGATGAGCGTCTGACCGAGCTCGCCGATGCGCCGGCACATCGCGCGGTCCTCGGCAAGGATGCAGTCCGCCTCGGCGCGCATCGCACGCAAGAGTGTGCTGGCGTCTCCTTGGCCAGTGCGTGCTCGGCACAACAGGCGATTGAGCGCCCAGGAGAGGTTCACCGCTGTCGGACGCGTCGCACGCAGTGCACCGGCGTGCTCCGCGGCGCGCGACTGGAAATCCGGTGCTGATAGATCGCCGCAGTCGCCGAGCGAGACCACGAGGCCCATCGCCGCCACGATGCCGATCGCCGGCGCTCCCCGCACCGCCAACGATTGAATCGCTTCACAGACCTCAGCGAGCGAGTGGAGCGCGCGTTCCACGCACTGCTCGGGCAGCAGCCGTTGGTCGACTATGCATACGGCGGCGCCGTCAGCCGACCAGCGAACGCATTGGACGATCTCCATGGAGGCGGCGCCGCTGAGCGTTTCGACGGCTACGGTTCGTCCGGTTCGGGAGTGCCCGCTGTCGAGCCACCCGGCTCCTGGGGCCGGACGATCTCGTAGTCCACCGGTGGCATCTCACCCAAGAGATACTGAACGAAATAATCCCAGCGGCGCCGAATGAAATACGGCTCCGTCAGGCTGTGGTTGCGGTTCGGCGCAAGCACGAAATCGAACGTCCGGTTTGCCTTGATCAGCTCGTCGATGAGCTGGATCGTATTGGCGGGATGGACATTGTCGTCCATGTCGCCGTGAAAGAGGAGCAGGTGCCCACGGAGGTTCTTCGCCAACGATTTGTTCGCCGACGCCGCAAAGTTGTCGGTCTTGCGCAGCGTGTCTCGCTCGAGCAGCCCCTGGTACTTCTCCGACCAGTAACTGTTGTAGCTGCGGTTGTCGTGATTTCCGGATCCCGACACGGCCACCTTGAAGAAGTCGGGGTAGCGCAGCAGCGCATCCGTCGATGCGAAGCCGCCTCCCGAATGTCCGAAGATGCCGACGCGATCGAGATCTATGAACTTGTATCTTGCCGCCAATTGCTTGATGGCGGTGATGTGGTCCGGTAGCCCGTTGTCGCCGAAGTTGCCGTAGTAGTTGTCATGGAATGCCTTCGAGCGGAACGGCGTGCCGAGATGATCGAGTTGAATGACGACGAAGCCGAGCTCGGCGAGCGAGAACGGCTCGCCGCCGCCCTTGAAGCTCCACGCACCGACGCTGCCGACCTGCGGGCCAGGATAGATGTTATCAATGATCGGATATTTTTTTGTGGTATCGAGCTTTGGCGGCAGGTACAGCACGCCGTAGAGATCCGTCACGCCGTCGCGCGCCTTCACGGTGAACACTCGTGCCGGCCGCCATCCAGCGGCGGCGAGACGGGTCACGTCCGCCTCCTCGAGCTTTCGCACCACCCGTCCATCGGGAGCCGCCCGCAGCAGTGTCACCGGACGCGGCGCCGTGATCCCATACGACCACTCCTCGACGCCGTCGCTCGTGAGCTGCGTCGAGTCGCCGCCGTGGCGCGGGCGCACGTAGACATTCCACTTGTGGATGAACGCCTCCCACTTCTTGTCTGGAGAGAGCACGAAGGGAACATCACTGCGCAGCGTATCCCCGACAGTGCATTGGTAGGCGGCCACGTCGCAGACGAAGCGGCGCTTACCGGTCGTGAACTCGATCTCGTGCTCGTCGGCGCCGTCATGCGTGAACTTGAAGGCGCGGAAGGGCAGGCGCATCGGATCGTAGCTGGTGTCGTTCGCCACGGACATCGCCGCCGCCAATCGCGTATTGTCGAACAGCAGCGTGCGCGTGTTGTGCACCGGATCGATCTCCACGAACTCGGCGCCATGGTCGGACTTGTTGCGATACCAGAAACGGTTGCCGTCGAGGAACCATTGAGGGCGCACCTCGTCGCCGGACACAAGGAGTGTCGTGTTCCACGGCAGCAGGCGCTCGGCGCGATTATAGCTGACCTGTGCGTTCGCAGCGGCGGGGATGAGAATGGTAGCGGCGCAGAGAGCCAGCGCGCGCGGCGTGCGGTTGGGCATCATGGCTACGGAGATTGCCCGTAGACCGCGCGCAGCGCGGGCGGCGGGAGGAGGGACGGCGCGTATCGACGTTCAAATCGTACTGTGGCGCGCGCGTCTCGGCGAGGGGGACCGGCTTGCTGAGCCGGAACGTGCTGGGCGCGCCTGAGCACGCGTTCTCCGGCGACGGTCGGGGAAATGGGCATCGAGAAAGGCGATCAGCGCCCGCTCCTCCGGAGATTGCGGCCGCCCGCGATCAGCTGCCCGCTTACGGGCCCGCGGCAGCGCGATCGTTTCGCCTTCGTCGATGTAACGCGCAACGACCATCGGATGCACGTACGACTTGCGGCAGATCGTGGGTGTGTTGCCGAGCTCGGATCCCACCAATCGCATCGCGAGCGCCACGTTGCGCTTCGCCTCCGTGGGACTGCGCGCCGGTCCGAGCTCCGCGAGCACGGTAGCCGCTCGCAACGTGCCGCCCCAGGTCCGAAAGTCCTTGGCGCTGTACTGCCGCCCGATGCGTTCGTGCAGGTATTCGTTGACGTCTCGCGCCGTGAGGTCGTGCCAACCATCGGCGTCACGGTAGCGAAAGAGGCGTGAACCGGGACACGCGAGCTGCCTTGCGACCAGCCGAGACAACTCCCTATCGGCGACGATTTGCCGCTGGCGAATCTTTCCTTTGCCCACGTATTCGAGGCGCAGAACGCCCCGTGCCAAGCGCGCGTGCGACTTCCGGATCGTGGTGATGCCGAACGTACCGTTTTCCCGAACGTAGCGATCACCGCCGACGCGACAGAAGGTCTCTCCGATCAACCGTAGCACTGTCGCCGCGACGGTGTTGCGGGACAAGACTTGTCGCCGTGCATCCTCGCGCAGCGTGCGCCGGATCCGCGGCATTCGTTTGGCGAGCTCGCGCACGCGATAGTACTTTCGCAGCTCCCCCCGCTTCACTTCCGCGTCGTGGTAACGGTACTGTCTGCGCCCGCGCGCATCGTACCCCCATGCCTGAATCGCGTGAGACGGGCTCACCGCGATGTGTACGTCTCGCCACGCAGGCGGTATCACGAGATCGTTGATGCGCTCGAGCACGCGGCGATCCCGCACCGGACGACCGTTGTCGTCGACGTATCGAAAGCCAGTCGCTTTGCTGCCCCGCCTGTGAATCCAGCGCGCCATGAACTGGCTCCGGGCAGGCTGCATGCCGTCGCAGTGCCGCCACGGTTGCGGCTGCACCTTCAACACACGCGAATTGACCTCTCCGGCCGCATGTTCTTTCTTTCGCTACCCTCGACGCTTACGCAGGCGCCCTCCAATGTCCAACGTCTCGCTTGCCATCGCCGGCCGCATCGCGACGATCACCGTATCGCGCCCGGACCGGCTGAACGCCCTCGACGACACGACGATCGCCGAGCTGGGGCAGCGGATCGACGAAATTCGCGAGCGCGTTGACGTCGGAGGAGCGGTGCTCACGGGAGCCGGACGCGCATTCGTTGCAGGCGCCGACATCTCCCAGCTGCGCGATGCGAGCGCGGTAGCCTTGAAGGCGCTGGCGCAACGAGGACAGGAGGTCTTTCGTCGATTCGAGACCAGCCCAAAGCCAATCGTGGCCGCGGTGAATGGGTTCGCGCTCGGCGGCGGCTGCGAGCTGGCGATGGCCTGCCACATCCGTGTTGCGTCGGACGCTGCCAAGTTCGGGCAGCCCGAGGTGAAGCTCGGCCTCATCCCGGGTTACGGCGGTACGCAGCGCCTCACACGACTCGTCGGAAAAGGTCGCGCCCTGCAGTTGCTGTTGACCGGCGAGATGATCGACGCGCAGGAGGCTTATCGCATCGGACTTGTGAATCGGGTCGTGCCCGCGGCGGAGCTCATCGGCGCGGCCGGCGCGCTGCTGGAGCAGATTCTCGGCAACGGCCCGCTCGCGATCGGCGCCTGCATCGAGGCGGTGAATCGCGGGCAGGACATCCCGCTCGACGAAGCGCTCGCGCTCGAGGCGACGGAGTTCGGATTACTCGCCGCTACTGCCGACATGGCGGAGGGTACCGGCGCGTTCCTGGAGAAGCGAACCGCGCGCTTCACCGGCAGGTGAGTTGTGTGACGCGGCTGTGCGCGCTGGCAGTGCGCGACTTCCGCAATCTCGCGAGGGTCGATCTCGAGCTGAGTGAGGAGGGGCTCGTGCTCGTCGGAGAGAATGGTCAAGGAAAGACCAATCTGCTGGAGGCGGTCTACTACCTCTCTCTGTTACGGTCCGGTCGCGGCGCCCACGATCAGGAGGTCGTCCGCTTCGGGGCTTCCGGCTTTCACATCAACGCGGCGTTCACCGCGGACGGTGAGCATGAGGTGAGCGTCGGATTCGAGAAGTCGACGAAGCGCAAGCGCGTTCGCGTCGACGGCATCGTGACCGACCGCTTCAGCGATGCGTTAGGCGCCTTGCCAGCAGTGATGTTCTCGCCGGCGGATGTGGCGCTCGTGGCCGGTGCGCCGGCGGCGCGGCGGCGCTACCTCGACATTCTTCTGGCGATGACGTCGCGCGCCTATCTGTCCGCGCTGCGGCGCTATCGGACGGCGCTCGCGCACAGGAACGCGGCGCTGCGGGACGCTTCCCGGAGCCGCGGCAGTGCGCGCGCGCACGAATCGCGTATTGCCGTTTGGGAAACGCCCCTCGCCAAGCTCGGGGCAGAGTTGCTGCGGGAGCGACGGGCGTGGGTCGCAGAAGTCGCCGCGCGCTTCGCGGCGCTCTGTGCCGCGATTGCCGCCAGTGATCGCCTCGAGATACGATACGCGAGCGCGATCTCTTCACAGCAGGACGCGGAAGGCGCGCTGGCACGCGAACTGGAACAAAGGCGGACACTCGACATCAGGCGAGGCATCACACACGCCGGGCCGCATCGCGACGATCTCGTGATCACCATAGCCGGCGGTGACAACGCGCCGTACGATCTGCGCACCTTCGGATCGGCGGGGCAACAGCGCACTGCGGCGATTGCCATGCGCTTACTCGAGGCCGAGACACTCCGCGACCGCCGGCGCGACGGGTGTGCCCCTGTCTTCCTCCTCGACGACCCCTTTTCCGAGCTCGATGTGCGCCGAGCACATCGGGTCATGCGCCTCCTCACGGAGTCCGGACTCGGTCAGACGTTGTTGACCGTACCCCGTGCGAGCGACATTCCGGCCGGTCTCACGAAGCTCGAGCGCCGGAACATCGTTGCCGGCACAGTGCGGCCGTAGCACGCCGGAGGAGAGGGGAACGAGTGAGCGAGCGCAAGAGAAAGCCCGAAGCGTTGAAGAACGTATTGTCCGGGATGCTGGCGGCCACCGGGCTGGCGTCGCGCGTGGAACAGGCGGCGATCGTGCCGGAATGGCCGACGCTGGTTGGTCGCCAGATCGCGCTGGTCACGGAGCCACTGCACATCACGGCCGACGGTATCCTGTTCGTCGCGGTGAAGACGAACGCATGGATGACCGAGTTGTCTCTGCTCGAACCCGAGCTCCTGCGATCGCTGAACGCCAAACCAGGCCGCCGCCCGGTGGTGAAAATCCGCTGGCAGATCAAGCGCTCCTGATCGTCGTAAGTCTTTGACGCACACCTGTTTGAGTGCACAGCAAAGCATTGATTTCGCCTGCTCGCGCTATTACATTTCTCAGGTTGCCTGAGAGAGCAATTTCGGCCTTTCTTTGGGCACGTGTTTCTGGCGTTATTCGAGTGAGAAATGGCGACGAGAGCGAACGACGAGCAGAGCGGCGCGAAGTACGACGCCGGGCAGATTCAGGTTCTCAAGGGATTGGAAGCGGTTCGCAAGCGTCCCGGCATGTACATCGGTTCGACCTCGGAACGCGGTCTTCACCACCTGGTTTACGAAGTCGTCGACAACTCGATCGATGAAGCGCTCGCCGGATATGCCGATCGCGTATCGGTGATCATTCACGAAGACAACTCCGTCACCGTCGAAGACAACGGGCGAGGTATTCCCGTCGACGTGCACCCGACGGAGAAGATACCTGGCGTCGAGCTGGCGATGACCGTGTTGCACGCCGGCGGCAAGTTCGACAAGAACTCATATAAGGTGTCCGGCGGTCTGCACGGCGTCGGCGTGTCGGTGGTGAACGCGCTGTCGGAGAAGCTCAAGGTGTGGGTGCGCCGCGACGGGAAGGAGTTCTACATGGACTTCGCCCGCGGCAATACCACCACGAAGCTCAAGGCACTTCGCGACGTGCCGAAGCGGGAGAGCGGCACCAAGGTGTGGTTCAAGCCCGATCACGAGATCTTCACCGATCTGATCTACCGCTACGACACGCTCGCGATGCGTTTGCGCGAGCTGTCGTTCCTGAACAAAGGGGTGACCATCACCCTCAAGGACGAGCGGGCGGGTATGGAGAAGGAGGAGACGTTCCACGCCAAGGGCGGCCTGCGGGAGTTCGTCCAGCACCTCAACGACAAACGCAAGGCGCTGCACCCCGAGGTTCTCTACGTCGACACTACCAAGGACGACGTCGGGATCGAGCTCGCGCTGCAATACAACGACGGCTACAACGATACCGTGTTCTCCTTCGTCAACAACATCAACACGCACGAAGGTGGCACGCACCTCACCGGCTTCAAGTCGGCGCTGACGCGCGTCATCAACCAGTACGCCCTGAAGGGCAATTTTCTCAAGAAGGCGGACTTCACCCTGTCCGGCGATGACGTGCGCGAGGGGCTGATTGCCGTGTTGTCGGTGAAGGTGCGCGAACCGCAGTTCGAGGGGCAGACGAAGACGAAGCTCGGCAACTCCGAGGTCGAATCGGCGGTGAAGACGCTCGTCAACGAATGGCTCTCCAGCTACCTCGAGGAGCATCCGAGGACCGCCAACATCGTGGTGGAGAAGGCCGTGTCCGCGGCGCGCGCGCGCGAGGCGGCACGGAAAGCACGCGACCTCACGCGCCGGAAATCGGCGCTCGACGTCGGCAACCTGCCGGGCAAGCTCGCCGACTGCTCGCTCAGCGATCCGGCCTTGTGCGAGCTCTATCTCGTCGAAGGCGATTCAGCCGGTGGATCGGCGAAGCAGGGGCGGCGCCGCGACTTCCAGGCCATCCTGCCGCTGCGCGGCAAGATCATCAACGTCGAGAAGGCACGCATCGACAAGGTCCTGTCGAACGAGGAGATCCGTACGATCATCACGGCGATCGGCAGCGGCATCAAGGACGATTTCGAGATCGACAAGACACGCTATCACAAGATCATCATCATGACCGACGCGGACGTGGACGGCGCCCACATCCGCACGCTGCTCCTCACCTTCTTCTATCGCCAGATGCGCGAGCTGATCGAGGCGGGGTACGTGTATATCGCCCAGCCACCCCTCTATCGCGTTGCCAAGGGGAAAGAGGAGTACTACGCCTACGACGAATCCGAGCGCGAGGAGATTGCCAAACGAATCGGCAACGGCGACGGCAAGGGTAACCTGAACATCCAGCGCTACAAGGGACTCGGCGAGATGAACCCCGAGCAGCTCTGGCACACGACGATGGATCCCGAACGCCGCACGCTGCTCAAGGTCGGGATCGAGGAAGCGTACCAAGCGGACCAGATCTTCCAAACGCTCATGGGCGACGACGTCGAGCCCCGGCGGGAGTTCATCGAGAAAAACGCGCGGTTCGTCAGCAATCTCGACATCTGAGCCGAGGCGTAGAAGATTCGAGCGTCGTTGCCACCTCGACGTCCAGCATGGAGGGACTATGAGAGCTGTCACCGCGCGCTTCGCTTACGCAGCCGCTTGCCTTTTCGCGCTCGCCCTTGTTCCCGGCAGTCGAGCCGCGCATGCGCAGGCACACCCCTCGTCGCGATCGGATGCGACTAATCGTGAGATCGTGGATCTCGAGCATCGCTGGGTCGACGCCATCGTCGCCAAGGACATCACGACGCTCGAGCGCGTATTCGCGCCTACCTACGTCGATACGGACGAGGAGGGCCATCGCGGGAACCGGCAGCAGACGCTCGCGGGCATCAAGTCACCTGACCTGAAACTGCAGTCCATCAAACTGCGCGACATCCACGTGCAGTCGTATGGCGATGCCGCCGTCGCGACGGGCACGGCAGCACAGGACGGCAGCTACAAGGGCCAGCCCGTCGCGACTCGTGTCGTCTTCACCGACACGTTCGTTCGGGAGGGCGGCACGTGGCGGGCCGTGGCGTCGCAGCGTACGGCGCCGCGCCCGTAGCCCCGGTCCGAGGGTTACATCGTGCTCGCGGGCTCGGACACGCAGCGCGCCGACGGAGAGAATCGTCGTCTCCTCGCGCACGGCACACGTTCACTGCGCACCATCCGCCATTTCCCGGCTGCCATTCCGATTGCTCGGGTAGCGAGCATCGACGCCGAGTACGACGCGTGTGACGACGACAGGGTGCAATGCCACTCCGAGCGCGACAACGTGCCGTTCCAGCGACACAGCGTGCAAGCCATTCGCAACACCAAGCTGTCCATGCCGGCGACGTTCATTTCGTCAACGGTGGCATCCTGACCGACGAATCACCGCTCGGGGCGAACGTGACAGCCTCCAGTGGGTTGGCACCATCGTGCAGTCTCTGCAGGACACCACGCAGTCCGAGCGCATCATCCTCCGATCCGTGCTGATCGCGTCCGCGTTCGAGCGCTGCATCCCTAGGCGCCTGGCGCCCCGCACGCAGTCCAAGCGATGCATCCTTCGCCGCATGGCGATTACCTGAGATTCCGTGCAATTCACCGCTCAACCCGACGGCGACAAACGCGATGCCGCTCGGCGCATGCCCCATTCCGTCCGCAACTCTGTCGAAGCCCGTCAGTCGATTCTGCATTTCCTGCACGACGCAACGGATCGCCAGCGATGTATGCGCCAGCTCGTGCTGATCGGCCGGCGGTCCGAGCGAGACGGCTGTCGGTCCGAGCGATACACACCCGACTCCGAGCGCCACTTCATTGGACGACTGGCGAGGTCACCCGCGCGCCGATCAGTGCACCGTGCTCTCGGTACGAACACGCGGCTCTCCGGGCGTGCCACGCCGCATTGCGAGCGAGTGACGCTCCGGCGACATCGAACGATCGTACTGTACGAGCGGAACACGTCATCGCCCGATCGAGACATTGAGCGTGCCGTGCGCGCAGCCTCGATGTCCCGACGGTGCATTGGGTATTCCGCACGCAAAACGATGCGGTTCGGCCAGTGCTTCATGCTTTCCCTGCACGATTGATCGTATTCCGGCGTCATCAGCGCACGACGCAATGGAAGCCTCTTCGCGCCCGACCAGCGCTTCGTGTTTCGACGATCTGGCGGCGATGAAGACGTCTATAGCTACCCGCCCGCCGCACCAGACATGCTCAAATACGCTTCGGCCCTCCGCCGCGCCCGATGTACAACAGTTGCCGGGCGATGATCACGTGCGTGAGTGCGAGCGCGACGATCACGAGTCCGATCGAAATCCATGTGACGATGTCGAGCACCGGTGTCATTCCGCTACTCGATCGCGGGAGCGTCTTCAGGACGATCCATAAAAAGATCGCCAGGAACAGCGCGATCGCGCCGAATGCGCCGAAGCCCGCCAGCTTCGCGATCTTTCGGGGCATCTCTTCTCCAGGACAAAGCTGCTGCTGAACCATTCACTCCGGGCGGCGTGTATTCAAGCCTTCGCATCGGGCTGGTAGAGCTCTACGCCGGCGGTCGAGATGCGATGCGAGATCAGTGGCAGGGGCGGATCAGCTTCCTCCGCGATCGTGATCGCGTTGCGCAGAGTCTGCCGCCCGCTCTCGACGCCGATCCGGTCGCGCGCGAAGATGGTGGCCAGCGGCTCTCCCGCCTCCACCCAATCGCCGGGACGGGCGGTGATGACGAAGCCGACGCTCGGATCGATGCGATCCTCCATGGTGTCGCGCCCGCCGCCGAGCGCCGTGATGCCGCGGCCCACGGCCCGCGGCTCCACCCGCGCGATGAATCCGCGTCGCGGCGCCGCGAACAGCTCGCACTGTGCCGATTGGGGCAGCACGGCAGGATCGTCGACCACACCCGGATTGCCGCCCTGCTCCTCGATAATCTTCTGGAAGTGCTCCGCAGCGCGCCCGGTGCCGATCGCCCGCTCCATTTGCCGGCGGGCCCCGTCAATGTCCGTCGCCGCGTGCGCCAGCACGAGCATCTCCGCGCCAAGCGCGTACGTCACCTCCATGACATCGGGCGGTCCTTCGCCGCGGAGGGCAAGAATCGCCTCCTCGAGCTCGAGTGCGTTGCCACACGCGCGTCCGAGCGGGCGATCCATCGCCGTCACCAGCGCCACTACCGGACAACCGTGGTCCACGCCCAAGCGAATCATCACCTGCGCCAATTCGATCTCGCGCTCGAGCTCGGGAATGAAGGCGCCGCTGCCGCGCTTGATGTCGAGCACCAGACCCGTGAGATCCTCTGCGAGCTTCTTGCTCATGATGCTCGCCGCTATGAGCGGTATGGAATCCACGGTCGCCGTCGCGTCGCGGAGCGGGTACATCTTCCGGTCGGCGGGAGCGATCTCCCGTGTCTGGCCGATCATGATACATCCGAGACTGGCGAGCTGCGCTCGCGCTTGCGCCAGCGTGAGATCGGTTCGAAAGCCGGGAATGCTCTCCAGTTTGTCCAGCGTGCCGCCCGTGTGGCCGAGGCCTCGCCCGGAAATCATCGGAACCATGACGCCGAGCGACGACACCAGAGGCGCGAGGATGAGCGACGTCTTGTCCCCAACGCCACCGATGGAATGTTTGTCGACCCGCGGCGCATTCACTCCGGTGATGCCGAGCCGCTCTCCACTCGTCAGCATCGCGTCTGTGAGCGCAGCCGTTTCCTCGGCGTCGAGACCCCGGAGATAGCAGGCCATGAGAAACGCGGCCATCTGGTAATCGGGGATGTGGCCACTGGCGTAGGCGAGTGTCAGCGCGCGCCACTCACCGCCATCCAAACGTCCGCCGTCGCGTTTCTTCTCGATCAAACGATGCGCGAGCATTGACCGCGAATAGGAGTGCGTCCTACGTTGCCGAATGCTCCGGCCGAGCCGGTCTAGATCGACCGCTTCGGCCGGCTGTCATCTCCGCGTCCCCAGCAAGTCGCCCGGAACTTCCATGAAGATGTGCAGCGTGATCGTCGCCGCAATGATCTGCGCCTCGCGCGTCGCGCGGCCTCAGGACGCGGCGCAGCATGTCGCCCTCGGAGACCGGGATGTCGCGGCGAGGAATCTCCGGTCGGCGCTGCAGCACTACACCGCCGCCGTCGCTGTCGACTCCAACAATGTCGAAGCGCTCTGGAAGGCGGCCAACACGGCGATTGATCTGGGCGAGTTCTCCGATGCCGATCGACCTCGCCTCTATGCGGAGGGAGAGCGACTCGCGCGTCTGGCAGTGCAGGCGAACCCGAATGCCGCCAGTGCGCACTACGCTCTCGCGAAAGCACTCGGGCGCGCCGCGCTCACGAAAGGAACGATGGAACGAGTGAAGTATGCCACCACCGTGCACGATGAAGCGACCGATGCACTCCGACTCGACTCGCTTCACGCCGGCGCGCTGCACGTGCTCGGCGTCTGGAACGCCGAGATCATGCGACTCAACGGCTTTGCGCGTTTCGCCGCGAGGAATCTCCTCGGCGGCAAGGTGATGGGAGAGGCAAGCTGGGATAACGCGCAGCATGATCTCGAGCGTGCCGTCGCCCTCGAGCCGAACCGCGTCGTTCATCGCCTGGATCTCGCCGCCGTCTACGCCGATCGGGGCGAGAAGGACAGGGCGCGCGCCGCGTACCGGGACGTGCTACGCCTGCCGGATGCGGAGTACAACGATCGGTATTACAAGCAGATCGCCGAGCGCCGACTGCAGGAGCTGGACTGAGGACCCGAGGCGCCGATCGTCAGCAGTCGTCGTCCTGCCACCCCGCCCACTTTTCGTCCAACTGCCGGCGGATATTCCGGCGTTTGCGCCGGAGCCGCCGCTGCAGCTCTGCGCGCAGATCGTCCCATGCGTCGTACGCACGGGTCCTGACATCGCGGCCGCGGCGCGTTAGCGCCCTTCGGGTGGCCCTGCCGCTCCGCGGTGCGAATAGCAGTGCCGCGCCCGCGCCCACCGCGAGACCGACAGCGAGGCCACCGGCCAACATGACAACCGAGGGGGCACCATCGCGATAGCTGATATCCGGAGGTGAGCTCCCGCGGAGGGAGTCCTTCCGCGGCCCACGCCTCTGCGGGCCCGCGGAGACCATGCGATTGCGCTGAATCACTTTACCGGCGTACGCCATCGATCGATTGCTCCTGGCGGTGGTAAGAAACTTGCGAGTCGAATGCGAGCTTGAGACCTATCGTTGCTGCCATCGCGCCGGCGCTCTACCGGCCTGGTGCCAGTAGCTTGTTCCGCTTTCATCCCGGGCACCGCGCTTTTCAACATCCCGTCTCTTCGACGGAAATCACCACGAGCAGCCGGTGTGAGGCTACGCATGGCGAACGGCAAGACGGTTCTTTTGGTCGAAGACAACGAAGACAACCGCATCGTCTATTCCACGATTCTCCGTCATTTCGGGTATTCCGTGACCGAGGCTTTGAACGGCGAGGAAGGGATCGCGAAGGCTCGCTCCGAGAAGCCCGACCTGATCCTGATGGACATTTCCATTCCGATCATCGACGGTTGGGAGGCGACGCAGGTGCTGAAACACGATCCGGAGACTCGCGAGATTCCGATCATCGCGTTGACCGCGCACGCGCTGGCATCCGATCGCGAGAAGGCCATGGAGGTGGGGTGCGACGGCTACCTCGCCAAGCCATGCGAACCGCGCGCGGTCGTCGCGGAGGTGCAGCGCTTCCTCGGGAAGGACAATGGCAAGTGAAGAGGATGCTCCCCTCCCGGCGCGCATCCTCATCGTCGACGATCACGAGGATAACGTCGAGCTGCTGAAGGCGCGTCTCGAGGCGTGGGGATATCGCACCGATACGGCCCACGATGGCGCCGAAGCATTGCAGTGTGTCGATCAGTCGCCGCCCGATCTCATCCTGCTCGACGTGATGATGCCGCGTATCGACGGAATGGAGGTCGCTCGGCGCGTAAAGGGGAGTCCGACGCTCCCGTTCATCCCCATCATCATGCAAACGGCGCTCGACTCGACCGAGGACAAGGTCGAAGGGCTCGAGGCGGGCGCCGACGATTACATCACGAAGCCGATTGACTTCGCCGAGCTGCAGGCGCGCCTCCGGTCGATGCTTCGCATCAAGCGGCTGCAGGAGGAGCTCGAGGAGCGGGAGCGCCAGTTGCTCGAGGCGAACGAGCGGCTGCGACACATGTCACAGACGGACGGCCTCACCGGCCTGGATAATCGGCGGCATCTCGAGGAGCGCCTCGAGGAGATGTTCGAGCATGCCAAACGTCTCAACGAGCCCTTCTCCTGCGTGATGTGCGATCTCGATCGCTTCAAGAGCGTGAACGATACGTATGGGCACCAGGCGGGCGATGCCGTGCTTCGGCAGTTCGCGCGCATACTCAAGACTGCGGCGCGCGAGATCGACCGTGTCGGCCGGTACGGCGGAGAGGAGTTCATGCTCCTGCTCCCGGGTACCGTGCTCGATGCGGCGGTGACCTTCGCGGAGAGGGTGCGCAAAGAGGTCGAAGCGCATACATTCACCTTCGACGACCAGAGCATCCGGCGCACGGTCAGCTTCGGCGTGGGCGGATGGCCCCACCCTCGCATCTCCGGTTGTGACGCGCTGGTCCGCGCGGCCGACGACGCGCTCTACGTCGCCAAGGAGACGGGCCGGAACAAGGTGGTCCGCTTCGACAGCGACTACTTCAACGCACACACCGCGGCGCCTCATGGATCAGACGAACTTAGCGCCACCGCCGACGGAGGAGCTCTCCGGGCGTGATGACGAGGTCACGCGCCTGAGGGCGCGTGTCGCCGAGCTGCAGAAGGAGCGCGATCACCTGATCGCCATCGTCGAGATTCTGCAGGAGATCTCCGCCTCATTGCACTTCGTCGATATCCTGCAAACGATCGCGCGCAAGCTCGGTGATGCATTCGGCCTCGATCGCTGCGCGATCTTTCTTTCCGGTGAAAAAGACGAGGCGCGGCTCGTCGCGAGCTATGAGGATCCGACCATCCGCAATCTGGTGGTCGACCTCAACCGCTATCCCGAGCTGAAGCGCGCGTTCGAGTCGGGTGAGACCGTGTTCATCCCCGATGCGGCAAACGATCCGATGCTGAAGAGCATCAAATCGCAGCTGGACGTGCGCAATGTGCGATCGATCGTCGTCGTGCCGATCCAATGGCAGGGCTCCGTCATTGGCGCGATCTTTCTGCGCACCGAGCGTGACGCCGAGCCGTTCTCCGATGCCGACGTTCGCTTCTGTCAGGTCGTCGCTTCGCTCACAGCCAAGGCGCTGCGCAACGCGCATCGTTTCGAGGCGTTGCTGCGTTCGCAGCAGGATGCCACCCAGGGACAGCGCCGGGCCGAGCTCCAACGGATCGCGCTCATCGCCTTCATGAAGCGCCTGCTCGATCGCTACACCCGTTCGGAGGATCACGTCTGGGCTGAGACGCTCCTGCCGAAGGCGTCCGATGAGGAGCTCGGCCGGCTTGTGGCGGTCGCGATGCAGGTGCTCGAAGAGGAGGCAAAGGGCTAGCCGGCACTTGCCAGACGATCTTGCCTCTGCCGCAGCCCGAGCCGCGTGGCTGCGGGACGTTCTCGAGCGGGCGAACTACGACTATCACGTGCTCGACCAGCCGACGATCTCGGACGCCGAGTACGACCGCCTTTTTCGCGAGCTCAAAACACTGGAGGAGCGGCATCCGGCGCTGCGCACGCCCGACTCACCGACGCAGCGCGTCGGCGCGCCTCCCCAGAGTCAGCTCGCGAAGCACACGCATCTCGTACCGATGCTGTCGCTGGGCAACGCCTTCAACGAGGACGAGCTGCATGAGTGGGAGGAGCGCATCACGCGTTTGGCGGGCGATGACATCCGGCGCTCGGGTTACACCTGCGAGCTCAAGATCGATGGCGCCGCCGTCAGTCTCACCTATCGCGACGGCGTTCTCGCCAGCGGCGCGACGCGCGGCAATGGCGTGGTGGGCGAAGACGTCACGGTGAATCTGCGCACGATTCGCGACATCCCGCTCCGTCTGCGGGGCACGTCACACCCGTCGCTTATCGAGATTCGCGGTGAGGTGTACATGCCCTTCAGCGGCTTCGAGCGCATGAACGCGGAGCGCATCAAAGCCGGTGAGCCGGTATTCGCCAATCCGCGCAATGCCGCTGCGGGCGCGCTTCGGCAGCTCGACCCCGGCGTCACCGCACGGCGTCCGCTGCGCTTCTTCGGCTACGCCGTTGCGGCGCCGCATGGCGTCGAGCTTCCCTTCGAGCGGCAGTCGGAGCTCCTCGACACCATCGACGCGTGGGGTATTCCGATCGCGCCGTACCGCAAGCGGTGCTCGGAGCTGTCGGAGGTGCATCTGTGGGCTCACGACGTGGAGCACCGCGTTCGAGCCGAGCTCGATTTCGCCATCGACGGCGGCGTAGTGAAAGTCGATTCGCTCGCATTACAGGAGGAGCTTGGCGTCGTGGGCGGGCGAGAGCCGCGCTGGGCCGTCGCGCGCAAATTCGCGCCGGACATCGCCGAGACGAAGCTCATCGCCATCAACGTGAACGTCGGCCGCACGGGCGCGCTCAATCCCTACGCCGTGCTCGAGCCCGTGGAGATCGGCGGAGCGATGGTGAAGCTGGCAACGCTGCACAACTTCGAGCTCGTGAAGGAGAAGGATCTTCGTGAGGGCGATTGGGTGCAGGTGAAGCGCGCTGGCGAGGTCATTCCGCAGATCATCGGACCGATTCCGGAGCGCCGCGACCCCAATGATCCTCCTAAACGGAAGCTGGCGCCACGCGTCTGTCCCGTGTGCGGCACGGCCGTCGAGCGCGATGAAGGGGAAGTGGCGATCTACTGTCCAAATGTCGCGTGTCCGGGACGGCAGCTCGAGGGGCTGGTGCATTTCGCGTCGCGGAGCGCCATGGATATCCGCGGGCTGTCCTACGCGCGCATCAAGCAGCTTCTGGACGCGCAGCTCATCCACGACGTGGCGGATCTATACGACGTCACGGCCGAGCAGCTCGTGCAGCTCGAGGGCTTCGCTGACAAGAGTGCCCGGCAGCTCGTGAGCGCGATCGCCGCGTCCAAGGCCCCGCCGTTGTCGCGCGTCATCTTCGCGCTCGGCATTCGCCACATTGGCGCGACCGCGGCGCAGCTGCTCGCGCGCCACTTCGGCACACTCGACGCACTCGCCTCCGCTACGGTGGAGGACATCCTCGCCATTCGCGGTATCGGTGAGACGATCGCTCGGGCGTCGGTGGCCTACTTTTCCGACCAGAGCGCGCGACGGTTGCTGCGCAAGTTGCGCGACGCCGGACTCAATCTCACCGAACCGAAGCCGGTGGCGGCGCGCGGTGCCCTGCAGGGGCTCACGTTCGTCATCACAGGGACGCTGCCGACGCTGTCTCGGACCGAAGCGACGGAGCTGATCGAGGCGAACGGCGGTCGCGTGACGAGCAGCGTATCGAAGGCCACCAGCGCCGTGGTCGTCGGTGCCGAGGCGGGCAGCAAGCTGGCGAAGGCGCAAGCGTTAGGCATCGAAACGATCGACGAGGCCGAGCTGCTGCGACGAGTACGTCGATGACTCCCTTCCCCTCCGTGTGAGCGGCACATGGCACAGACGTTGGACATGACCGGGCAGGCGATGGTCGCTTTCATGCGGGAGTCGCTCACCGCGCTGCGGGCGGCGCTCTTCCGCGACATCGGCCCGACGGCGGCCACGTACCTGCAGGAATCCGGATACGCCGGCGGCGCCACGTTGTACGACAGCTTCGCGCGGTGGCTCGCCCAGCGCGGTCTCGGTGCGCCTGAGGGGCTGGACCTTCAGTCGTTCGGCGAGCGCTCGGTGGAGTATTTCCGCGAGCTCGGATGGGGTTCGATTGCATTGACGGCACTTGGTGATGCCGTGGTGGCGATCGACTCTAGTGATTGGGCCGAGGCCGACCCCGCGCACCCGCTCGAGTTTCCCGGCTGCCACGTCACGACGGGTATGTTCGCCGACTTTTTCGGACGCCTGGCCGGGAGTCAGTTCGCCGTGATGGAGGTCGAATGCCGATCGGCCGGCGCCGCCCGCTGCCGGTTCCTTCTCGGCAACGGCGAGATCATGCAGCAGGTGTACGAGGCGATGGCGGCCGGTTCGACGTACGAGGAAGCGGCGCTTTCAGTTTAGCCTTCCTCCCGCAGTGCCTCAGCGTAGAGTGGGTTCGTGACGAGCTCTCCGTCGATCAGGATCTCGCGATCCCAGGGGAGGACGATCGTGCTTTCGGTGGCCAAGCCGTGAAAATCGGGCTCGTAGCTGCCGGTCATGAACGCGACCGCGGTCCGCACCTCCTTCGCGCCCGCGTTGACGCACGCTCCGACCGCGAGCCGTAACGTCGCGCCGGAGTCGCATGTCTCGTCCACGATGAGCACCCGCCGTCCGCGGATGTCACTGGGCGCGGCGCTCAACACTGCGGGCGTGTCACGCACCGTGTTGGCACGAAAGCGGCGGCTCACCACGATCGAGTGAAACTCGCGATTCAGAATGGCGGCGATCACCGCACCAGGCACGACACCGGCAGTAGCAACGCCGACCACGATTTCGGGGTTGTAGCTGCGGGCGACACGTAGCGCGAGCGCTCGCGACAGCTCGCCGAACAAAGGCCAGTCGACGACGAAAATGCCTTTGGTGTGCTCGACCGCGGTGCGGCGTGGCGTCATGGCGGCAATCCCTCTGATGGTGCGCGGCGATCCCCGGGTCGGGCCTGTTAACCTACCCTGCCGGGCCGGCCCTGTCGACAGTCGACGGTCGACCTGTCGGCTGTCCGTTGCTCCACCCGTCCGCACGGGATAGCTTTGCGCTCTGGCGCGTACCTCGCATCTGCCGGTCGCATCCGTCCCGCCTCCAAACGTTGTTCCCAGCAAACGTCCGCATGTCCTGGTGGAGTCGCCTGCTCGGTGGCACGTCGTCCGATAACCACCTGAAGCCGCAGCGCCTGGACTACCTCAACGAGGCCCTGGCCCTGGAGCGGCAGGGGGATTACGACGCGGCATTGACGTCCTACCGACTCGCGTTGCGCGATCACCCGAACGATCCGCGGATCCTCCAGAACATGGCGATCGCCTACTCCAAAACGGCTCGCCAGGAGGAGGCTATACGCTGTTATCGTCGTGCCTTGGAGCTCGCACCGACGCTCTCAGGAGCGCACTACGGTCTCGCCTTCCTTCTCCTGAAGCGTGGCGACCTGATGGGTGCTGAGGAGCATCTGGATGCATTTTTGGCGAAGCCGCCGTCCAGTCCGGAGGCCGAACGTTGGGTGCGCCATGCCGAACACACGCTGCAGCGCCTGAAATCGGGCGCCGACGCTCTCGCCGACGACTCGGATCGCTGACGTGGGCCAAGTGCTCGCGGTTGCAAGCCAGAAGGGCGGCGTTGGCAAGACCACTACCGCCATCAACCTGGGCGCTGCCTTTGCGCGCCGCGGGAGGAAGACCCTGCTCATCGATACGGATCCCCAGGGCTCCGTACGCTTTGGATTGGGCCTCCACGATGCGGCAAGTCACTACGGACTGTCCGACTATCTGCATGGAGCCAAGCAACTCCAAGACGTCGTGCGCCCGACGGTCCTACCCTGGCTACGGGTAATAGGGTCGGGGAGTGTGTCCGAGGCGGGAAACCACGAAGCATATCAGCAGGAGCTTGCCGCCTCCCCGCGCTTGGGCGAGCTGTTCAACCGGGCGCGCGCTCTGGGGTATCTGGTCATCGTGGATACGCCACCCGGTCTTGGTCCGATCGTGCATCGCGTGCTGGCCGACAGCCAGCACGTCCTCGTACCCCTTCAGTGCGAGCCGCTCGCCTTGCAGACCACGACTCAGATCCTGCGGGGTATCCGCACGATCGTGAGCGAGAACGACTGCCTCATCTTCGAGGGGATCGTGCTGACGATGTACGAAGCGGGGAATGCAATCGCCGAGCGCGTGGCCTCGTACGTGCGCCAGCAGTTGCCAAACGATCTCGTATTCGACGTGACCATTCCTCGCACGCTCGCTTCCATCGACGCGTTCGCGGCCGGTCAGCCGGTCGTGCTGCGCGCTCCCGACGACGCCGCGTCCAGGGCGTACGAGACGCTCGCCGACGAGCTGGCGCACCGGTTACGGTGATGCGCCGGTTGGCTCTCTTTGGCGGCGCCTGCGCTGCCGTGGCCGGCGCGGCCTGTTACGCGATCGAGCAGCCGCAGGGCGGAATTGCGTCGATCTCGACCATCGTGGCGCCCTGGCCGTCGGTCGTGGCCGGCGATGTCATGCGGGACAGCGCGGGCCGCCCTGCCCCGCTCCACGTTTATGCGTTCGGCGTGCATGGGGATACACTGCCGAACACACCGACCTTCGTCCTCGTCGACACCGGCGCGTACGCGCACCTGAATGGAAACCTCCTCATGGGAGATATGGCGCGCAGCGCGCCGGTGCACGTCGTGGGTGCGATCGGCAACCTGGAGACCCCTCCGCTGAGCATCTTCGTCACGACGGCGCCGACCACGTTGCGTGTGAGCGCAGGGCTGACGGGCCGCCTGGCGGACACGCTGCATGCGGCGCCGGACACGGCGTGGACGGCCAACAACTCCACGGTGCAATTCCGGGTGACCGGCGGGGTGAGAGATACGGCCGGGGTCGCGGGTTGGTTGATCTATCCGCGCATTGTGTTCGCGCCGGCATCGAGCGACACCGCACCCACTGCATACGTGCTCGGCAACGGAAGTCAGGTCACGACGCAGGATACGACCGACGCGTCCGGCAACGTCAGCGTGCGCGTACTCCTGCGCGCTGGTGCGATTCGTGACACGTCGCTCCTGATCGGCTGCCGCTCCGACAGCATCAAAGTGCGTGTGCGCGCGCTGTACAAAGGCCAGCCGCTCACGGGCGGCGACACGACGTACATCATACCGATTCAGTTCACCAAGATAGCGAGCAGCTGCTGAGCCGCGTTTCGACCCTGCGGCGCACGCCGTATACTCTCTAAGGACACCACCCGACTCGAGGAGGCGGCGATGATCACGAGCGGAGGTCCGCGCAACTCGGCGCCTGGCACCCTCACGCGTCTGTACTTCGACGCGCTCGAGCGCTACGACAAGCCCGACGCGTTGCAGGTCAAGGTCGCGGGCGCCTATCGACCCGTATCGCATCGTGAGGTCGCGGAGCGCGTGCGGCGCGTCGCGCTCGGGTTGCAGGAGCTCGGTATCGCCGCCGGTGATCGCGTGGCGATCCTGTCCGAAAACCGGCCGGAGTGGGCGATCGCCGATTACGCATGCCTTGCGTCGAGGGTAGCCGACGTACCGATCTACCCCAATCTCCCCGCCGATCAGGCCGCGTACATCCTGCGTGATTCCGGAGCGGTCGCGATCTTCGTCTCCAACGCCGAGCAGGCGACGAAGATCTCGTCGGTTCGCGGCGAGCTGCCGGCGCTCCGCTACATCGTCACGTTTGGTGCCAAACGAGAAGCGGCGGAGGATCTCACCTTCGCCGATCTGGAGGCGCGCGGCGCGGCCGTTGACTCTGGGGAGCGTGCCGACGCGTACCGCCGCGACGCACTGCTCGCCCAGCCGGGCGACCTGGCGACGATCATCTATACGTCCGGCACCACCGGCGAGCCGAAAGGGGTGATGTTGACCCACGACAACTTCTGGTCGAACGTCGTCGCCGCCGCGGCCGTGATCCCTTTCGCGACGGATGAGACCTGCCTCAGCTTCCTCCCGCTCTCGCACATCTTCGAGCGTATGGCGGGACACTACCTGATGTTTCATACCGGGACGTCCATCGCGTATGCGGAATCGATGGACACCGTGCCCCTGAACCTCACGGAAGTGCGGCCGTCCCTCGTCCTGTCGGTCCCGCGGCTGTACGAGAAGATGTACGCGCGAGTCCTCGAGAGTGCGCTCTCGGGAGGCGCGATCAAGAAGCGAATTTTCTTCTGGGCACGCACGGTCGCCGACCGCTGGGCCGATGTGAAGCTGGCTGGGAACGAACCGCGCGGATTGCTCGCGTTGCAGTATGCGGTCGCCCAGAAGCTCGTCTTCTCCAAGCTGAAGGCACGCACGGGCGGCCGGCTGCGATATTTCGTGTCCGGTGGCGCGCCGCTCGCGCCGGAGATCAACAAGTTCTTCTACGCCGCGGGCCTGGTCGTGCTCGAGGGGTACGGTCTGACGGAGACGTCGCCGGTGATCTCGGTCAACCGGCCCGACGCGTTTCGGATCGGCACCGTCGGCAAGCCCATTCCCGGCGTCGAGGTATCGATCGCCGATGATGGGGAGATCATCACCCGCGGCCCGCACGTCATGAAGGGCTACTACAACAAGCCTGCGGCCACCGCCGAAGCGATCGATGGCAAGGGCTGGTTCCACACCGGTGACATCGGCGAAATCCGCGACGGTTTCCTCGCGATCACCGATCGAAAGAAAGACCTCATCGTCACCGCCGGCGGCAAGAAGATCGCGCCGCAGCCGATCGAGAATCAGGTGAAGACCAATAAGTACGTGAGCCAGGCGGTGATGATCGGTGACCGGCGCAAATTCGCGGTTCTGCTCGTGGTGCCGAACTGGGATACGCTCGAGAAATGGGCGAAGTACAAGAACATCCTGTGGACGGACCGGTCGCAGCTCCTCGCGATGCCGACCGTGCGGGCAAAGATGGAAAGGGAGGTGTTGAGGATGACGGAGGGGCTGGCCCGTTTCGAGCAGCCGAAGAAGATCGCCCTCCTGGAACACGATTTCTCGGTCGAACGCGGCGAGCTCACGCCCACGTTGAAGGTCAAGCGCCGTGTGATCGACCGCGCGTACAAGGACGTGATCGACGCTCTCTACGTCGGGGAGCACGAAGCAGTCGCGGTCTGACGCGCGCAGAGGCGTGCGTCAGCCGCGCCCGAGGCTGACGAGCTCCGGGGGCGCCGCCTCGCGTTCGCCGACCCAGATGTGATTGTCGCGAGCGAGCTCAGTGACTCCGGCAGGAACGGCTATCGACGCGGGCGCGATGATGCGGCCTCTGGGACGGACAGCGCGGATCGCGCTTGCGATCAACGACCTCGAAGCTCCGAAATCGAGAGCGACGGCGCGCAGGCTTTCTTGTGAAAGCGGAAGAACGTCCCCGGCCACCAAGCCGGAGGTGCCGTTGCCGATGGCCGCGTCGCGAGGAGGATCGACGAGCACGAGATGCACGTCCGTGAGCGATTGCAGAAGTGAAGCGTGCCGTCCCCAGGAGCCACACAGCGCGGCGAATCCGAGCGGCTCGGCAAGGTTCAGAAAAGCGGCCAGCCTCATCGCCTCCTCCTGGCTTCCAGCGCCGCCTCCCCCGGGCTGCTCTCGCTCTGCAAAATGGGCGATGCCATTCCGGATCGGATACTCGGCGCGGCATATCGGGCAGCCAAGCAAGCCATCCACGATGTCGCGGCCCACAGTGGTCGCCGCCGCCGCGACGAGACAGATGTCGGCGTGAGGATTCGGACAGCGCAGATGGTCCACCAGCTCGACGAACATGTCCGAAAGTACGATCGGCGCTCGGCTATCGACTCGATAGCCGTAGCTCGTCCACGTTCACGTCCGAGGGCGCCGTCACCACGTACTGAACGGCGGCAGCGACGGCTGCAGCGGGTAGCATGCGCGAACGTGGCGTGAAGCCCTCGCGGCCGTCAGGATCGATTGCATCCCACAGCGGCGTGTCCACGGGTCCGGGCGACACGAGACTGGCGCGCACTCCGGTGTCACGCAGCTCCTGCCGCAGCACTTCGTGGAGCGCGCGCACTCCGAACTTGCTCGCGGCGTAGGCGGCATTCCCTGGCATCGCCACCCGATCGGCAATGGAACCGACCGTCACGACATGGCCGGCGCGGCGACGCTTCATATCGGGAAGAAGGCGCTGGCGAACAGCAAGGGTGCGAGCGTGTTCACCTGCAGCGCGCGCAACGCGTCCTCGGGTTGGGTCTCCTCGACGCCGGCGATGAAGAACAAGCCGGCGTTGTTGACGAGGATATCGGGAGCGCCGGCAAAGCGGTCACATACCTTCGCGGCGATCGCCTGCACCGCTTGCGCATCCGTGATGTCACAGACGAACGGCAGCGCGTATTCGCCCAGTTCCGTCGCTCGCCTATCGAGCTCCGATGCGCTGCGGGCCAGCATCGCCACGCGCGCGCCGCTCGCCACGAATGTGTGCGCGATCGCGAGACCGATGCCGCGAGACGCGCCGGTCACGAGCGCGGTACGGCCGGCCAACGCCGCGCTCATGGCTGCACGAGCATCACCGGCCGTCGTATTCGACCGAGTTGTTTGGCGTCTCCCATAGTACCAGCTTCGACAGCTTCGCCGGCGCGACCGCCGGCTCCAGGATGCGCCAGATGCCGACGATGATGTTCTCGCTCGTCGGGATCGTGCCCCGCATGAAATCGACGTCGAGATTGAAGTTCCGGTGGTCGATCTGGTCGATCACGTCACGCTCGACGATCGTCTTGAGCTGCGACAGATCGACGACATAGCCGGTCCTCGCGTCAATGGAACCGGTGACCGACACGTCGAGGACGTAGTTGTGTCCGTGCCAGTTCGGGTTGTTGCATTTGCCGAACAGTGCGCGATTCTCTTCGTCCGATAAGGCGGGATTGTGCACCCGGTGCGCGGCATTGAAGTGCAGCCGGCGCGTAACGGTCACGACGGGCATGTGCATCGGGATCAAAGACGACGAGCCCCGTGGTTGCCCACGGGGCCCGCAGTGTACGGAACAAAGGAGGGTTTTGCGAAGCCCTGTCGAAGTATGAGGTCCTCACCACACCTTCCGCCTTCCCCCGCACTGGGGGCATGACGTCAGTATAGATTATCGAACCTGCTCGAAGGACTTGTTGGCTCGAAAACGGAGTTCCTTCGTTCCGCTTGTCCTGCTACCTGAAAAGCAATCTAAGTGCCACGCCGAATCGGGTCAAACCAAAAAACCATGGACATCGGCATTCTCACCGCAGTTGTGATGCTCGTCATATGGGCGGTTGGCACCTTCGGTTTCGAGGCGCCGGGCTGGATTCACCTCCTGCTCACGCTCGGCGTCTCGATGTTGATCTGGCGCATCGTCGTGCGCGGCGATCGCGTGCATCCGACACCGAAACGGTAAGAATGATCGACTCGCGGCCTTTCTGGTCAGGTGGCGCGCCACGACAGCAGCGAGCGGATGTTGAGCACGAGGTCCTCGATGAGGATCGGCTTCTGCACGATGCGCCAGTGTCCCGGCACGTCATTCAGGAAGACGAAATCGTCCGCCCAGCCGGTGATGAACAGCGTCGGCTTGTTGCCGAATGTACGCGCGATACGCGCGGGGACCTCGGCGCCATCCGCGTCAGGCAGTCCGATGTCGATCACGAGAACGTCCACCGCGCCCGCGACCGCGTCGACCTGTGCGACGGCGTCGGCGGCGGTGCCGGCGACGAGCACGTCATAACCTTCGCGACGCAGGACATCGCTGAACGCTTTCCGGATCGACGGATCGTCGTCCAGCAAGAGGACGCGGATGGGTGGAATGCCTCAAATCTCCCAGTTGGACAGCACGATACCTCGCGTGGGCCGCTGCTCGTCGTAACCGGTGAACGACATGCGCAGATCGGTCCAGCGAACACGCGCGCCAAGGCTGATAAGTCGCTGGTACGCGCTTGGATACTCTCCCTGCACGCGAAACGCCACACGTCGCGTTCCACTGCGCCGCGCGAAATCACATAGTGCGTGCGCCATTCGGTCAAACGCAACCTCGTCGCGCAGCACGAGCTTGAGCACCCGCAGTTCCTCGCGGATCCGGCCCTCCACGAGTGGCACCGTGTGCGCGAGGGCAAAGCCGATCAACGCAGGCCCATCGCGGAGGAGCAGGGTGTCTCCTAACGAGAGTTGGTCGGTCAGCAGAATTTCACGCGTGTAATCGTAGCCCCTTATCAGCTCCTGGATCAACACCCGACACTCCCCGAGCGCCTGTTCCTTCTCCTGAACAGGCAGGCGGCCCAACAACTGCGCCGGGTGCGTCGATGCGGACGCGTCGAGCGTCGCCGTGACGGTCAGACGCCCGGGCACGAACCCCAGCCGCGAGTAGAACCCGATGTTGTCCATCGTGCGCGGCATCGTCTCCAAGCCGATCACGGTAGCGCCACTCTGTTTGAGCCAGTCCACGCCCCGCAGCACGATGTCCTTGCCGATCCCCGTGCCCTGATGCTCGGTACGAACGGCCAGAGGACCCATCCACCCTTCGCATCCGGAGCGGTGCACGATGTTGAATGCTACGATGTGGCCGCGCTCGTCCCGCCAGAGCAGCGCTCCCCCGTCAGCATCCTCGATGGCGTATCGCCACACGCTCGGATTGAGAAAGGGCACGCGCACACCGACCATACCATCCCGGCGATAGCGCTCGGTGAACGCATCACTGAATACCTGGTTCAGCTCCGCAATCTCGTCGATGCGCGCGCGATAAGGACCGTCGATGCCGTGACCGCCTCCCGGCCGCCAGGCGCGCGAGGTCGCCATCAGTCCACCGCCCCGGCTTCCAGCACCTCTTCGCTCGTGAACACCGTCGCCGGGGCCGTCAGCTCCTGCTCGACGCGTGATGCTCCACTCTCTTCGTCGTAGTGCACGGCGATCACGCGATCCAGTCCTTCCCGCACGGCTTCGATGTGTGTGATGAGAATGACCTGCTCGAAGCGGTCGTGCAGCTTCTTCAGGAGGGCGACGACGTTGTGACGTCGTGCTTCATCGAGCGATCCGAAGATCTCGTCCAGAATGAGCAACGAGAATGACTGGCCGGAGCGCTCGGCGATCATCTGCGAAATGGCGAGGCGGAGCACGAGATTGGCAATGTCCTCCTCTCCGCCGGAGATCACCGGCTTCGGAATCGCGTCCTCGAGCACCACGATATTGTACTGATCGTCCAACTCGAGCTCGGAGTAACGCGCATCGGTGAGCTCCGTCAGAAATGAGCTCGCGAGCTCGGAGATCTCCGGCCGGAGCTGCAGGTTCAGGTCGGTGCGCATGTCGGAATATGCACGATCCAGCTCGTCGTGCAGCCTCTTTTCGCGGGTAAGCCGATCGAGCTGCTCCTGCGCCTTCGCGAGCTCCGCCTGCATACGATCTGCCTGTTCCTTGGCCGCACGAGCGGCCGCAGCTTCGGCATCGGCGGCGACGGCCATGAGCTCGGCGGAACGCAGCTCGGCGGCAGCCCGTTCGTACCGCACCCGCAGATCGACATAGGACTGCTCGGAAAACTGAATGGCCGCGTGATCGCGCTGCAGCCCCGCACGATGTGCATCCACCTGCGCCAGAGCGGCGGTAACACGCTCGTGCTCGCGTCTGAGCTGCGGCTCGCGCTCGACCTGCGCGCTCAATCGGGCGCCGCGCGCGTCCAGCGGCGTCAGACGCTCCACCGTCGCGCGCAGCTCCGCATGCCGTACCGAATCGTAACCGATCGGGAGCGACTGCAGATCCCGCCGCACCATGTCTTGGCGCTGCTCCTTGACGGCAATGTCTCGCGCGAGCTGCGACCGTTCCTGGATCGCCAGCTGCACCCGTGCCAAACGGCGCTCGAGCTTCCCGACAGCGTCGACGAGCTGCCGCCGCTGTTCGTCGAGCTCCTTCACGGCCACCGGCGTTTCCTCCAACTGCTCGATACGCGCCTTGAAGTACTTCCCGTCCACGAGCGCAGTCTCGATCTGGCTGTCGAGGAGGTCGAGGACGCTGCGATAGTGCCTTCCGAGCGGGCGCGCGCAGGTGGGGCAAGTCCCCTCCTCGCCCAACTGCACGAGCTGCTCGCGCTGCTGCCTCAACTCCTGGTACTGCCGCAGCAACGCCGCCTTCTTCGTTTCGGCTTCCTGCCGATCGCGTACCCATTCCGTTCGGGCAGTCTCGAGCGCCGCCTGCGCACTTTCCAGCTCCTCGCGGCGGCGCTGAAGCTCCAGCGCAGCCTCCTCCTCCAGTCCGGTCGCCGCCTCCACGCGAGCGTAGCGCTCGCGCAGGCGCTTCAATTCCTCATCCAGCGACCGCTCGCTCTCCACCAGTGTTTGGCGGCGCCCCTCCTCGCTGTACAGACGATCCATTTCGTGGAGCAGCGATACGACCTCGTGGAGCGGAACGAGCTCGCGCTGGAGCTGCACCAGCTCCTCGCGTGCGCGCGCGATTTCAGCCAACTCGCGCTCGAGGCGAATCACGTCTCGCGTGAGTGCCGCGTGCTCCCCTTCGGCGACGCGCAGCTCGGCACTGAGGCGTTGCAGCGTCTCGCGCTCTGCCTGCGCCGCCTCCCAGCGCGGCGTTATTTCGTCGAGCAGCCGCCGCGCCGATGTACGCCGCATTACCGCCGCCATCGCGCGCTCGCGTGCCGCCACCAGTTGCGCCTGTGCGTCGAGCAGCGCCCGCGCCACGGCATCCGGGTCGGGCATTCCGGCGCGGAGTCCGGTCGCCTCGGCGGCGAGAACGCGCCGGCGCTCGCGCACGAGTCCCTGCGCCGTTCGCAGCTTCTCATACCCCAACACGCGCGATAGAAATTGAGCGCGCTCGGACGGTCCCATGGCCGCCATCACGCTCAGCTCCTTCTGCCCGGTGAAGTACGTGTTGTAGAACTCGTCCAGGCTCATGCCCAGGCGGCGGCGCAGGAGATCCGTGACTCCCGTGATCGAGTTCGCGATTGGTTGCGCGGCGCCGTCGAGATACAGTTCGGCACTCGTTAGGCCACGGACGACGCGATAGCGATGGCCGCTCAGCTCGAAATCGAGCTCCACCTTCACGGTCGCGCGTGCGCCGGCGCGATTGTAGCGAATGGATTCGCGCGTACCGCGCGCCGCCGGCATGCCGTAGAGGGCCCACGCGATCGCCTCGAGGAGCGTGGACTTTCCTGATCCATTTGGACCGATGATCCCGGTCAACCCGTTATCGAACTCGACGAACGTGTCCGCGTGTTGCCGGAAATTGCAGAGGCGGAGAGCGTTGAGGCGCACTCAGCCCTCCAGCAGGGCTGCGGCCGGCGCGGTGGCGCTCTCGGCTTCGCGCAGGTAGCGCAGACCAAGCTGAACGAGCGCGGCTCGATCGATGTCGCTCTCGATCAATCGATGCTCGAGCTTCTCCTGAACGACGTCGTACAATGATGGCCGGCGCCCGCCGGGCCCTCCCGACCCACTCTGCCGCACGATCTCGGGCCGCCGGGCATCCAGGTGGAAGTGCAGCGCACGCCGCTTGTATTCGCGCAGCTGCTTGTGATCGAGCTCGCGCGCGATGTGACGCGGCAGATCGCGAATCACGAGGCGGGCGATCTTGTCGTCGATACTGCCCCTCACGCTTTCCACGGCCTCACGAATTCGTTCGTCCACTTCGGCCACATTCGAGCCGCGTGCGCTGAACGACGGAATGTCCACGAGCGGACGCAGTGACGGCAGCGGATGAAAGGTATGCGCACCGCTGTCGAGGTCGCGCTCGATGAACCCTTTGCCCGGCAGCCGCGCGTCGCGCTCTTCGGCCAATTCACCCCACACGTTGGCACTCGTGTAATCGATCGATCCCGAGTAGAAGGCGTTGGAATCGACCTGGCGATACACGTGGTAATGACCGAGCGCGACGTACGTCCATCGAGCAGCCGCGAGCTCCTCCCGCGTAATCTCGAGGGCAGCGCGATCCGTTGTCGCGGCGTGCGCCGGCAGCACCCCTTCGACCTCACCGTGCAGCAACAGGATGTTCCGGGATACGGTGGGGTCGGGCGTGAAGGCCGGTCGCGGGCCCAGCACGTCCGGTACCGCAAGGATGGACAGGTCATGCGTGGGAAAGGGCAGTCGCTGCGCTTCCCTATCCACGACGTGGATGCCCAGAGGTTGAAAAAGCCGTAGCAAGCAGCCCGTCTCCGCGGCACGCGGCGTGTCGTGGTTGCCTGCGACCATGACGATGATCGCATCCGGCAGCGCCCGCGCCAGCCGTGAGAACTGATTGAAGGCGTGCAGAATCGCCGGGTTGGTGGGCCGGACGTTGTGGAACACGTCACCGCCGATGAGGATCAGCTCCGGCCGCAGATCAATCACTCGATCGATCGCCGTCTGGAAGGTGCGCGCAACATCGGCTTCCCGCTGATTGATACCGCCGGGAGTCAGCCGCTGATACTGACGGTAACCGAGGTGGAGATCGCTCAGGTGGACGAGGCGCACGCCTCAATTTAGCGCGCGGCGAGCGTGCGCGTACGTTGTGTAATCTTGAGTTGAATGCGCATCGGCGCGGTCGACGAGCCCGCGGGCGGCGTCACTACAGAGTGTACATCGATCAGGAACTGCGACTCCGTCAGCCAGCCGCGCCGCCTATCGAGCAGCATCGTCCCGGTGACCGTCCCCTGCTGCAGCATCGCGCCGAGGGGGACCACCGCGTTCGCGCCTTCCGGGTTCACTTCGCCGCGCATCGACAGGTATGCCCGATCGCCATCGCGAGAGAGCGAATCGAGCTGAAAGACTGCGCGAACCTTACCGGCGCTCGTGCTTTCTGCGTCACCGGCCCTTGCTCCAAAGCCGCTCCCTGCGGGCAACGGCATCTCGCGCACCCAGCTCTCGCCGACGCGAACGGCTGTACGCGGAAACGCGGCTGGAATCGATGCCATGATCTCGCCGTGCTCCGGCGGCGCCGTCGGTCCATCATGCGCCATCGTCACGGTGCCGTCCGTGGCGAGATGAAGACGCGTCTGTTTGCCCTGCAGCCAGAGGCGCGACTGCTCGGCGAGGGCACCCGCATGCTTATCGTTGGTCCATACGGTCACCGAGTCCGTGATCGCGAGCACCGTGGCACTACCGACTGTCGTGGTCTCGACTACCGCGCGGGAGACCATATGCAGCTTGGTCAGCACAGACGATGTGTGCTCGCCGTGACTCGTCCAGCGAGTCCCGGTCATCGCCGACTCCTGATCCAGCCGCATGCGTAGGGTATCCCCGGCACGTGGGCGGATCTGAAGCAGCACTGGGCCTCCGGCTGTGCCGGCCCCCCCTACCCCTCCCCCTCCTCCCTGGGCGCGCGCACCACGCTGCGCTACCCAGAGGGTAGCGCCCAGAAGGAGCGCAAACGTTCGAACTGCCGACAAGCTCAGAATCCGTAGGGGTCGTCGATAGGAGCTGACTTGATCGGCGTGGCGCTGGATCGGCCGATCGTTTGCGTCGCGACCACCGGTCGCAGCTGTGATGCGAAGAATCGCTTCACGTCCGACGGCCGCTCTCGCAGAGCGGCGTTTCGCACCCGCAGCAGCTCGTGTTCGTCGTGTATGGCGGCGAGGTCCTGCGCCCACGTCAATGACAGCGATGGATCGAGGGGACGAAGCGAGCGCACCAGCGCATCTTCGACGGTCATGTCGCTCGACTGCGGATAGCGCTCCGCGCCGTCGCGGCCGCGCATGACCGCAGGCCGCGGAAAGCGCACGAATATTGGCTGCGTGAAATGCGGGTGCCGAACCATGAGCTGTCCCTTCTCCAACGTGGCGAGCTTCGTTCTCACTGCCGGGCTCAGGATCGAATAGCTCGATGTGGCCAGCTCGTCAGCATCCATCCGGCCGTAGAGCGCCGTGCCTGAGTTGCCCACCACGCGCCGATGAACCTGCGACCGGAATTGCTGAGCGCTGAACAGCACCAGACCGAGATAGCGGCCCCGCTCAGCGAGATCGAGCAGCATTTTTCGGACGTAAGTCTCGGGCGCGTCACCTGGCGCATACTTGTTCAGCTCGTCGACGAAGACGACGACGTGATTGACGCCGAGATCGCGCTTCTCGAGGTGCTCTCTCAGCTTTGTGACGATTCGGGCGAAGATGAGATCTTGCGCGTCTTCCTCGAGCGACGCTACGTCTATCACGTACACCGTGCGATCGGCAAAGCTCCCGAAGGGGAGGTCGCTTACCGATCCGGCATCGGTCACCAAACCGGCGCAACGCGTCGAGATGTTCGACAGGCGGTTGCGCACCTTCCGGATCGTCGCCACGTGATGCGTGCGCCACGCTTCGCTGCCTTTGCCTTCCATCGCGACGAGCAGATCGCGAAACCACCCTTCGAGATCGGCAAAGGAGCGCACACGATAGCGCTTGTCAGGAAGCAAGCCGTCGGTGAACTCCTTGTCCACAATGCGTTCGCGGATGAAGTCGATCAGCGCGTCGGCTTTGGCATCGACGTCGTCCTTGTTCAGGAGCACTTCGGCGTACTGCAGAACCTCGCGCAGCCCCCAGGTGAGGGGGCTGACGTTGTGGAGGAGCGATTCGTTCGACCGCAGGGTGTTGAGCGAGAACCCGTCCGACTTGAACGGCGCGAAATACTGGACGCGGTCAAATGGCTCGGCGGGCACGCCACAGCGGTCGTGAATGGCGCGGTCCTGGTCGTCCATCTGTCCGGGCTGATCGAGGAAACACAGGTCGGGGCCCTTCACGTTGAAGCAGACGGCCGCGACCGACCCCTTCTGCGCCGGAAAGTGCGCGAAGATGGATGAGAGAATCCATTCGATCGCGCTCGTCTTCGTCGCCAGGCCGGAGACACCGGTGATGTTGAGATGTGCCGCCTCGGGCCCGAGGAGGAAATCAGCGTCGAGATAGATCGGCGCATCGGTACCGCCGGCGCGGTACACGCCGATCGGAATACCCGTGCGCGCGCCAGGCCGCAGATACCCATCCATGCGCAGCGCCACGGCAACATCGTCGTCGTTGGCCAGAGACACCGCGCCCATGGGTACCGGCTGGAGGGGCTCCTCTGGAATTTGCCGCAACACTGCCGCTGTGTAGAGGCGGATCTCCGCCCGTTCCGTAGCGGTATGTGACGCACGCGCTGGATCGCCGTCGTGCCCAAGCACGTCGTGCAGCGGCGACTGGAGGTCGGTGTAGCTGAATCCTTCGACCACGATGCCGTACACGCGCGGGATCTGTCCATTCATCGGCGTGCCGCCATCGACGCGAACGATCGTGCCGATGCCCACGGGTGAATCGAGCGCCGTCCAAAAATGGAACTCGTGCGGCGTGTTCGGTTTGCGTTCCGTCGCGACCACGCGCCCAAGCGGCGACGCCCGCGCCGCGGCGTCCGCGTTCGATGTGGCGGTGCTCTCAGACATGGAGGGAAGCACTACACGAGCGATTTGAGGAATTGCTCGCAGTCATAGATCGGGTACACCATCTTGTCCCAGCGGTGATCAGGCAAAGCAAGCGGCACGGTCTCGGCGAGTATCCAGCGGGAGACCTCGTCGGCGCGATCGCCGATCACTGGTGTATCCGCCGGCTCCGGCTCTGCGATCTCGACGCGAATCAAGCCCCACATCGGGTCGTGACCACGCGGATCGCGAATTCGCAGATACCAGCTCGCCACGCTCGTGCGCTTGGGCGATGTGATCCGGAAAATGCTCGATCGGTCGCCGTTCCGAAGATGGAGAACCGTCTGCAGCGCCTCCCCGTCGGCGTACAGCGTGCGGTGACTCTTCACGACACCGACCGTGCACGTGGATACGGCCACGCGCTCGCTGGCGCCGATGCCGCCGTCGATGAGGAGCGGCTCATGTCGGTGCGCGCACCAGGATTCAGCAAGTTCGCGCTCGGCGCGCTCACGATCCTTCTGGACCCGGTGGACCGCCGCGTCGGCGAGCGCATATGGATGGACCGAACGTGCCTGCTCTGCGTCTGCGCTGTCGCCATCGCGCTCCGGCGCGGTAGTGTCCACGACCGGCATCCCGAGCGCGTCGAGCACGCGGTTGACATCCGCATTGAGCAGCGCGCGCGGCACGTACAACCGCGATCGCACGACTGGCGTTCGCCAGGTCACCATCCGCCGATGCCGGCGCTCTCTCACGACCGCGGCGACCGTGCCATGGACGACCGCGATGTCATTCACGTACGCGACGACGCTGCTCGTCTGCGTACCGTCGAGAAAACCCACGAACGCGGTCTCCGTGCCGAGCTCCGGGGCCAATCGATGCGCACGCATGCCGCCCCGCTCGAGGAGCACGGCGCTGATGAGTCGCGGCGGCTCGGCGCTGCTCCGCAGCATGTCGAGCGGCGCGGCGGCGCTCGATGCGACGGCGTCCGCGAGCTGGGCGGCGAGTTGGCGCTGAACGTTGTGAACAGCGGGTCCGGCGGCGGAGGGATAGGCGCGGGCAGCCATCGATCGGATGCTAGCGGTCGGACCGATGGTACGACAGCGGCACTACTCCACGCCGATGTCCCACGCCTGTTGCAGATCCCTTTTCGAGTAGGCGCGGAACGCGGTGAGGGTCTGCGTGCGCTGAATGCCGGGAACTGTGGGGAATACTTCCGTCACCACCTGTGCTATCTGGTCGTACTGCGGCACGCGAACGATCGCGACCAGATCCCAATCGCCAGAGACCGAATACACCTCCGCCACGCCTTCAACCCCGGCGAGCATGTGTGCCGCGCGAGGTATGAGCGGCGGATCGACCCGGATCAGAACGATCGTCGTGATCACGCTTCGCCGGGGAAGGGTGGCACGTTGAGGAGCCACAGTCCGGCGAGACGCATCTGCTGGTCGATCTCCAGCAGCAGATCACGCGCGACGCGCACGATCCGTGATTCCCGCGTCTTGCCAAGCCGGAAGTGAATGACACGTTCCGCAACGTCGGTTTCCGCCATCAGCGGCACGTTCACCTCCACATTTGCCACCCCCGGTTGCGACTGGCGCGACGGCAGCAGCACGCGGGCGTCTTCCACATGCGGTGGTGGAAGCAGTGTGGGGAGCTTCCGGACATCCGGCCACACCGCTACCTCGACTCCACTGATGCGCCCTTCGGCGATATCGAAGATGAGCCACGATCCGTCGGCACCCTCGACCTCGACCGAACCGGACATTCCGTGTCCATTGCCCGACGGCCGGAGCTGCGCGGAGAGAATGTCGGTGTCCGGATCCCACCGATAGTCGACTTCCGGTGTCGCGCCCGTCGCGGGCTCCAGTCGCACGGCGATGTTCACGACAATCTCCTTTCAACTCGGATGCTCAATGTCCCACCGCTCGCCGGCGAAAGCGACGCCATAATCCCGCACGTAGAACCGCTAGCATTCCGCTAAGATATAGCTGCGTCTTCCAGGGCCTCGCAAATGCGCCGAACGCCTTCGATCACATCGGGCGTCGCTGCCGCATACGAGACGCGGACCCACTCCGGTGAATGGAATGCCGTCCCCGGCACGACCGCGACGTTCTGCTCCTCGAGCAGTTGCTGGGCGAACGTTGCACCGGGCACTGGTTCCGAGGCGGTGATATCTCCGGCGCGAATGTACAGGTAGAACGCGCCTTCCGGTTTGATGACATCGACGTTGGCGTCTCGCAGGAGCGCGAGGGCGGTGTTGCGCCGCGCCGCCAGCTCCGCGACCATCGAGGCGATTGCCGCGTCGGCCGCCGCGGTATTCGTGAGCGCCTCGAGCGCGGCGTATTGAGATACCGTCGTCGCATTCGACGTGGTATGCGACTGGAAAGCGGTCATCGCAGCGGCGACCGCCGCGGGCGCGATCGCCCAACCGATACGCCACCCTGTCATGGCGTACGCTTTCGCCACCCCGTCGATCACCACCAGGCGCTCGCGCGACGTTGCCGCGTCGAGAACCGACGGCGCGGCAACGTCGTAGGAAATACGTCGATAAATCTCGTCGGCGATGACCCACCAGCCGTTCCGTTCCGCGCAATCCAGAATGGCGCGCAATTCGACGAGCGAATATACCGCGCCCGTCGGGTTGCACGGCGAATTCAGGACGAGCCCTCTCGTGCGTGCGCAGGCGGCGTGCTCCAGATCCGCCGGCGTGACCTTGAGCGACCGATCACGCGAGCCACGTACAATGACGGCCTTCGCGCGCGACAAGGCGATCATCTCGTAATAGCTCGTCCATGCCGGCGTCGGCACCAGCACCTCGTCGCCGTCACCGAACAACGTGAAGCACGCGTTGAAGAGTGCCTGCTTCGAGCCGGTCGTGACGACCACATCGCTCGCGCGGATCGGAGCCGCGCCAACGACGTGTTCGTTGGCGCGCGCGGCGATCGCTTCGCGCAGCGGCAGGATGCCTTCGACCTGCGTGTACTTGGTCGCGCCCGCCTCGAGGGCGCGCCGCGCTGCGTCGCAGATGAATGCCGGCGTTGGCGAATCGGGTTCGCCTGCGCCAAGATCGATTATCGGATGACCGGCCGCGCGCAGCGCCTTGGCCCGGGACGAGATGGCGATGGTTGCCGACTCGCGCAGCTCGGCGATGTTTGGAGAGGGCGCGTAGAGTGAGGTCATCCGCTGCTGACGTGTTGGGTGGATTGGGCTATACTTCGAACCTTCGCATTCTACCGGCGGCCGCCGGGCCGCGCCACAATCAGTGTCGTCGACGGGGGCCAGGGTGGATCAGCAGGACACGAAGGAAGCGGCTTCGGTAACACGCGGGCAGAACGTTCTTTACATCGCGCCGCACGATTGGGCGTCGATCGCTTACTTCCTGGGTCCGCTGCTCGATCGGGTCGACACCGCGGTTCCTGACGTGCAGCTTCTGGTCATCACGGCCGACCCCGAGACGGCGGCAGACGTCGTAGCGGCCGCCGTACGCCTCCTGGACGAGCGCCCGATCGATATGATCGCTGCCACGTCAGCCACTCGTGCGTCGCGGTTGATGCATCTCCACCCACCGCATCTCGTCGCGGGAGCGCCGGCCGAGCTGCTTCAGCTGATCAGAAGCTCGACGCTCAAGCTGACGCACGTACGGGCTGTCGGAATGGCGTGGTTGGACGAGCTCGTGGCCGCCGGTGGCGAATCGGAATTGGAGACGCTGCTGATCGACGTGCCCAAGGATGCGGCGAGGACTGTCGTCGCCGCCGAGCTGACGCCGGCGGTGGAGGCACTGGCGGAACGCTACGCGCGGCGCGCGCGCCGCATCATCGCCGCCACGAGCGGTGAGGCGTTAGGCATTCGCATCGAGTATCTCTCGGTGTCGCCGTACACGCGTGGGCCGGCGCTGCGCCGCCTGCTCGACCAGGTGGATCCCGCCGCGGCGGTGATCTACACACGAAACGCCGACAGCGAGGAGGACGCGCGCTCCGTGCTGCGCGCGCTCGGCTACCGCGACACCGATCCCGTTCGCCTCGCACGCACCGCGGGCGGTGACACGGCGCTCGTTGTGCTGTACGACTTGCCGGCGTCACGCGAGGAGCTGCGGGAAGCGTGTGGTGCGCATCCGGGTCGCGTGGTGGCATTCGTGGAACCGCGACAGCTCACGAGTCTTCGTGCCCTTGCCGGCGATGGCGCCACGCTCGCGCCGCTGACCTTCGGCGATGCGGTTGGGCGGGCGTACGGGCGGGAATCGTCGCTGCGTTCCGAGCTGCGCGAGATTCTGGATACGGGCACGTTTGCGCGCGAGCTGCTCACCCTCGAGCCGCTGCTGGAGGATTACGACGGCATCGAGATCGCGGCCGCCCTGCTGGTGCTCCTCGAGCGCGCACGCACCGCGAGCCCACCAGCGCCGCAACTGCCGGCGCCGCATGCCCGGCAATCAGCCGACGCCAAACTGTACGTCAATGTCGGCGCGCGGGACCACGTGGGACCTGGCGATCTGATGGGCGCGATCCTGAATGAGACGGGGACGGCGCGAGAGGCGATCGGCCGTATCGAGGTCAAGGACAATTTTTCGCTGGTGGACGTTCCAGCCCATCTCGCCGAGCAGATCGCGGAAAAGCTCACCGGCGTCGACATTCGCGGCCGCCGCGTCTTGGCGCGTATCGATCAGCAGCGGCCCGGACGCAGTAACGATCGCCCGAGACGCGATCAGCGTCCGAGCGGTGACCGTCCGCGGTCGGGCCGTCCGCGTGACGATCGTCCGCGCAACGGCCGCAGTGATCGGCCACGGGGTGATCGGCCACGGGGTGAGCGGCCGCAGGGCGACCGGCCACGCGGCACGCGCACGCGCAGCGATCGACCCCCACGGCGGGAGCCTGAGTGATCTCCGACGTCTCGTTCAACCGCACCGGCGGATGGATCGAGGTCGTATGTGGTGTGATGTTCAGCGGAAAGAGTGAGGAGCTCATCCGCCGAGTGCGTCGCGCCATCATCGCGAAAAAGAAAGTTCAGGTATTCAAGTCGCATCTTGACGAGCGGTACGCAGGGCTCTTCCACGTTTCCAGCCATGACGGACGCACGGTCGAGGCGCTACCTGTGGACACGCCGGAGCAGATCGCACGCGCGCTGAGGGCCGACACCCAGGTCGTCGCGATAGACGAGGCGCAGTTTCTCGATCCCAGTATCGTGGATCTGGCGACGAATCTCGCAAATCGGGGAGTGCGAGTCATCATCGCCGGCACGGACACGGATTTTCGCGGTGAGCCATTCGGATCGATGCCGCAGCTCCTCGCGATCGCGGAGACCGTGGACAAGCTGCACGCCATCTGCGTCAAATGCGGCAATCCCGCGAGCCGCAATCAGCGCCTCATCGGCGGCCGGCCGGCCCGCTACGATTCGCCGGTGATCATGGTCGGCTCCGTGGAGGCGTACGAGGCCCGCTGCCGGAGCTGTCACTCGGTGCCGCGACGCGACGAAGATCAGGTGCCGCTTCTCTGACCTCCGGACGCGCGGTGCGTGCGTCAGTGATCGCTGCGACCGTAGGCGAGTGAGAGAAACTCTTCCCGGGTTTTCGCATCAGCGCGGAAGCTGCCGCGCAGTGCGCTGGTGATCGTCTTCGAGTTCTGCTTCTCGACGCCGCGCATCATCATGCAGAGGTGGTATGCCTCGATGACCACGCCTACGCCGCGTGGCGAGAGGACCTCCTCGATGGCGCGCGCAACCTGCTCCGTGAGCCGCTCCTGAACCTGTAAGCGCCGCGCGAACACCTCCACAATGCGCGGCAACTTCGAGAGACCCACGATCCGCCCGTTCGGGATGTAGGCGACATGAGCCTTTCCATAGAAGGGCAGGAGATGGTGCTCGCAGAGGCTGTACAGCTCGATGTCCCGCACCATGATCATGTGCTCGTGCTCCTCCTCGAACAGGGCGTCACCCACTACCGCGCGCACATCCTGCCCGTAACCGCGCGTGAGCCACGCCATCGCGTTGGCCACGCGCAAAGGCGTTTTGGCCAGCCCGAGGCGTTTCGGATCTTCCCCTAGCAGCTCGAGTTGGCGCCGAACCAGCTCCTCGTATTCCAGGTTCCGCTGGCCAACAGGGTCGAGATCGTATCGGTCGTCCGCTTGTGGGTAATCCACCTTCTCCCCATCCAGACGCGGACGTTGGCCAAGTGCCAGTGGCAGTGTGCTTTGCGCCCTACGATCGTCGCCGTCGTCGCTAATCATACATCCCTCGCTTGTGTTCTCTCACGCGTAGCCGCGGCCTGTCCAGAATGTTGACGGTACTCAATACGCGTCCTACCTTGGCGCGCATCCTGCCTCGTTCACCGGCCACATCCAAACGGTAGCAGACATGCTCCTCGTCGGCCTTACAGGCAATATCGCGAGCGGCAAGTCGACCGTGGCGCAGCTCCTGTCCGAGCGCGGCGCAACGATCATCGACGCCGACATCCTGGCGCGACGTGCGGTCGAGTACGGCACGCCCGCCTATCACAAGATCGTCGCACAGTGGGGGCAAGCGGTACTGGCGCCCGATAATCACCTCGACCGGGCGAGCCTGCGCCGCTTCGTGTTCAGCAATCCGGACCAATTGGAGAAGCTCAACTCCATCGTCCATCCGGAGGTCGAGCGCTTGCGCGAGCGGCTCGTCGCCGACGCCCGTCAACGCGGCGATCGCATCGTCGTAGCGGACATCCCATTGCTGTTCGAGAAGCACATGGCCGATCGCTTCGATCGCATCGTGCTCGTCGACGCTCCGCGTCCGCTGCGGCTCGAACGCCTGGTGAACGACCGTGGCCTGCGCGACACGGAGGCGATGGAGATGATTGCCGCACAGATGCCCGCTGATCTCAAGCGCGCGCGCGCCGACTTCGTCATCGACAACGCCGGCACACTGACGCAACTCGAGCAGCGCGTGGAAGACGTCTGGTCGGCGTTGCTGCAGGAATCGGGCGATCACGTGGCCGCCGGCATTCCTTGACTGTGATTTTCGGGAAGTCTAGACTGCGCCCTGCCCTGACACAGCGGCAGTCGACGCTCACGCGGAGCACCAAGTGTCGGATATTCCGAAGGATCTGCTGTACACCGAAGATCATGAGTACGTGAAGCCGACCGGCGATCCCGACATCTATGCGATCGGCATCACGGATTATGCGCAGGGCGAGCTGGGCGACATCGTCTATCTCGAGTTGCCCTCGGTAGGAGCAAAATTCGGTAAGCACGACACCTTCGGAACCGTGGAAGCGGTAAAGGCCGTTTCCGAACTGTTCTCGCCCGTGAGCGGCGAGGTCGTCGAGATCAACACGCGGCTGGACAAGGAGCCGGCCCTCGTCAACTCGTCACCCTACGGCGACGGGTGGATGATCAAGATGCGGCTCCGGAATCCAGCGGAGCGAGACGAGCTGCTCGGGCCGGATGAATATCGAGCCAAGCTCGGCGAATAAGGGCGCAACGGCTTGAGAGCGCTGACGCCCGAACGGCGCTGACGCCCGAAGTTCGCCAACGCCCGAACTTCGCTGACGCGAACTTCGGACGTCAGCGCCCTCAAGCCGTTGCGCCGTCAGCTGTCGGCCACAACTTCTGCATACGCATCTGTAGGCAGACATGAACAGACAAGATTCCTGTCGCCATACGCGCTCTCCACGCGTCCCACTGACGGCCAGAACTTCGACACCAGTGTCCAGGGGGCGGGAAAGGCGGCGCGCTCGCGACCGTACTTGTGATCCCAGCCGTCGCTCACGACGCGGGTCATGGGGTGCGGCGCATTCTTGAGCGGGTTGTCGGTACGATCGAGCAATCCGATCTCGATCTCCCGAATCTCCTCGCGAATCGCGATCAGGGCGTCGGTGAACCGATCCAGCTCCGCCTTCGACTCGCTCTCCGTCGGTTCGATCATCAGCGTTCCGGCGACCGGGAAGGACACCGTGGGCGCATGGAATCCGTAATCCATGAGTCGTTTGGCGATGTCCTCCACATCCACGCCTGCGGCGCTCTTCACGCCGCGCGGATCGATGATGCACTCGTGGGCGATCATCCCGTTCTGTCCCCTGTACAGCACCGGATAGTACGGCTCGAGCCGCTTGGCCATGTAGTTCGCGTTCAGAATGGCGATCTTCGTCGCGCGCGTCAGGCCCTCTCCCCCCATCATGTCGATGTACATCATCGAGATCGGCAGGATGTCGGCACTTCCCCAGGGTGCAGCCGAGACGACACCCGCGCTCTGCTCACCGCCCGCGTGCACCACCGGATTGTTCGGCAGGAAGGGCGCAAGATGCTTCGCAACGCAGATCGGACCCATCCCCGGTCCACCGCCGCCGTGGGGAATGCAGAACGTCTTGTGCAGGTTCAGGTGGCAGACGTCGGCGCCGATGTCGCCCGGGCGAGACAGCCCCACCATCGCGTTCATGTTCGCACCGTCGAGGTAGACCTGGCCCCCGTGCGAGTGGACGATCTCGCAGATGCTGGTGATCGCTGCCTCGAACACGCCATGCGTCGAAGGATACGTGACCATGAGCGCGGCCAGCGCCGCTTTGTGCTGCTCCGCGTTTGCCTCGAGGTCGGCCAGATCGATATTGCCGTTTGCATCTGTCCTGACGACCACGACCTTCATCCCCGCCATTACCGCGCTCGCCGGATTGGTCCCGTGCGCGGAGTGCGGGATGAGGCACACGTTACGGTGGGTCTCGCCTCGTGATTCGTGATAGGCTCGAATCACGAGGAGTCCCGCATATTCACCCTGTGAGCCGGCGTTCGGCTGCAGAGACACAGCGTCGAATCCCGTGATCTCGGCCAGCGCGGTCTCCAGTCGCTCGAACAGCTCGCGATAGCCCTGTGCCTGCTCGCGCGGCGCGAACGGGTGCAGCTTGCACAGCTCCGGCCAGGTGATCGGATACATCTCCGCCGCGGCATTGAGCTTCATCGTGCAGGAGCCGAGCGGGATCATGGATGTGGTAAGCGACAGGTCCCGGTTCTCCAGCCGCTTCAGATAGCGGAGCATCTCCGTCTCCGACTGATAGCTGTTGAAGATGGGATGCGTGAGGAACGCGCTCGTGCGGGCGAAGCGCTCGTCATAACGATCGTCCACGTCAGCGGCGACTGCGGCAGGCGTAGCTGTACGCGGGGCGAAGACGTACAGCAGGTCAGCGACGTCGTTTGCGCGGACCGTCTCGTCCAGTGCCACGCACACCGTTCTGTCATCGAGGACGCGAAGGTTGATCTGCCGCTCCGACGCGCGACGCACGACGTCGGCAGCCGCCGTGCCACTCAATTGCACGCGCAAGGTGTCGAAGTACACATCGTGCACGATCGTGTGGCCAAGCGACTCCAGACCGGCCGCGAGCGCCACGGCGTGTTTGTGAATGCGACGGGCGATGCCGGTGATCCCCTTCGGGCCATGCCACACGGCGTACATGGCCGCAATGACCGCGAGGAGCACCTGCGCCGTGCATACGTTGCTCGTGGCTTTCTCGCGACGGATGTGCTGCTCGCGAGTCTGCAGCGCCATGCGCAGAGCAGGCTTGCCGTCCGCGTCGCGCGACACGCCGATGATCCGGCCCGGCATCAAGCGCTTGAACTCGTCGCGTGTGGCGAAGAACGCGGCGTGCGGACCGCCGTACCCCATCGGAACACCGAACCGCTGAGTGTTGCCCACGCACACGTCGGCTCCCCATTCGCCCGGTGGCGCCAGGAGCGCGAGACTCATCAGATCCGCCGCCGCCGTCACCAGCGCGCCGGCAGCATGCGCTCGTTCGCAGAATTCCCGGTAATCGTACACGGCGCCATCGGTCGCTGGATACTGCACCAGCGCGCCGAAAACATCGTCACCGAAGTTGAACGTGCGATGATCGCCGACCACGGTACGCAGCCCCCGCGCGTGTGCCCTGGTCTGAACCACGGCGATCGTCTGCGGATGACAGTCACTCGCGATGAAGAAGACCTCTTTCTCATCGCGGCCGGCCGACCCTCCGCTCGCGGCGAAACACAGCGCCATCGCTTCGGCGGCAGCCGTACCCTCGTCGAGGAGGGACGCGTTCGCGATCCCCAGACCCGTGAGGTCGATGACCATCGTTTGAAAGGTCAGCAGCGCCTCGAGGCGCCCCTGGGCGATCTCCGCCTGGTACGGGGTATAGGCGGTGTACCAGCCTGGATTCTCCAGCACGTTCCGCTGTACCACGGGTGGCGTAACACAGTCATGGTAGCCAAGGCCGATGTATGATCTGAAGATGCGGTTCTTCGTCGCGATGGCCCGCATATTGGCGAGCGCCTCGGACTCGGACATCGCGCCGTGGATCTGCAGCGGCCTGCGCATCCGAATTCCGGACGGCACTGTGGCATCGATCATCGCGTCCAGCGAGTCGTAGCCAAGCAGTTCGAGCATCGCGCGAACGTCAGCGTCGCTCGGCCCGATATGACGGGGAATGAAGCTGTCGACGTCCGATGCGGACGCCGTGGGACTCTGGGTGATCATCTATGTCCTTTGGGAACGCAGCGACCGGTCCGGTTTCGATCGCGTCGCCTGCGGCTGGGTCCTGAGCATGAGAGACCCGGCGCCGCCACTCCGGCGCCGTCGTGCCCGCAATTTAGCGCGATGGTCAAGCAGGGTGGCTATCCTTCCCCCAATGTGGCGTCTCCTCCTCTCCGAGCCAGCCGGCGGTGCGTGGAACATGGCACTCGACGAGGCGCTCATGGACCACGCGAGGCGCACGGGTGAGATCGTTTTGCGCTTGTACGGCTGGAGCGCGCCGACGCTCTCCTTTGGTCGCAACCAGCGCGTGTGCGGCGACTCCGGCTATGATCCCGATCGTCTGCGCGATCGGGGAATCGCTGCCGTGCGCCGCCCCACGGGCGGACGCAGCATTCTCCACGATCGCGAGGTCACGTACTCGGTGACCGCTCGCGACGACGCGCTGGGTAAGCTCTCCGAATCCTACGCTCGCATCAATCGTCTCTTGATTGCCGGACTCAATGCGTTAGGTGTGGAGGCTCGTGTGGCGTCGACCGCTCGCGCGCTGCCGCCGGGCCCGACTCCATGCTTCGACCATCCGTCGAACGGGGAGCTCGTTCACGCCGGACGCAAGCTCGTCGGCAGCGCGCAGTGGCGGCAGGACAGCGCGCTCCTGCAGCACGGTTCGATACTCGTCGAGGACGATCAACAGGTGCTCGCCGCGCTTCTCCGCACACCCATCGCGTCCCACCCTGTCGCGGGTCCGGCAACGCTGCGCGCCGCGCTCGATCGCGTGCCGTCGTCGCGCGAGGTCGCGGCTGCCCTCTTCGCTGCCGTATGCGATCTGGAAGACGCGAGCGCGTCGCCGATGGAGCTCGACGAGAGCACGGTTGCGCTTGCCACCGATCTCGCCGTGCATTACTCCGACGAGCGGTGGACGTGGCGTCGCTGATTGCCAATCCCATTCTCCCCCCATGCGCACGATACTGCTGATTGCAGTCCTGATCCCGATCGCCGCCACGGCGTGCGGCAACAACGAGCGCGGTACCGCCGGCAATGGCGGTGGCACGATGGTGCTGGCGACGCCAAACGACGCAGGCAGCCTCCTCCCTCCCCTGGTCAACGACGCCACGGGTCGGGCGGTCACCGATCAGTTATACGACCGGCTTGCCGAAGTCGGCGCTCAGTTGAACACGATCGGCGACAACGGTTTCGCGCCGCGGCTGGCGCAGAAATGGACGTGGGCCCCCGATTCACTGTCGATCGCCTTCTCGCTCGATCCGCGCGCCCGCTGGCACGATGGCGTGCCGCTGCGCGCGAGCGATGTCAGATTCACTCATCTCCTCTACGCAAACCCGAAGCTCGGCTCCCCGGTCACGCCCCTCCTCGGTAACGTCGACTCAGTGACGGCGAAGGATTCGCTGACCGCGATCGTCTGGTTCAAGAGGCACACGCCGTCCGAGTTCTTCGACTACGTCTATCAGGAAGTGATCGTTCCGGAGCATCTGCTCAAGGACATCCCGGCCGAGCAGCTCAAGACCGCCGACATCGCGCGGCGCGGCGTCGGAACGGGCCGATTTCGCCTCGCGCGATGGGATGCCGGCACGCGCATCGAGATCGTGGCCGATACGACGAACTTTCGCGGCCGCGCGAAGCTCGATCGCGTGATCTGGTCGGTGGTGCCCGACTTCGGAGCGGCGTTCGCCCAGCTCCTCACTGGGCAGAGCGACATGTTCGAGAACGTGCCCGTAACTGAAGTGGCGAAGGTCGACAGCAGTGCCACGCTGCGGGCGATGCCGTACGACAACCTCGGATACCTCTTTCTCGGTTTCAACACACGCCAGGCGAAGAATCCGGCATTGCCACATCCGATCTTCACCGACCGGCGCGTGCGGCGTGCGCTGTCGATGGCGGTCGACCGGCGCGCGCTCCTGAAGAATGTCTACGGCTCGTTTGGCAAGCTGGCGCTCGGCCCGTTCCCGACGAGCATCGTCGGTGCCGATACCAATTTCCGGGAGCTGCCATTCGACACCGCGGCGGCCAATGCGCTGCTCGATTCCGCCGGCTGGCGCCGCCCTTCGCCCGGGGCGGTGCGCCAGAAAAATGGCAAGCCGCTGCAGTTCTCCGTGATGGTGCCGACGTCGAGCAAGGTGCGCATGAGCTACGCGGTGCTGCTCCAGGACCAGCTCCGGAAGGTTGGCGCGCAAGCGGACCTCGACCAGGTGCAGTTCAACGTCTTTCTGGCACGCCAGGACGCGCGCGACTTCGAGAGCTTCATCACGACCTGGAACCAGGATCCGGGCTTCGGCGGCAGCGCCCAGAATTGGACGACGAAGAGCATGGCCAAGGGCGGCCAGAACGCGATCAACTACTCCAATCCTGTGTTCGATGCGCTCCTCGACAGCGCGACCAGCTCATTCGATCCTTCCAGGGCGGCGACGTACGCGCACCGCGCGTATCAGACAGTCATCGATGACGCGCCGGGCATCTGGCTGGCCAATGCGATCCTGATCGCCGGCCTCCATCGACGCATTCAGACCGCGCCAATGCGCGCTGACGAGGCGTGGTGGCCGAACCTCGCGGATTGGTCCATTCCGGCCGACCGGCGCATCGATCGCGATCGCATCGGCCTCGCGGCCAAGACGCCGTAAGCCGTGCGGCGATACCTCGCCGCGCGACTCGCTCAGTCGTTGATTGTCGTGGCCGTCGTCACGACGATCAGCTTCTTTCTCATCCGTCTCGCTCCGGGCGATCCGCTCGCGTTCGAAGGGCGACCCGTGAGCGCCGAGGTCAAGGCCTATTGGCGCCAGCAGTTCGGCTACGACAAGCCGCTTCCGGTGCAGTTCGCGCGCTACGTTCTGAGCGCGCTGCACGGCCGGTTCGGGTATTCCGTCCAGCTGCGCCAACCGGTCGCGACGGCGGTCGCGCAGGCGCTGCCGCGCACGCTGTTGCTGATGTCCGTGGCGCTCGCGCTGAGCTTCGCATTCGGAATCGGCGTGGGGCTGCTGCAAGCCACCAAACGCGGCTCGCTGTTCGACCGGTTGATGGGAAACGTGCTGCTGGCCTTCTACTCGCTGCCCGATTTCTGGTTGGCCCTGATCGCTCTGCTCGTGTTCGCGTACTGGATTCCGATCCTCCCTCCCGGAAATATCGTTGATCCGGTGATGCACGATTACATGGGGTTCTGGGCTCGAGTCGCTGACCGGCTGCGGCATCTCATCCTGCCTTCGCTCACGCTCGTCCTCCTTACCGCCGCAGGGATTGCTCGCTACCAGCGCGCCGCCGTCCTCGAGGTTCTTCCTCTGGACTTCGTGCGCACCGCACGGGCCAAGGGTCTGGGCGAGCGCGACGTGCTCGTGCGTCACGTCCTGCGCAATGCCCTCCTGCCCGTGCTCACTCTGGTGGGCCTGATGCTTCCCGCGCTCGTGGGTGGCGCGCTGTTCGTCGAGAAGGTCTTTGCCTGGCCGGGAATGGGGCTCCTCGTCGCGAATGCGATCACCAGCCGGGATTACGACATTGTCACTGCCGGCGTGATCGTGAGTGGCGTGATGGTCGCCATCGGGAATCTCGTGGCCGACGTGCTGTACACGGTCGTGGATCCGCGGCTGCGCGCATCGTGACGCCTTCAGTCTCCCGATCGTTCCTACGGCGCGTGATGGAGCGGCCGGCGGTCCGCTGGCCGCTGATCGTGATCGCGATTCTGTACGCGGCGGCGATTCTCGCGCCATGGATCTCGCCGTATTCTCCCACGGCGCAACTGGATATCGTCGGGCTGGCGAATCGTCCGCCCTCGCTTTCGCATCCGCTTGGCACCGATCGCTACAGTCGCGACGTGCTGGCGCGCGTGCTCTTCGGCGCGCGGATCTCGCTCGCCGTGGCGACGCTCGCGGCGGTGCTCGCGGCGACCGTCGGCACGACGTACGGTGTAATCGCCGGCTACCTCGGCGGTATCGTGGACGGCATCATGATGCGCGTGCTGGACGCGCTGCTCGCGATTCCGCGCGTCCTGTTATTGATCGCGGTGCTGGCGCTGTGGAGCCCCGTACCATTGTGGGGGCTGATCGTGCTCCTGGGTGCGACCGGCTGGTTCACCGTCTCCCGACTGGTGCGGATCGAGTCGCTGTCCGTGCGCGGGCGCGACTTCGTGCTGGCCGCCCGCGCGCTCGGCGCGCCGAGCGGCACGATCATGATTCGCCATGTCGTGCCTAACGTCATTGCCCCCGTGCTCGTCACGGCCATGCTCGACATCGGCAACATCATCATCATCGAGGCAGGGCTGACCTACCTCGGCATCGGCACGCGCGAGCCGACGGCGAGTTGGGGCTCGATGTTCCAGGACAACAGCGACGCGTTCGCGGCGGCGTGGTGGGTTGCGCTCTTTCCGGGTGTCGCCATACTCGTGACGGTGTTCGCCTTCAATCGATTGGGCGATGCCTTGCGCGAGGTCGTCGATCCGAGACAGGTTGCGGACGCCGCGCCAGTGATGGCCGTCGCCGCCGCACTCATATCGAGAGACTGAGACCCGTGCTTCTCAGCATTCAGAGTCTACGGACCTACTTCTATACCGGCGCCGGCGTCGCCCGCGCAGTCGACGGCGTGAGCTTCGACATCGCGCCCGCCGAGACGGTCGGTCTGGTCGGCGAATCGGGTTGCGGCAAGTCGGTCACCGCGCTGTCCATCATGCGACTGATCCGTGCACCCGGCAGGATCGAAGCGGGGAGCCGGCTGCTGTTCGAGGGGCGCGATCTTCTGGAGCTCGGTGAATCGGAGATGCGCAAGGTCCGCGGCGCGCGCATCGCGATGGTGTTTCAGGAGCCGATGACTGCGCTGAACCCCGTGTTCACCGTCGGCGATCAGATCGCCGAAGTGGTCCGCGTGCACGGGCACGCGTCGCGGCGCGACGCCTGGTCGCGCGCCGTGGAGATGCTTGAGATCGTGGGCATCCCCGCGCCGGCGCAACGCGCGCGCGAGTATCCGCACCAGCTCTCGGGCGGCATGCGCCAGCGCGTCGTGATCGCGATGGCGCTGGTCATGAATCCGGCGCTCGTCATTGCAGACGAACCGACGACGGCGCTCGACGTGACCATCCAGGCACAGATTCTCGAGTTGCTCCAGGAGCTGCAGCAGCGCTTCGGTACGTCGATCCTGCTCATCACGCACGATCTCGGCGTCGTGGCCGAGACGGTGTCGCGCGTGCTGGTGATGTATGGCGGTGAAGTGGTGGAAGAGGCGCCGGTGAGCGAGCTCTTTGCCAGGGCGCACCATCCCTACACCGAGGGTCTGCTGAACGCGATGCCACGGCTTGGCCATTCACGCGATCGGCTGCTCACGATTCCGGGCACGGTGCCGCCACCGACAGCGTGGCCCAGCGGCTGTCGCTTTCACGACCGCTGTCAGTACGCGTGGGATCGCTGCGCATTCGAGCATCCGCCGCTGTACACACTATCGGAACGCCATGTGTCGCGCTGTCATCTGGCCGACGAGCCGCAGCGGCGCGCGGACAGGCACGAACCGATGGTCGTGGGAAGGACATGATTCAGCGCGCGCTGCTCGAGGTGCGCGGCCTGGTGAAGCATTTCCCGATCAGGTCGGGACTGTTCGGACGTGCGCAGGGAGTGGTCCGCGCCGTGGACGGCGTGTCCTTCGACGTCGCACCGGCGGAGACGCTCGGACTCGTCGGCGAATCGGGATGCGGCAAGTCGACGACCGGCCGCGTGATTCTGCGGCTGCTCGAGCCAACGGCGGGCACGGTGCGCTTCGAGGGCACCGACGTCTTCGCGTTAGGCGCCGCTGATATGCGGCGGCTGCGGCGCAGGATGCAGATCATCTTTCAGGACCCGTTCTCGTCTCTCAATCCGCGTATGACCGTCGGCGCGATCGTGCGCGAGGGCCTCACGATTCACCGGCTCGCCGAAGGAGCGGCGGCCGATGCGCGGGTCCGCCAGCTGCTCGAGGAGGTGGGCCTTCGACCCGAGTACGCGTCGCGCTACCCGCACGAGTTCTCCGGAGGACAACGCCAGCGCGTCGGTATCGCCCGCGCCCTGTCGGTGGAGCCGCGCTTCATCGTCTGCGATGAGCCGGTGTCCGCGCTCGATGTGTCCGTGCAGGCGCAGGTCGTGAATCTGCTCCAGGATCTACAGCGCGATCGCGGACTCGCGTACCTCTTCATTGCGCACGACCTGTCGGTGGTCCAACACATCGCCGATCGCGTGGCGGTGATGTATCTCGGCCACATCGTGGAGCTTGCGGACAGCGCAACGCTCTATCGCGAGCCGCTCATGCCGTACACACAGGCCCTCCTCTCGGCCGTGCCGGTGCCGGACCCGAACGTCAAGAAATCCCGGATCGTGCTTGGTGGTGACGTGCCCTCGCCGGCGGCGCCGCCATCGGGTTGCGTCTTTCATCCGCGCTGTCAGCATCCGTCGAAGGATGCGGCGTGCGCCGCCATCGTCCCGCCCCTCGAAGAGAAGGGGTCCGGCCATTGGGTGGCGTGCATCAAGCAGCCGCCAACGACGGTGACGTGGGATGCACAACGCGCCAGCGGCGGCACGAAACCTCCGGAGCGTTTTCTGCCCTTGCTCGCGGCCACCTGATCCGCGAGTCGCCTCGCGCCGCTCCCAGCCCATTCTCGACCATTCATGCCTGACGCGCCGAAAGACGTCTTCGAGCAGCCGCAAGCCGCGACCGTGGCGCGCGACGAGCCGCCACCGGGGATGACGCGATTCCAGCAGGATCGCTCCTTCTTCGGCCATCCGCGCGGACTGGCGACGCTCTTCTTCACCGAGATGTGGGAGCGTTTCTCGTACTACGGCATTCGGCCCCTGCTCGTGCTGTTCATGACCGCCGCCCTCGCCAGCGGCGGTTTCGGTTTCCAGCGAGAAGCGGCATCGTCGATCGTCGGCATCTACGCCGCATGCGTGTATCTCGCGTCGCTCCCCGGGGGATGGATCGCCGACCGCTGGTTGGGACTGCGCCGCGCGATCTGGTATGGAGGCGTTCTGATCGCGCTCGGGCATCTGTCGATCGCGCTCTCCACCGTCTTCGCTCATCGCGCCTTCTTTCTCGGGCTCATTCTCATCGTGATGGGTACCGGGTTGCTGAAGCCGGACATCTCGGCCATCGTCGGCGACCTGTACCCGGAAGGCGGCGCCCGGCGCGATGCTGGTTTCTCGATCTTCTACATGGGGATCAACCTGGGCGCGTTCATCGCGCCGCTCGTCACCGGCTTTCTCGGTGAGCGCGTCGGCTGGCATTGGGGATTCGGCGCCGCCGGTTTCGGGATGGTGATTGGGTTGGTGACATACCGCCTCCGTGCGCCCGGAACGCTTGGACCGCTGGGGATCGCTCCCTCCTCCGCATCCGACGAACAGCGCCGGGTCCGCAACATCACGCTCACGGCGATCGCGGCGCTGGTGCTCTTCGTCATCGTGGCGATGCTCGGGCTGGTCCACATCGACCCCGTCGCGATCGCCCGACGTATGACGGCGGCGATCCTCACGATGGCGCTGATCTATTTCGCCTATCTGTTTTTTTTCGCGCGCCTATCCGCGGACGAGAAGAGACGCGTGCTCGTGATCATCGCCCTGTTCTTCTTCGCGACCGTATTCTGGGCTGCGTTCGAGCAGGCGCCCACGTCGCTGAATCTCTTCTCGCGTGACTTTACCGATCGGCGCGTGTTCGGCTGGGAGGTGCCGGCCGCGTGGTTACAGTCCGCCGAGGCGGCGTTCGTGATCATTTTCGCGCCCGTGTTCGCCTGGCTGTGGGTGCGCCTCGCGCGTCGCGGCCTGGATCTCTCCAGTCCCACGAAATTCGCGTTCGGGCTCGTGTTCGGCGGTCTCGGCTTTCTGATCATGGTGGCTGCCGCGAACCGCGTGATCGCTGGCGGCGGCGCCGTTCGTGTCTCCATGGCGTGGCTGGTGGCCAGCTATCTCCTTCAATGCTGGGGAGAGCTATCGCTGAGCCCCGTGGGACTGAGCTCCATGACCAAGCTCGCGCCGCGCAAGTTCGTCGGCCAGATGATGGGGATCTGGTTCATGGCGAGCGCGCTCGGCAACCTGATCGCCGGCCTGGTGGGAGGGAACGTCGATCCGGAAAAGTTGAAGGAGATGCCGGTACTCTTTCAGCGGACGGCCTTTTCGCTGTTCATTGCCGCTGGACTGTGCGGGATACTTATAGTCCCGATTCGAAGGATGATGAGTGCGAAAGAGAGGTGAGCGCAAAGAGCTGCGGACTTCGGACATCGACCAACGGCGCACCGAGAGCTGCGGACTTCGGACTCTGACCACCTGCGCACTGCGAACTGCGGACGTACTGCGGACCGCGGACTCGGATTTCAGTGGACGGTTGTCGGAATGCAATGGCGCCGTTAGCGCTCTGAGTGCGTCAGCGCCGTCAGGGCGTCAGCGCAGTTCGGGCGGCAGCGAACTTCGGGCGTTGGCGAAGTTCGGGCGTCAGCGCCGTTAGCCGTTGCGCTCTCATCACGGCCAGCTATAAATGGACGTCGGCACCGTCCTCTCTCTGGCCCCTTCCACATCCGGCGGCTCTCGCCAGAAGAAGGTTGTGCGGTCGATGTTCGAGAAGCGGAACTCGATGCGGTGGCCGGGCTCGACGCCGGTCGGCAGAGCGATGTCGAACCGCCACATGCGCGCGGAGCGTGGCGGTACGGCGGCCATGAGGCTGAAACCGATCGAGGAGCGGAAGGCGACGTTCTGTCCATAGGGCACGTCCGCAGCCCATAGCCGGCCCGCATCGCCGAAGGCAGCGAAGCCGACGTCGGCGACTCCAGGGAAGCGGCCAAGGAAGTGGCGGTCCTCGAGTCGGAGCACGCCGCGCTGACCACCCGGAACGTGGGAGAAGCCGTAGCCGCGCACGCCGCCGTGGAAGTCGCCTAACGTGACCGCGAACGGCGTACGCATCCTCCATCCGCCGCTCCACTCGGCCGACGTGATGATCGTCTCGTCGCCGGTTACTTGGAGGTAATGCGCGGCGCGGCCGCTCGTGAGGATGCCGTCCCAGACGTCGAGATCGTTGTTCCGCCGCGCCTCGCCCTGAAGCTGGAATCGAACGAGGTCGTGCGGCGAGCCGATGCCGAGATACAGGTCGGCGGCCATGAAGATGTCGTCGTCGCGTGACCCGATCACGGGCAAACTGCGCCCGAAGAGCGTGCCGAGCTGAAAACCGATAGGCACGTCCTGCGTCGCCGTGAGCGCGTCGATGCCGCGAGTGCGCACGAAGTCGATGTCGCGCACGCCCCAGAGCACGTTGACGCGTGCGATGTGATGCGCCACATACCGGTTGCGGAGCACGCTGCTCGTGTCGGTCGCCAACCCGCTGTCGGTGATGACCACCGGCGTCGTCCCGGGCTCCTCTCGATCCTGCGAGAACGAGGCGCCGAAGAGACTCAGGCGCCCGGGCGGCCCGATGCGCACGATTCCGCCCACATCGAAGTAGCTCCGCACGAGCCGCAGCGCATGCCCGACGCCGGGACTCGACTCGAATTCCACGTAGTCGTCGTTCTCGCCGGCGCGCGCGCGCCACGCGATGCGCTGCAGGTCCGTGTAGAACGGATGCAGGCCATCCACGAACCACTCGCTGCCGAGCGGGTCCCGGCGCGACAGTCCCGACAGGATGTAGGGGCGGCCGCTGAACTGGTAGTCGGTGAACCCCAGTCCATAGCCGCTGCGGTACGCGCCGCCCTGGCGCCAATCGGCGACCGCGCGCACTCCCTCGCCACTCAGATTCGCGCTGCCGAGGCGCACGGCATGCATGTACGGTGTCTGCTGGTTGATCTGCACGGACGCGATGAGAGAATACTCATCGACGGTGCGCACGAGCACCACGACGCCGCCGATATCGTCGGCATAGGTGAGGACACTCGCCTCGACGAGGTACGGTTGTGCCCTGAGGATGCGCTCCGATTCCGAGCGCCGCAGCTCCGTGCACGGTTCGCCGATCTCGAGCAGCAGGAATCGGCGGATGATCTCGGCGCGCGTGGTGGCGTGCAGGCGCCGCACAGCCTGGGTGACCGACACCGGAACGCGGCGGGACGAGGTGATCGACGGCGGCGCCGGATTGATGACGATGTCATCGACGCGCTGGCCGTTGCACGTCACCGCTGCGCGGGTCGTGTCCTGCCCGAGAGCAGCGCGAGCACCGCAGGCGAGCAGCAGCGCGAGCGTGATCCGGAGACGCGGCCGGCGAATGGCCCTATTTCCCCATGCGGCGTTTGAGCTCGTCGAGCCGCCGGTCCGCGTCGGCCTCTCGTTCCGATCGCGCTCGGGCTCGCGCCAGCGCGTCCAGCTCCTCGCGAGCGGGTGCGCTCTCGTCGAGCACTTGGTCGCCGTCGGCCGATGGAGACGCACCGCTGGACGGCGCGCGCGCTGTAGCGGGCTGCGAGCCGCTCATCGCCATCCGCAGCTCCGACGTCATCTCCTCGACGTCGTGCTCCGCGAGCATCAGCTCGCGCTCCTGCACCTCGATCTTTCGCTGCAGCACCGCGACTCGTTCGGCGTGCACCGCCTCGTATTTGGTGGCCAGCTGCACCGTTTGCGCATCGTCGATGCGTTCCGCCAGAGCCTTGCGGCGGCGCGTCGTTTCCAGCTCGCGCTGCTCGGCCGCCAGGCGCTTGCGCGACAGCTCGAGGGTGTCGCGCAGGTCGCCGAGACCGATCTTCGCCTGCACGAGCGTATCGCGCATGCGGCTGGCGAGCGCGCGCCGTTCCTCGGGTGGCGTGGCGCGATCGAGCAGTTCGTTCAGCGACTTGCGAAAGCTTTCAAACACGGTGCTCGCTCGAGACGGTGGGGATGTCCACGTCCAGCCGCGCGCTTCCTGGCGGCAGGTCGGGGGCAGCGTGTACGATACAGATCATCTTCCCGCCCCCGCAACTCTGCGCATCGCCATGCCCGACATGCCCATCGTCGCCGTAACCGCCACCACCGAGGCGATTCGCGGCACGATGCGCGTACGGCTGAACCGCGCGTATACGGACGCCCTGACCGCGGCTGGCATCGTGCCCGTGGTGATTCCGCCGCTCGCCGCGGCGGTGGCGCCGCGCGTTCTCGACGCTGTCGATGGCCTGGTGCTCACCGGCGGCGAAGACGTTGCGCCACAGCTGTACGGCGCCCAACCGCATCCGAGTGTGGAGCATGTGCACGCGCAGCGCGACGCCAGCGAAATCGCGCTGCTGCTGGAGGCACGGCGCCGGCGCATGCCGACGCTCGCCATCTGCCGTGGCGTGCAGCTGCTGAACGTCGCGCTGGGGGGGACGCTGGTGCAGGACATCCCAAGCGAACGCTTGACGTCGATCGCGCACGAGGCCTCCGGACGCCGCAATGCGCGGGTGCATCAGGTCTGCGTCGACGCCGACTCGCGCCTCGCCACAGCGCTCGGTGCGCCCGTCGTCGTCACGAATTCCATGCACCACCAGTCCATCGACCGCCTGGCCGCCGGCCTGCGCGTCGTGGCGCGCGCAAGTGATGACACAGTCGAGGGCGTCGAGGCGGAAGATCGCGGGTGGTGGATGCTCGGCGTTCAGTGGCATCCCGAGGAGCTGACGGAGACGCCCGAGCCCTGGGACCGAATGCTGTTCGCCACGTTCAGATCGGCGCTCACGCGCCCGGCGCCCTGACCTGTCGGAGAAAGAGACCAGACAGACCGGAGCTGCGGTCACGCTTCATCCGGCGAAGCGCCACCGCATGTCGTCGCTCACCTGGCGCATCAGGCGCTCGGGCGAGTGTACGTTCGGAAAAAGCATCCAGTCGCTGACAGCGTTCAGTGCGCCCCGCAATACGCCGAATCGCTGAGCAGCCGCAGCAAACAGTGGCGCCATGCCATGCTGCTCCGCCAGTCGATGATCGGCGGCGAGCTGGAAGCCTCGCCGTCCCATCTCCTCATAGTAGTCCAGATCGGGTCCGCCGCGCCGCCAGCGGCGATGCTCGATGTAATCGGGAAAGAGGCCACTCAGCCAGAGCGCGTAGTTGCCCAGATGGGTGCGCACGAGAAAGCTGCGCCGCGCATCATTGTCATTGAGGTCCTCGGCCAATCGCACGAGCGTCTCGTAACGTTCGTCATCACTATCGGCAATGCGGTGCGCGCGATCGCGAACTCCGAACTGCTCCACCACAGCGGCGACGTAATCGGCGATGGCGCGGTCGCTTTCGCCCCTGCGAAGCAGGGCGTGCCGTACGATGACATAGGCGAACAGCGGGATCGAGGCGCGGGTCCCTTGTCGCACCGAAACGAGCGCGGCGGGCAGGCGCGGATCGTCCAAGATCGAATCCAGCCCGTCGTTGGCGAGGCGACGCTCGAGCGCACCGAGCTCGTCACCCGTGCTCTGAGCGAGAACCCGGATGGCTAATTGCGCATCATCACGCGACAGTCGTTGACGCGTATTCGCGAGAATCATCCACTCTCCTCCTGTGGTCTGATACCCTCGTACCCGCCGCACGGCCCGAGCAGGACCCATACCGAGGACAGACCCAGCAGCAGAGAAGCAAAATGCTGGTTGGCAGTCTGGGCTATAGACTGCTAAGGAGCGCGCTCCCCATAGCACGTGAGTGAAGCCTCTCAGCGCAGGCGCCACGTGACTAGATTTACGAACGCCGCTCCGCTCGCGGGGTAGCACGCAAGGCACGCCGACATGTAAGCTCCGCCCCTCCGCTATGCCTGATCGTTGCGGCAGGTGGAGTGTGCCCGTTTGCTCTCAGCGCTCCGTCCTCTGCCCTGAGTCCTCGCTTGCTGTACATCTGCATTCCCGCCTATAACGAAGCTCCCACCATCGGGTTGCTCCTCTGGCGCATCCGAAAAGTGCTCGCCGACTTCCCCCGCGAGTACGAGGTGCTCGTGTATGACGACGGAAGCAGCGACGGCACAGGCGAAACGCTGCAGCCGTATGGCGAGGTGCTGCCACTCACGGTCATCGGCGGCGAGCGGACGGGATACGCGGCGGCGCTCGATGCGCTGCTCCGCACTGCCTCCGCGCGGACGCGTTATCCGCGCCGCGACGCGGTGCTCACGATGCAGGGCGATTTCACCGACGCGCCGGACACGCTTCCCGAGGTGATCAAACGTTTCGAGGGAGGCGCCGATGTCGTCGTCGCCGAACGTGCACTCCGGAAGACACCTCACAAAGCTGTCCGCAGGTTGCGCCAGCTTGCGACGTGGGCCATACGGCCGTTCGTGCGGGT
>CAZICQ010000011.1:1695-78080 GCA_964537775.1 uncultured Gemmatimonadaceae bacterium | reverse complement strand
CGATCGCGGCCAGAATGCCGATGATGACGACCACGATCAACAGCTCGATCAGGGTGAAACCGCGACGCAGAGACTGGGGCATTGGAAGCTCCGTTCGGAGTGGGCAGAGCACGGCGAGCATGAAGCCGCCGGGTGGGATGGGAACTCGCCATCCGTTTAAGCAACGGCCAAGCCAATGACAGGCACAACCGCCAACTGCTTGGTATCCATGGAGTTAGTACTACATCCCCGCGATCACGCCGAATCGTTAGGCACTGTCAATTGCACGATGCCGTGGCGTTTCGCCACGAAGGTAAGTCAATGGAAGCCAAATGTGTTGACGCCCATTGGTCGGCACGGATGCAGTGGGCGCTAACGCTTCAAGTCGCGAATTTCCGCGCTACGCGTGCCGTTTCGAGGTGCACCCTTAGGGTGTCGGCTATGTCGCGGCCGTAGCCTCCAGCGATCACGATCGCGACCGGGAGACCGACCTCCTGGCACTGCTGCAGGACGAGCGCATCGCGTGCCGCAAGACCCGCGAAGGTGAGCTCCAGACGTCCGAGCCGATCGCCCTCGTGGGCGTCGGCGCCGGCGAGGTAGACCACCAGGTCGGGCGCCGCGGCGGACAGCACGCGCGGTAATGCCTCACCCAGTAATGCGAGGTACTCATCGTCACGCGTTCCGTCGGCGAGCTCGATATCCAGGCAGCCGGGTACCTTGGCGAACGGGTAGTTTCTTTCCCCGTGCATGCTGAACGTGTACACGCTCGCGTCCCCCGTGAAAATGTCGTGCGTACCATTACCCTGGTGGACGTCCAGATCCACGATCGCGGCGCGGCGAATTCCCCCGGTCGCCTGCAACATTCGAACGGCAATAGCGACGTCGTTGAACACGCAAAACCCCTCGCCGTGATCTGCGAATGCGTGGTGCGTTCCGCCGGCCAGGTTCATCGCCACGCCGTCGCGCAGAGCTGCCCGCGCTGCCTCGAAGGTGCCTCCCACCGCCCGGAATGAGCGCTCGACCAGCGACTCTGACCAGGGAAAGCCGATCCGCCTCATGTCCCTTGGCGGAAGCGTGCCCCGCACCAAGGCCGTGACGTAGGCGGGGGTATGCACTCGCCGAACGTCGGTTTCGCTGATCCGGGGCGGCGCGTGAACGCAGTCGGCCGAAACGATCGCGCTCTCCACAACGGCTCGGCGGAGCAGCTCGTACTTCTCGATCGGAAATCGGTGTCCGTCAGGAAGCGGAAAGGTGTATCGAGCACTCGACCAAAGGTGAAACCCCATGGATCGCCATCACGCTGTACAGGTATTCGACACTAACGAAAAAGGCTGTTCCAAATCTGACGCAAATCTAGCTTCCGGCCATTCGGTCCCGTTTTTCGCCTAGCGAGAAAGGCAAGGGGGCTAATAGGTTTGTCCCAGCGTCGACGCTGCCGTCGGCACAGTATGCGCCAAACGCGGCCTCGTTGTCGTCTATGGATTACGCCGTCACATTTGCCCGGCACTTCGTCCGGCTCGTATCGCTGCTTCTGCATGAGCCGGAGAATATCGAAGAGCAGAAAGCGACGCTGCGCTCGCTCGTCGCAGTGTCCCACGATGGACCGGTAACACTGGCAGTCCACGATTGGCGCCTCGAGGCGAATGGCCAGCCAATTCGGGACTCGATGTCAGGAGCAGCTGAAACAGCGAGCCGGCTCTGCGGCCACGGCGTTTCGGGGCTGTCCGTCGATACCAACGCCGCCCCGGCGGACCTCGTTGGAGTATCACGGATTCTGGCGGGCGTACCGAAAGCTGGCGACCACGGCGAAGCAGCTCGCGCGCGGCTCGATCGACTCGGTGCTCGCACAGTTCGCTTTCTTACGGAGATTCCACCGGTTCCGGATGTGGACAGCGCACCCGCCGACGAGCGGCTCGTCCAGGGCGAGGCGTCGCTGTTCATGCACTTCACCGCGCCCGTCGTCCGGCGCGAAAACGTCGAGCAGCTTCTGGCGGAGCTCGATGCGGCGCGAGACGCCGATGACGTCACGCGGCTGCTGGACGACCTTGTAACGCTGGCGGAGAACGCCGCGCGCGATGGCAAGTCCGACACCGTGGCGGAGGTCTTCCGCGGGATAATGAGCAGGGAAACGCGCGCCAGCGGTGTGGAGACGAAACGCGCGTACGTCATGACGCTGCGCAGGATGGCACGTCCCACGCTGCTCGGTCATGTCGCCATCCTTCTACCGCGCAACCGGGAACGGCTCGAGGACCATGTCGATGTTCTCATCCGGGCGGGAGAGGACGGAGCGGAAGCGCTGATCGATCAGCTCACCCAAGCGCAAACGACCGACGAGCGCCGCATCTACTTCGACGTGCTGCTGCGACTGCACGCAGGAGTACCGGCCCTGATGCACATGCTCGGAGATCACCGCTGGTTCGTGGCACGAAATGCCGCCGATCTCCTAGGGCGGATGAAGGCCGTGGCGGCCGAACCGCAGTTGATTCTCATGTTGCGCCACGCTGACGATCGCGTCCGCCGCGCGGCAGCCAGCGCCTTGCTGCGGCTCGGCACGCCAGCTGCGCTGCGGGCCGTGCACGAGGCCATACATGATAAATCGCCGGAGGTGCGCGCCCAGGCTGTTACGGCGATGGCGGCGCGTCCCACTGCACAGACAGCGGACACCCTCGTCCGCGCACTGGACGAGGAGAGCGATGCAACAGTGCAATCGGCGATTCTTGCCGCGCTTGGCCGCGTGGCAACGGCGGACGCGGTGGCACGCCTCATCAGAGCAGCAGAACCCGATGGACGGATCTTTCGTCGAAAGACGGTTCAGTTTCGCGCTGCCGCGGTGGGTGCGCTCGGAGAAGCGAGGACGGCAGCCGCCATGGACGCGTTGCGCGGACTGCAGAGCGACCGGGACCGGGAGGTCCGGGACGCCGCGATGAAGGCGCTCGCGCGCTCGCGCGCACCGGGCCCGTCGCGCGTCAGCGAGCCGTAAAATCTGTTTTCGCGGTGACCTGCCGGCACACCTCGGCGATCAACGTCGCTGCGCGATCGACGTCGTCGAGGCTGATCATCTCGTTAGGTGAGTGCATGTAGCGATTCGGGATCGCCACGAGACCCGTCGCCACGCCTTCCCGGGCGATGTGTATCGCGTCGGCGTTCGTCGACGTGTCACGTCCCACCGCGTGAATGGAGTAGGGAATGCTCTGTTTCTGTGCCGTAGTGCGCAGCAGCTCGAATACCACCGGCGAGATCAACGCGCCGCGGCTCAACACCGGTCCACCGGACAATTTGTGCTCGCCGATCTCCTTCTTGTCGATCGTCGGATGATCGGTGGCGAAAGTGACGTCCACGACGAGCGCCATGTGCGGCGCCACCGCGTGCGCGCAGACGATTGCGCCGCCACCGTGCCACGCAATCTCCTCCTGCGCCGTGGCGGCCGCGACGACGCGTGCCGCGCCCGGGTTCTGAGCATAACGACGCAGCGCTTCGAGGATGGTGAACGCGCCAATGCGGTTGTCGACCGAGCGCGAGACCAGCCGATTGTTCGGAAAGTCGAGCGACCGCGAATCGATCACGCCGGGATCGCCGACGCTGAGCCGCGCCTCCGCCTCGGCTCGCGACGCCGCGCCGATATCGGCCCACAGCTCCGTCAGCTTCGACGCCTGGTCGCGATCGGCCGCCTTCATCAGGTGCACCGGGCGCTTCCCGATCACACCGATCACATCACCGCTGCGCGCCAGGAAGCGAATGCGCTGGCCGACGAGCACCTGCGGATCCCAACCGCCGATGGCAGAGAAGTACACGAAGCCATCGTCGTCGATGTACTGCACGATGATGCCGATCTCGTCGAGATGGCCATCGAGCATGATCGTTGGCGATCCGCCGGGATTCACTTCGGCGACACTGTTCCCGGCAACGTCGGCCCGGACATTCTGCGCGAAAGTGGCGGCCTCCTCCCGCCAAACCCGTGATGCGTTGGTCTCGTACCCCGAAGGGCCAGGTGTGTCCAGCAACCGCTTCAGGAAGGCAAGCGAGGACGGGCTCAGCATGTGTGCGGCAGGGTGGTAGGCGCGGCCGGCCTGGGGACCGGCGATGCTAGTCCTCTCTCCGACGCCCGGGACGTGCGCGGCGTCACGCCCGCGCGCTACTCACTGGTGTCGTGCCGTGGAGCGCAGCGGCGGGCCGCTTTTGCATCACTCAGGGCGGCGAATCGGAAACGCGGCGAAGCTGAGCAGGAGGATGACGAGGCCCGCGACGTACCAGTGGAGATCCTCGGTCAGCCCGAAGTAAACAATGCCGAACCAGGCGAGCATCTGACCAAACAGCCAACCGTGCAGGCTGTCGGGAATGCGCATGGACGCGCGCCGCCGCTGCGCGAATCGACTGTTGTAGAATCGGATGTCGATCATCTGCGCGAGCGCGTACAACCACGTCAGCAGGCCGACCCCGCGTAAACGTCGAATGAAGTTGGCGTTGCGGGCTGGTGGCGCGCCGAGGCCGTGGTAGATCCAGACGACCATGCCGATGAACAACGTCAGCGCGAGCAGGATCACGCGCACACGTGCCAGGCGCGTGGCCGTCAACCACGGATGACGGCTCACCGCCGCGTCGGCAGGACCGTATGTAGCGAGCGGTGGAACCATTGTAATCGACCTCGGAAAGCTGGCGGCTTAGCGTCGCTCGTATACCGCCCGTCCTCCAATATATGTTGCGACCACCGACGTGCCGAGGATATCCTCCGGCGGAACGGTCATGATGTCGCGGTCGAGAATCACAAAATCGGCGTACTTGCCCGGCGACAGCGTTCCCATCACGCCTTCCTGAAAGGCGGCATACGCGGGCCATGCCGTCATGGACGCGAGCGCTTCTTCGCGCGTCATCCGCTCGGCGGGAAACCAGCCGCCTGGCGGCCAGTCGTTCGCGTCCTGGCGTGTGACCGCGGAATGAAAGGAAAAGAGTGGATTGACCGACTCGACCGGAAAATCGCTGCCGTTCGGGATGACCACGCCCGTATTGAGCAGCGAACGCCAAGCATACGCTCCGATGGACCGGCCATAGCCGATCCGCGCCGGGACCCAGTTCATATCGCTCGTCTGATGCACGGCCTGCATGGACGGTATTACGCCGAGCTGCGCGAAACGCGGAATATCGTCGTGATTCAGGACCTGCGCGTGTTCGATGCGAAAGCGGTGATCGGCGGTCGGCACAGCCGTGAGCGCTCCCTCATAGGCGTCGAGCACGATGCGATTGGCCCGGTCGCCTATCGCATGCGTGTTGACCTGAAAGCCGGCGCGCAGTGCGCGCTCGGCGACGGCGCGCAGATGTTGCGGTGTGGACACCAGCAATCCGGAGTTCTTCGGATCGTCGTTGTAAGGCTCGAGCAGCGCCGCGCCGCGCGAGCCGAGCGCGCCGTCCGCATAGAGCTTCACAGCCCGGATCCACAGGTGGCCATCGTACAAGCCGCTCTGCGGCCCACGCGCGAAGTAGTGATCGAGCGCAACACTGTCGTCGCCAACCATGACATAGACGCGCAAGTCGAGCTGATGCGCCTTCGCGATCTCCTCCAAGAGGTCGATCACTTCGCGAGGCTCGCCAGGGTCGTGTACGCCCACGAGTCCGAATCGATTCGCCTCGCGAACTGCGGCGAGCGTCGCCTCGCGCAACTGCTCGCGGCTGGGAGATGGTACGATGCGATCGACCAGGGACATCGCGTTGTCCACGAACACGCCTGTAGGCTCGCCATTCGCGAATCGCTCGATGCGGCCGCCGGCAGGATCACGAGTCGCTGCGGTGATGCCCGCCGCGCGCATCGCTGCCGCGTTGGCGAGCAGCGCGTGGCCGTCGATCCGGCGCAGCACCACCGGGTTGTTCGGAACAGCGCGCGAGAGCTCCTCGTGCGTGGGGAAACGGGTATCGGCCCAGTGGTTCTGATCCCACCCGTGGCCGAGGATCCACTGTCCCGCCGGAGTATCCTTCGCACGCGCCGCAGTTCGGGCGACGACTTCAGCATACGAGCGCGTGCCGACCAGATCGACCTGCCGTAGCGACAACCCGAGCTCGAGAAGATGCCCATGTGCGTCGACGATGCCCGGAACGACCGTTCTCCCGCCGACGTCGAGGACGCGCGTGGATGGTCCTCTGAGCGACAACGCGTCTCGGTTGGAGCCGACGAACCCGATGCGATCGCCATACACCCCCAGCGCCTGGGCGCGCGGGTGGACCGCATCCACTGTGTAGACGCGTGCATTCGTTACGATCAGATCAGCAGGCTGCGCGCGCGGCGAAGCGATGGCCGCAATCTGCGCCGGGAGTTGCCTCAGCGCCGCGAGGGTGGCGGCGGAGGCGATGATGTATGAGGGACGGAGCATGACACAAAATAGTCGACAGTCGCCGGTCGTCAGTCGTCAGTAGGTGCGGACAGGCAAGCTGTCGGCATGGAGTGACCGCGCATACCGAGCTCTCACTTCCGACGGTCTAACTGACGACTGACGACTGACGACTCTCGACTACCGTTACGCTCCCGGTACCCTCGTCCAGAGGACCACGACGCCGCAGATAGACGTACCGATCCGGCTGTTGTTGAACTGCGGCGGAATGCGCGCAGCGCCGGTGTAAACCTCGACTCCTTCGACGTCCTCCGGCTCAATGTCGTCGATGTTGAAACCCGCGGCCATGATACCGTCGATGTAATACTGCGGAGGACAATCGCGACCGGGCAGCGTGGAGCGTGCAAAGCGCAGTACGCTCTGTCCGCCTGACGAGGCGATGAGCGTGGCACCAGGCATGAGGCGCAGCATGTCGCTCATGTTCAGCGGATTGCGCTTCTCGATCTCATCGCGCGTCAGGAAGAAACCGGTCATCGATTCACGGCGATGATAAAAATCTTGAAGCGCCTTCCGGGCGCGTTCCTCGCGTTCGAGAACGAGCATTCCCGGGAGTTCCTGCACCAGAACGCCCATGACGACGTTCATGGTGACGGTCGCACCGGCGGTAATCGTTGCAGGCACCGTCTGCGGTTCGAAGCCGAAGCGCCGAAAGCTCAACGTGGTTTTGCCGGCTTGTAATCCGGCGAGGCGATAGGCGCCAGCGCTGTCAGAACGCGCTGAGCTTCTGCGCGCCGGCAGGAGCACCTCGACGCCAGCGATCGGCTTGCCAGTGGAATCGCGTACGACGCCAGCAACCGCTCCCACGAGCTGCTGAGCACTGACAGCCGTCGAGAGCAGCAGCACGACAATGCCCGAAAGCACCGCCGGTACGCTTCCTGGCACAGCCTGTGTCAACGATCTCATCCTGACCTCGTCCTCCTCCCGTCGCGCTCGCACTGTCTCTCGCGCTCACCGCGAAACAGACAAAGGCAAGCGGCGTGCGCGCGACTCCTGATCATGCGTTCCCGTTGCTATCGGAGGGGAGCCTGGCTGCGCCGCGACACGAGATACAGTGGTACACCCAGCAGCACCACATAAACCATGATCGCGAGCACTCCGTTCGCTCCGATGCCGCCGAGATGTGGTGAGAGGTCGAGTATGACGTCCACGCCTTTCGCGGCAAGTCCGGCGAGCAACACGCCCATGATGGCGCCGCCGGCGATCAACCCTGAGGAGAAGAGGACGCCGGGGCCAGAGTCGGCGGCGGGGCCGGCCCGATCAGCGGGCGACATGCGCCGCTCGACGAGCCACCGGATGACACCGCCCATGAACATCGTCGCGGAAGTCGAGATCGGCAGGTAAACGCCCACCGCCACAGGTAGGGAGGGAATCCCGATCAGCTCGATCGCGACAGCCAAGAAGGCACCGACGAGAATAAGTCCCCACGGAAGCTTGCGAGTGAGAATGCCGTCCACGACGAGTGCCATGATCTGTGCCTTCGGCGAGTCGAGCTTCCGAACCTCGCGGCCGTCCCAATTCTTCGTCTCTCGCCCGCCGATGCCCGGATCGACGACGTATCTGATCGTGCCAGTGGGATCCACCAGGTAGCGTCCTGCAGGCGCATTTCCGGAGCGCTCATACAGTCGTCCGACACGGTAGCTCTGGCGATCGGGGCCGACCATCGACTGCGCCTCGAATGCTGCGACGGCGACCCCGGGATAGCTCTTCGGCACGATGGTCTGTGCGCCACGATTCAGGAAGCTGATCGTACTGCCGATCAGGAGCGCCGACGTCGTTACGCCGAACAGGAGACCGATCTGCTGGCGTGCCGGCGTCGCGCCAACGAGATAGCCGGTCTTGAGATCCTGCGACGTGGCTCCGGCAACTGCCGCAGCGACACACACTACCCCGCCGATCGACAATGCGAGCACTCGGTGCTCGACGCCCGTCCAGCCGACAGCGAGGAATATGAGTGACGTGAGCAGCACCGTCGCCACGGTCATCCCCGAGATCGGGTTTGCCGACGAACCGATCTGCCCGGTGATCCGGCTCGACACCGTAACGAAGAGAAAGGCGAAGATCAGCGCCAGTACCGCGCCCACGACATTGATGTGGATCTGCGGGAGCATCACCATTGCGGCGACCAGCAGCGCCGACCCGATGAGGACCACCATCATCGACAGGTCACGCTGCGTGCGCGGCACGTGTTCGCTCTTGGCCACGCCGACGTCGCGCAAGCCGCGGACGAGCGCCTGCGCGATGGTTGGGAGGCTGCGCCCGAGGCTGATGATCCCCGCCGCGGTGACCGCACCGGCGCCGATGTAGAACACGTAATTTGCCCGCACCGCCATGGCGTTCATGTCGCCGATGAGGGTGGTGGCGGGAAAGATCGCCATCCCGAGCGAATCGCCGAACAGCTTGATCGCGGGGATGAGCACGAAGAACGACAGCACGCCGCCGCCGAACAGATATCCCGAGATGCGCGGTCCGATGATGAAACCGACCCCCGTGAGCTCGGGGCTGATCTCCGCCTGGATCTCCCCGAATAATTGCGTTCGCCCATTCGGCAGCAGACCGGTGAAGGCATGTCGCGGGACCTCCTGCCACAGCCGCAGCCCGGCATTGAGGAATTTGTATACGGCGCCGAGTCCGAATCCCATGAACACGGTCCGGGCCTGCACGCCACGCTCCTCGCCCACGATCAGCACCTCGGCGGCGGCTGTGCCTTCAGGGTACTTCAGATTCGCGTGCTCCTTGACGATCAGACTTTGGCGCAGCGGGATCATGAGCAGCACGCCGAGCAACCCCCCGACCACGCCAACGGCGGCCACGGTCGACCACGGGAGCTCGTAACCCAGCAGCAGGAGCGCGGGAAGCGTGAACACGACCCCGGCCGCGATCGATTCGCCGGCGGAGCCCGTCGTCTGAACCATGTTGTTCTGCAATATGGTGGCGGGCTGTTGACCGAATGCGCGTGCAAGCCAGCGGAAGATCGTGATCGACAGCACGGATATTGGAATCGAGGCGCTGACCGTCAAACCAATTTTGAGCGCCAGATACACGCTCGAGGCGGCGAACACCAGTCCGAGTGCGATGCCGAGCACGATCGCTCCGGGAGTGAGCTCCGCCGGCGCCTCGGATGCGGGAACGTACGGCGCATGCGCTGCCGATACGTCTTCGGTAGTGGTCTCGGAAAGCGCGGGTTGGGGCATGTGATCAGCTCGGGCGAGGGACGCGCGGGAATGCCGTGGGCCAATATGACGCGCGCCGAGCCGGCCACGCCAGTTCGTGGTATCTTCCGGAAAGCTGATCGGAGGCTGCGCGTGCATCGTCATCACACCATGCTTGCGGGAACGTTGTTCGCGGTTCTCGCTGTGCGCGCCGGCGCGCAGCAGATGCCGTCCTCAGCGCCGATCGAGAATATCCGATACGAAGTGACCTTCGATCGCGCCGCCGCCGCCGGGCGCGTTGCGCGCGTGACCACCACCTTCGATGTCGGTGGAAGCGCGGGACAGGATGTGTTGCTCTCTCTGCCGGACTGGACACCGGGCGCGTATGAGCTGAGCTATTTCGCGCGGTGGGTGACGAGCTTCACGGCTACAGCCGCCGGCCGACAGCTCGAGTGGGACAAGCCGCGCTACGACAGTTGGCGTGTGAGGAACGCCGGGGGTAAACGCGTTACCGTGAGCTTCGTTTATCGCGCCGATTCTCTCGACAACGCGATGACGTGGGCACGGCCGGATTTCCTGTTGTTCAACGGCACGAATCTGTTTCTCTATCCGACGAGACAGTCGGTCGATTTTCCTGCGACAGTGACTGTTCACACGGACCCGGCGTGGCGCGTCGTGACCGGCATGCGTTCGGCGGGCGGAGGGGCGCGCGACAGCTACAGCGCGTCGAATTACCACGACCTCGTCGACATGCCTTTTTTCATCGGCCGCGTCGATGTGGACAGCACGCGCATCGCGGATCACTGGGTGCGACTGGCGACATATCCAGCGGGGAGCGATACGGGTGCCGCGCGCGCGGTAGCGTGGGATCAGCTCGCACGCGCGATTCCGGTCGAGGTGGCGGTCTTCGGTGAGGTGCCGTGGGACGAGTACACGGTCATGCAGATCGCCGACTCCACATACCTTGGCGGCGCTAGCGGGCTGGAACACCAGAACTCCCACGTGGACATCGTCACCCCCGCGGTGATCGGCAGCGATTTCCAACCGTCGCTGTATGCACACGAGATCTTTCACTCGTGGAACGTGAAGCGGCTGCGGCCGGCGGACCTGTGGCCGTACGTCTACGATCGAGCGATGCCGACGCCATGGCTCTGGGTCAGCGAGGGGATCACCGACTACTACGCAGACCTGGCGATGGTGCGCGGCGGCATTGTCGACGCACGCGGCTTCTACGCTCTCACCGCCGAGAAGATGAAGGAGGTGAGCGACGTGCCACCCGTCGCGCTCACCGACGCCTCCGTGAACACCTGGATTCACCCGGTCGATGGCACGCAGTACACGTATTACCCCAAGGGCTCGCTCGCCGGTTTCATGCTGGATATTGCAATCAGAGATGCGAGCGACAATGCGCAGTCCCTCGACTCTGTTCTGCGTGCCTTATACGAGACCACATACAAGCGCAACCGCGGCTTCACGGGATCGGACTGGTGGAGCGCCGTTGCGCACGCGTGCGGAGGTAGGTTCCCGGCGGCGATCGCCGGCAGTGTCTCCGAGTTCGACCAGCGCTACATCGATGGACGCGACCCATATCCGTGGGATCGCGTGCTCCCGCTCGCGGGCCTTCGCGCTGTAGCTCAGCAGGAGCCGCGGCTCGGCGTCTACACGCAGCAGGAGGCGGGCGGCGTGCGCGTGATGTCGGTCGATAGCTCGGGCGCGGCGAAGGCCGGAGTGCGTCCGGGCGATCTGCTCGTGGCCGTGGGCGACATCGCCGTGACGGATCAGCGATTCGGCGAAAAGTTCCGTGATGCGTACGCCAACGCCGCGGAGGGGCGCTTGCTCGCCATTCGCATCCGGCGCGACGATCGCGACCTGACACTGAGCGTGCCGCTGCAGTTCTCACACAGCGTGCGCATCGAGCCCGACCCTGCTGCCTCGCCGAAAGCGGTGCGTATCCGCGAGAGCATTCTCCAGCGCACCGCTAGCCGTTAGGCGCGATCCGGCGATGTCGCGTCAGGGCCGTCCAGTGGGACGCATCGGCGCAGACTGGTATCCGTCACCCACGTCGATCTCCTTCGACTGCGCCGCCCAAGCGGCATCCTCGGGCAAGGTCGACCGGGCGAGCTTGAGCACCGTATTCAGCGCTTCGTCATCGTCCATCGGAATGGAAATCCCTTCCACGCGCTGCCGAAGCGCGGCGTACGACAATGGTGATGGCGTAGCGATCGCGAGGAGATAACCGGCCGACGCCGCGGCCAGGCTGGTGTCGGCGTAGAAACGCGGTGTCGTGTCACGCCGTGTCGGCGCCGGCGAGCCCGTGCGTCCTCGGCGCGTCCGGCCCTGATCCGGTAGGCCCCGTAGGCGCAAGCTGTCCCTCGGCGGACGCGCCGGAAAATGGACATTGACCTGCTGCGTACCCGGCCGCAATTGGTCGGTTGACGTCGAATCGGGCGGATAGATGACCGTGGCACCGCGGCCCGGCACCACGAACAGCACCGTGACGTATGCAGGCTGGTTCAGCGTCACTGCCAGCTGTTGCGGCCGCGTTCCCTCCTTGCCGACCACGGAAACACGGGGCTGAAGCGCCGAATACTGGCCATATTGCCGCGGTGGCGTGCTGGCGCAGGCCGTTGCGGCGACGACTGCCGACAGAGAGAGGAGAGGTGCGAGCCGCACGAGACCCTCGGGAGAATGGAGCGATATCGCCCATCAGGCTGCCACACGGCGGGTGCACGTCTCGTTCCAGCCTGTGGTGCTGCTGGTACCCGGGAGTCGTCGCCGCGGTCCGCTGCGCATATCGCGCGCGGCCGACGTGTTGGAGATAATCGCGCCGGCCCCTCAAAGGGAGAGAGGCCGGTGCGAATGAGCACCGGCCTCTCGTCGTTACCGCCGCAGGACTGCCCCGGTCACCACGACGGCAGGTTGTCCATCCACGCGTTGGGCATCGCTCTGTACGACATCATCCTCGTCGTCGCCCGCGCGACTTTGCACGAGTTGTACACGTAAGTCTTTTGACCGTTCGCCACCGAGTTGTCTGTCAACGTACCGGGCGGGGGCTGCACGGCGCCTGGGAGCAGCAGGTTCAATCCGCTGACCGTGGCGCCCGCCGTAGTATTGTTACCATTCGATGTCAGCGCCCCGCCGACGAGCACGATACCGTCCCACATGTTGCTGCCCGAGATCGTGAAGTTGCTGTCGGCGATGATCATGCCGCGGCCGGCATTCGGCAGCGTGTAGTTGTTAACGTGAACCCTGATCACCGGCCACCTGGACGTGTCGGCAGAGAACCAGCTGGCATTCGGGAACGCATCGGGCGGAACGGTGAAATCGGCCGGAATGGCGTTGCCGTTAATGATCGAGTTCCAGTCGATCTTCATGCGCGCCTCCAGCTGTGCCTGCGTTTGTGACGTATCCCAAGGCGGGTTTCCCGACGGCTGCCACCCGCCGCTCACGACCACGTCATTGCGGTCGGAGGTGACCCCGGCTACCGCGGCCTTGACGCCACACTGATCGTTGCCATCAATGATGCCGGCGTTACCGTTTTTCGTCAGGCCGGAAATACTCGTCCACGCCGACAACACCTGCATGGTCATGGTGTTCCAGGTCGCGTAGGTGCCGACCACGCGTTGCGCGAGCACCGTGCTACCAGCGCCGCCGATCTTCACCGTCGAGTCGATGCCGCGCGACCGGACGAAGAAAAGCACCGCGGACGTGTCGGTCGAGGACGTGTGCGGACGAATGCGAATGGATTTGATGCGTGCAGATCCACCACTGAACCCGACCGTGACCTCTTCCGAATCGACCGTCGTACCGGCAGAGGGGTCCGGGTTCAGGCACACGGCGCCTGCCGTGGAGCACAGGGTTTGCCGCTTGACGAGGAACTCCTCGAGGCCGGCCTCCGCAAAGGCCAAGGCACGGCCCTGACCGCGCACGACAAGATTCGCGTCTGTTTCTGCCGTCGTCGACGCAAAGCCCGCTGCTAATGCGGCGGTGAGAATCGCGATGATGAGAATCGCGACCGGCAGGGCGAAACCAGCTCTGTTCTGGAGTCTCATATATATCTCCGCGCCAGTGTCCGACGGAGGAAGAGTTCGATGGTGAAAGGGACTAGAACGACCGAGTATTCTTGAAGAACACCGCTGTTCGCACGTTCGCGGTGGCCGGTGTGTGGCCGACGAGCGTCTGCGAGTTGCGGCCGGGCAAGTAGATGTCCAGGCCGCGCACATTCAATGTGTCCGATAACGCGAACGTGGTCGTGGCGGTGTCCTTGCCCTGTTTGTAGATCTTGAAGCCTGCCGACGTATCAAACGGCGCCATCAACTCGTCCGTCGAGCCGCCCTGCACGGTGCGAAAGAGACCGTAGTAGGCGGGGAAGGCATTCGACGTCTTGAACTGATACGTGACGTGCTGCCATAAAAACATGGGTTGCATCGCTGTCGCGCTCGCGGCTCCCGGTGTGAGATCGTAGATGACGCCGCTGCGGCCGTTCATACTGACGGTCTGGATGTTCGCTTGACCGAGAAGGGTGCCGGTGCATGTCGCAGGCGTAAGGGCGGCCGCCGGTGCCAGCGTTCCGGTCACGTATGTATAGCGGCCGCTGTTCGCGTTGCGATACGCATACCCGACGTAGCTCGCCATCGCCGCCACGGAGGAGTCGATCGGGAGCATGCTGGCGGTCAACGTCGCTGCGGTTCCGCCGCACACCAGGCCGAACCAGTACGGAACGCGCAGGCGAACGAGTTTGCCGTCGGCGGTGAGCGAGTCGACGCCTCCGGAGTCCTGCACCATGCGTAACTCGGAGAGCATGACGTTCACCGCGTTCCTGTCGACGGCGCGCGCGCCACTGCGCGAGTACTGCAGCTCGAAGAAGCGCGACTGCACCATGAGCATCTTCGTGAACGCGATGCCGATGATGCCGATGATCACGATCGATATCAGCAGCTCGGTGAGCGTGAACCCACGGCGGAGAGAAGGATTGCGCATGATCAACACCCCGTGCAAAGGACGCTCGACGCGGGCTTCGTGCGCTCGAACGACACGGAATCCTTTTGTGTCGTGTCGGACGCAGGCACGAGCACGATCTTCACCGTGTACTCGCTGGCGCCGTTCGCAGTGATCGACAGCTGCCGGGTGTAGACGAAATCGCCGGCGGTATCAGTCTTCGTGGTCGTCGGGAACGTCTTGAGCGTGTCGTAGTTCAAAGTGAGAAACTTGTTCACTTGGCGCTGCAGGGCGAGCGCGCGTTTGCCGCGCAGGTCGGTGACGCGACCGCGCTGCGACAGGACTACCGCCAGCTTGCCCAGCGCCGTCATCGCGAACGCGATGAGCGTGAGCGCCACGATGATCTCGACGAGCGAGAAGCCACGTCGGTTCGGGCGGTTGCGTCGACGAATGGGAGGACGCGTCATGATCATTTCACCTGGATGAGGCCAGCGCGCGACATCCATATGCGACGCTGCAAGGTTGTGCCGGCGAGCGTCGCCTGGATGGTGATGGACAGCGTGTCGGTGCTGAGGCCGTTCGGAAAGACCTCTACGCCCCGATCGGGATAGAACGTCACATTCGAGGGGTTGAAATTCAGGCCCGTGTTCGGGCCGAGTCCGACGCGGCGATAATAGATCGTCTTGGCGCGGTTCGAGATGCCGATCTGCATGGTCGTCGTATCCCAAGAGATGCGGATCGGTACGCGATTGCGAACCGCGAGACCGAACGCACCCTGCAGGTCGTTCTGCACCGCTTTCGTCGCCCTGTTCATTCGCTGGTCCATCATGATGCTCGAGAAGCGGCCCATGGAGATGGCGCCCACGAGACCCGCGATGACCATTACGACGATCAACTCCAGAACAGTGAAGCCTTGTCTGTGGCGCATGGGCAGGAACGGCGAGGGTGAGAGATCGCTGCCTGACTTACTGCTGGCTGCCTCTTGTATTGGCACGATCCGGTCCGTCGTGCCACGCATGCTCTAAGTCGATTCTCTGCTTATGCTTGCAGCAGATGAAGCAACTGCAGCGGCGGCGAAAATCCGCAACAAAATGCATATAACGGCACGAAAACGCTACTTTTTGCGTACACGGCAGGCCTGATGACAGGAAGGCCGCGAGGCGACTGTTTTCCGTCATCGGAGCCGACTAACTCTCATCCGCAAGGCGACGCTCGACAAATAGGAGTCGGGATGCGCATCAGGAGACTCGGCGTAGTCGGAGCGGGCACCATGGGCAGCGGTATCGCTGCCCTGGCTGCATCCACGGGGATATCGGTCACGCTGCTGGACATTCCAGGACGCGAAGGCGATCGCAATGGTCCGGCTAAGCAAGGCTTCGATCGCGTGCGCAAGCTGCGTCCGCCTGCCTTGATGGCTCCGGAGCGCGCGGCGTTGGTGCGATTCGGCAATACCGAAGACGATCTCCACCTGCTCGCCGATTGCGACCTGGTCCTCGAAGCGATCGTCGAACAACTCGAACCAAAAAAGAAGCTGTATGAAAGCCTCGAGCGCCTGGTCAACGGTGAGGCCATCATCGCCTCGAATACCTCCGGCATTCCGATGCGGCTGCTCACCGAGGAACGAAGCGATGCCTTTCGGTCGCGTTTCCTCGGCATGCATTTCTTCAATCCACCACGGTACCTGCACCTCCTCGAGCTGATTCCCACGCCGGCGACACTGAGCGAAACACTCCACGGCGCACGGGCGTTCAGCGATAGTGTGTTGGGCAAGGGCGTGGTGCTCGCGAAAGACGTTCCGGGGTTCGTGGCGAACAGGCTGGGCGTATTCGGCATGGTGCTCGCCGTGCAGCTGATGGAGCGATACGAGCTCACAATCGACGAAGTCGACCTGCTCACTGGGCCCCTGCTCGGCCGCGCCAAGTCGGCCACGTTTCGCACCGCGGATCTCACAGGTATTGACGTTCTGACCCATGTCGTCGACGAACTTGGCCAAGCCACTGGCGAGCCCTTCACACTGCCCGACTGGGTGCGCGCATTGGCTTCGTCGGGACGGTTGGGGGAGAAGAGTGGCGCCGGCTTCTATCGGCGCGCTGGGAAAGAGATCCAGACGCTCGATTGGCGGACGCTCGAGTATCGCCCCCAGCAGCAGGTGGATGCGCCGGAGCTCCGCCGCGCGGGGAAGCAGCCGCTGCCGGAACGACTCAAAGCGACGCTGACGCTCGAGGGGAAGTACGGCGATTTCGCGCGCGAGTATCTGCTGCGACTGTCGCACTACGTGCTCGAGCGCACGCCCGAAGTAGCGTACGACTTGGTGAGCGTGGACCGCGCGCTCGAGTGGGGCTTCGCGTGGGAAGCGGGTCCATTCAAGCAGATGGACATGCTCGGCCTCGACCGCCTTCGGGACGGGTTGCGTCGGCTCTCGTTAGGTGAGCCCGAGCTGCTCACCCTCGCGCAGCGGGGTGGCAGTTTTTACGATGTCGCCGGCGCGACTGAGCGATTCCTGTCCTTCGACGGCACGTATCTCCCCGTGCCCCAGCTGCCGGGAGCCTTGTCCCTGAGCGCGCTGCGCCGGTCGGGTGGCGTGCTCGAAGAGACGGCGGAGGCGACGCTCTACGACGCGGGCGACGGCGTGGCGGTGCTCGAGTTCCACAGTAAAATGAACACCCTCGGCGAGGGTGTGCTGCGCATGCTCCAGCGCTCGCTGGAGCGCGTCGAGCGCGACCGTCTTGCCGGGCTCGTGATCGGCAACGAAGATCCTCGGACGTTCAGCGCCGGCGCCGATCTCTCGTTCATCGCATCCATCGTCCGTCAGGGGAATTGGCAAGCGATCGATAAAGCGGTGCGCGCGTTTCAGGACTGCTCCGTTGCGCTGCGCAGCGCGCCCTTTCCGGTGGTGAGCGCGCCGTTCGGCCTGACCCTCGGCGGCGGATGTGAATTCACCTTGCACGCGGACCGAGTGCAGGGGCACGCCGAGCTGTACATGGGTCTGGTGGAGGTGGGTGTCGGGCTCATTCCCGCCGGTGGCGGCACGAAGGAGCTGCTGTTCCGATTCAGCTCCGAGCTGGCTCCGTACGAAGAGGCAGATCCCTTCGAGGCGATCAAGCGCGCATTCAGGCTCATCGCCATGGCGACAACGAGCAGCAGCGCACTCGACGCACGCAGGATCGGCTATCTCCGCGATCGCGATGGCATAACGATGAATCGCGATCGATTGCTCGCCGACGCGAAGCGTGCCGTGCTCGCGATCGCGGACGGGTACGTCGCGCCGCCACAGCGCACGCTCGTCGCGCTGGGAAAAGAGGCGCTGGGGAATCTCCACTACGCCGCCTGGGCCATGCACGAAGGCGGATACGCCAGCGATCACGATGTGCGCATCGCGCACGAGCTGGCGTACGTCCTGTGTGGAGGCGACGGGCCACCGCGTACCGTCACGGAGCAGGACGTGCTCGATCTGGAGCGGGAAGCCTTTCTGACGCTGCTCGGCACGAAGGAGACGCAGGAGCGCATCGCGCACATGCTGGAAACGGGGAAGCCGTTGAGAAACTGAGGAGCCAACATGCAGGAAGCGGTGATCGTATCGGCGGTGCGCAGTCCCGTCGGCAGGGGGAAGCGTGACGGCAGCCTGGCGACCGTGCACCCGGTGGAGCTTTCAGCGCGACTGATGTGCGCGGCGATCGAGCAGGTGGGAGATCGCGTCGAGCCGGGTATGCTCGACGACATCTACTGGGGTTGCGCCATGCCCGAGGCTTCGCAGGGATTGAACGTCGCGCGACTCGCCTCGCTGCGCGCGAAAATCCCGGTCGACGTGCCATCGGCCACCATCAACCGCTTCTGTTCGTCGGGTCTGCAGACGGTCGCGCTCGCGGCGCAGGAGATCATGACCGGGATGGCCGACATCGTGCTTGCCGGCGGCATCGAGATGATGAGCCAGGTGCCGATGTCCGGCTATCACACACGACTCGATCCGGAGAGCACCGAGTCGTACATCGGAATGGGATTCACAGCGGAACGCGTGGCGCAGCGCTGGAACATCACGCGCGAAGACCAGGACCGTTGGGCCTTTGAGAGCCAGCAAAAGGCGGCGAAGGCGATCGCCGCGAATCGGTTTGATGACCAGCTCGTGCCGATCGCCGTGTCGGACGTGAGCTGGGCCGGGGCTCAGAAGCAGGAGCGTGCGAGAACTTTCGCCCGTGACGAGCTGCCCCGCCCCGACACGACCCTGGACGGCCTCGCGAAGCTCAAGCCGGCGTTCAAGGTGAACGGTACGGTTACAGCCGGTAATGCCAGCCCGTACTCTGATGGCGCTGCGGCGCTGCTGCTCACCAGCGGCGACAAAGCGCGCGAGCTCGGTCTCGATCCGCTCGCGCGTTTCATCACCTTCGCCGCGGGCGGCGTGGAGCCGGACGTCATGGGCATGGGACCGGTGAAGGCGGTACCGAAGGCGCTGAAACGCGCCGGTCTTACGATGGCCGATGTGGATCTGATCGAATTCAACGAAGCGTTCGCCGCCCAGGTCGTCGCGGTGGTGCGCGAGCTCGGCATGCCGGCCGAACGCGTCAACGTCAACGGGGGTGCCATCGCGCTCGGACACCCGTTAGGCGCTACGGGTGCGAAGCTCACGACACAACTCGTCCACGAGCTGCGTCGCCGAGGCGGCGGAATCGGGATGGTCACGATGTGCATCGGTGGCGGCATGGGTGCTGCCGGTTTGTTCGAGGTATTCGCCTAGCGAGTCGAGGAGATGCGACACGTTCATTACGCCCTGCTCCCCTGGTTGCTCACGCCGTTCGTTGTCGCCGCCCAACCCTCGCGCGCCGTGACCATTCACGCCACACGACTGCTCGATGGCCGCGGCGGGGCGCTGCAGGATGTCGTCGTGACGGTGGACAGCGGCACGATCCGCAGCATCGAGCAGACACGGCGCGCGAGAGCGGACTACGAGCTCGGTGACGTCACACTGCTCCCCGGACTCATCGACAGCCACGCTCACGTCGCTTGGTACTTCACGCGCGGCGGCCGGCTGCACCAGCCCGGTGACGGCGACACGCCCGTACAGTCGATGCTTTCGATGGCGGCGAACGCGTACGGCACGCTGCTCGGCGGCGTTACGACGATCCAGAGTCCCGGCTCGCCCGCGGATCGAGATCTTCGCGATTGGATCGACGATGGTGGTGTGCCCGGTCCCCGCATCCTCACGTCGCTGGAGCCGATCACCGACCCGAAGCTATCCGCCGATGAAATGCGCGCGCTCGTGCGCCGGCGTAAGGCGGACGGCGCCGACTTCATCAAGATCTTCGCTTCGGCCAGCATCCGCGACGGCGGCGCGCAGACGCTGAGTGACGAGCAGTTGCGGGCCCTCTGCCAGGAAGCACGGGCGCAGGGCTTGCGCACGATCGTCCACGCGCACAGCTCGATGAGCATTCGCGCGGCGGTCACGGCCGGCTGCGGGCAGATCGAGCATGGGGTGTTCGCAGACGATGCGACGTTGCGCTTGATGGCGGATCGCGGCGTCTACTTTGACCCGCAGTGCGGATTGATCTTTCGCAACTATCTCGAGAACCGCGCGCGGTACGAGGGCATCGGCAATTACAACGCCGCCGGTTTCGCGGCGATGGAACGGGCGATTCCACTCGCTGCGGACGTGATTCGCCGTGCCCGTGCCGTGCCCGGCCTCCAGCTCGTCTGGGGAACCGACGCGGTCGCGGGCGCCCACGGCCGCAATGTCGAGGATTTGATCTGCCGCGTGAACGAAGCAGGCATGTCTCCGATGGAGGCGATCGTGTCGGCTACGTCGACCAGCGCGCGAGCGTTTGGCGGCGAGTTGGCCACGCGAATCGGCGCCTTGGCGCCGGGCATGCAGGCGGACATCATCGGGGTCGCCGGCGATCCACTGCGCGATATCACGGCGCTCCGCCACGTGCTGTTCGTGATGAAGGGCGGCCGCGTCTACAAGCACGTAGCGCCTCCGTCGTGACGCGACGCGCTCGTCGTTAGGCAGCCGCGCTCACGAGACCGATTCGCTACCGAGCGCGGCGGCGCGCTCGCGCCGCGTTACGCGAAGCTCGGATTCATTGATCCAGCTCGCGAGCAGCCACAGACAGGCGCCGAGATACGGCAGGCTCGCAGGGATCCACATGATCAGGCCGGCCAGCTGCTGATCGGCAAGCGCTGTCAGTCCCCATGTCGCCGCCGTCGGTCCGTACGCCGGATACCACACGCGATGCGAGAAGGTGAGTAGGGCACCGAGTGCGCTGGTGTGGATCGCGGTGGTGAACACGTAGATCACGGCAGCGCCGTGGCCGAGGCGTCCGTGACCGCCATGAACGAGCGCCCACCAGAACAACAGCGACGCCGCGAGAAAGCATGCATGCTGCAGTGCATGCGCGCCGTCGTTGTGCAGCGTTGCCTGGAAGAGCGGCAGCGCATGCCATATCCAGAGCACGGCCGCTTGGATGGCCCATGCGGCGAGCGGCGACGTCACTGATCGGCATAGTTGCCGCACCGATGCCACGTGTGCAACACCACCGATCCGGATGCGCAGGCGTAAGGGCAGCGCCCACAGCATCGGCACCAGCGGCCGGCCGAGAACGAGCAGTGGCGCGCCGACCGCCATCAGAAGCTCGTGCTGCACCATGTGCGCAGAGAACAGCTGCTCCGACAGCTCGTGCAGCGGGGACACCAGCGAGAGCGCCACGACGGTCCAACCGGAAGCGAAGCATGCCGCCTGCCAGCTGCGCACGCCGTGCCCCGCACCCGCGTTGCGCCATAACCGGCAGACACCTAGTGCGTACAGGAGCGCCGACAGCGCGAGCGACAGTACGATCCCCGGTGCCCATTCCCACCGGAGCAGCAACGCCGGGAAAATCGTCACCGGCACGGATTGAAAAAAAAGACGGCGATCCACATCGCGATGATCGTGAGGGCGCTGTACACGCCGGCGGCCATTCCGACGATGGCGAGAAAACGACTGCGCCCAGTAACGTTTGCTTCATCGTCACGCCCCCCGCCGCCGCACAGCCGCCAATCGCGCCAGGAGAGAAGAGTGACGATCAGCGCCAGGGTGAGAAAGAACAGGTGCGTAGCGTGCAGCGTCCACTGCCCACCGATCGTGCAGGCCCACGGCACGACCATGTACCCGACCGCCTCGTCCCACAGCACCGCGGAGAGACCGGCAAGGAAGCCGACGCTGAGTCGCAGGAGTGCCGGCCGCCGCGAGAATCGCCGGTGCGCCTCTGCTTCGTCCCTCGAGAACAGCGCATCAGCCACGCAACGTCACCCGAAGCGTGGCAGCCAGTACGCGAGCACGTACAACGGCAGCCACACGAGTATGAGAAAGTAGTAATAGAATGCCATGTCGCACGTGTCGGACATGAACCTCACCGGTACGCGCGGGCGGTACATGATGAGCGCCAGGCCGATCAGCTCGCCGAGCTCCACGGCGATCAGCGTCGCGTGCCAGCCGAGCACGTTCCACTGGGCCGAGCCGTAAGCGTTCGTGTCCCACTTCACGTTCAGCGACCAGAACTCGTACCAGCGCAGCACGGCCACCGCGATCAGCATCAGCGAGGCGACCGTGAGGGCGGCGCGTACGCGCGGCTTGTCGAGGCGCCGAGCGGCGCGGTCGGCGAACGCCACCGGTACGATGCTCGCGAGCATGACCAGGAGCTGCACGTTCCCGATCGTCAGCCTTGGCGGCGCCGTCGGGAAGGGAGGCCAGTGGTCGAAGTTCTGGCGCACGTAATAATACGCGCCGACGATCAGCGCGAGCGTCCATCCTTCGATGACGATGAACGCCAACGTGCCCCACCACAGCAGTCCGCGCTGGCCGAAAGTTACGCTCGGCAGCGCGCTCACGTCCGCAACGACGCGAACCGGCTTCACAACGCCGCCTCCGTGACGACGCGATCGTGCAGCGCCACCTGTTCCGGCTGCTCCTCCTCGCGGCGCGGCCATGCCCAACCGGCAAACGCGGCAAATCCGGTGAGGAGGCCCGCGATGATCCCCCATGGTGTGAATACGGCGCCGATGAAGCTCACGGCCACTGCCCCGGCCATCACCAGCGGCCAGATGCTCGGCTCTGGATGCTTGTAGCGATGGTCCGGGACAGCATCGAACAACGTGGTGACGAGCACTTCGCGCCGATCCGATCGCAGGCCGGTTACGACCGGCTGCTCAGCGGCTGGTGTCCACAGAGGCTCGCAGCTCTGCACGATCGGTATATATATGAAATTATATAGCGGCGCGGGCGACGATGTCGCCCACTCGAGGGTGGCGCCGTGCCATGGGTCGGGTCCGGCACGCACTCCCCGGCGCCAGCTCCAGAGCATATTCACGATGAGGAGGAGCACGCTCGCTGCGATGAGCAAAGCGCCGCAGGTGCTGACCAGGTTCAGCGTCCCCCATCCCGAAGCCGCTGGGTACGTGTACACGCGGCGCGGCATGCCCTCGAGGCCAAGCATGTGAAGCGGAAAAAACGTGGTGTTCACGCCCACGAAGAACAACCCGAACTGCCAGCGGCCGATGGGTTCACTCATCATCCGCCCGGTGACCTTCGGAAACCAATAGTAGAAGGCGCCGAAGAGTGGCATCAGGCCACCGCCGATCAACACGTAGTGAAGGTGGGCGACCACGAACATCGTGTCGTGCACCTGCGTGTCGAAGGACACGGACGCCAGCATCACGCCCGTCAATCCGCCGATGACGAACGTGACGATGAAGCCCGCGACGTACAGCAGCGGCACACGCCAGAGCGGACGGCCGGCCCAGATCGTCGCAATCCAGCAGAAGATCTGAATGGCCGTCGGTATGGTGATCATGATGCTCGCCGCAGTGAAGAAGCTTTTCCCGAGCTCCAGCACCGGCGTCGCGAACATGTGATGCACCCAAACGCCGAAGGCGACGAAGCCGGTCGCGACCGTCGACAGCACCACGGCGCTGTACCCGAACACGGGTCGCCGGGAGAACGTCGAGACGATCTCCGACACCATTCCCATTGCCGGCAAAAAAATGATGTAGACCTCGGGATGCCCGAAATACCAGAACAGGTGCTGCCAGAGGAGCGCGTCGCCGCCTTCGGGCGGATTGAAGAAGTGCGTATTGACCGCGCGGTCCATTGCCAGCAGCATGCTGCCGGCGGCGACGGCGGGCATGGCGAACACGATCATGAATGCCACGACGAGCTGCGCCCACACGAACAGTGGGATGCGATTGAGCGACATCCCCGGCGCGCGCTGCTTGAACACGGTGACGATCACGTTCGTCGCGGCCACCAGCCCGGCGATTTCGGTGAATGTCACGGTCTGTGCCCAGATGTCGGCGCGATGATCGGCGTCGTACAGGCGGTTCGCCAGCGGCACGTACGAAAACCAGCCGGCGTCGGGACCGGAGTTCGCGTAAAAGGAGATGAACAGGAATAATCCGCCGGCGAGGAAGGTCCAGTACCCGAATGCGTTCAGCCGCGGGAAGGCCACGTTGCGAGTGCCGACCATGAGTGGCACGAAATACAGGCCGACCGCCGTCATGATGGGTACAGCGAACAGAAACATCATCGCCGTCCCGTGCGTGCTGAAGAACTGATCGTATCGGTCGGGACCCAGGATCTTGGACTCTGGCCGTGCCAACTGGAGGCGCATCAGGAACGCGTTGGTGCCGGCGAGCAGGAACCAGATGAAGGCCGTGACGATGTACCGCTTCCCGATCGATTTGTGGTCGACGCTCGTCAGCCATCCCCACACCCCGGCATGCTCCCGCCATGTGACCTCCAGCTGGGCGCGCTCGCGCTGGAGGTCCTGCTCATCGAGAACGGTACCGGCGGTCATGGCCGCGGTGCCGCTGCTCATTTGAGACTCTCCAAATACTGGAGCAACGCCAGAAGATCCGGCGGTCGCAGCTCGTTCGGCGGCATTCTGACGCCGGGCTTGAGCGCCTGCGGGTTCACGATCCAGCCGGCGAGGTTACCGCGCGTGTTGGTCAGCGTCCCCGCGGCGAGGGAGAGCCGGCTGGCGATATGCGTCAGATCCGGACCGACGGCGCCGTGGGCATTGGTGCCGGCAATCGTGTGGCAGGTGGCGCACGGACCACCGAGGAACACGCGCTGGCCCGCAGCGAGCAACGAATCCGAAGGCGGCGGGGGAGTGTTGCGCTGGGCGTCGAGCCACGCATCGAATCGCGGTCGCGGCTCTGCCACGACGTACAGTGCCATTTTCGCGTGCTGCTCGCCGCAGAACTCGGCGCATTGGCTGCGGTACACTCCCGCCGTATCGGCACGAATCCACAGGGCGGAGATGTAGCCCGGCACCAGATCCCGCTTGCCATTCAGGTTCGGCGCCCAGAAACTGTGAATCACGTCATCCGATGCGAGCCGCAGCTGCACCGGCACGCCGACGGGAACGTGAATTTCGTTGGCTGTGGTGAAGGCCTTGCTCGCGTCGGGGTCTTGGTAGTGGATTTCCCACCACCACTGGTGGCCAGTCACGTCGATCGTGAGTGCCTTTCCCGGGTGCGCGGCCAGCGCCCGTCCGATGCCGAAGTCGTATATGAGAAACGCAAACAGGACCGACAGCGTGACCACGACCGCGCCGATGGTCCAGCGCTGCATTGCGGCGTCATCGCGCGGCGACGTATCGGCGGTGCCGTCGGCCGTGAGTGGCGAGCGAGCGTGCCCGCGTCGTAATGCGGCGCACGCGAACGCGACCAGCACGAAGACGTACACGATCGCCGACACCGCGAGCATCCACCACCACAGATGCCCGATCGCGTATGCGAAGTGGCCCGCCGGGTGGAGAACGGACTGACGCTGCATTCAACGTTGACTCCGGAGATTGCCATGGAGAACGCGCGTTCCATCAGCGTGGGCAATCGATCAGGCGCCGCTTGCACGAACCGTTCCGGTTCCGCTCGGCGGTTGGCGTACCGTGTGCATCGGGAGTGATGGATGAGATCGCGCACTCCCGGAGTTGCGCGCAGGCGCCGCCGCGGGCGTGCGGAGATCCTCGCAGCGGGTGCCGCTGCGCTGATGGTGCTCGCGCTCGGGCGCCGGTGCGCGCGACCGTGTCCGACGGACGTCGATCGGCGGCTGCGCAGCCGCGTGTTGCGGCATCGATCGGCCCTGCTCACCGCGTTGCTCGCGCCCCTCGATCCGCTCGGGTATCCCGGCGGATACATCCCCCTCGCGTTCGTGCTGGCGCGTGCACTCAAGCAGAGAGGGGTCCATGGCCATGCGGACCTCGTGCTCGCCGCGCTCTTTGCATGGACAGGCCATCGATTGGTCAAGCTGGAATACAAACGCCAGCGGCCCCCTCGCGGCGTACGCGTGAAAGGGCCGAAACTCGACAGCTTTCCGAGCGGCCACACGACGGGAGCTACGGCCTGCTCCGTCGTCCTGGCGCGCCTCCTCCGTGACGGCGGCATCCTCACGCCGCGCGAGGCGGCGCTGTTCGCGGTCGGGGTTTCGGGCGTGATGGGCGTATCGCGCGTCACCGCCGACGTCCACTGGGCAACCGACGTGCTCGGAGGTTGGCTTCTCGGAGCGTCGGTTGCGCAGATGCTACTGGCGAGACGCGACCTGGTACGATGAGCCGGAACAGGTCCGGCGGCACTCAGCTGGGCTGCGCCCCCGCGCTGTCGAGTGATCGCCATAAATACCAGCAGGCGATGCTCGCGTACGGGCTCCACTTCTTACCGATGCGCAGCACGTCCTTCGGCGTGACGCGCCGGCGTATGCGATATGCCCGCCGTATCGCGTTCTGAATGCCGAGGTCGAGCTCCGGCAGCACGTCCAGCCGCCCGAGCCGGAACATGAGGAACATCTGGGCGGTCCACTTACCGATCCCTTTCACCTGAATCAGATGAGCAATGACCGCGTCGTCAGGCATTCGATCGAGCTCGTCGAGCGGTACGGCACCTGTTTGCACCTTGAGCGCCAGGTCACGGAGATATGCGCTCTTCTGTCTGGACAAACCGGCACCGCGTAGCGACTCGTCAGGCGTGACGAGCAGGTCGGCGGGTTCCGGCGCACGGCCGCCATACAATGCCAAGACGCGACCGTGGATTGTGCGCGCTGCCTTGCCGGAAAGCTGCTGAAAGACGATCGCGCGCACGAGCGCATCGAAGTGCGTGCCGTCGCTCCTCGTCTCGAATCGGCACGCACCGACGCCGTCCATGACGCGGGCAAGTACCGGGTCGACGCGCTTGAGATGCCGAACGGATTTGCGATGAGCGGCAGCAGAAGACACATGGCCTCCGGAATATCCAGGCTCCCGGCGGTGAACAGGGCGCAAGCCGGGAACAGCCGAACGGGTGAATCTACCCGTTCAAGCGCCTGCCGGAATCCGCGGTCGCCCGGCGCCGGGGACGATGTGTCGTCTTCGCAATCTCCGGCTCCTCGCCACGAGCCAGCTCACGCGCGATGTCGGTCCCGCGTGCCCCTTCAGGCGTGCCCAGGTATCGAGCGACTGTCTTCATGTCCGCGAAGAATGCCGCACGTGCCTTCTCGCGCTGGCCGCTCGGCGCGCGCAACACCGACGAAGGGTGTACCGTCGCGAAAACGGCTCCTTCGCCGGCGAACGGCGACGGCACGGGTTTGCCGCGCTCCTTCAGGACACTGAAACGCTTGCCGAGCAGCGACTGTGCGGCGGTTGCTCCGAGACAGATGATGACCTCGGGCTTCACGACGGCGATCTCCGCGTCGAGCCAGGGCCGACAGGCTCGGATCTCCGAATCGTTAGGTTTCTTGTGGATGCGTCGCTTGCCCTTCTCGCCGCGCTCCCACTTGAAGTGCTTCACCGCGTTCGTGACGTAGACGGATCGCCGATCGATTCCCGCTTCTTCGAGGGCACTGTCGAGCAGCCGCCCGGACGGCCCGACGAACGGCAGTCCTTCCCGGTCCTCCTGGTCGCCCGGCTGCTCGCCGATCATCATGACCTTCGCTTTCAGAGGACCGCGCCCGAAGACTGTCTGCGTCGCATTGCGCCATAAGTCGCAGCCGCGGCAATGCTCGGCCGCGACTCGCAGCTTCGGCAGAGTCGGATTCGGCGGAACGAACTCCGCCGCAGAGCGTGTCACGCGCTCGGCATCTCGCGCAGCCATTTAGCCGCTCTGATCTTCTTCTCCCGCATTCTTCCCCGGGTTGTGATCACGGTCGAGCTCTCCGTGCAATCCAACCTGCCCGCGCTGGCTCGTGGTGCGCTTCGCACCGCCCTCAGTAGCCTCCGTCTGCTCACTGACGCGCTCATCAGGCCGACGGGAGCTGTCGCCGAGCTCCTCCCGCTCCTGGGGCCGTCCCTCCGATTCCAAGCTGCCGCCGTGCCGGCCGTGCTCTCCTTCTATGAAATCATGAAAGGTCTTCTCCCCGTGCCGGGCACCCAGCCGTGGGTCGGGTCTCCTTCCGCCGTCGTATTCCGCCATCGGAACTGCTCCATCAAATGTGATATCGGTGCTGACTTGCCCGCGTAGCCTCGGACCGCTCGAGAAAAGCCGATCAGCCCCAACGGAGCAAAGCTGAGGCCAGAGGGAACGGATCAGCCCCTTCAGGCGCGGCGGAGTGGCTCGGTGGATTACTATAGGTGGTCAGCCGAATTCTCGCGGCGCTGCGCCCGTGGAATGCTCGTCGGCGGCGGTCCGGGCTGCGCCCTCTATCTCCCGCCTTTCTTCATAGCCAGCCATGTCCCGTCTGCTCAACTACTTCTTTCGCGGACTGGTGTTCGTCGCGCCGCTCGTCGTGACGGTGTACGTCTGCTGGGCGCTGTTCACCCGGATTGACGGCTGGTTGGGCCTGCCCGTTCCCGGCGCGGGTTTCCTGCTGACGATCGCGCTGATCACGTTGATCGGCTTTCTCGCTTCGAATTTGATTGCGCGCAGCGCGCTGACCCTGCTGGATCGTGTGGTGGATCGTCTGCCCTTTGTGCGCCTGTTGTATTCGTCCACCCGGGATCTGCTCAACGCATTTGTAGGTGAGCAGCGACGTTTTGATAAGCCCGTACTCGTCACGATATTTCCTGGCGGGAGTGCGCGCGCATTCGGCTTCGTGACGCAGGAATCGCTCGCCGCGCTTGGCCTGGCGCAGCACGTCACGGTGTATCTTCCACAGTCGTATGGCTTCGCCGGCAATCTCTTCGTTTTTCCGGCGGATCAGGTGCAGCGCCTGGATGCTGACAGCGCACAGGTCATGGCGTTCATCATCTCTGGGGGCGTAACGACGTTGCCCGACCGATCGGACGCGAGACTGATCACGCCGCGTGGCAGCGTCACCCCACCGCTCTGAGGGACGCGCCACGTGCTCCATCTGAACTGCCTCATGCGCATGCTACCATGGCAACCGGTGGCGTCCGTGTCGACGTGCGCCGCAGCGCTGGCGTTTGCCATCGCTCCGGACGCGCCCGCCCAGGTGCTGTACGTCGCCAACGAGGGCTCGAACAGCGTCACGGTGCTTTCCCTGCCTGGACTCGACTCGTTAGGTACGATCGCGGTCGGCAGGCGGCCACGCGGCCTCGCGCTCGCGCCGGACGGACGCCGCGTGTACGTGGCGCTCGGCCAGGACGATCAGGTCGCCGTGATCGACGTCGCGTCGCGTCGCGTGATCGATCGCATTCCCGTGGGACCGGATCCGGAGCAGGTGGCGGTGAGTGTCGACGGACGGACGATCTATGTATCCAACGAGAGCGCCGACCGGACGACGGCGGTGAACGCGCGCGATCGGGCCGTTCGCTTTTCCGTTGCCGTAGGCAAGGAGCCGGAAGGCGTGGCGGTGGCGCCCGATGGACGGCGGCTGTTCGTGACCGGCGAATCCGATTCGAGTGTGACGATTCTCGACGCTCGCACGGGTGAGCTCGTCCGGACGCTGCACGTTCCGGCGCGCCCGCGCTTCGTGGCCTTCGCGCCCGGCGGCAATCGCGCCTACGTGAGCTCCGAATCAGGCGGCGCGCTCTCCATCATCGACGGGCGGGCCGACAGCGTGACCGCGACGTTGAAGATCAGCGACGGTACCACACGGCCGACCGGCGTTGCCGTCTCGCCAAACGGCAAGCGCGTTTACGTAGCGAACGGCAGGTCGAATGCGGTCGCCGTCATCGACACCGAAGGGCCGCGGGTGCTCACCACGATCCAAGTCGGACAGCGCCCGTGGGGAGTCGCGCTCTCGGCCGACGGCACTACCCTGTACACGGCCGACGGCCGATCGGGCCAGATCTCGGCGGTGGATACGGGGCGGGAGGTCGTTCGCGCGACACGAAAGGTCGGAGAGCGGCCATATACCGTCCTGCTGGTGCCGTAGCGGTCTTTCGCGCCCGCGGTACCGATCGGATATTAGCGGCGTGCGCTAACCCGGAGTCGCCGTGGCCGCCGCCTCGCACGTCACGAAGGTGCTGAAGACCAATGTCGTGCTGCGCGTGATCGTGTATTACGCCATCCTGCTGATCGTAGGCACCTGGCTCTGGTCGTCGCTGCCGCACATCCAAGCCATCCCCAAGATCGCCGTCGATGCGCTCACGGGTGCCGGACCCGCTGGCGGGAAGGCGCTGCGCGACGCCGCCGCGCCACCGATGCGCCAGGGTGAGCTGTCGATAACCGTTGCGCTGGCGATGATCAGCTCCGTTCTGTTATCGCTTCCGGTCGCATGGGTCTACATCCTCACGCGCTCGAAGCGGGGTTATCAGCAATCAGTGGTGCAGACGCTGATCGTGTTACCGATCGTCGTCGCCGGCATTGTGGTGCTCGTGAAGTACAGCATCGCGCTTGCGTTCAGCCTTGCGGGCGTCGTCGCCGCTGTACGTTTCCGAAACACGCTCGATGACAGCAAGGACGCGGTGTACATCTTCCTCGCGACCGGCATCGGCCTCGCTGCCGCGGTGGAGGTCCCCGTCGCCTTCGTGATCTCGATTCTGTTCAATACGATCGTGCTTCTGCTCTGGTACAGCGATTTCGGCCGCACGCCCGCGCACCTGGAGGGGCACATGGCGGAGCGCCGAAAGCAGCGCGCACTGGAGGCGATGAGCCGCACCGGCACCTTCGTCGCGCGGCTCGATCAGGAGATCTTCGATCACATGACACCCGAGCAGCTCCATGCCGTGGCGGACCGCGCCTGGCGCCGCATGCGGCGCAACAATCCGGAGGAGCCGGACCGCGACGGAAAACGTGAGGCGCTGTTGCGCGTCCGCACCTACGACGTCGAGAGCTCTCGCTCGACCGTTGAGCCCCTGTTCGCCGATCTGCTCAAACGCTGGCGATATGGCGGTGTCGTTCACGAGCCCGACGGCACCCATGTCGTCGAATACACCATATACCTGAAGAAAACCAAGCCGCCACAGGAACTGCTCGAGATCGTGCGGGCGCAGGGCGGTCCCGATGTCGTGGGTGTGGAGATCGCGTGATTGCGCCAGCACGATGCACCTGCCAAACGATGAGGCACATCATGTACAAGGTGCTCGCACTCACAGTCGCTGCGTTCCTCGCCGCACCGGTGCTCGAGGCGCAGGTCGCGCAGCAGGGCAAAGACTCCGTCAAAGCCGCAAAGAAGGAGCACAGGCGCGAGCGAGCAAGGGCCGCGGCCGCGGATTCTTCCAGTACCACGCCGGTCGTGGGGAGATTGTTCACTTCCACTGACGTATTGCCGCTCACGCTCGTCGCAAACTTCGGCCGGCTCAAGCGCGATCGCGAAACCATTCCACCCTACCACTGGGCGGAGTTGACCGTCCCGTCCGCAGACGGCGGCACAGCGAAGATTCCGGTCGAGGTGCGGGCCCGCGGCATCTGGCGTCGCAAGAACTGCGACATCCCGCCAATCCGTCTGCATTTCAACAAGGAGGCGGTAAAGCACACCGAGTTCGCGAAGCAGAAGAACGTGAAGCTCACCCTGCATTGCCGCGACAACGATACCTACGAGCAGTACATCCTCATGGAGTACCAGCTCTACCGGGTATACAACGTGCTGACGCCGATGAGCCACTTCGCGCGGCTTGCCCGCGTGACATACGTGGACAGCGCGAGCGGCAAGCCGATCGCCACGCGGTACGCTTTTCTGCTCGAGGATGTCGACGATGTCGCCGCGCGCAATCACATGATCGTTGCCAAGCAAAAGGGTGCGAATCCGGGCGATCTCGACCCGGCCAACGATGCCCTGGTCGGGTTATTCGAATATCTCATCGGCAACACCGATTTTTCGATCGCCGCGCTGCATAACTACGAGCTCTTTCAGCGCGACACGGCGTACTTCGGCGTCGCTCACGACTTCGACTGGGCGGGCGCAGTCAACACGCGCTACGCGATACCGGATTCGCGCCTGGCCATACGGACGGTGCGCCAGCGCATCTACCGCGGCTACTGTGTTCCTCAGTCCTATTTCGAGCAGGCGATCGCGACCTTCGACGCGAAGAAGGACGCGATCTATGCGCTGTACCAGGACCAATTGGGGAGCTTGCTGACGCCGGACAACCGCAAGTCGACGCTCGAATACTTCGACGACTTCTACCGCACGATCGACGACCGGCACCGCGCCAAACGCGAAATCATGGACGCGTGCCTCGGGTCGCACTGACGGCGCTCTCGCGATGAGCTACCAGCCGCTTCGCCGCGGACAGGGCGATGAGCGGCTGCGCTCCCTGCAGGATCACTTGACCGTCCAGCTGTTGTTGGAGCGGTCGTCGTCCACCAGGCGGTGATCCGGATCCAGATCGATCTTCATCAGGCGCTTGCGCAGAAACGAGTACTCGCGGATGTAGCGGCGCGTGTTCGTGCTCCACACCTCCGCCGGGTAATCAAATTCCTGTGTGCTGCCGTCCGAGAAGGTGAAGCGGGCGCGAATCGGCTCGATGCCGCGGGCACGATTTCCGTAGGCGACCCCAACGTACAGCGTATCTCCGGCCTGCTTCGTGACGACGGTGTCCACCGCCTGATCGAAGCCCACTGCCTCGACGAACCACTCGCGCCAGAACCAATCGAGCTGTTTGCCGCTCGCGTCATTCATCGTGCGGTAAAAGTCGGCTGGCGTCGGGTGCTTGAATGCCCAGCGGCTGATGTACGCGCGGAACGCATCGTCGAACGCCGCCGGTCCCAGGATCTCCTGTCGCAGGAGCTGTAGTCCGACGCTGGGTTTGTCGTATTCGATCACGCCGAGGAGCCGTGGATCGATACGATCGGCGGGAATGTCGATTGGCCGGTCCATGCCAAGTTGCTGGACCTGTTCGATCTCGGCGCGCTGGGCGGCGGCGCGCTGCATCTGATCTCCGCGCTCCCGATACCGCCGGGCTTCGGAAAAGGTGTTGATGAACGTATTGAGTCCTTCATCCTGCCAGAAGTGTACGCGCTCGTTCGATCCCACGATCATCGGAAACCAGTTGTGCCCGATCTCGTGCGTCACGACGTTGTACAGGTCGTACTTGTCCTGGCTCTTGGCTTCCATCGCCAACATCGGGTATTCCATTCCGCTGATCGGTCCTTCGACGGCGGAGATTTGCGGGTATGGGTACGGGTACCAGCGCTCCGAGTATTCCATGATCGACATTCGCGCCTGATCGGCGGCATCGCTCCACGGGTTCACAGCGCTCGGACGGTAGTACGCCTGCGCCAGGATGCCCCTCCAGCCTGACGCGTCCCAGAGGTACTCCGGCGATGCCGCCCACGCCACGTCGCGAACGTTCCGCGCGCGGAACTTCCACGTCAGCGTGCCCGTCGTCCGCGGCCGCGCCGTCCCACTGGCGACTTCCTGCTGCGTGACGATGTGCACGGGGACGTCCGACTTGACGGCCTGCGCCAAACGAGCAATCTCGGTCGGCGTCAGCACGTCATGCGGATTCTCCAGCGTGCCCGTACCGCCGACGATGTAGCCGGCCGGCACGGTCACCTCGTACGCGAAGTCGCCGTACTCCAGGTAGAATTCTCCCTGTCCGAGATACGGCTCGGTATTCCAGCCACGAACGTCATCGTAGACCGCGACACGTGGATACCACTGCGCGATCTCGTAGAGCGCGCCCTCCCGGCCCATGCGGTCGGCGCCGTGCTCCGGCACGACGAAGTGCCAGGCGACCTCGAACGCGGTCGTGTGCCCGGGCGCCAGCGGCTCCGACAGATCGACTTTCATCATCGTGCCTTCGACGCGCGTCTTCAGCGGCGTCGGCGTGCCCCGCACCCCCGGTCGTGCCCCGCGCATCTCCTCGAAACGATCGATGACATCGCCGCCCGCGAAGCCGCGGGCACCGAAGCGCGAGTCCGGGGGAAACACCAACGAGTTCAGCGAATTCGTGCTGAAGGCGTTCTGCTCGACCTGCACCCAGATGAAGGCGAGCGTATCGGGCGAGTTGTTCGTGTACCGCATCGTGTACTCACCGCGCAATGTCTTCGCGGCGGTGTCGAGCGTCGCGCGGATGTCGTAATCGGCACGCTGTTGAAAGTACCTGCTGCCTGGCGCGCCCGATGCGGTGCGAAATTCGTTCGGTGCGGGCGAGATCTGCAGGTATCGGAACATCGACGTGTCTCCGACGCCCTGACGGTCGATGCTCAGTGGCTGTCCGGAAACGGTGCCACCCTGCGCGCGAGACCTTCCGGCGCCGCCGGCGAGTGCCGCAGCCGCGAGCGACCAACACGCCAGGTTACGCATGATCGCGGGGAGCTGAAGGAGGGCGTCTCGCGTACAGCCTCGTCCCACCATTCCTGTCGAAGGCGACCACGCTGTAACCGTGGCCGGCACCGTCCATGCCGGGAGCGTCGTTTGGCATCCCTGGAACGGCGAGGCCGGCGATGGTCGGACGCTCGCGAAGCAGCCGCTGGAGGAGGTCCGCGGGCACGTGACCCTCGATGACGTATGCGCCCGTCACTGCCGTGTGACAGGAGTAGAGGCTGGCGGGAACACCGAGCGACTGCTTGATCGGCGTCACGCCCTCCATGTCTGTGACCGCGACGGTGAATCCATTGTGCCGCAGGTGCTCCACCCATTTCGCGCAGCAGCCGCACGTCGGACTCTTGTACACGGTCACCCGTGGTATGCTGGTGCCGAACGTTGGGCGGGCGCGGAGCACAACCACCGTGCCTGCGATGATGGTCGAAAGGCGAAGGAATTCGCGGCGAGAATGCACTGAACAACCTCACGGGTGTGATGCCCAAGATTAGCGGGCCACGCTTGAACATCCAAGACAAGACAATGGCGCGATGTGCTGCACTGGCGCCCCTGTGCGTCGGTCGCTTTCATATTGCCAGCCATGTCGCCCGCCACTCCCGCCCGCGGCGACCGCGTAGCGCCATTGCTTCTTCCACTCGGCGCGCTCGCCGTCGTACTCGTCGCGACCCCGTACAAGTCGTTCGATCTCGACCGCTACTTCGTTCCGAAGGAGCTGGTGCTCCATCTCACGGCAACAGTCGCGGCCCTGATACTGCTCATGACTGCAAGCCGTCGCCGGCTCGGCTTGTCGCTGATCGATACGTCTCTGACCGTATTCCTGATCCTCAGCGCCATCTCCGCGGCGATGGCGACGAATGCATGGCTTTCCACCCGCGCGGTCGCGATCTCCACGTCCGCAGCGGCAGTCTTCTGGACCGCGCGCACGCTCGCCGGCCATGGGTACGCGCGTCGTCTGGTGTGGGCGGTGGCGGCCGCGGCGGCGGTAGCCGCAGTGACGGCGCTGCTCCAGGCGTACGGCGTGGACTCGCCATACTTCAGCCTCAATCGCGCACCCGGCGGAACCTTCGGAAATCGCAATTTCGTTGCGCACGTCTGTGCCATTGCGATGCCCGCGATCCTCTACCTCAGCCTGACCAGCCGGCGCTCCGCCGCCTCATTGGCTGGAGCCGCGTGCTGCGGCGTCGTCGTCGCCGCCCTCGTCCTGTCGCGCAGCCGCGCGGCGTGGCTCGCGCTCGGAACATCGCTCGGACTCGCATTGCTCATCGCGCTCATGTTTCGAGCACGCTGGCGTGGCCGCGGTGTCGGCGAGCGTGCGGCGACGGTGGCGATCGTGAGCGCCGCCGCGATTGCCTTGAGCATACTGCTGCCCAACACCCTGGAATGGAAAAGCGACTCACCCTACCTCGATTCCGTGCGCGGCGTGGTGAATTACAAGCAGGGGAGCGGTCGCGGACGCCTCGTGCAGTACGCCAATTCTTTACGCATGGCGGTGAATCGGCCTCTCGTTGGCGTAGGTCCTGGTAATTGGCCGGTCGCCTACCCGCGGTATGCGCTGCGCAATGATCCCTCGCTCGATGCGGCAGGAATGGCCGCGAATCCCTGGCCCAGCAGCGATCTCGTCGCCTTCCTTTCCGAACGCGGTGCGCCGGCATTTCTGAGCCTTGTGCTCGTGTTGCTTCTCCTCCTTCTCGATGCACTATCGCAGATCCGGCGAAGTCGGGATGCCGAACAGCTTTTCCGCGCGCTGGCACTCGGTGCGGCAGTCGCGGCCACACTCGTCGTGGGCGCATTCGATGCCGTGCTCCTGCTAGCGGCGCCTTCTCTTCTCGCGTGGATGCTCTTCGGCGCTCTCTCCAGCACCGGGCGACGACCTGTGTGGACGATTTCCGGCGCCCCCCGCGCGCTGCTGCCCATTGTCATTCTCCTCATCGGCGCAGGAGCGGTGTTGCGGAATGCACTGGAGATCCGCGCAATGTCACTCTATGCTGGCAGCAGCCGTGTAGCCGGCATGGAGCACGCTGCGCAACTCGATCCAGGCAGCTACCGGGTGCAACTCCGACTGGCTCAGGCCTATATCGCGCGCGGGAGCTGCGATCGTGCGAAGGCTCACGCCAGCCGCGCGCACGATCTCTTCCCGAGTGCGCCCGCCCCACGGCGACTCCTAGCATCCTGCGGTGTGCGTGAGCGGTCACGCTGAGTCCGCACGAAGAACGACAGCGGTGAGCGGAGCCGCCGTTGTCGCTGCGCTCGCCTGCTTCGGGAAATATTCTCGATTGACAGCAACGGGCCGCCCCTGCAAGATTGCCAATGCGTTCGGGAACACGGTCAACACTCGGACGCACAGTCGGCCGACAGGACGCTGTCGGAAGGCAACTCGCCAGCGGTTCGACGATGGCGAGACGGTTGTGGGGTCGCTGGCCACAATTGTTGGCTTCGAGGTAACCCGAAGCACCTGCGTCGGGACCGTACGACAAGGGAAAGGGAAGTCGATCAGGCCACGCACGTGATGTGGCGTCGAACCGACCGATCGAATCCCGCCAGCGGAAGAAGCCCCTCAGGCTGCGGCGTGCCGCACCTGAGGGGCTTTTCTCTTCTGGTTGCGACTGCGCGCCGGCAGCCGCTTCCGTACGCGACTAGCGACGACTTGCTGATCTCGCGCTGGACTTCGAGGCCTTCGGCTTGCCACCGTCGACTTCTCGCCGCGCCTTCTTCAGCCAGCGTTCAGCGGCTTTGAGGGCCGATGGCTTGCCACCATGGGACGCATCGCCAAAAAACGCACTGACGCGCGGACGCCAACCGCGCGCCGTCTTACGATAGCCCACCCTGACGAAGAAGCCGTGTGTACGGCTGCCTTCATGGTCGATCCGGCTGATTCCGGCGGGTAAGCCACGCCGCGTTGGACGGGGCATCGAGTCTCCTTGAAAGTTCGCGCGAGCGTCGACTCGCGATGTGATTTGCCTCGTCACCGTAGTTCCACCACCGCCCGCACGTAAAGTACGCCATCGTGTCATTCACGCCAGAGGCAATCGTCGCTAGGCAGCGTGAGGCACGCGTTACATTCGCGAAGACGCCTCAGCGCGCACCCGGCGTTGGACCGACGCTACCCCGCCACGCCGCGATCCGACCGCGCGGTCCAACGGCCCACCCGCTCGTACCGACGAACACCACACTGTTGTATGGAACGCTGTCGACCATCGTCCACGAGTCGCCCCCGTCGGTGGACACGGATGTACCGGCCAGTCCTACGGCGACGTACGTCGATGGCGTGCCGGGAACGAACGACACGGCTGACATATAGCCGGCGGGGAGCACTCCGGTTCCTTGCCGCCACGTCCGTCCTCCATCCTCTGTCACAACGACGTTCCGCGTGCGCTCGTTTGGCTTGCGGTAATCGCCGCCCACAGCCACGCCGTGTCGCGCGTCGCGGAACGCGATGGAGAAGAGACCAGCGGAAGCGCCGCCGGCGTCTACCGGGGCGTCGGCGACGGTCCACGTACGCCCCCGATCCGCTGATCGGAAGACCCGCGCTCTCGCGCCGCCGCCGGTTGCGATCCACGCGTTGCTCGAACCCTGCACAGCGAGGCAACTGCCGCTTGCCGCGAACGCCGCCTCTCCCGGCAGGTTTGCCGGTAGCGCCGACGGCGGCACGCGAGCCCAATGCTTGCCGCCGTCGTCTGTGGTCAGAATGACGAAATGGCCGTCAACGGGATCACTCAATGCGAGCCCGTGCCGCCCGTCGGCGCCCCAGAACGCAATCGCGTCCAGGAACACACCCTGGACCTCCGTCGTGAACTGCAGTGCCCAGTGCGCTCCACCGTCGGATGTCCGATAGATGCGCGCCTGGGCCTCCTGCGCCGCGCCGGAGCTCATCGCCCACGCCACCTGACGGCTCGTTGCCCATACAGCACGCAGGTCCAGCGTGCGCCCCCTCGCTCCCGGGATCGTATCGACCCGCCACTGAGAGCCACCATCGCTGCTGTGCAGTACCTGGCCACCCGTGCCACTCGCCCACACCACACGGCTGTCTACCGCGTGCAATCCTCTGAGCTCTGCGCCAGTGCCCGCGTGCTGCGGACTCCACTGCGCTTGGGCCGCGTGGACGAACGCCACCGATATCAAGATGCACCGCGCGCGCATGGCTGAATGGCAGGGTGTCAATCGTCTCGGACGTCGGGATTGGCGGGGCCACCGCTGTCTTCGAGAGCGGAAAGCCACGAATCCGGCCGGTGGTCGTTCGCGAGCCAGAGAAACAACACCGACACGAACAACAACGCCAGAGCGTTCAAGCCGTAGCGTCGCCAGCTGCTCCAAAGGAACCAGACGGCGATCGGCAGGAAAAGGATGCCCATGAGCGCCAGCGCACCGCGCAGGATGCGCCCGGGTGGAATGCGGAAGGCCATGACGTCAGGATCGGGGTAGACGACACCGGTGGATGCGATAACCTTCGGCCATGTCGAATGACGCTTATCGGCGTACGCGCGTTTCCGGACTGTCGCGGCACTTGGCGCTGCGTTGGCGTCCATGTTGAGCCTCGATGCTATTCGTGCCGCTCGAGAACGCGTTGCGCCACATGTGCATCTCACACCGACGCTGTCGGCGACACGCCTTGGAGCGCGTGCCGAGGTGCAGCTGTACCTGAAGTGCGAGTCGCTCCAGAAGACCGGATCCTTCAAGGTACGCGGCGCGCTGAATAAGTTGGCGCTGCTCGACGACGCAACGCGGCGCCGCGGTGTTGTGACGGTATCCGCCGGCAATCACGCGCAAGCGTTGGCGTGGGCCTCGCGCGCCGCCGGCATCACCTGCACCGTCGTCATGCCGGAGCGCGCTCAGCGGACGAAAGTTGACGCGAGTCGCGGCTATGGGGCGGAGGTCATTCTCTATGGCGCCACCAGCATCGAGGCGTTCTCGAAGGCGCACGAGTTGGCCGAGAATCGCGGGCTGACCTTCGTGCATCCCTTTGACGATGTCGACATCGCGGCGGGCGCCGGCACCGTCGGACTCGAGATTCTGGATCAAGTCCAGGAGACGGACGTTATCGTCGTACCGATCGGCGGTGGCGGACTGATCGCCGGCGTGGCCACCGCGATCAAAGAATCGAAGCCGAATAGTCGTGTCTTCGGCGTCGAGCCGATCGGCGCGGCATCGATGCGACGGAGTCTCGAATTGGGCTCTCCGCAAAGGCTCGAGAGCGTGCAAACGATCGCCGATGGCCTCGCCGCACCGATGGCCGGCGAGATTCCCTTTCACGTCGTCCGTAGCTACGTCGACGACGTGGTGCTCGTCTCCGACGATGAAATTGCGGCAGGAGTGCGCGACCTCCTCGTATCGACAAAACTCCTGGCGGAACCTGCGGGAGCCGCCGCAACGGCGGCGGTACTCACCGGACGCCTGCCGCTCGAGCCGGGCAGCCGGGTGGTGAGTATCCTCAGCGGTGGCAATGTCGATCTCTCGCGCCTCGCGACACTTCTCTAGACAACGCTGGTTCGTCCCTTGCTTCGAAAGCCTCGCAACGGAAGTCATCCCCCAGCGAACCTACCGATGCCGAAGCGGAAGAACTTCGGCGCGGCGCCCGCTTCGAGGACTAGTCGCGAGCTATCTCGCGATTGGCCACACTCATCATCGTTCCCTGCATCGTCGCAACGAGCGTCTCGGTGCGTCCGTGGCCGACGCACACGACATCGGCCTGACACACGGAGATCGTGCGTCCTGGGCGGATCACGCGCCCGCGCGCGACCGCACGGATGCCGATCGCCGGCGATAACAGATTGATCTTGAACTCGATGCTCAGGACTCCGGCGCCTGAGCGCATCAACGTGAGCGCCGCGTAGCCACACGCACTGTCGGCGATGGTCGCCAGAACACCCGCGTGTAGATACCCGTCTTGTTGCGCGAGGTCCTCCCGGAACGGCAGCGCGATGTCAGTCTCACCAGGCGCTACTCGCTCCAACTGGGCGCCGAGTGTGGACATGATGCGCTGGCGCTCGAAGCTGGAACGCACTCGCGCGGCAAACTCCGGGTCGGCAGGAGTGAACGTGCTGGACATGCGGTGCCAAACGTTAAGAAGCGGGTACTGCGTCGCCGCGACAGCGGACACAGATTGCTGGCGCGCCGAAATCTACCAACAGCCGCCGGAGCAGAGAGCCATGTAGATGCGTGGCGCAGAGGACGCGCCGGCAGCGTTCGCACGCGCCGCCGCGCACCAGGTCGAACCGCAGGCCGCAGTCCTCGCATTCCGTCGCCATCTCCGTTTGGAGAAACACCCGGAAGGGGCGCATTCTCTCGCGCGCGTCAGATCCGACTATTTCTTCCGATTGAGTCGGCGTTCCGTCCAGATCACGATGGTCTCGCAGCTGCCCTGACCGGGCACCGTGAACTGCGCCGGAACCGTGGAGCTGCTGTACGATTCGACGGCTCCAAGCTCGTCCGGTCGTATGAACGAATCGAGATCGCCCGGGAACTGTTGCTGCCACGGCGACCCGTCGACAAAGATGTTCACGCAGCCACGGTTCGGATCACGCGAGGACTGAATGACGTTGTTACCATCCGGCGTCGGAACGATATGGAGTCCGGGTATGACACGAAGGGCGTCGGTGAGGCGGGTGCTGTTCTTGTTCAGCCGGTCGCCGGTGATATAGTACCCCAATCCGGATCGCTGGCGCTCGTTGAAGCCGACGTCCGACAGATTCCGCTCACGCGTCGCTTCAACCCGTACGGTTTCCAACGTCGGCACGAAGTCGGACATCTTGATCGTGACCTGTTGCGGAATGGCCGACGACAGCTCCACCGACTGCTCGGCGATCGCAAAGCCGAGCTTCCGCACCTCGAGCGTTTGCGTTCCGGAGGGCAGGCTGTCGAGCGTGAACTCGCCATTGTTGCGCGTGATCGCCGCGGCAGCCGTGCCCTGCACATCCACGCGGGCGCCGGCCACCGGTTGTCCCGCCTTGTTCACGATGCGACCGGTCACTCTCGCCTGACCGCGCACGATGCGTCGTGCAGGTTTTCCCGCCGAATCGGGCTTTCCTTGAGCGACTTGAACCGTCGCTGCAGAGGCGACGCTCAGACTGCGCAGCGCGAGAAAGCCGTCCTTCACATCCACGGCAACTTCGCCGGAGCTCATCCCGCCGCGGAATACCTGCACCTTGCCGCTCATGTTCGCCGGCAGACCGCAAATGCGAAAGTGACCGTCGGCACTCGGTGCTTGCTCACGCACCCGTGGCGTCTTTCGCAACCCGAGCGGGTCGCTCTCGTACCATAGCAGCGAGACCTTTGCGCCTGATGCGGGTCCCTCCGTATCCGCATCCCGCACGAATCCCACGAGCGCTGCCGGACCCATTGCGCGCCGAGCCGGCGGACAGAAGAGCGAAACGAGCGCCTCGGGAGACGGAATCGCGAGACTTATCTCGTGCGCACCCGCAGTCCATCGTTCCATCGGAGACACGAGAGAGATGCCAAGTGTGTCGAGTAGGGGATGAATGACGATCAGTCGATGATTTCCCGGCGTTATGCTGTCGATATGAAAGGCTCCGGTCGCATCGGTGATCCCCTCGCGCTGGCTCGAATCCACGCGAACCAGTGCTCCCGCAAGCTCGTTTCCGTGGATGCTGTCGATCACGAATCCGGTCACGGTGACGTAGACGCTCGGCCCCGCTTGCTGCGCCGTGACGGTCGCGGAGCGCGCGAGCGTGGCGCCGAACAGAAGAAGACCGACGCAGGCAAGACGGACGCGAGCGTCGGAGGAAGCCCTGAATCGAAAGGGAATGGACATCGGAGGAAGGCAGTCGGAGTGGCTCCGCCTGCTGGAGGCGAGCGAGCAGGCGGCGACAGACAATGACGCTGTTCATAACCTATGTCGGCGGCACTCGTTCCCTCAACACACCGCCGCCGACGACGTATCGTTAGCCGTGACCCGCACCTATACGACAAGACGATGACAGATCAGCTCGACCACGAACACCGAAGCGCTGACATAAGCCGCCGGACCTTCCTGAGTACGACGATGGCGGCCGGTGCGTTCGCGCTCTTGCCGCAGCGCTCGGAAATGCAGCCCGACTCAGGGCCTGGCACCCCCGTGAGCGACAAAGCCGGGGTGCAGCAACGCGAGTTCGCGCTTGCCGAAGCCACGATCGATGAGCTGCAGTCGGGACTCGCCTCGGGCCGCCACACCACACGAAATCTGGTGGAGCTCTACCGCTCGCATATCGACGCTTTGGACGACAACGGTCCGTCGCTGCACGCGATCATCGAGCTCAACCCCGACGCTCTCGTTCTTGCCGACGCGGTCGATCAGGAGCGCAAGTCTGGGCGAGTGCGCGGTCCACTACACGGCATCCCTCTGCTGATCAAAGACAACCTCGATACGGCCGATCGGATGCACACGTCGGCTGGCTCGTTCGCGCTCGCCGCGAATATCGCGCGCCAGGAGTCCTTCGTCGCCCAACGGCTACGAGCGGCCGGCGCGGTGATCCTCGGCAAGACCAATATGAGCGAGTGGGCGAATTTCCGATCTACGCACTCGACCAGCGGGTGGTCCGGTCGCGGCGGCTTGAACAAGTGCCCGTATGCACTGGATCGAAACCCCTCCGGTTCCAGCTCCGGCTCGGGTGTGGCGGCGGCGGTCTCTTATTGCGCCGCGGCCATCGGCACCGAAACCGACGGCTCGATCACCTCGCCATCGGCGGCGCACGCGCTCGTCGGTATCAAGCCCACAGTCGGCCTTGTGAGCCGGGCGGGCATCATTCCGATCGCTCACAGTCAGGACACCGCGGGCCCGATGGCGCGCACGGTCCGCGATGCAGCGATCGTGCTGAGCGCGCTCGCCGGTTTCGATCCTCGCGACACGGCGACCCACGCGAGCCAAGGCCACTCACACTCGGACTATACACGATTTCTGGATCCAGATGGTTTGCGCGGCGCGCGGATCGGCATTGCGCGAAAGAAGTACGCAGGCTACAGCGTCCAAACTGACAAGCTGCTCGACCAAGCTATCGCCGTGATGAAAGGGCTTGGCGCCGTCGTCGTGGATCCCGCTGACATCGAGACTGCCGGCAGCTTCGACGATACAGAGCAGGAAGTGCTCCTCTATGAATTCAAGACAGATCTGAATGCATATTTGGCCGCAACGGCGCCGAACGTCACGTCACGCACGCTAGCAGATCTGATCTCGTTCAACGGGCGAAACGCCGCTCGCGAGATGCCGTACTTTGGCCAGGAGCTGTTCGAACAAGCGCAGAAGAAGGGACCACTCTCGGACCAGCGCTACAGAAAGGCGCTCGCGCGCAACCACAAGCTCTCTCGTGACCAGGGCATCGACGCCACGTTGCGCAAACACCGCCTCGACGCCATCGTCGCGCCGACACAAGGGCCGATGTGGCTCACGGATCTGGTGAACGGCGACGGTGGCGGCAGCAGTGGCAGCTTCACCACCCCAGCCGCGGTAGCGGGATACCCGCACATCACCGTTCCCATGGGCTACGTCTCCGGGCTGCCCGTCGGCGTCTCATTCGTCGCGGGAGCGTGGTCGGAGCCGGTCTTATTCAAGCTCGCGTACGCATACGAGCAGGCAACCAAGCTGCGAAAGCCGCCCACGTTTGCTGCAAGTGCGGCGTTGTAGCGTCACGCCGCTCTTCGTCGCGCTGCGGCTCTCTGTCTGGCCAGCCGCCGCACCCGTATTCCATGTTTGAGTCGTAAGGCCGATGCCGCCGCCACGATGACGAAGCACGCTTCGATGCCAAGCTTCTCGGCATCGAGGTAATCGACCGGTGCGTCTTTCAGCGTGGGATCCGACCAGACGCCGTGGACGAAGAAGAGGATCGCTGCAACGTACGCACCGTAGTGGAGCAACTTCCATTTGTCCCGCGCGATCGCGTGCCGGAAGTAGCTCGACACGACCACCACCACCAGCACGTACAGCGATACGGCGCCCACGGTGTTGATTGCCGGCTGCTTGGGAGCTCCCAGCGGGTACAGGATGTCGAGCACGCCGAATCGCGCCGTCGATGATGCCAGGACGAGCAGTGGATGGAGAACCACCAGCGCGAGCGCCAGGTATCCCGTCCAGTTGTGGACCTTGAAGTAGTTGATGCGGCGGTGGGGCCAGTGCGTCCACGGGTTGTAACGAATTGACAGCAACAGCCCCAGCAGGATGTTGAGCGTCAACACGAATACAGCGACGATGCCGACATCGCTGGAAAGATCGAGCGCGGTCACGTGCCCTGCTCGCCGCCCGATGGCGCGTGATGGTCCGGTATGAGGACGATACAGAAGTAAAGGCTTGCGCCAGGGTACTCGGCATTGCGGTCCCAGCGCCGCTGCGCGTCACGCATTTCCTTGATTGCTTGCTGCGCCGCCGCCGGCACGGTCGCGGGCAAAACGAACGAGCCCTGATGCTGCAACGAGTGTGTGCGTCCGCCGTCCGCGAACTGCACCCATCCCTCCCACGTGTCGATGCGACGGCCCTGGGCGCACAGGCGTTCGACTGCCTGAACGGCATCGTCGAGTCGAAGCACGATCTCCGCTTTCGAGAGAGATCGCGCGGCGAGCTCCGGGGGGAGGAGCGACAGATCAGTGTGTGGCAAAGCGGCCGGGCATGGCTCGTCGGATGATCGCCAGCCGTCCGGCACGCGCGCAAGCTGCTACGGCAATGTCTCCGTGAGTACGGGCAGCGTGACGTGCGAAGCCCATTGCGGCGAACGATACACGCGTTGAGTCGCCGCCACGAAATCGCTCGGCTGCGCTTTGAAGATGTTCGGCACGAAGTGTTGCGGATTACGATCGATCAGCGGGAACCAGCTGCTCTGCACCTGCACCATGATGCGGTGCCCCTTCTGGAACCGATAGCTCTGGCCGTGAAGATTCACACGAAACTCGGTCGGCTGATTCGGCGTGATCGGTTCCGGTGTCGAGAAGCTTTTTCGGAACCGGCCACGGAACACTTCGTTCGACACCATGAATTCATAGCCACCCATTTTCGCGTCGGGCATCTCCTCGGGATACACGTCGATCAGCTTGACGATCCAATCGGCGTCGCTGCCGGAGGTGGCGGCGTACAGGTCGGCGATCACGTTTCCCGCGATCGTGACGTCGGTGGACAGCGGATCGGTCTCCCACGACAGCACGTCGGGACGGTGGTCGACGAATCGCTGATCCTCCGTGAGCCAGGTGTACCAACCCGAGCCGCGCGGATCGTACGTCGGCTGTATCGGTCGATGCCGGTACGGTACCGGATGCGCCGGATCGCTGATGTATGCGTCGAACTGCGGCGCGGCATCGCCCGTCGCCCCGCCAGGCGCAGCGGGCTTTCTGAACGACAGCTTACCGCTCGCCTGAAAGTACAGCGAGCTGTCGCGCACTCCCTGCTTTGGCGGCCAGGCATCGAAGCTTCGCCACTTGTTGTCGCCGCCCTCGAAGGTGATCGCCTCCGGCTGTCTCAGATTGCCCTTGTCCTTCAGATAGTAGGCGAAAAAGGGCGCCTGAATCTGCTCCCGATAGTAGCGCGACGTTGCGCTGCCGAAATCGATGTTCCCGAGCATCCGTCCTTCCCCGTGCGACCAGCCGCCATGGTTCCACGGACCGACGACGAGGAAATTCTTGTTCGCCTTGTCGAATTGCTCGAGCCGCTCATAGATCGCGACCGGTCCGTAGAAGTCTTCCTGGTCCCACCATCCGGCGACGTTCAGCGTCGGCACGGTGACGCGATCGAGATAGCGGACGATCGTTTGGCGCTGCCAGAAGGCGTCGAAATTCGGGTGCTCCACGAAGTCGTTCCACGTCGGAATCTTTCCGTGCAGATACCTGCTGTTCACCGTCGACAGAGGGCCGAGATTCAGGTACCACTCGTAGGTGTCGTAGCGGTCGAACTTGAACTGCTCGTTCTCTTTGCTCGTTTCCATCATCGCCGCGTACTCGAAGCCGTAGCTCAGTCGAAACGCGCCGTTATGATGGAAGTCGTCGCCGAGAAACATGTCGGCTGGCGAAGCTTGAGGAGAAGCCGCCCGCAGCGCGGGGTGCGGATTCAACAGCGCCATCGCGGTGAGCCAGCCGGGATAGGACACGCCCAACATCCCGACGCGGCCGTTGTTGTTGGGCAGGTTCTTCGTCAGCCAATCGATCGAGTCGTATGCGTCCGTCGATTCGTCGATACCGCGCGGGTCCTTCACGGGATCGTGCGGTGGGCGCTGCATCACGAATCGACCTTCGGACTTGTACCGCCCACGGATGTCCTGAAAGGCGAAAATGTAACCATCATCGGCCAGCTCGCGATACGAGATGCCTAACGCGCTACCGGCGCCGTCGATGCCGTACGGTGTGCGCACGAAGATGATCGGTAGCACCCCCTGGTGATCCGTCGGTGTATAGATGTCGGTGTTCAGCCGCACACCGTCGCGCATCGGTATCATCACCGTCGACTTGGTGAACTTCGACGCATAGTCGGCCGACTGGCCTGAGGCCGTGGGGACGGCGGTCGCGATCGCGAGCAGTGGCAGTGAGAAGATCAGACGCATGAGGAATGGCCAAAGGCCGAAGTCGCACGCGAAAGACAGACGACGAGCTCGGGGACGCGGCGACATTGCAGGGATCCGAAGATCGACGCAAGAGCCTCAGCGCCGCGCCAGCTCGAGCTCGTTCGCGCCGGCCAGCTTCGTCGGATCGATCCAGCAACGGAAGCCACAGTGGTGAAGCCCCGCTTCGCGGAACAGCCGGCGATAGGCGGTGGCCGAGCGGTGCCGCCATCCGTCGAGATCTCCCTCCATCGCGTCGCGTTTCGTGTGGCCTCGATGTATGCGACGCCCCGCAGCAAGCGACGAATCTCGCGCAGTCCGCGGCGCAGGTCAGCCACCTCAATGTATTGCAGCGCGTCCGCGCATACGACGAGGTCGAACGTGCGGCGAAGGCGCAGTTCACGAAGACCGCCGAACGATCCGTGGCGAATGTGCGAGGCGTAAACACTGTTCGGTCAATCTGTCTATGTGTCGCATTTCTAGTCAGTCACTGTAAACGATGGGAAATACTGGGAAAATTGCTATTGCGCCGAATGCTCTTTCCCGCAAAAGTGTGGTATGCGTCACACCATAATCGGACGAAATAGCGTATCTCTCACAAGCCGTCGTGAACTTGGACGTTCACGACACCTTCGGTCGAATCTGCCGAAGTTCACAAGGGGTGCCGATGCCGGTGCCGGCGCGGACCGTTGCTACCCTCGAACGGCACGCGTCCTATGGATACAGCCATGATCACACACCGCGACGCCAACATGTCCCGTCGGTCGCTCCTGGACCGCGCCAAGTGGTTCGTCTTCGAGCATTTCGAGCTGCTGCTCATCGCTCTGCTCGTGAGTTCGATGTTACTGATCCATTGGTACGTCGACTACAAAGTCGCGTTCCTCAATTTCTATTACCTACCCGTCATCGCTGCCGGATTCTACCTCGGACGCAATGGCGCCGTATGGTCCTCGGTATTCATTGTCGCGCTGGTCGGCTTCTTTCAATCCGTCGTCGGACTGGGAGGCGTGCCGGGGCTCGATGCCATCGTCCTCATCACCTTGGTGCCCTGGGCTGGCTTCCTGATCCTCACCGGCTACACCGTCGGCCACCTCGCCGACCAGCGGAAAGCGCGCCTCGAGGACCTCACGAGCTCCTACATGAGCATGCTGGAGCTGCTCACCTTCCACCTGGAATCGAGTGAGCGCCAGAGCAAGGGTCACAGCTACCGTGTCGCCGAGCGATCGGTCGCGATCGCGAAGCAACTGGAGATGACCAGCCATGAGCAGGAGAACGTGCGTGTCGCGGCGCTCCTGCACGAACTGGGACCGCAGGACCCACGGCTGATCCGGCTGTTCGAGCAATTCCCGGGCGCGATGAAGGAGCTGCCAATCGCGAAATCGATGCGCGAGGCGCTGGATCTCGTGCAGGAGTACAGCCGGTACCACGATCACATCGGCAACGACTTTCCGGTGGACGCGCTGCGCGTCTCCCTTGGCGCCAAAGTGCTCGCCGTCGCCGACGCATTCGAGACGCTCCAGATGCCGAGCCCCAACCGGCCGCCATTCTCGCCGTGGAGCGCCCTCGAGGAGATCGAGCGAGGAGCCGGCAACACCTTCGGCACCGAAGTCGTGCGCGCGCTGCGCAAGGTGGCCGCGATGCCCGATCGCTTCGTAACGCCGCTGTCGCTCGATGCCTATCGCGATCGCGTCGCCAGCAACTGAGGCACGAGGAATTCTCCCGCCGCTTCGTAGCCATTTCGTCGCTGCCTGCCGCATATTAGGGGCCTATGCTCATCGGCAGGAAGCGGCGGCGTACGGCTGCCAAGAGCGCGCGCGGCCCGAAGACACTCGCCGTTGACATCGGTGGGACGGGCGTCAAAGCGGCCGTGCTCGACGCCCGCGGGCGCATGATTTCCGACCGTTTGCGCCTGCTGACGCCCAAGCACATGCGCCGGAAAGACCTGGTGGCGCTCGTCAGCGAGCTCGCCGAGCAGCTGCCGAAGTTCGACCGCGTCTCCGTGGGGTTCCCCGGAGTCGTTAGGCGCGGTGTCATCCTCACTGCCCACAATATCGGTACAGAGGAGTTCCACGGCTTCGATCTCGCGCGCGCGCTCGAGAAGCGGCTGGGCAAGCCTGTCCGTGTCGCGAACGACGCCGACGTGCAGGGGCTGGCCGCGATCCGCGGAAAGGGCGTGGAGATGGTGATAACGCTCGGCACCGGCTTCGGGTCGTCCATCTTCGTCGACGGACGCCTCGGTCCACACCTCGAGCTCGCGCACCACATCTCCCATGATGGCCGCACCTACGAAGAGGAGCTCGGCGAAAAGGCCATGTTGCGGGATGGCGAAAAGGTATGGAGTCACCGCGTCGCGCAGGCGATCGACCGCTTGCGAGCGCTCGTGAACTTCGACCACCTGTACATCGGTGGCGGCAACGCGAGAAGGCTCCAGCTCGATCTACCCAAAGATGTCACGATCGTCGACAACACGGCTGGGATCCTCGGCGGCATCAGGCTGTGGAACGACTGACCCGAGTTTTTCGTGACGGGCACGCTCCCTGCGCGACCGCGAGCGCCGGCAGCGCTGGCCAATCGGCTGACTATCGGCCGCGCCTAACGAATCCGATGTAGTCGGTGTATTCCGGCTCGCCCCCGGCTGCGCGCGTCCGAAGCGCCATCTGTCCACGATGATAGTGCCCATGCAGCGCGACGTGCACCAGGATGTCGAGCACCGTATTGTCGAACTCGTGGCCGGCGCTGTTGCGATAGTGCACGCTGCGCTCGAGCGCGGCCGGGCCAGCAACCGCTAGGGCACGAAGCGACGTGGCGTTCTCGCGCGCCAGCGCCGCGGCGTCGTCGATCGCGAGCACCGGCCACACCGCGACGCGCGCGCTCTCTCCAGCGATCCGTGACAACCAGAGATGCTCCGCGGCCAGCACGTGGTTGAACAGGCGTTGCACATCCGCGTCAGGCGCCGGTTGTGCCCGCAGCGCCTCCAGTAGCAACGTGTTCGCCCATTCCGCATGTGCGAACATGCGGACCAACAATTCGGCCTGTCCTCCAGCAGTGCCCTCGTGCCGCATCGACCGAAAGATTCGCTGAAAGCACACAGCGCCGCCACCCCGTATCTTGGACAGGAAAGGCCCATCATGTTCTCATCCTTTCTGTCGAGCGAGGATCGGTCCCATGTCGGTATTGAGCTTACGGCGAGCACTGCCAGCAGTCGCGCTGATATTTCTCCTATTGGCGCGAGCAGCCGTCGCGCAGGCGCCCGCCGGCTTCACGATTTCCCAGACCATAGACTTTCCCTTTGCTTCGGAGCTCGTGGCGGCACCGGCCGGCTCTCGTATCGCCTGGGTGCTGTTCGAGCGCGGCGCACGCAACATCTACGTCGCCGAAGGCCCAACCTTCAGCGCCCGCAAAATCACGAGCTACACCGATGACGATGGGCAGGAGCTGACGAACGTCTCCATCTCGCCCGACGGGCGCACTGTGGTGTATGCGCGCGGTGGCGATCATGGCTCCAACTGGCCTGCCGAAGGCGGGCTGCAGCCCGATCCGAATTCCAGTCCAGTGCAGCCGCAGGTGGAGATCTATGCCGTGCCCTTCGCCGGCGGCACGCCGAAGCGGCTTGCGCAGGGTGACCTGCCGGTGATCTCACCACGCGGTGACCGCGTGGCATACGTAAGCAACGGTCAGATCTGGACCGTGCCGATCGATGGCAGTGCCACTGGCAAGCGTCTGTTCTTCGATCGCGGCCGCGACGGGTCGCCACAGTTCTCCCCCGATGGTGCTCGCCTGGCATTCGTCTCGAACCGCGGCGACCACACATTCGTCGGCATCTTTGACTCGGATGGCGCGCCGCTGAAGTGGATGGCGCCGAGCACGAGTCGCGATCTGATGCCGCGCTGGTCGCCCGATGGCGACCGTATTGCCTTCGTGCGTATCCGTGGCCAGGGCGGTCCGTCCGAGACCATCCTGCAGCAGCATCCGAATCCCTGGCAGATCTGGGTCGCCGATACGCGTACGGGCGAAGGCCATGCGGCGTGGAAGAGCCCGCGCACGCTGTACGGCTCTGTGCCGACGAGCGAAGGGAGCGCCAACCTCGGTTGGGCGGCTGGCGATCGATTGACCTTTCTCTCCGATGCCGACGGATGGCCACACCTCTACTCGGTGCCGGCGAACGGTGGCAGCGCACTGCTCCTGACGCCCGGCAAATTCATGGCGGAGTACATCACGCTCACGCCGGATCGCCGGGCGCTCGTCTACTCGGCCAACACGGGCCCTCTGAAAGACGACGTCGATCGGCGGCACATCTGGAAGGTGCCGGTGGATGCCGCAAAGCCGGTACTGCTCACGCCGGGTACGGGGAATGAAGCCGAGCCGGTGGTCACGGGTGACGGGAAGACCATCGCGTTCGTGGGAGGCTCAGCGCAGAATCCGCCGATGGCGACGGTGGTGCCCATCGATGGCGGAGCTCCGGCGACGCTCGCCGCAAGCGAGGTGCCGAGCGATTTCCCCGGCTCGCAATTCGTGGCGCCGAAGATGGTGATCTTCCATTCGGCCGATGGTACCCCGGTGCACGGTCAGCTGTTCGAGCGGCCGGGCGGCGCCAGGAAGCCGGCCGTGGTGTTCGTCCACGGCGGACCGCAGCGACAGATGCTGCTCGGCTTTCACTACATGTGGTACTACACCAACGCGTATGCTGTAAACCAGTACCTGGCCAATCACGGCTATGTCGTGCTGTCGGTGAATTACCGACTCGGCATCGGCTACGGGCACGACTTTCACCATCCGCCGCACGCCAGCGCGCAAGGTGCAGCCGAGTATCAGGACGTGAAAGCCGGCGGGCTGTACCTGCGGTCCCTGCCGGAGGTCGACGCCAAACGAATTGGCATCTGGGGCGGTTCGTACGGCGGCTTCCTGACGGCCATGGCGCTGGCGAAGAACTCCGACATCTTCGCCACCGGCGTGGATCTGCACGGCGTGCACGATTGGACGACCGAACGGGCGCGCGGTCTGATGGATCGCGAACGCTACGAAGAGGCGCCCGATCTCAAGCAGGCACTGGAGGTCGCGTGGCAGTCGTCACCGGTATCGTCGATCGCCACTTGGCGGTCGCCGGTGCTGCTGATTCAGGGAGACGACGATCGCAACGTGCGCTTCCATCAGACGGTGGACCTCGCCCGGCGTCTCGAGGAGAAGGGCGTTCCCTTCGACGAGCTCGTGCTCCCCGACGAGATCCACGATTTTCTGCGATTCGCATCCTGGCTGGAAGTCGATCAGGCCACGGTCCGCTGGTTCGACCGTCACTTCATGTCCGGTGCGGGCGCAAACGTGAACGCCGCGAGCGCTGCTCGTTAGGTCCGGCGATTCGCGCCGCCGAACGTCACATCGCGGGTGTGAACATGATGTGCGCCTTCGGTGTGCCCGGAAACATGATCCACGGTGCCTTGTCGGACGGTCGGGCCGACAGGCCCGTGGATGCCGGCGTCGCATATGGGATGTAGGCGACGTACAGCCAGCGCCCGCCGCTCACTTGTCCTGTGGCGGGGTCGAACGTGCCGCCAAAGATCTGGTATAGCAGCGCCGGCTCCTTCGGCATCGTGATCTTTCCGCTCCTCACTTCCGCGAAGCGGACCGTGTCCACTTGAGCGTCCCGCACACCTTCGGCGCGCAGTTCACGGCCACGGGCCATGAACGGCTCCATCGACTTGTGATAACAGGCGACATGGAAGCTCTTCTGGGCCGGATCCGACGCGAGACAGATCATGTCATTCGTGCCCTTCCGCAACGGCACGAGCTTGTGTTCGGCGTCGTAACCGAGCACGGCCGCGCCGCCACGTAGCTCGTCAGGAAGCGCCGACACGGCGGCGGCTATCTGCTCGGAAGCGGGCGGGATGTGCGGCGATTGGCCGTGCGCTGCCACCGCTCCAAAGAGCACGAGAGAAAAGATGCGGAGGCGCAATTGTGCCACCTGGGTGAAAGCCCGACGCGCTTCACTTCGGATGTTCATACGTGCCCATTAATTGCGCGGTGGCGATGACATGCCCCTGCATAGCCTTTTCGACTTTGGCCTTCGTCGGTGTGTCGACAGCGGAGAGTGTGATGTCGAGCGCATACAGCTTGAAGAAATAGCGGTGGCGTCCGATCGGCGGACACGGACCGCCGTAGCCCGTGCGCTTCCAGTCGTTCACCCCTTCCTTGGTACCGACGGGAAGCTGCTCCGGTGCCGCCGCTTCAGGCAGCCCCTTTGCGGATGGTGGGATATCGTACAGCACCCAATGCACGTACGTCATCTTCGGCGCTTTCGGATCGGGAGCGTCTGGATCGTCGACGATGAGCGCGAGCGCGCGACTCCGCGGCGGCACATCACTCCAGTTCAGCGCGGGAGAGACGTCCTCCCCGTCGCAGGTGAAGCGGCGTGGAATCGCGCCACCTTCGGAAAAGGCCGGTGAGCTGATCGAGAACGTCATGGTGTGTCCGGTGCGAGCCTAACGCGAAGACATCGCCGGCGAGACGGCGCTCGGTGTCCGACCGCCCCTCGTGCGTGCGCGGTGCATAGCCCAGCCACATGCCAACGCGGGAGGCAGCGTCAGACCGATGATGGCGAAGTTGTCCTGCCTGGACAAGCCAACGGCGTGAAGAAGCAGCGCTGCACCGGACAGGGCCGCAACCGTCGTGGCCACGCTTCGCGCCCCGCCCGGAGCGCGGCCCTTCACGAGCCATAGTGGCGCCAAGACCGTCAGCGCGAGCCAAATCGGGTTGAGCAGCAGCAGGTTCTCGTTATACCAGGCGAAGCGATGATTCGTCACCGTCCACAGCGCAGTGAGGACGAGTCCGAGAATGCCGACAATGAACGAGTACAGCGCGAGCAGCACTCCGCCGCCGATCCGCGCCACGGCAGAGCCGCGCGCTGCCGCGCGCGCGATCGCCAGAATGACTGCAGCGACCAGCACGCCCGCGAGCGTGAACCACGGCAGCCAGAACGGCGGCGTGGACGGCTCCCGGTGCGTGCGCGATGCGAACAATTGCCGCTCCGATTTGACCAAGGGTTTGATGCCCCCGGTGGAGTCGGGGATCCGCACCGCCCTCACGGCGTCGCGGAGCTTCATTGGCAGGAACATGTCATCCCACGCCGACAACTGCTTGTCCCCCGGACGCCCTAGCCCGATGTCGATTCCTGTAGCCATCGGCAACTCGACTTGCGTGAGCCGCAGCGCTTCACTGCGATACGTCGCTCCCGTCATCCGCGCTTGCGTCGATGCTCGAAGAGCGCCGTTGGTGTAGCGGTCGATTATGTCACGAACGCGCGTGGAGCAGTTGTCGGTGAAATAGTTGTACAGGTAATTCCGATTCTGCGGCAGGCTGTTCCATTCGACGTACTGCAACATCGCGTGCTTTTGCGCTGGAGCGAGATCGAGCTCCTGCGCCCACACCGATCGGTCGCGGAGCCGGTACTCCTCGAGCGTTCCGGCCAACTCGAAGCCACCCATCGAGTAGAGCATCCGACCCTGGAGAAAATGCAATACAAAATGGGGTGCTCGGAAGTCGAACAGTCCCCAGTTGTAGACGACGTCCTGTCCCGACGCGCTGTCGTGGAACCACAGCGCGTTATGACCAAAGTTCTCCCACACCTCCTGGCCAACTCCCATCGTCATCAGGTACACGGTGAGCCCGCTCCCTGGCACCGCGCGAGCGTTGACAGCGGCGTGAGTGCCGGTTTGCGGCCGCAGCGATCTCAGCGGAAAGAAGCAGCAGAGCGTGAGCGCCAATACGCCGGCTCGGCGGAAGATTGCTGAGCGTATCACGCTGCGGAAGCTAACAGAGCAGCGGCAAGCGGCGGCATGGATCGCGCACTACAGGCTGTCATGACCGCTCCGCAGTTGGTCGACACGACACCGCTCGACGAAGCGTACGACATTGTGGCCGAGCTCGGCGCGCGCGACTCGGCACGCATGCTGATGGCCAAACGCCGCTCCGATGGCCTCGATGTCGTAATCGCGATAACGCAGAAACCCGCCGGAGACGAGCGCAACGCGCTCACCCTTCTCGCTGCCGACACGAAGGTGTTGGCGACGCATGGCTACCGCGCGCTCGTGCCGACCGTCGAAGGACGTTGGCTTGGAAGCGACGCGTTTGCTGTCGTTCGCGAGCGCATCCTCGATCCCTCACTGCGGGAACTGTTGGCGCAGGGAACGCAGCTCTCTTTCTCGCGAGTTGGCGCCATCCTCAGCGAGGTGCATGGGCTGCTTGCGTGGGCGCGTGAGCAGAAGCTCGTACATCGTGTGATCACGGCCGACTCGCTGTTCATCGAGTGGGGTACCGACCGGGTACGCGCGGCCTTCGTCATTTCGGCCATCCCGCTGCCCGGCGCACCGGAGGAGGAAGGCGACGCGCGGACGATCGCGACGCTCGCCTGGATGATGCTGGCAGGAAGCACTGAACTACCGGAACGCTCGAACGCTTCGCTCGCTGAGCTCCGTCCGGATCTGCCGACGCGCATCATCGAGGATACGCAGGCGCTGCTCAACGCGACCCGCACCAACATAGACGGCTTGGATGTCGCCGGGTACATCGCCGGTATCGCTATGGCCGATCTGCTCAAGGCCGGCGAAATCGAGATCGACCGGATAGAGAAGGAACTGTCGGAAGAGCAGCGTGCCACCCGCGAACAGCTCGACCAGGAACGGCGGGAGCACGCCGAGCTCGTGGCGGAGCAAGAACGACGACTCGCGCAGCAGCGGGAGCAGTTCGAGCGCGAGGTAGCCGAACGAGAACAGCAGTTTGCCCGCGAGCGTGCTGCGTTCGAGGCGGCGATTGCCGAGCGGGAGAGCATGCTCGCTGCCGAACGCGAACAGTTCGCACACGCGGCTGCGAGGGAACGGGAAGAGCTGGATGCGCGTCGAGCACAGATTGACGAATTGATCGCAGAGCACCGAGAGCTCGTCGCCACGATTCCTCCAGTCATCATCGACCGCGCGGACCCATCCGCGGCGGTCAGCACTCCTTTCGAAGCTGTACCCGTGTATGCCGCTGGCGCGCAGAAGCCTGACAATCGCTGGCTTGCCATTGGTGGCGGCGCAACTGTCGTCGGCATTCTCATCGCGTCCGCCCTCGCGGCGCACCAACGCGGCGCTGCCCCACCCCGAACGGCCGCCCCCGCCCCCGTCGTGGCTTCTCCCGTTTTGTCGATCGACTCGACGGCCGCAACGACGGCCAAACGCGTGGATACGGCGGCACAGGGCGGGGAGGTCGCTCCGCGAGTCGACTCGGCCGCCGTTACCGGTACGCGGCCGGTCTCCGCGGACACCGCCGCCGTTGTGGCGCCGCGACCACGGCCGCGCCGGAATACGGCCATCGCCAAACGCGACAGCTTGTCCGCTGATTCCGCGGCGCAGCGGAATCCGTTCCTCATCCCAGGTCAAACGCGTGACAGTGCTCCCGGCCGCGACAGCACAGTTCGCAGAGACAGCACTGGCCGAGGAGAAGCCGCAATCCGCCGCGACACTACGGTGCGGCGTGACACGGTCACTCGCCGCGATAGCGTCGTCCGGCGCGATACGACGGCTCGCCGGGACAGCAGCGTGCGCCGCGATACGTCAGGCCTCGACACCACGGCTCCCGGCGACAGCGTCTAGGCACGTGCGCCGGCTCGGCGCATATTGCCCATGTGATGCTTATCTCGACATAATGTCGTTCGTACGACGCGGCTGGAGGGGTTATGAAGCGCAAGAGCACTCGCAGCATTCCCGATTTTTCTCACAAGCGGCCGGGCAGCGCGCAGCCACAGGATCCGAAGCAGAAGGTCGCCGCGCCTCATCGGCCTGCACCGGCGGTAAAGCCGCAGGCGACCTCGATGAAGTCAGGGCGCCGCGGACAATAGCGGCGGCGCTGGATCGTCCCGCCCCTCGCACTCCGACCGCATGACGCAAGAGCTCTGGACGAGTGTCGAGGGCTACATCCGCGACCTGTTCACTCCGCCCGACCGGGCGCTCGATGGCGCGCTGGAGGCGAGCCGCGCGGCGGGACTGCCGGCGATTGCCGTCGCGCCTAACGAGGGAAAGCTCCTCTTTCTCCTGGCTCGACTCCTACGCGCACGGCGCATCCTCGAGATCGGTACGCTCGGTGGGTATAGCACCATCTGGCTCGCGCGCGGCGTGGAGGCTGATGGATGCGTCGTGACGCTCGAGTTGAGCCCGGAACACGCCGCAGTCGCTGTATCGAATCTGGAGCGAGCAGGCGTTGCCGGCCGCGTCGATGTTCGCGTCGGGCGAGCCGCGGAGTCACTCGCGCACCTCGCCGCTGAGGGTGGCCCCGCGTTCGACATGGTGTTCATCGACGCCGACAAGGCCGGTTATCCAGAGTACTTCAGGCGAGCGCTCGAGCTGTCACGCGCCGGCACACTGATCGTTGCGGACAACGTCGTGCGCGACGGCGCCGTCATCGACCGGGAGAACACGAGTCCGGACATCGAGGGCATCCGCCGATTCAACGAGCTCGTGGCCAACGAGCCGCGCGTGATCGCCACGGCGGTGCAGACGGTTGGCAGCAAGGGATATGATGGATTCGCCATCGCTCTCGTCGTTTGACGGCGCAACTGCTTGGGAGCGCTGACGCCCGCCGTCAGGGCGTCAGCGCGCAGTTCGGGCGTCAGCGACCCTAAGCGCCTCCGGTCAGCGATATTCATCCATAAGCGCGGCCAGCGCGCCGTTGCCGGGACACAGCTGCTCATATGGCAAATCGATCAGGGGCTGATCCACCGTGGCGCTCACCGCGTGCATGTCGTCGGCGCTCTCGTCGATGAAGAGCAGTCCTGTGACGACCTCGCCGCGCGCCTGGCGCTCGCGTACCAGCGCGTACGCGGCGTCACGATCGCGTGGATCGTAGTCGGTGGCCACCTTGCGAAAACGCACCAAACTGCCGTCGTGCATCTGGACGCTGACCACCGAGTCGTCCCCGGCGTCGGCGGTGATCTCGCGGCGCAGCGGCACGAAATCGACGGGCGCTATCTCCTGGTAGTGCGAGCGAGTGTACCGGTAGCTCTTGGTCGAGGTCTCGTGATCGTTGAAGCTCACGCATGGTGAGACCACATCGACGAGCGCAAAACCATTGTGGCGAATCCCGGCTTTGAGGATCGGCACGAGCTGCGCCTTGTCACCGGAGAAGCTGCGGGCCACGAAGCTCGCACCGAGGCTGAGGGCGAGCAACACGGGATCGATTGGCGGTTGAACGTTCGCCTCGCCGCGCTTGGATTTCGAGCCGACGTCCGCCGACGCGGAGAACTGGCCCTTCGTGAGGCCGTACACCCCATTGTTCTCCAGCACGTAGAGCATATTGACATTGCGGCGGATGGCGTGGCACAGCTGGCCCAACCCGATGGAGAGCGAGTCGCCGTCGCCGGAGATCCCGACGTAGATCAGATCCTTGTTCGCCGCATCGGCTCCGGTGGCCAACGCGGGCATCCGGCCGTGCACGCCGTTGAATCCGTGTGACTGCCGCATGAAGTACGCGGTGGTCTTCGACGAGCAACCGATGCCGCTCATCTTCGCGGCACGATGTGGCGGCAGGTCCAGCTCCCAGCATGCTTGCACGAGCGCGGCCGTTATGGAGTCGTGGCCGCAACCGGCACACAGCGTGGACATCGCGCCTTCGTACTCGCGCCGCGTCAGGCCGAGCGCGTTCTTCGGCAACGCCGGATGGCGGGCTGTGGGCTTGGGAATCGAGGTCATACGCGCAACACCGGCTGGAGAGGAGCGACGCCGGCGGACGCGACGACATCCGCGTCACGTCCGGTCACACCACGGACCACCCGGTCCGCCGTGAGCGGAAGGCCCCCGTAATCGAGAATGGATGTCATGCGATCGCGCGCAATCCCCGTCTCGATGGCGAGCAGCGAGCGTAATTGCCCATCGCGGTTCTGTTCCACCACGTGACAGCGCGCGTGGCTCTCTATGAACGAGCGCACCGAAGGCGGGAAGGGGAAGGCGAGCAGGCGCATGTAGTCGACGTGCAGTCCCGATGCGCGCAGCCGGTCCACGGCCTCCAGCACCGCGGCATGAGTGCCGCCTAACGCGATGATGCCGATGTCGGCGCGGTCGCGTTGGTCGACGTGCAGCTCCGGCGGCGGCACGGCGAGTGACGCCCCCGCGAGCTTGCGCGTGAGGCGATCCACGACCTCGCGGTACTCGGCGTCGTCCTCCGTGTAGGCGGCGTGCTGGTTGTGCCCCGATCCACGAGTGAAGTAGCCCCCCTTGGGGTGCGTACCTGGCAGCGTGCGCGGAGCGATGCCGTCGCCGTCCACATCGAGGTAGCGTGAGAACTTCTCCAGGCGCTCGAGTTGCTCCGCGTCGAGCAGCTTGCCGCGATCCGGCCGGTAGTTGTCGTCCCAGCGCAAGCGCCGGCACATCCAGTCGTTCATGCCGATGTCCAGATCCGACACCACGAACACGGGGGTCTGGAAACGCTCGGCCAGATCGAATGCGCGCGCGGCGAGGTAGAAGCACTCCTCCGGATTCGCCGGAAACAGCGCGATGTGCTTGGTGTCGCCGTGCGACAAATAGGCGATCGAGAGCAGGTCGCCCTGTTGCGTCCGCGTCGGCATGCCCGTCGACGGGCCCGTGCGTTGTATGTCGAAGAAGACGCCCGGTATCTCGGTGTAATATGCCAGCCCGATGAACTCGCTCATCAACGAGATGCCCGGTCCCGCCGTGGAGGTGAAAGCGCGTGCACCGGCCCACCCGGCGCCGATCACCATGCCCGCGGCCGCCAGCTCGTCCTCCGCCTGAATCAGCGCGTACCGTTTGCGCTTCGTCTCCGGATCCACGCGATAACGCTCGCAGAACTCCTTGAATGCTTCCATCAACGACGTCGAGGGAGTAATGGGATACCAGGCGCCGACCGTCGCGCCAGCATACACCGCGCCTAACGCGGCGGCGGAGTTGCCGTCGAGCAGCACCGAATCGGCCGTCGCGTCCATGCGCTCGAGATGGAACGGCAACGGACAGTCGTACTGAGCCTTCGCGTAATCGTAGCCGAGGCGGAGGGCGCGGAAGTTGGCATCGAGCAGGGCGCGCTTCTTCGAGAACTTCTCCCGCAGCATTTCGCCCACGACGTCCATGTCGAGGGCGAGCAGCGCCGCCAGCGCACCCGCGTAGGCGATGTTCCGCAGCAGCGTCCGTTCGCGGTCGCCCTGAAAGGATTCGACGCACATCCGGCCGAACGGGATTCCAAGAATGGTGATCCCCTCCCGCACGAGGGCATCGTCGAGCGGCCACGACGAATCGTACAGCAGGTATCCTCCCCCTCCGGCGCGAACCGACGCAACGTCTTTTGCGTACGTCGCCGGATTGAGCGCGACGACCAGGTCCAACTCCTCCGGCCGCGCGGTATACCCGTCCTTGCTGACGCGGATCTCGTACCACGTCGGGAGCCCCTGGATGTTGGACGGGAACACGTTCTTCCCGGATACCGGAATACCCATCCGGAAGATCGCCTGCATGAGCAGACTGTTCGCGCTCGCCGAGCCGGTGCCGTTGACCGTGCCGATCTTGAAGGCGAAGTCGTTGACGCCCGCCGTACGGGTCATGCCTAACGCGTCAGACATTGGCCGGTGCGACTGATCGCGGCGCCGCCGGCAAGGCCGCGCGACCCCCCTGCGCCCCTCCGCGTCCGGCGTAGGGGATCAGCAGCTCGAACTGCCGCATGTCCCATGCTGCAGTCGGGCATCGCTCGGCGCACAGACCGCAATGCAGACAGACGTCCTCGTCCTTCACCATGATGCGATGCGTCTGCGGCAGGGGCGACGAGAGATACAGCTCCTGTGCCCTGTTCTGCGCCGGCGCCGATAATCGCGATCGCAGATCCAGCTCGTCCGGGCCGTCATGCGTGATCGTCAGGCAGTTCACCGGACAGACATCGACGCAGGCATCGCACTCGATGCATAGACTCGCGGTGAAATGGGTTTGGATATCGCAGTTGAGACAGCGCTCCACCTCCGCAGCCGTCTGCTCCGGCGTGAAGCCGAGCTCCACTTCGACCGCCAGGCCGGCGAACCGTTTCGCCAGCTCCTCGTGCTGCATCTTCGTGCGCGGCACGGGGCTGTACGCGTTGCTGTAGCTCCATGCGTGCATGCCCATCTTCGAGCTCACGAGATTCATGCCGAACGGCGGCCGGTCGCCCACGGGCACCGACTGGCAGTGATTGTGGATCGAGATCGCCGCCTGATGCCCATGTTCCACCGCCCAGATGATGTTCTCGGGCCCCCACGCCGCATCGCCGCCGAAGAACACACCCGGACGCGTGCTCTGCATCGTTTGGCGATCGACGACCGGCATCCCGTGTTGGTCGAAATCGATACCGACGTCGCGCTCGATCCAGGGAAAGGCGTTCTCCTGCCCGATCGCGAGAATGACATCATCGCAGGGCAGCACGACCGTCTCGAGCGTCTCGCTCCGCTGTCTGCCGCCGTCGTCGAACCAGCGCAGCCGCTCGAGCTCCAGCCCCACGAGACGACCGTTCGCGAGCACGAACCGTTTCGGCGCGTGGTTTTCGACGATCTCCACCCCCTCCTCCTCCGCGTCCTCGAGCTCCCACGGCGACGCCTTGAAGTACGGCCGCGAGCGTCGGGCGATGACCTTCACGTCCGCGCCCCCAAGGCGGCGCGACGTGCGGCAGCAATCCATTGCCGTGTTGCCGACGCCGATGATCAACACGCGGTTGCCAATCCTGTCGATGTGTCCGAAATGCGCCGATGCGAGCCAGTCGATGCCGATGTGGATGTTGCTCGCCGCTTCGGACCGGCCTGGGACATTCAGATCCTTTCCCTTTGGCGCGCCGCTGCCCACGAACACCGCATCCCAGCCCTCGGCCAGCAGCGCGCGCATGCTCGTGACCGGCGAGTCGTAGCGCACGTCCACACCCATGTCGAGGATGTAGTGCACCTCCTCATCGAGTACCTGGGCCGGCAGCCTGAATGAAGGAATGTTGATGCGCATCAGCCCGCCCGGCTCGCCGAGCTTCTCGAAGATCACGACCTCGTATCCGAGCGGCATCAGGTCGTTGGCTACGGTGAGCGACGCCGGTCCGGCACCGATGAGCGCCACACGCTTGCCGTTCTTCACGGTAGGCGCCGTCGGTAGCAGGTGCTTCACCTCGTCGCGGTGATCCGCGGCGACGCGCTTCAGCCGACAGATTGCGACCGGCTTGCCGTCGACACGTCCTCGCCGGCACGCAGGCTCGCACGGACGGTCGCAGGTGCGGCCGAGAATACCGGGGAAGACGTTGGACTGCCGGTTCAGGAGATACGATTCCGTGTACCTTCCTTGCGCGATGAGCCGGATGTACTCGGGCACATTGGTGTGCGCGGGACACGCCCACTGGCAGTCCACCACCTTGTGGTAGTATTGCGGGTTGGCGACATCGGTTGGCGTGTGCGCGGCAGATCCGGCCATGCGAGCGTGCTCCTGAGCGGGGCTCACGTTGGGACTGTCTCATGATCGGTGGCGGGCCGGGGCGGGGCAAGAGCAAGATGAGGGCGCGACTGGCCCCGTGGCGGCACGACGTGCAGAATTACTGTGGCCGCACGGCGTATGCATGCGCTGTGAGAGAACGCAGCCGCGGAGGAGTCGTCATGAGCCACACGCTTCATCTCGGGATGCCGTTGGTGGTCGAAGCGCACGCCGATCGCAGTCCATTCGCTGCCGTCTTCGAGGACGACGGAGAAACCGGCTACTTCTACGGGCTCGACACCCGCTTGGGCGACGATCCGATCGTCGACGCGGTGCACGTGTACAACGTCTGCGCCGTGATCGATCACGCGACAGCGGATCTCGATCTCCACGTCCCTTCGCAGGTCGAGATCGTCTGGTCCCCCGACCAGCAGCGCGTGGCGTTGCTGATCAATGGCCATCCGCACGCTGCCTTCGACTTCGCTGCGAAACGGGCCTACTGTCGCAGCAACTTCCCGCCCGCCTCACGCTGGAGTGCGTCGGGCCATGCATGGGATGATCACGCGGTCGACTTTCTCGCGCACTGAGGCGGAATGCATCGCCGGGAATTCGTCACGCGTGTCGGCATTGGCCTCGCCGGTCTGCATGTGTTGCCGGGTGCGCTGCGCGTGCCAAACGGCAACGTGCGACGCCTGACCCGCATTGGTATTCAGGCGTACGGCGTGCGCCATGAGCTCGCGCGGGATCTCGACGGTACGCTGGCGAGGCTGCGCGCGATCGGCTACACCGACATGGAGGTGAATTGGCACATCGGCATGACGCCGAGCCCGGCGCTGCACGCGGCGCTCGAACGCGCCGGGATACGAGCGTCGTCGGCGCACATGACCTCCGAGCCGATCATGGTTGGGTGGGAGCGCCACCTCGAGGCGGCGCGCGGAATGGGACACGAACAGCTCGTGTGCTACGGTATGCCAAGCGACGGCGCGCTCACGCCTGACGACTGGCGCGACTGGGCCGATCGCTTCAATACCGCCGGCGCGACGGCGAAACACCATGGTATCCAGCTCGCCTATCACACCGAGCCGGAAATGCTCAGACCGATTGGCGGCGAGATTCCGCTCGACCTGTTCGCGACCCGACTCGATCCATCGGCGGCTCGACTGCAGCTCGACATCGGGAACATGGCCATGGCCGGCGCCGATCCGGTCGCTTATCTCGCGCGCTACGCCGACCGGGTCTGCTCGCTGCACATCAAGGACGTGCCGGTGATGGGGAAGATGGGCGACACCGAGCTCGGTGCCGGCGTGCTCGACCTCAAACGCATCCTGTCGCTCGTGCGCGACCCCGATCACACGTTGTTCTTCGTCGAACAGGAAGGTGCCAAGGATCCGCTGGAGAGCTCGCGCATCGATTTCGCCTATCTGTCGAAGCTGGAATTCTGAGCGATGCTCCGTCCTGGTGTGATCGCCCTCCTGGTGGCCAGCACCGCGGCGGCGCAGGCGCGCCATGGGACCGTGCGCGAGGACGCGTTTTTCGCACCGTCGTTAGGTGTGACGAAGCAGTTCGTGATTTACCTGCCACCCTCGTACGACAGCGCGCGCACACGTCGCTATACGGTCGCTTACTATCTGCATGGACTGTACGGTGGACAGGCGGACTGGGTGACGAAGGGCGGCATCGACATCGTCGCCGACTCCCTGATGACGGTCGGACTCCCCGAGACGATCATCGTCATGCCCGATGGCGACGACGGCTGGTACACGACCTGGGTGCACCCCGTTACTTACGCGACCTGCGCCGATACCGTTCACGTCGAAGCGCCGGCGCGGTATTGCGTCGAGCGGCAGCGCTACGACGAGTACGTCGGTCGCGATCTCGTAGCGTACGTGGACCGGCACTACCGGACACGCGCCGATCGCTCGCATCGCGCCATCGCCGGCTTGAGCATGGGCGGCTATGGCGCGATTGCCGTCGCATTGAAGTACCCCGACGTGTTCGCCGCCGCGGCCAGCCATTCCGGCGTCGTGTCGCCGCTGTACATCGGCCCACACCCGTTCACCGAGCCGGCGCGATACGCGAGCTCCGTCGATTCGCTCAGGCCAAAGCTCGGCGGCCTCATGGCGCGTTACGAGATGTTCTGGGGTGCCGACATCGCGCATTGGATGGCGAACGATCCCGCGCAGCTCGCGTCCGCACTCCAGCGCGCCGGCCGCTCCCTGCCGGCACTATTCATCGACTGCGGAACCGAGGACGATTTGATCGACCAGAACCGCGCCCTCCATTGGGAGCTGACCCGCCTCGGCGTCGCGCACGAGTATCACGAGCATCCCGGCGCGCACACCTGGCGCTACTGGAATGATCACGTGCGGGAGAGCCTGCCGTGGGTGCTGCTCCGAGTCGAGAGTCGATAGTCGGTAGTCGATAGCAACGCCGTTGGAAGTGAGGGCTCATTATGAGGCTCACTCATGCCGAGCCCTTCCTATCAACGCTCCTACTGTCGACTGACGACTATCGACTGACGACTGCACTTCTATCGACTACCGACTACCGACTAGCCACTATCGACTCGCACCACCGCCGCCCCGCGAATACGGCCGGCCCGCAAGTCCTCCAGCGCCTCGTTCGTCTGCTCGAGCGAATAGCTGTGCACCTCCGTTTTTATCGGGATGCGCGGCGCGAGGGCGAGAAACTCCTCGCCGTCGGCGCGCGTCAGATTCGCCACCGAACGCACGACGCGCTCACCCCACAGCAGATCGTATGAAAATGATGGAATGTCCGACATGTGAATCCCGGCGCAGATGACGCTGCCGCCTTTGGCCACCGCGCGAAGCGCCGCCGGAACGAGCTCGCCGGCAGGCGCAAAGATGAGCGCCACATCGAGCGGCTCGGGTGGGCGCTCGTCGCTGCCACCGGCCCATTCAGCCCCAAGCGAGCGCGCGAACTCCTGCCCGCGCACGTCGCCGCGCTTCGTGAAGGCGAATATCCGCTGCCCACGGTGATGCGCCACCTGGATGGTGATGTGCGCCGCGGCGCCGAAGCCGTAAAAGCCGAGTCGTGCGGCGTCTCCTGCCAAGCGAAGCGCGCGGTAGCCTATCAGACCGGCACAGAGTAGCGGTGCCGCTTGCAGGTCGGGATAACCGGGTGGAATCGGGAAGCAGAAACGCTCGTCGGCAACACACATCTCCGCGTAGCCGCCGTCGATGTCGTATCCGGTGAACCGCGCCGCGTCACAGAGATTTTCGCGTCCGCTGCGGCAATACGCACACGTGCCGTCGGTCCAGCCGAGCCATGGTACGCCGACGCGCGCACCGACATCGAAGCGGCGCGCATCGCCGCCCCGCTCGATCACCGTTGCCACGATCTGATGACCGGGAACGAGCGGCAGCTTCGGATGCGCGAGCTCGCCGTCGACGATGTGCAGGTCGGTGCGACAGACGCCGCAGGCGTGAACGCGAAGCAGGAGCTGGCCGCTCGCCGGCTCGGGCTGCGGCAGATGACGCAATTGTAGCGGCTGCCGCGGTGCGCTCAGAACCATCGCCCGCATCAACTGTCGAGCGCGCGTGCGCCAGCAATCAGGGGGTCGAGCATGAAACAAAGGTGTCGGATTTGCACCGTCTTTTCAGTAGAGGTGCGGGAGCGGAGAGGACTATATGGATTGGGACTGGTTGCGGACTGGAATGCGTGAGGCGATTCCGAACGCAAGAGCACTGGCCAACGTAGCCCGCGACCACGCGCGGCCGCTGCGTGGGCCGGCGGATCTGGATCCGCTGATCGATCGCATTGGAGACGCACGCTTCGTTCTGCTCGGTGAAGCGTCGCACGGCACGTCCGAATTCTATACCTGGCGAGCCGAGCTGTCGAAGCGACTGATCTCGGAGAAGGGATTCACGTTCATCGCTGTCGAAGGTGACTGGCCGGACTGCTATCGTGTGAACCGCTACGTCAAGGGACTCCCCGATTCCGGTGAGAGCGCCGAGGACGTGCTGCACGCCTTCGAGCGCTGGCCGACCTGGATGTGGGCGAATCGCGAGGTCGTCGAGCTCGCCGAATGGCTGCGCGAATACAATGATGGGCGCGCCCTCCCGGCGCGTGCAGGCTTCTATGGACTGGACGTGTACTCCCTGTGGGACTCGATGCATGCCGTGATCCGATACCTCGAGGGCGTCGATCCGGACTTTGCGGAGCAGGCCAAACGAGCCTACTCGTGCTTCGAGCCGTACGACAACGACGCGCAGGAATATGCGCGCGCCACGGTCATGGTGCCCGCCACGTGCGAGGACCAGGCGGTCGAGGTCTTGCGATCACTGCGCGCTCAGATTCGGGAATATCGCGACGATGGCGCGGACGCCTACTTCAACGCCGAGCAGAACGCGCTCGTCGTCAAGAACGCGGAGCTGTACTACCGCACGATGGTACGAGGAGGCGCGGCCTCCTGGAATGTCCGCGACCACCACATGGTCGACACGTTGGAGCGGCTCATGCGGCATCACGGTCCCACGGCGAAGACGATCGTGTGGGAGCACAATACGCACATTGGGGATGCCCGCTATACCGACATGGCCCGCTCGGGCATGGTAAACGTCGGCCAACTCGTCAGGCAGGGCCATGCCCAGGAGGGTGTCGTGCTGGTTGGCTTCGGCACACACCACGGAGGCGTGATCGCCGGCCAGTCGTGGGATGCACCCATGGAGCGGATGCGCGTGCCCGACGCGCGCGAAGGATCGTTGGAGCACGTCCTCAACAGCGCCGGCATCGGTGACATGCTGCTGCTCTTCAACGGCTCGTACGATGGCGGAATGCCCGGCTTCGATCAGGTGCTCGGCCACCGCGCCATCGGCGTCGTCTACGACCCAAGCCACGAGCGTTGGGGCAACTATGTCCCGACGATCGTGCCGCGGCGCTACGACGCGTTCATGTTCATCAACGAAACGCGCGCCGTGGATCCGCTGCACGTTCCGGTGCTCATCACCGCCGAGCCGGAGACGTACCCGACGGGCGTCTGATGTGACTGGCGCCTACTCTGTATCCGCTTCGTCCATCAGCGGCGGATTGGCGCGCTTACCGCCGTCGAACTCGTCTTTAGCCAGCGGGCGCTCGCGCGCGCTCGTTCCGATCGACCATCGTGCGCTCCTGTGTGTGGACCGTATCCGGCAACGAGCCGAGTCGGGCAACGGTTGTGCCGGCAGCGCACGCGTTCATTCGTAGAGGTTGGCGACGTCCGCTTTGTGGAGATCGACGAGAAAACGCGCCAGCTGGCGCACCACCTCCTCGAAGTACGCCGCGCCCTTCTGCGCCGTGGCGCGGGAGGGGTCGCCGATTCCCGTATCGGCGCTCACCTCTCGCCAGCGCCGCGGCGCCCATGCCCAGCCCTCGCGCAGCGCCGCGATACGCCATGGACGCGCCTGGCCGCGGCCCGCCTCCGAGAGTGGCCGCACCAGCCCGGGTGCGATGTGCATCATGATGCTCGTCTCGAGCTCGCCGGCGTGATCGCCCAGATCGGCGAAGAAGAGCCGCGGATCGACGATTCGGTACCACGCCACCGTCGAAAGGAAGACGCGCGTCGCCGGCTGCAGCTCGCGGATCATCTGCTTGAAGTCGTTCGCGCCATGTCCGTTCAGCACCACCAGCTTGCGGATCCCCTGGCCGTCGAGCGCCGTGACGACATCGCGGAGCACGGCGAGCTGCGTGCTCGGGTTCAGATTGATGCAGAGCTTGATGTCGAGCTGCGTCGTCTGAACACCGAACGGCACGGTGGGCAGCACGACGACGCGTGCCCCCTGCTCCCAGGCAAGTCGAGCCGCTTCCGCCGCGACGTGGTCGCATTCGATGACGTCGGTGGCGTACGGTAGATGATAGTTGTGTGCTTCGGTCGCGCCCCATGGAAGTACGGCGACCTCGTAGGGCGTCTGATCGACGGTCTGCCAGGTGGTCTCAGCCAGAACGTACGGGCGCATGAGGGGGGCGGAGAGTAAGAAGTGAGGAGCGCGACGTTGCCTAACGAATCTCCGGAGCCCGGCGCCGCATCAGCGCGTCCAGGCTCCATGCGCCGCCGCCGACGACGGCGAAGTACAGAAACGTCCAGCAGAGCACCACCGCCAGCTCGCCGCGGTTCACGATCGGCAAAAATGCGCGCGGCGCGTGCACCTTGAAATACGCGACAGCCATTTCGCCCGACAGGATGAAGGCGAGCGGGCGGGTGAAGAGGCCGAGCAGCAGCATCGTGCCCCCGACGCCCTCTATCAGGCCGGCGACCCCGGTCAGCGAGGTGGGGTCCCAGGCCGGCGACGGCGGCGTGCTCGCGGGCATCCCGAACAGCTTCTGGATGCCGTGCTGCAAGAAGATCAGCGCCACGACGATGCGCAGTACGCTCAGCATGCGCGATGGCCAGGGCGGCGGCAGCGGATCGAGGATCTTCAGCGGGGTCTCCTGGGGGGCGGCGGATCGCCGGAATCTACAACGATTGTCGTTGTCCGGTCCGGCGCACGACGGTCAGCGCAGCCAACCGGGCGTGTACACCGCGGACAACCGCAGCTCCGTGGCGCCAAACGAGCCGCAGAAGGGAGGCGTCGGGGGTGCCGCGCCGGCGGCGCAGTCGGGGAGCGAGTTGGATCGGTGGTACAGCAGCGTCGCCTCGCCGGCCATCCGGACCCGCCACGGTGGGCGTCCTGTGAGCGACGCCATCACGACGGGACCGTACGTGTGCGCGGCGGTCTTCGGCCAAACGACGCTCCCACCCGACGCGAACTTCTGCGTGTTGCTGAGAGAGAAATGGCTCGCCCCCGCTCCGACCGCGAAGCGCAGCCCCGCAGCCGAATAGGGCGCGAACACAACGAAGGCGTCCTGCACGTCGAACGGCGTGACACTGTTCACGGGTCCGCCGGGTTGAAAAATGCACGGTCCGACAGACCCGCACGCCGTACAGGGCGGGCAATAGGCGTAGTCCCCGCGCGCCTCGTAAAAGCCGGCGTCCACGCGTCCGCCGATGCGGTTGTCGTAGAGCGCAGTCACCGAGACGCCGCCACCGTAGCCGATCTGCAACACGTGGCGAAGGTTTCCGTCCAGTGCGGCGCCGTACAGCGAGACCTCCTGTGCGCCCGCGAGCATCGCCGAGAGTGGCACGATCACTGTGAGACCGACGTACCACTTCACCCGCATTCTCTGCCCTCCCCCCCCCCGCCGGCGGCCGCGGACGGCAGCGCTCGACTGTGTTCGTGGCCGGGAGTGCTGCAAGTCCGGGTCCCTCCCCCCGCCGTCAGACGCCGAACGCGCGGATGATCTCTCCCACCGACCACGCCTGAAAGGGACAGCCGCGTGGCGCGTGTGGTGAATCTCCGTCCGCGATCTCCGATACGTGGCCGATGCCTGCCTCGTCGACGTGGCGCGCGAGGGCAGGGAGGAAGCGGCGACGCGCCTCCTGCCAGCTCTCTCGCGAGCCACCGTGGGCGCGCACCCAGCCTTCCAGAAATGCGAAGGTGAGCCAGGGCCACACCGTCCCCTGATGGTACGATCCGTCACGCAGCGCGGCGGTTCCGGCGCAGTTGCCATAGTACGCCCGGTCGTCGCGCGCGAGGGTACGCAGCCCCATCGGCGTCCACAGCGCCTGCTCCACGATCTCGACCACGCTCCGCAACCGCTCGCCCTCGAGCAGGGCGACCGGGAGCCCACCGCAGGCGAAGATCTGGTTCGCGCGCACGCGCTCGTCGATCACCCCGCGGCGATGATCGACGTCGACCACGTCGAGCAGGCATCCGCGTTTGGCGTTCCAGAATCGGTCGGCGAAACAGCGGCGTGCCCGATCGGCAATCTCGCCCCACCGCTCACTCCAGCGCGCGCCGAACAGCAGCGCGTTGATCCACAGGGCCTGCACCTCCACGGGCTTGCCGACCCGCGGTGTGACGGCGCGCCCGTTCACAATCGCGTCCTGCCACGTGAGCGCGAGCGGCGGTCCAGTACCCGCCGGAATGCCGGCCGCGAGCAAGCTGTCCTCCCGGTCCATCCGAATGCCGTACCGCGTACCGCGAGCGTACGCATGCAGCACCGCTTCGCAGGCATCCGTGAGCCGCTCCTGCAGATCGCGCTCGACCCAATAGCCGCGTCGCGCCGCTTCGCGAAGGAACTCCTGCGCGGCGATGATGAACCAGAGCGACGCGTCGACCGAGTTGTACTGCGGTTCGGACGCACCACTCGGAAAGGTGTTCGGCAGCATGCCGTCGGTTTGATGCTCGCACCATGACGACAGAATCTGGCCGGCCTGCTCGAGGCGGCCGGTCGCGAGGCAGAGACCACGGAGCGCGATGAAGGTGTCACGCCCCCAATCGGTGAACCAGGGATAGCCGGCAATGATCGTTTGGCGGTCGCCGCGCCGCACGACGTACTCGCTGGCGGAACGGTGCAATCGGCCCTTGAACGCCGCGACGCGCGCCAGCTCCGACGCCCGGAGTGCGGCGCAGGTGGCGCTGAGGTCGCCGGGCGCATGATAGCCCAGCAGCTGCTCCGAAGTGGAAAGGAGGAGATCGGCGTCCGGCGCGGACTCGCCCAATCGCCAGCTGAAGACGCCCGGGGACGCGAGATCCTCCAGGTAATCAAGGCCCCGCTCGCGCTCCTGCGAGTAGAGAAATTGCCGGTACCACTGCGGATCGTGGCTGTAATCGGCGTTGGCGTGCACCACGATCGGCGGCACGCCCGCGTACGGAGTCCAGCGCCAGATCTGATCGCCCGCCCGCTCGGGCTCGAAACGAAACGCGCCGTTCTCGTGGTGCAGCGCATGCCAATCGCGACCGGCCAGAAACAGCCGCACGTGCAGGCGGGCGCCGACGCGCTGCTCGCTCAGCAACCGCCAACGCAGCACGGTGGCTGCCCGGCCGCGTGGCGCGAACAGCTCGAGCATGATCGAGAGCCGTTCGTCGATCGCGTAGGTCCAGGTCGGCCACGGTTCGGAGACGAACTTCGTGAGCCGGTCCCGGCCGTCCGGCGCAATGACAGCTGGCTGGTAGCGTTGCGACGAGAGCGCGATGCGCTCTCCCGAGCCGTCGAGCTCGAGCCAGGCGTCGAGGCCGCTCACGAGCTGATAGCGGCGCTCGTCGTTAGGCATCGCGACGAGCAGCAGCGAGTGGTAGCGTCGTGTACGAAGCCCGTCGGCGCAGCCCATCGCGTAGCCACCGAGACCATCGGTGACCAGCCATTCCCGCTCGTCGATCATCCCACGCCTCCGGTCACTCCTGCTCGGCGAAGACGCGCAGCGTCTCGCTCGGCCGGGAGATGGCCTGCGGGAGAACGACCTTCTCGATGCAGCGCGTCACCAGCGATGTCCAGCCGGTCTGGTGACTCGCGCCGGCGCCGCAGCCGTTGTCGCCGTGAAAGTATTCGTAGAACAGCACGAGATCGCGCCAGTGCTCGTTCGAGGCGAAGCGCGTGTCGGTGCCGTTCACCGGCCGGCGCCCCGAGGCATCAGGCAGAAAGATCGCCGTGAGTCGTTTGGCAAGCTCCGTCGCCACCTCGCCGAGGTTCATGTACCGGCCGCTCCGGCTCGGGTACTCGACGCGTAGCGACTCGCCGTAATAATGATGATAGCGCTCCAGCGCCTCGATGAGCAGATAATTGATCGGGAACCAGACGGGGCCGCGCCAGTTCGAGTTGCCGCCGAACAGATACGTGTCCGACTCGCCGGGCGTGTACCGCACCGAGTAAGCGGCGCCGTCCTCCGTCAGCGTGAACGGATGGTCGCGGTGATAGCGTGACAGCGACCGGACGCCGTACGGCGACAGGAACTCCGATTCGTCGAGCGCACGCTCGAGCACGCGCACCAGCCGGTCGCGTGAAGGAATGGCGAGCAGGCGTCGGGTGTGGTTCAGCGCCTCGTCCTCCTCCATGTACGAAATCTGTTCCTGCAGATCGCTGCGGTTGGCGAGAAACCATTCCATGCGTTTCTTGAAGCCCGGCAGTGCGTCGATCGTCTCCTGGTCGATGCACTCGCAGGCGAACAGCGGCACGAGCCCCACGATCGAGCGAATGCGCATCGGCGTACGCTGGCCGTCCACGGCGAGCTGATCGTAGTAGAAGCCGTCCTGCTCGTTCCACAATCCGGTGCCGCCCACCGTGTTCATGGCATCGGCGATCTGGACGAAATGCTCGAAGAATTTCGAGGCCATGTCCTCGTACGCGGCGTCGTGCATCGCCAGCTCGAGGGAGATCGACAACATCGTGGCGGCGTAGAACGCCATCCACGCCGTGCCATCCGCCTGCTCCAGATACTCGCCGCCCGGCAGCGGTTTGTTGCGATCGAACACACCGACGTTGTCGAGCCCGAGAAAGCCGCCGCTGAACAGGTTGTTCCCGCGAGTGTCCTTGCGATTCACCCACCAGGAGAAGTTCACCAGCAGCTTGTGGTACACGCGTTCGAGGAAGAGCAGATCGCGCGCGCCCTTCGGGCCCGTGAGCTTGTACACCCGCCATGCCGCCCAGGCGTGGACCGGGGGATTGACGTCGTCGAAGGCGAACTCGTACGCCGGGATCTGGCCGCTCGGATTCATGTACCACTCGCGCAGCAGCAGCACGAGCTGTCGTTTGGCAAACTCCGGATCGAGACGCGCGAACGGCAGCATCTGGAAGGCGAGGTCCCAGGCGGCGAACCACGGATACTCCCACGAATCGGGCATCGACAGCACGTCGCGGCTGAAGAAGTGCTGCCAGTCGTGATTGCGTCCCTGCCAGCGGTTCGCCGGCGGCGGCGCCGACGCGGGATCGCCCTCCAGCCATTCCCGCACAACGTAGTTGTACGCCTGCTTGCTCCACAGCAGGCCGGCGTACGCCTGCCGCGCGACGCGCGCCTGCTCGGCCGTGCTCTTGCGCGGAACGACGCCGGAGTAGAACTGGTCGGCTTCACGCTGGCGCTGCCTGAACGTTTCGCCGAAGCCCCGGCCGAATGGCACGTCGGGAAGCTCGTGCTCCACCGACAGGCGAAGCTCCAGCCGCGCCGCGCCGCCGCCGGCAATCGTCTGGCGATACAGCAGCGCCGCTTTCGTGCCTCGTTTGGCCGGGTTCACCGCCGTCGTCTCGCCGTTCACGATGTACCGATGGAACGCGTCCTTCACGTACGGTGTGCGACTGTCGGTGCCCCACAACCGCTCGAAGTGCGTCTCGTTCTCGGTGAACAGGAGCTCGGCCGCGGGTCCCGCCGCCTGGAGATGAAAACGGCCGAGCACCGGATGGTCGGCGACGAGCGTGCTCGCGCCGACCACCTCGATCACCGGTCGAGGGAGGCGGCTCCGTCCCCATGACCAGTAATTCCGGAACCAGAGCGTCGGCAGGAGCACGAGGGGAGCGGCGTCGGGGCCGCGGTTCGTCACCGTGATGCGCACGAGCACGTCGTCGGGCGCGCTCTTGGCATACTCGATCTCGACGTCGAAGTAGCGCTCCTCATCGAACACGCCGGTGTCTGCGAGCTCGAACTCCGGGTCGGCACGGCCGCGCCGCCCGTTCTCCGACACGAGGAGCCGGTACGGAAACTCGGCTTGCGGATACTTGTATAAGGCCTTCATGTACGAGTGCGTCGGCGTGCTGTCGAGGTAGAAATACGCCTCCTTCACGTCCTCGCCGTGATTGCCTTCATGTCCATCGAGCCCGAACAGGCGCTCCTTCAGAATCGGATCGCGTCCGTTCCAGAGCGCGAGCGCGAAGCAACACTGGTAATCGTAGTCGCAGATGCCGAGCAGGCCGTCCTCACCCCAGCGATACGCGCGGCTGCGCGCGTGGTCGTGCGGGAAGTAGCGCCAGACGTCGCCATCGGCGGAGTAGTCTTCGCGCACGGTGCCCCACTGCCGCTCCGAAAGGTACGGCCCCCAGCGCGACCAGAAGCGCTCGCGCCGCGCATCCTCGGCCATTCGCTCCCGCTCGGCGTCTTGCATCGCTCCGCCGTCAGGGGAGTGTGAGATAGCCCGCGGCGGCGATCTCGCCCAGCGCCTGGCCGGCCACGCGCGTCGTCTCGTCGGGACCTAACGGGACCGCGACGTTGTTCACGTACGCGGCGAATGCGTAATGCTTCCCGCCGGGCGTGGTGAAGTAGCCGCCGAGTCCCTTCGCCGTGATGAACATGTCGCGGTTGAGCGCGTCGTAGCCTCCGAGCGTGCCCGTCTTCGCGAAGACGTGTCCCGCTGCCGGCGATGCCGTCTGGATGTTGAACAGCGTGCCATCCTTCCCCAGGATCGGCAGCGCGTTGCGAAACACCGCCGCCTCCTTTTGCCGGGACATGTACGCCAGGTAGTGCACCATGAAGTCGGGGGAGAAGCGCGCGTCACCACCGGCGCCATCACTCTGCTGCGCACCGGAAAGATCCAAGCCGGCGCGGCGAAGGAAGTCGTGCTCGAGATCGAAGCCGGTCTTCCCGCTGTCGCCACGGGCAAGGATCGACTTCACGACGAAGGGCGTGCTGCTGGCGTGCAGGTTCTGACTCACCTTGAGCGTCACCTTCACCTCCTCGCTCAATGGCGGCGACACATGCTCGGCGAGGACATTGTCGGCGGTGTATGATGTGGGTGCCGGCGCGACCGCATGATCACGCGCCGTCGCCGTCGCAGGCACGTCGATGCCCCGCTCGCGCAACGCCTCCGCGAGCACGACCTCGGCGAAGCGGTGCGGCTCCGGCACAGCGTAGCTGTACAGGATCGTGCCCTTGTCGACGGGCGTGCGTCCGCCGATGGTGACCGTGTGAGAGCCGTCGGGCTCCGCCACGTCCGAGCTCCACCGAATCGCTGGATGGGAGCCGGCGGCGCCGGTCGTCGACTGGTTGATGAAGCGCACGTACCCGCTCTGCGGTGACACCTTGACGCTGGTCGGCGCGCCCTCGTGGTCGCCCGGCGTGATCAGCACGTCCACGAGGTTGTCGTTCACGACAACGGGCGAGATCACCACGCCGGTACCGAGCTCGCGATCGCCCTCGTGAAAGAGGCTGACATCGACGACGACGCGGCCGCGAATACGTTTGACGCCGTGCGCCGCCACCTGGCCGGCAAGCTCGCGAATCACCAGCAGCGGATCGCCGGGAACAGCTTTCGTGTCCGGCGAGCCGTCATAGGCATGATCCTCATTCTCGAATGCGAGCGCATCACCCTGAATGCGCCCCGACAGATTGGGATCGCCGCTCGCGACGAGCACGAGATCGCCGTCCAACGTGCCGTCGGCGCTCAGCGGTCCCGTGCGGTAGACGCGCGTGTGGAATCGGTAGTCGCTGCCAAGCAGCTCGAGCGCCGTGCCTTCCGTGAGCAGCTTGGTCGTGGATGCGGCCACGAACAGCTTGTCGGAATTCAGCGTGTAGACCGGGCGGCCGTCGTCGAGCGAATAGAACTCGATGCCGAAGAACGCATGCCTGAACTCGGGGCGGCTCATCACCGCCTGCAGCCGGTCGTTCAGCGCGGCGGGAGCTTGCGAGGAGGCTATGCGGGGCGCAAACGCGAGCGACGCGGCGCCGAGGAAAATCGTGGTGCAGCGGCGGGACATTCGAGACTCCTGCGAATGTGAAGGCAGAGACAAAAATATGTGAAGGAAGGAATCGAGGCGTTACGGCGTCCGGGAGCGAGGCGGGAGCAGCAACACCTTGCCCGTCGTCTCCCGCGACGACAGCGCCTGGTGCGCCGCGGCTGCCTCCTCGAGCGAGAAGCGGGCACCGATGCGCACGTGCAGCCTGTCGTTCTCGATCCACGCGAACAGGTCTTTCGCGCGCTGCAGCAGCTCTGTACGCGTCGCGACATAATGAGCGAGAGTCGGACGGGTCAGAAAGAGCGAGCCTTTCTGGTTGAGCAGCTGTGGATCGAACGGAGGTACCGGCCCGCTGGACTGCCCGAACAGGACGAGCATGCCACGCGGGGCGAGGGAATCGAGTGACCGGTCGAAGGTGTCGCGGCCCACCGAATCGTAGACGACGTTCACACCCGCTCCGCCCGTGATGCGCTTTGCCTCCGCCGCGAAGTCCTGCGCCTTGTAGTTGACGAGGAATTTCGCGCCCGCGTCCGCGGCCAGTTGCAACTTCTCTGGCGACGAGGCCGTGCCTATGACGTGCGCGCCGCGCCGGCTCGCGATCTGGCCGAGGAGGAGCCCGACACCGCCCGCCGCGGCATGGACGAGACAGCTGTCGCCGGGTTGAAGCGCATACGTGCTGGTCGCGAGGTAATGCGCGGTCATCCCCTGCAGGCACACCGCGGCGGCCGTTTCGAGGTCGACATCGTCGGGCACGCGAACGGCCCGGTCGACCGGCACGATCGCACATTGAGCGTACGCGCCGCGCACGTTGGGCGACACCACGCGATCGCCAGCCTGGAGCTCCGTGATTCCGTCGCCGACCTCACGCACGACCCCCGCCGCTTCGCTGCCCGGCGTGAAGGGCACCGACATCTTGTATTGGCCGGACCGCTGATAGATGTCGATGA
>CAZICQ010000011.1:0-1595 GCA_964537775.1 uncultured Gemmatimonadaceae bacterium | reverse complement strand
GGCGTGAAGGGCACCGACATCTTGTATTGGCCGGACCGCTGATAGATGTCGATGAAGTTCACTCCGATCGCTGCGACGTCGATCAGCAGCTCGCCCGCACCCGGTCGCGGCACCGGCACCTGCTCGATGCGAAGGACCTCGGGACCGCCGGTCGTGTGCACGCGAACGGCGAGCATGGTCTCCGCGTTCTGGCGCGCGGTCGCCGCGCCGGCCGTCACTTCAGCATCTGCTTCGCGATGGTCTGCAACTGCATGTTCGACGTGCCCTCGTAGATCGTGCCAATCTTCGCATCGCGATAGAACTTCTCGGCCGGGTAGTCCTTCGTGTAGCCGTAGCCGCCGAAGAGCTCGAGCGACACCGACGTCACCCGCTCGGCGACCTGGGACGAGAAGAGCTTCGCCATGGCGCCTTCCATCGCGATGTCCTTGCCGGCGTCACGCAGCCGGGCGGCGTTATAGACCATCAAACGCGCCGCTTCCGTTTCCGTGCGCGCCTGGGCGAGCTGGAACTGCACGCCCTGGAAATCGGCGAGCGAGCGGCCGAACTGCTGCCGTTCCTTCACGTACTCCACCGCGGCGCGCAGCGCGCCCTGGGCGACACCGATCATCTGCGCGCCGATGCCTACGCGCCCGCCATTGAGCGTGTCGATCGCGATCTTGTATCCGTGGCCGACCGGCCCCAGCACGTTCTCGTTTGGCACCTCGACACCGTCGAGGATCAGCTCCGTCGTGCTCGACGCCCGGATGCCGAGCTTGTCCTCCTTCTTGCCGACGCTGAAGCCGGGGAAGCCGCGCTCGACGACGAAGGCGGTGATGCCTTTGTAGCCCGCGGTCGGGTTCGCGTTCGCAAACACGACGAAGATCTCCGCCTCGGCGCCGTTCGTGATCCACATCTTGCGCCCGGTGAGCCGCCACCCGCTGCCGCGCTGTTCGGCCCGCGTCTGCATGCCAAACGCATCGGAGCCCGACGACGGCTCGGACAAGGCGTACGCGCCGACCTTTTCGGAGGTCAGCTGCGGCAGGTATGTCGATTTGATGAAGTCGCTGCCATAGCTGCGGATCGGATAATTCACGAGCGTGTTCTGCACGTCCATGAGGATCGCCGCCGCCGCATCGATCTTGCTGATCTCCTCCACGCCGAGCGTGACCATCATCAGTGACCCGCCGGCGCCGCCGTACTGCTCCGGCACCTCGACTCCCATGAGGCCCATCTCGAAATACTTGTGGATGAGCGCCGGATCGATCTTCCCGGCGCGCTCCATGTCGTGCACGCGCGGCCGGACCTCCTCCTCCGCGAATCCGGCCACCGAGTCACGGAAGAGCAGCTCGTCTTCGGTGAGCTGGGTGAGAGCGGCCGGCATGACGGGAGCGGTCATACCGTAGCGTACACTGAGCAGAGGGGGAAGGGAAAGGGCTGGCAAAGAGCTGCGGACTTCGGACTTGGACCAACGGCGCACGAAGAGCTGTGGACTGCGAACGCTGACCAACTGCGCACCAAGAGCTGCGGACTTCCGACGCTGACCAACTGCGCGCCAAGAGCTGCGGACTTCGGACTCTGACCAACTGCGCACTGCGAACTGCGGACGTACTGCGGAC
>CAZICQ010000010.1:79922-81374 GCA_964537775.1 uncultured Gemmatimonadaceae bacterium | reverse complement strand
CGTCGTCGAACACGCAGTCGAGCGCCCGCACCCACCGTCGCGTGCTTCCAAACGCAAGTGAGCGGGCGCCGGCCGCGTTTGTGGCAGCCATTCCACCGATGGTGCAGAAGGCGCTGCTCGACGGGTCGACGGGGAAACGCAAGCCGCACTCGCGAGCGCAGCGGTCGATGTCCGCGCGCAAGGCCCCTGGCCCGGCGCGCACGGTACGACGCTCCACGTCCACCTCTCCGATCGTGCGCAGCCGGCCGAGATCGACGACGACACCAGATCCGATCGCGCCGCCACCCATGCTGCTGCCGGAGCCACGCGGCACGAGCGGAACGCCTCGGTCCGCAGCCCACTGAACGAGTGTCACGACATCGTCCGTGCCGAATGGCACGGCGACGCCAATGGGAAAGATGCGTGCGATACCCGCCGCCTCCGAGTACACGCTGCGTGCCTCCTCGTCGCATCGAAAGATGCCGCGGAATCCATCAGGCCGAGTGAGGGTCGGGTCAGGCACGTCGAATGGACGAGGGGAGCTTCGCGAAGGCGTGTGCGCTTCAGTATGTTCGTCAAGTTTAGTTGCCGCTCACCTTCGGAGGCGAGTCAGCCGGTGGCCAGCCGTACTTACAGCGAGCCCGCTGTCCGCGAAGACGAGGCGGCGCGATTCTGCCGGGAGATCCTGCCGGCCGTGTCGCGCACATTCGCGCTCAGCATTCGCGTTCTGCCTGGCTCACTCGGACAGGCCGTTTTGTGCGGGTATCTGATCTGCCGGATTGCCGATACCATCGAAGACGAGCCGGTCATGCCGGCAGAACGTAAGGCCGAGCTGTTCGACCACCTTGCCCGGTGCTTTGACGATGCATCGAACGCCGACCGCTTCCCCGAGCTGATTCGCGATCTGACCGGCGAGCCGGCTCACGTGCGGCTCACCTTGCACGCAGACCTGGTATTCGTCCGCTTCTGCGCCCTTCCCGAGCGAACGCGCGCACACGTGCAACGTTGGGCCACGGAGATGATCACCGGGATGCGCAAGTTCGTGCTCGCGTACCCACACGGCATCCGGATCCAGAGCATCGACGAATATCGGGAGTACTGCTATTACGTCGCCGGCACTGTGGGTTACATGCTCACCGATCTCTGGCACGAGCATTCGCCGAGTATCGGGGAGAAGCAATACGCGATTCTGCGCGAGCGATCGCGTGCGTTCGCCGAAGCGCTTCAGACCGTGAACATCCTCAAGGACGTGGCTCGCGACGCCGAACACGAGAACTCCATCTACGTGCCCGAGCAGCTCCTGCGCGAGCACGGCAGCAGTCACGCTCATATCCTGGAGACCACGCGGGGGCCACAGAACCGGGCCGCGCTGGCAACACTCGTCCAACTCGCCTGGACGGATCTCGAGCACGCCAAGGCGTATCTGCTCATGATTCCCCGGCGTGCCGTAGCGATCCGGCTGTTCTGCGTACT
>CAZICQ010000010.1:73210-79822 GCA_964537775.1 uncultured Gemmatimonadaceae bacterium | reverse complement strand
CGTATCTGCTCATGATTCCCCGGCGTGCCGTAGCGATCCGGCTGTTCTGCGTACTGCCCCTGCTGTTCGCATACGCAACGCTGCGGGATCTCACCCGCACACCGACGGCACTCGTACGCCGCGAAGTCGTGAAGATCTCGCGGGCGGAGGTGAAGTCGCTCACCCTGCTCAGCATCGTCGGAATTCTGAGCAACCGGGTGCTCGGCTGGCTCGCGCACCGCGCGAGAACGAAACCGCTCGTTCTCGGCTGGTAGCCTCCTAGAAGGAGCGCTTCGGCGGCGACGGCAGCATCGTCGCGGCCGACAGAATTCCGAGGAGTGACGGCGGGCGCGTCGCCTCCGAACGCTCCAGACGATCGAGCATCTGCTCGAGGGCGAGCTGCGCCCGGTCGACGCTGTGCTTGTGCGCCGCGCGCGAGCTGGAGAAGGTGCCGATGCCGAACGCCAGCGCCGGAAGCGGCACGGCGAGGAGCGTGAAACCCATCACTGCCAGCGCGGCCGACCCGGCGAGACCGACCGCCGTGCCGGCGGCCGTGTTGCGGACGAGGGTGGATCGCTGAGAGCTGAAGTCGGCGTCAAGCCGAACGAGTGCACGTTCACCGTCGACGGCGACTGCCGTCGCCGCGATCTCATGCGCGCGCGACAGCTCGTAGCCGTGGCCGCCCACGCGAAAAACGCGGCGCAGTGCGCCGGCGATATCGTGCCGCGGCTCCCACACGATGCGATCGGGAAATTGCCGCTTCACCTGGAGCCACTGCTCGCGCTGCATCCAAGCATTGATGGCCGCGAGCGCAGCGACCGGCGTTCCGGGAACAGTGCGGCTCGCGCCGATGCGCCCGGGTCCGAGTAGCTGCCGAGCGACGCGGCTGCCGCCGTCGGGAAGGGGCACGCGCGTGCGCTCTTCGGCGAGGGCTTGCCGCAGGTGCTGAGGCGAGAGTCCAACCTCTTTTCCCAGATCGAGAATCTGCTGTTCCGAAAAGTCGTCACCGGCCTCGCCGCCGGCGGCCTGCAGTTCCGCGGCGCGGGCAAGTACCCGCTCCAAGGCGGAACGGTCCAATCGTGCTGAGGTCAACGGTGCGGGAGACGGGCTGTCCTCGGCCATACTTCAATATACGCCGCCGCGGGCGGCGGGATTCACGACTATATGCCGCCAAGCACGAGATCGAGTTGGCTGGCGATAGCGGCTCGCATCGAATCTGGAAGAGGAAAACGTGCAGCGAAGCTGGCCGAGAGCTCGGCGCCGGCCGCTGCGCCTGCCGCGTGCAGGTAATACCTCATATATCCCTGAAGGAGCTCGGGCGCCGTGCGCTGCAGTAGCAGCGCGCCACCACGCACAGAGGCATTCGCGGCGTACGCGGCCGCTACGCCACTTCGCTGCTGCGCGGGTGTGATGTTGTCAGCGATCGCCGGACCGGTCACGATGCCGATCGCCTCGTGGGCGAACACGTACACCGCGTCGACAGCCGCCGCGGCCGACTCGGGAAAGCCGGTGGCGATCATATTCGCCTGCTTGTTTCCAGCAACGGTGCGTCCTTCGCCATCCAACGGGAGGGAGAGCACGAACTCACCATTCGCCTGCTGCGTGTTGTTCAAGAAACGTTGCAGCTTCGGGCGATACACGCTCTGCCACAGCGAGTCGAGCGCGACGCGCACAGGAGCGCGCGCGTTCTGTTCCGCCGTCCAATAGTCGTGAAAGAAGCGCGCACGCTCGTCGGCCAGCGACTGCACGAACAACCGCAGCCAATCGCGGTCGGCGGCGGTGGGGTAGGCACCCGCAAGAAGCGCGAAGTACTGCTGTGTGACCGGATCGTTGGAGGCGCGCGGATCGCCTTGGGCACGAAGAAACTCCGCCACGATCTGCTGAAGCTCCTCGAAGGTCGTGAAGTAAAGCGGAACGAACTGGCCGTTCACGAGCGACGGGTTGGTCGCAATCCGTGCCGCCAAACGGTCGCGGTTTGCGTCCAATTGCGTGAAGATGTTGCGTCTGGCCTTGAGCGCCTGGATGCGCTCACGGTACCCACGCTCGAAGAGCGGCACGCTGGCCGTGTCGCGACTGAGCAGTGCGTAGCCGTGCAACCAGAGATCGACGTGCTCGTGCACCTCGATGGGCCACTGGCGCCCCTGCACTGAACCGGTCGTGCGGACTGGACCACTGGCAGGTGCGCCGGAGGACCCGGCGGTCGCGACGCACCCGCCGAGAGCAAACGAAAAGGTGATGGTGCGAGCGATTTTCATCATCTACATCGACCCCCGAGTCACTTCACGTTCGCCGGTCTGCCGCAGGTGGTGCAGAATTTCCAGCCGACCTCGAGCTCCGTTCCGCAGGCGGGGCAGTGAACGACGGTCAGGTTCTCTCCGCAATGCGGACAGAAGGTGATGCGGCGGCCGGCAGGAAGCGGGCCGCCGCAATAGCGACAGCTCTCGCCGGCAACCGGGGTAACCGTGACTGATGTCCGGCCCTCGAGCGCGGTGGGCGTGGAGCGGACGCCCGCGGTGGCCGCGGGAGTCGAGCTCCGTGCCGGTCCGGGCTGTGGCGGCCGCGGAGCTGCGGGGGACGGAGCTACAGGCGGAGGAGCGCCTGGTGAAGGAGCGGCGACCGGGGCCGCCGTCGCTGCAGGCGAGGGTGCCGGCGCTGCACCAGAAATACGCGCCACCGCTTGCGGATTCAGCGCCACTTGTGCCGACGCGTGTTCGCGGAAGGCGGCAGGATCCGGGTTGCGCGACGACAACTCGCGGCGAAGTGCGTCTCGAAGGCGCTCGTCCACGATGAGGTAGTCGCCGGCACCGGATAGGATCTCCGTCAGCGCCATCTCATAGTCCTGATTCGTCTCGAAGCCCAACTCGCGACGATGATGGCGATAAGGCAGAATCGTTTGGTAGAGCTCCCCGACCTCGAACGGCGCGCTGACGTACTGCGGAAATTTCGTGTGGATGGTGCGAACGAGCTCGCGAAAGAGCCGATCTAAGTCACTCATGCGGATTTCAGGTTATGAGTGTCGGCCGCGTAAACGGCGGAAACGGCCGCGCGGGACGGAAATCGTCACCGCTAGGAAAGGTCGCAGGGTCCGCGCTCATGCGTCCCTTTGCTCGATGAGCGGCGAGCCAGTCGTCGAATCCAGAGGTCACGACCCCACCGGAGTTGGACTGTTCCTTCGCCGCCCGCACGGCGAGATCGTTGGCGTACTCGTTCTGTGGGTGTCCAACGTGGCCGCGCACCCAGCGCCACTGGAGCTGGTGACCGCGCGCAGCGTCCACCGCATCCTGCCACAGATCGAGATTTTCGATCGGCCCCTCCTTGCGCCGCCAGCCGCGCGCGATCCAGCCGAACACCCAATCGCTCATCCCTTTCACCAGGTACTGCGAATCGCTCGTGAACAGGATCCGAAAATGGCTTCCCTTGCGCGAGATCGCCCGGAACGCCTCGAGCGCGCTGCGGAGCGCCATCCGGTTGTTCGTCGTCGCCGGCTCGCTTATCCAGTAGTCGAAGCGCGACAGCCGCTGAGCGGCGGGGTTGAAGTACTCGATGACCCCTGCGGCTCCGCCGGGATTGCGGCCCTCGCGGCCATTGCCGAGGCAGGATTCGTCCGCGTACACCGCGATGAGCGGCAGCTCCGTCACCGTACGACCTCGATGGACTCGATGTCCTCGATGTAGAGTGCCATCTCGTCGCCGGTGGTTGGGTTGATAGCCTCGATCAGCTCACGGCCACCGCGAGTGCGGAGCCGCCGCGGCACGAGGATGTACTCCGTGCCGCGGCGATACACGGCGATGCGCTGTCCGTAGGATACGGCTTGCTCCAGCTCGTCGTACTGACGCGTGGTCAACTGGGCCATGTGCTACTGATGCCTCCATTCGAGCGCGAGCCGCGTCAACACCGCGGTCGCGCGCTCGATCTCCTCCATGGATATGCTCTCTTCGGCGGCGTGTGCCACCATGATGTCGCCCGGACCGAAACAGATCGCGGGGATGCCGCCGGCATTCAACAGCGCAGCATCCGTCCAGGCACTCATTCCTTCGATGCGTGTCCCCTCACCGCAATCTCGCAATGCGCGCTCCAACGCGCAGACGATCGGCGCGTCGATCGGGACGTCGCTCGGGCTCTGGGCGAGCGTCATCTGCACATCGGCGCGAAAGTCGGGATGTCGGCGTCGAACGTTCTCGCATGCGTCGGTGACTTCGGCCAACACAGCGCCCGGTTGCTCGCCCGGAATCGTCCGCCGCTCGAGCCTCAGCTCACAGCGATCGGGATACGTCGACATGCCGCTACCGCCGCTAATGAGTGAGGCATGGATGGATGGTCGCCCGAGCAGCGGATGCGCCGGACGCGCCGGCAGGATCTCGCTGTCGAGGCGATCCAGCTCGGTGAGCAGCAGACCGGCATGCCGGATCGCGTCGATGCCGATCTCCCAGCGACTGCCGTGCGCCGCGCGGCCATGGACGACCACATCAACCCACACAAATCCTCGATGCGCCGGCATGATCGCGAGACCGGACGGTTCAGTGACGATCGCCGCGTCGGCGCGGATGCCGCTTTCGACGAGCGCGCGAGTGCCCAGGCTCGTGTACTCCTCATCCATGACCGCGGCAATGACGATGTCGTGTCCGGCGCCGCTCGCGTTGGACGACGCGCGCGCGGCCGCTGCGCACATTGCCGCCACACCGCCCTTCATGTCCGCGGAGCCGCGCCCATAAATGCGACCGTCACGTACTGTCGCGTCGAATGGCGCGTGGGCCATCCCATCCACACCCACGACATCGAGATGGCCATTGAAGAGCAGTGCGCCATGCTCCGCGCTGTCGTTGCCACTGCGTGCAACGACATTCGGTCGTCCCGCAACAACCTCTCGGAGCTCGGCGCGGAATCCCCAGCTCTCGAGGACGTCGCGCAGCGCGCGCGCGACCTCGCCCTCACCAGGCGCGCCGGGCACGAGCGTTGGATTGCGCGAATCGATCCGAACGAGCGCCTGCGCGAGCGCGACGGCATCGCCTCGTGTTATCGACATTCCGTCACACCACGATCGTCAACGGTGAACGTCAGTCGGGCGCCGAGCGGTTCGAGCGCGGCTGCGATCGCTTCCGAGTTGTCGGCGCCGGTGATCACGAGAACACACCCGCCTCCGGAGGCGCCAAGCGCTTTGGCGCCGCACGCTCCGGCGGCGCGGGCGCGGTCGACAATGGCGTCGACCAACGGAGTCGGTATGGCGGGATGCAGCGCCCGCTGATGTTTCCAGTGCTCCCCAACCAGGGCGCCGAGCCTGTCGAGGTCTTCGCTAGCGAGCGCCGCCGCCATCTCCTCGGCCAACGCCTTCATGCGCCGAAGCGCGAACAGCACGCGGGCCTCCCCTGCTTTGTAGGCGTCGAGCACCGCGGTAATGCTGTCGCCGGAAATGCGCGACTGTCCCGTGTACACGAGAAGACAGCGTCTCTCGAGTGAACGGCGTGTTTCTTCGGTAAGCTCGATGTGGGACACGCCGACGCCGGCGCCAGTACCGAAACGCAATCCCAGCGCGCCGCCGAAGACAGCGGCGTAATGGTCCTGCCGCCCACCCGCGATGCCGAGGTCCTCGATCTCGAGCTCACGGCTGCGCTCCGCGAGAGCGGTGGGGGCGAGCTGCTCGCCGTTCCATGCCGCGAGGGCAGCGACCGTCGCCACGCCAGCGGCCGACGATCCTCCGAGGCCGGCACCGACCGGAAAATCGTTATGCAGTGCGAGCTCGACACCACACGCGCTCACACGGCGCAGCGCCGCTTCGACGAGCGAGCGATCCGATGGTCGATCGGTGATCACGCTCGGTGCCGCGTCCGACTGCGCCATGGCCGAGAGGCGAACGGTGGCGTACCGCGTAATCGCTACGTTGCAGACGTAACCGCCTTCACGATCGCAGTACGGAGGCACGTCAGTCCAGCCGCCGCCGAAGTCGATGCGCGTCGGTGCGCGAAAGGCGATCGTGCGGCGCACCTAGCTCGAGTGGTCGTGGACGATGCGCCAGCGGCCACCGGAGCGCCGCATCACGAGCGATGTGGGACCGCGCGCCGTGACCGAATCGCCTCGCGCAAGCACGTAGTACGCGATCGTATTGGCCAGATCGGGGGTGAGGAGATCCACCTCCATTCCCTCGAAATGCAGCGAATCGCGCCGCGCCCCGGGCGCAAAGCGCGCCGCATACACCGCACCAATCGCGGGTACACCATGCAGCACACCGCGAGGAGTGACGTAGGTGGTGGAGGTGTCGGGCACGTAGTCCGACATGAAGACATCGAGATTCCCGGCATTCCACGCGCGCGCACCATGAGCGAGCGTGGCGGCGATCTCCGCGCGCGCAGTCGCCAGCTCGGCGGGGGTGGCGACGTACCGTATGGAGAGGATGTCGGGTCCAGCGGCTGAACGAGCAGGCGTGCCGCCGCGACCGGCACATGCCGCGGCACCCATTACAGCGCTGACGATGGCAGCACGATGGCTCGCATTCATAGTCGAGCTCCCGCAACTTTCAAAAAGATCGGCTAAACGTATCGCGGAGCTCTCGATTTGCCAGTCTGATACTCCTGACCACGTGCTCGCGGCGGAGGGCACGTCTGTTGCGAGCCTCGCGACACCATGCTCGACATCGCGCAC
>CAZICQ010000010.1:0-73110 GCA_964537775.1 uncultured Gemmatimonadaceae bacterium | reverse complement strand
CGGCGGAGGGCACGTCTGTTGCGAGCCTCGCGACACCATGCTCGACATCGCGCACTATCTCGACGACTGCAAATTCATTCTGGTGTCCAACCGGGAGCCGTACGAGCATGTGCGCGGTGTGAGCGGCGTCGAAGTGAAGCAACCGGCGGGCGGCCTGGTCTCTGCGCTCGATCCCACGATGCGCCGCACGCATGGGACATGGGTGGCGTGGGGATCGGGCTCCGCCGACAGGGATAGCGCGGACGAAGCGGGGCGCGTGCAGGTCCCTCCCGACGAGCGTTCGTACACGTTGCACCGCGTGTGGCTGGATCAGGCGGACATCGAAGGCTACTACCACGGCTTTGCGAATCGCGCCCTGTGGCCGCTGTGCCACATGCTGATCAACCATTTCGAGTTCCGCACGGAATTCTGGGAACGGTATCGCGCGGTGAATCTGCGTTTCGCGCACGCAGTGGCCGACGAGGCGGAGCGCTGCGCCGGCCGTTCCATGGCGTGGATCCAGGATTATCACTTCAGCCTGCTCGCCGAGTTCCTGCGAGCAATGCGGCCCACGCTGTTCGTTCACCAGTTCTGGCACATTCCCTTTCCGCCTCCGGATATTCTGAGGCTGCTTCCCACGGGCACGCATGAAGCGCTGCTGCGCGGGCTGCTGGGCAACGACCTGCTCGAGTTCCAGATTGATCGATACACGGAGAACTTTCTGGACTGCGTGGACCACTTCATTCCCGAAGCGCGCGTGGATTACGGTCGTCAGCAGGTGACTTTTCGCGATCGCATCGTACACGCGGGCGCGTTTCCGATCAGCATCGACGCCGAACGCTTCGAGGCGATGGCGACGAGCGCCGATGCGGAATCCCGGGTTGCCACCCTGCGGGCGCGATACGCGAGAGGCAATCGCCAGCTCGGCGTCTCTGTGGATCGCATCGACTACACGAAGGGAATCCCGGAGAGGCTGCGCGCGCTCGATACGCTCTGGAGCGAGCTACCCGAGCTGCGCGGCCGCTTCACCTTCATCTTTGTCTGTACGCCCTCGCGAACGAGCCTCGCGGCGTACGATGCGCTGGAGCGTGAAGTTCTTCAGTCGGTGATGTCGATCAACGAACGATATGGCGGCAAGGATTGGACGCCGATCGTGCTGATCAACGAGAATGTGGATTCCGATCTCCTCGCTGCCGCCTATCGCGCCGCCGACCTATGCATCGTCTCCTCCCTGCAGGACGGCATGAATCTGGTCGCAAAGGAGTTCGTCGCTTCGCAGGTAGACGAACGCGGCGTACTGCTCCTCAGCCGGTTCACGGGCTCGGCGGAGGAGATCGAAGGCGCTGTATTGATCAATCCGTTCAACGTAGATGGATTCGTGGCCGCGATTCGGACGGCTCTCGAGATGTCTCCGGAAGAGCGGCGACGGCGCATGCGCCGCATGCGGCGGCACCTGCATAATTCGACGATCTTCGACTGGCTCGACGCGATCCTGTCGCGCGCCACGAATATCATGTCGCACACGCACGTCGCGGTATGACGCTACCGGCGCTGCCGGTCACGCCCGCACTCGCTCATCGATTGCAGGGAACGCCTCTCGTCGTGTTACTCGACATCGATGGCACGTTGTCCCCTATCGCGCCCACACCACAAGACGCGACAGTGCCGGAAGCGACCCGTGTGGTCGTGGAGCAGTTGGCACACCGGCCCGGCGTCCACTTGGCGCTGGTGTCGGGACGCGCAGCGAGCGACGCCAAGACCATGGTGCGCGTTGATGACGTGTGGGTGATCGGCAATCACGGTATGGAACGACTCGATCCCGCTGGCGCCTGGCAGTTCCACGAGAGCGTCGCCGCCTATCGCGACGCGATTGCCGCCGCGGCCGCAGAGCTCACGGCGGCGGTGGCGGGAATTCCCGGTGCCATCGTCGAGAACAAGCAGCTCACCCTGAGCGTGCACTACCGATTGGTCGCCGCTGACGACGTGTGGCGCGTCCGCGAGATCGTCACCGCTGTAGCGGACCGCTACGGCCTACGAGTAGTTGAAGGGAAGAAAGTGCTCGAGCTGCGGCCGCCCGTTGAAGTGAACAAGGGCACCGCGGTCGTGGAACTGGCGCTCCAGTTGCGCGCCCTGGACGAGCGAGCGAGCGTACTCTACGCTGGCGACGATCGAACCGACGAAGACGCGTTTGCGCGGTTAAGGAGCGTACAGCCGCGGAGCGTAACCGTTCACGTGGGTGCGTTGCGTCAAGGCGACCGGGGCGGCGAGTCGACGGCGGCGGAGTTCAGTGTCGCCGACCCCGCTGAGATGCGCGCGTTTCTGGAGTGGGTGCTCGCCAATCGTTGAATCAGCGCTTCTTCTTCGCGGGAGCTTTGGCGGGACGCTTGGCGGCCTTAGGCGCGGCTTTATTCGCACTCTTCGGCTGTTTGCCGCTCCTGGCTGGCTTGGCGGAGGACTTCACGGCTTTCCGGGCCGGCGCGCCGGTATGTTCGGGACTTTTCCTCGCGACCTGTTTGGCTGCGGCCGAGCCGTGCGACGGATGCGTTGCTGCCTTGGCGGGCGCGTGGAGCGCGTGTGGTTGATATGCAGCCGCCGCGGCCGCCGCCCGAGCAGCGGCTTCTGCTTTGGCCGCGGCCGCGCGATCTGCTGCCACTTTCGTGGCAGTCGGACGACCCTTCTCGCTGGCTGGCCGACGAGCATGAGCGTCTTCCGCCTCGCGAATGAGCTTGTCGGCCTCTTCCTGGGTCATCTGGCCGCGGCGCACCATATACTGTACGAGGTCGCGGGCGCTTTCGATCGCGAAACCAGCGATACCCGCCGCTGCACTGATCACGTCCTTCATAGCCAGTGACACCTTGCTGCCCGCTTCCTGGCTGATGAGCTGAGCCCGCTCCGCCAGCTCGGCAACCGTGTCGCGCATGTCTGCGCCACGGTGCCCTGGTCCGCGCCGGACGCCAGGAGCGGCGCCGGGTTCGGCGCCACCGTTGTTTAACGAAACGGCGGGGTCAGCGGGCAACGGTTTATCGACCATGTTGGTCGTCCGCTCGAAAGGAGGAGGGTGAAGGGGCGAGTGGACCGCCACTTTGCCGGAAGTATATGATTCTGCTACAGCTACGCAAGCTGCGATACGATCAGACCGTTGAGTTCAGAGAAACGACCGGCGCTGCATAACTCCTGTACTAGACTGCGTCATGTAGGCGCCAGTAACAAGTCACTACATGCTACTTGGGACTAAAGTTCTGGATCTCACGCGCGTTCTCGCCGGTCCCCTGTGCACCATGCTGCTCGGCGATCTCGGCGCCTCCGTACTCAAAGTCGAACGCGCCCGCCAAGGTGACGATACCCGAGGCTGGGGACCGCCGTTCGACGAACAAGGCGAAAGCGCGTACTTCCTGAGTGTGAATCGGAACAAGCTGAGCTTGGCGGCCGACCTGGACGACCCTGAGGACCGGGAGCTCATCCGGTCACTGATCCGCGGGGCGGACGTCGTTGTGGACAATTTCCGGCCGGGAATGCTGGAACGGCGACAGCTCGAGCCGTCGACCGCGCTAGACCAGAATCCGGCACTGGTCTGGTGCACGATCACCGGCTTCGGAGCGTCCAACGAGCGACCAGGATACGACCTTGTGGCCCAAGCCGAGTGTGGCTGGATGGCCATCACCGGCGAGCCGGCAGGCCACCCAATGAAGGTCGGTGTGGCGCTGGCCGACGTCGTCGCCGGAAAAGATGCTACGATTGCGATCCTGGCAGCGCTTGTGGCACGTTCGCAGAACGGACGCGGTCGCCGTCTCTATGTCTCTCTCGCGGACAGCGCGCGCGCGGCGCTGGTGAACGTCGCGCAGAATGCCCTCGTGACGGGTAGGGATGCCACACGCTGGGGAAACGCGCACCCGAATCTCGTTCCCTACCAGCTCTTTGATACCGAAGATCGCCCGCTCGTGGTTGCCGTGGGCAGCGACGCCCAATGGGTGAGTTGTGCGCGTGCACTCGGTCTGACGGAACTGGTCAACGATAAGGCGCTGGCAACGAACGCCGGCCGGCTGGCGCAGCGCGAACGGATCGTCGACGCGATGTCAGCGACGTTGCGCAGCGCTCCTGCGGCGTTTTGGCAGGAGCGCCTCGCCGCAGCGGACGTTCCGGCAGGCATTGTCAAGAACGTGCTCGATGTAGTGCGTGAAGCGGCAGGCTCGCCTCTCAATGGAATGCCGTCGCCGGTCGGGGGCACGACCCGGCTGCCGCCGCCCCGTCTCGACGAACATGGCGCTTTGATCCGCGCGCACGGCTGGGACGCATTCATGAACGTCGGGAGCACGTCCCCCCGTCGAGCAGTGCAGTAGGAAAGCACGGTTGCGTCAGGTCGCGCGGATATCGCAGTGACGCGCTGTTACTCGGCTCGCGGCGAGTCGTCCCTTTACCGTGGCGAGTCTTCTCAAGCCGGAGGCGGGGCGAAACTCCCTGTCCGAAGCGCGGAAAGTACGTTACTCTATCGTCGTGAAGACGACGGAGCAGCTCCCGCCAACTGATCAGGACACTTCTGATCAGTTGATCATCCAACGCGTGTTAGCGGGCAACCGCGACGCGTTCACGATGTTGATCGCCCGGTACAGCGACCCGTTGTATCGCCATGCGCTGTGCATGACCGGGAGTCCGGACGTCGCGGAAGACATCCTGCAACTCAGCTTCATCAAGGCGTACCAGCATCTCGCTGAGGTGCGTGGCCGCTTCGACGCCTGGGTATTCAGGATCGTGGCGAACGGATGCAAGGATTGGCTGAAGAATATCCGGCGGTCGCACCTCAGCTACGACGAGGATGATCAGCCATCGCAATATGCGACACCGGACGAAGAGCTGGACCGCAGCGAGTTACGGACCGACCTCGATCGGGCATTGGGCACGCTGCCGGTTTCGCTGCGAGAGGCGTTCATCATGAAGCATGTGGAAGGCCGCTCGTACGAGGAGATGGCCGATTTATTGGGTACAACTGTTGGGGCGTTAAAAATGCGCGTACATCGCGCGCGTGAGGCGCTCCAGGCACTCTTAGAGGAAAAATACGCCTAACATGCTCGACGATATCCATCCCGAAGATGGCCTGAGTGTCGATGGCCGGCGACGTGTGCGGCGCACGGAAGAAGAGCGTCCGCTCACCGATCGCGAGGTTCCGCTCGGGCAGCAGGTCGGTCGCGTTCTCTCACCCGCAGTGCACGCCTGGCTGGATGGGGAGATTCCTGAGGCGGCCGTGCGCAAAGGTGATACGGCGCGCGATGTGGAATTCTGGAAGCGACTGAACGAGGAGGCGGAGAGCCGCCGTCACCTGCATACGCCGGTGCACCTGCAGGCGCGCATCATGCAGGCGCTTCCACAGAGTGCCCCGCAGCTCATCACCCCGTTTTGGCGGCGCGAGCTGGTGATGACACCGGTGGCGATTGCGACTGCCGGTGCCGTGCTGATCGTGCTCTCGGCGGCGGTTACGGTGTTCGTGGTTCAGGTGATGCGCTAAGCGCCAGCTCCTGAGCGAAGGGCAATGACGGTCGGCCAGAGGGCCGACCGTCTTTTTTTGTATGCACAGGCCGAGCGCGCTCGATGCGGAAAGGTGGCGCAATGCTGCGGCAGGGAACACCTTATGCACGGCGGCCTCGACACAGTCGGGCCTGCCGCGAGGCGGGCGACGATGCCATGCTCGCGAGGTATTGTGTGTGGAGGAGGACATGGCCCACGAGAAGGATTTCGAGGACCTGTTGCACGAGTTCGAGCGAGTTGGTGTGGATCCGAACACGATCAGCGCTGGCCTCGCCGTACGGCCTACAGATATGCTGACAGTCCTTCGCGCCTTGCCGGATGGCGCTGGTCCTACGGCGTTCCTGGCTCAGCTGCGCCTGTTACTCACGCAGGGAGCCAGGGAGTGAGCGGCCTCACGCCGGGTGCCGGGCGGTAACGGGCTGGCGCCGCACGCGTTCGTCGGGATCAGTGGTTACGACTATCCCAGGTGGCGCGATCGCTTCTATCCGGCCGGGCTGCCGAGGCGCCGATGGCTCGAGTTCGCGAGTCGCACCTTCGACTCCATCGAGTTGAACGGCACATTTTACAGCCTCAAGTCGCCCGAGGTGTTCCGCCGTTGGGCCGCGGAAGTGCCGGATGACGACTTTGTCTTTGCCGTAAAGGGGAGCCGCTTCATCACCCATGATCTGAAGTTGCGGCGTGCCGAGATCGCTCTTGGGAACTTCTACGCGAGCGGAATTCTCGCGCTCGGCAACAAAACCGGACCCTTTCTCTGGCAGCTGCCGGCGACGTACGGCTTCGATGCCGAGCGCCTCGATGAATTCATGCGGATGCTCCCGCGAGACTCGGCCGAGGGCGAGACAGTCGCGTGCCGTCACGACGCCCGGCTACGGCGGGGCGCGTTGACGAAGTCAGCAGCGCGCGTGCGCTATCGCCACGCGTTCGAGGTTCGGCACCCTTCGTACTTCACGTCGGACTTCTATGACCTGCTGCGGGAACACCGGTGCGCCTTCGTCGTCGCCGACACAGCGGGGCGTTTCGGTTACGCGGAGGAAGTGACCGCAGATTTCGTCTACGTCCGGCTGCATGGGTCGCAGGAGTTGTACGTGAGCGGATACACGGACGATGAGCTGGATGCCTGGGCGCGGCGGATCCGGCGTTGGCGCCGGCGCGGCCTGGACGTGTACACCTACTTCGACAACGACGCGAAGGTGCACGCGCCAAACGACGCGCTCCGACTTGCCGACCGACTTCACGGGAGGCGACGGTCGCCGTGAACGATCCGGCGCACCGCTATCTCGCTCTTGGCGATTCGTACACGATCGGCGAAGGAGTCTCCGATGCCGAGCGCTGGCCCGTGCAGCTCGCCGTGCTGCTGCGCGAGCACGGCTGTGACCTGGCGCCGCCACACATAATCGCGCGGACCGGCTGGACGACCGATGAGCTGCGGTACGCCATCGGATGCTGTCGGCCGCACGGCTCATTCGATCTCGTCACGCTGCTGATCGGCGTCAACGATCAGTTTCGCGGCCGGTCGGCCGGCGACTATCGGCAGTCGTTCGCAACTGTGCTCGACATCGCTATCGCGTGTGCCGGCGCGCGGCCGGCACACGTCGTCGTGCTGTCGGTGCCCGATTGGGGAGTGACGCCGTTCGCGGCGGGCCGAGAGCGCGTCGCGATCGCGGAGCAGATAGACGCCTTCAACAGCGTCAACCGTCAGATCGCACGCGACGCGCGTACACATTACGTCGACGTCACGGCCAGCTCGCGCGGCGCGGCGACTGATCCGTCACTCCTCACGTTTGATCGACTCCACCCATCGGGCGCGATGTACAGCGTGTGGGCGCGCCTCGCGCTGATGCCAGCCCTGGCAGCACTGCGAGACGAACCCGCGACCTGACGCGGATCAAAGGGGCAGTTTATACGCCGGAGGAGTCACCCCGTTGAGGCGGAGGTACGGCACCGTTGCGCCCAGAGTCCACACGCTGTGCTCGTGCGCGTAGGCCATGAGCTGCCCCGCCGCTTGCGGTGGAAAATTGTAGATCGAGACCTGTCTCGACAGCTGCGCTGGCGTCGCCGTGCCGATGGCCTCGAGCACGAATGCGTAGCTTCGCACGGCGTAATCGCGCAATGCCGCCTTCTGGTGGAAGATGGCGGCCGTATCGGGAGTAAACGGGGCCGCTTTGGCCGCGCGTAACGCGGTAGCCGCGACTTCCAGATCGGTGGTCACCGCGTGCTCGATCTGCTGCGCGAACGATCGGACGCCGGGAGTCGGACGAAAGGCGAGCGCGGAATCCGCCATGGCGTCCACGTACGCAAGCACGTTGTCGCGTTCGCGTGTGAAATCGCTGAGTAGCTGCTGTCTGGTCTGCGCCAGTGCGGACAGCGGCAACACGACCGATGCCACGGCGAGGAGAACGTTCGATGACATGGCAATTCTCGAGGAGGAGACGCATGAGAATGGCGTCGCGCTGGCGGCGTCGCCAGATCGTGGTGGACAGAAGCCGGTGCACCATGGCAGAATGTGCGTGCAACCAATCCGAAATCACTGCGGAGGCTCCATGCACCCTGTTCGCGTCGCGACCCTGATCGTCGTCTGTGCGATCTCCATCGCGCTTCCCGCACAGACGCCGGGCAAACGGCCTTTGCGCGCCGGCGACCTGTATCGCTTACGCGCGATGAGCGATCCGCAGCTCTCGCCCGACGGTCAATGGGTTGCCTTCACCGTCGGAACGAGCGACTCGGCGAAGGACAAGAATGACGCCGACGTTTGGATGGTGAGCTGGGACGGTGCTCAGACGATTCGCGTGACCTCTTCGCCGGAGAGTGAATCCTCGCCGCGGTGGAGCCCGGACGGCCAATATCTGGCATTTCTCTCCGGTCGTGAGGACGGCAAGGGCAGCCAGCTGTGGCTCCTCGACCGTCGTGGTGGGGAGGCGCAGAGAGTCACACAAATCCGGGGCGGAATTGCCGACTACGTATGGTCGCCGGACGCGAAGCAGATCGCGTTCGTGGTGGAGGAGGAGACCGACTCCATAGCGCGTCAGGACACCGCGGAGAAGAAGACGCCAAAACCGATCGTGATCGACAGATATCATTTCAAGCAGGACATTGCGGGCTATTTAGGCGGCAAGCGTAGTCATCTCGTGTTGTTCGATGTTGTGAGTCGGCGCACGATGGCTCTCACCAACGGCCTGACGGATGACGCGAATCCAGCCTGGTCCCCGGACGGTCAGCGAATCGCGTTCGTGAGGCGTCCCACGGCGGAGCCGACGCAGGAGTCGGTGAGCCACATATGGGTTGTCGACGCCCATGCCCGAGCGGTGGAAAGACGCCTCACCGACGGACTGGCGATGGATGGGGGGCGCCTCTCCTGGAGTCCCGATGGCAGATGGATCGCCTTCACACGTGGTGACGAGCCCAAATACTCGGCCTACCAGGAGAACCGGTTGGCGATCGTCGCCGCCGACGGAAGTGCTCCGGCGCGCGTGATCACGGCCGCATTCGACCGACCGGTGTCCTCTCCGCGTTTCGCCCCGGATGGCCAGAGCATCTTCGCGCTCGCGGCAGACGACAGGTCCGAGCAGCTCCTGCGCGTCCGCACCAGCGACGGTGCCGTCGAGCGCGTGGTCGCGGGGAAGCGCGTTGTTTCGGCGTACACCGCGAACGGTGAGCGCATTGCCCTGCTCCTCGCCACGGCCACGCGGCCCAACGAGGTGTACGCGCTTGATGGGGGCGAGCCGCGGCAGCTGTCGCATCAGAACGACTCTCTTCTGGTGCAGTTACAGCTTGGGACCACGGAAGACTTCACCTCACACAGCAGCGACGGCACGGAGGTGCACGGACTTCTGGTGCGGCCCGCCGGCGCCGCGGCGGGCGTCAAGCTGCCAATGATCCTCTACATCCACGGCGGCCCGAACGGACAGGACTCCTACGCCCTCAACTTCGATCGCGAGCTGTTCGCGGCCAGCGGCTACGCGGTACTCGCGGTGAACTACCGTGGCAGCAACGGCCGCGGTGCCGCGTACCAGCGCGCCATCTTCGCCGACTGGGGGAACAAGGAAGTCATGGACTTGTTAGGCGCCGTCGACGAAGCCGTACGCTCGGGCGTCGCGGATCCGGCGCGCCTGGGCATCGGCGGGTGGAGTTACGGCGGAATTCTCACCGACTACACCATCGCGACGACAACACGCTTCAAGGCTGCGGTCGCGGGTGCAGGCAGTGCGCTCCAACTCACGATGTACGGTACCGACCAATACATCTCGCAGTACAACCTCGAGCTCGGGCCGCCCTGGAAAAGCCAGGACCTTTGGATAAAGCTCTCGTACCCCTTCTTCCACGCGGATCGCATCAAGACGCCGACGCTGTTCATGGGCGGCCAGAGCGATTTCAACGTACCGGTGATCGGCGGCGAGCAGATGTACGAGGCCCTTCGTACCCTTGGCGTACCGACACAGCTCGTCATCTATCCAGGACAATTCCACGGGCTCACGACGCCCAGCTACCGCAAGGATCGCATCGAGCGTTTCGTGGCGTGGTACGATCGATACCTGAAGAGCGGCGTCGTGCAAGCCGGCCGCTGAGGCTGCTCGCAGGGCTCACGTATTGCGTTAGTCCCTATGGAGCAGGTGTGCCATGGGACAGGGAGGGACGCGGATGAGAATGCGCATGGGAATGCTGGCGGCGGTGTCGATGGTATTGCCTGCCGCCGCAATCGGGCAGACGCGGACGCAGTACGAATCCGGTGGTGAGATCTTGATCGGCCGTACCGCCATGCCGCGCGAGACGGTGAAAAAGCTACAGATGGCGGCGCGTGCCGTGGGGTGCGATCCAGGCCCGATCGATGGTGTCATGGGTCCTCAGACGCAACGCGCGCTGGCCTGTGTGCACGCGCAGAGCGGACCGCATACTGTGCTCGACACCGCGACGGCGCCGCTGATCGCCCCGTCCGCGGCAGCCGCACCGGCAGCACGGCCGCCGGCAGCCGCCGGGAACACCACGATCATCGTCGTGCCGACGCCTCCGACCGGATCGGCTGTGATCGTGAACCCGCCGGTGCCAACGGTCAACTCCTCGACGGATTCGACGATCAGCGGACGGAACTCGGCTCGCGATTCTCTGGTGAACCGGCCGGCGTCGCCATCACGGCCACAGCGACCGGACACGACGCGACGACCCTAACGATTGACCAGTGGCATCCTGAGGAAGGTCAGCGCGATACCGTCCCGATAAAAATCGGGCACGCGCCCTTCCTCGTGAAAGCCGTGCTCGCGCAGGAACGCGAGCACCCCGCCGATGGCGGGATCGTCGGGCATCTCCGCGAGCAGGTACCGAGCGCCGCTCTCACGCGCGGCGCTCGCCACGGCCTGCATCAGACGCGCGCCGTCTTCGGCGTCGATCCCGGGCGCGAGCACCGCGACGTGGAGTTTGGCGCCGCCCGCGCTTCCCGCGATCGCGCCAAAGAGCGCGATCCCCGCCACCGTCCCATCGCGCTCGATCACGATGGCCCGGGATTCGGGGTCGGCGCCACGCTCGGCGGCTGCCAGGATCTCTATCGCTCTATCGACATACGGCGTGACGCCTAACGCTCCAATCAGGAGCTCACGCGCGGGCACCGAATCGTCCGACTGGAGGGGGCGAGGTTCGAGGGCGAAGTAACCCATGACGACAGGAGGGCGCGATGTGCCCCCGTTTGGCTAAATGTGGATCGGGCGTCCGAGGACCGCGAGCGCCGCCTCTTTGGTCGCCTCGGCGAGCGTGGGATGCGCATGCACGGTAGGTCCGATGTCATCGGCCGAGGCACGGTACTCGAAGCCGAGCACGACTTCGGCGATCAATTCCGAGGCCGTGGGACCGATTATGTGAGCGCCAAGAAGCTCGTCTGTCCGGGCGTCAGCGATGAACTTGACGAAGCCATCTTTCTCGCCGGCGGTGCGCGCGCGAGGATTCGCGCTGAACGGGAAGCGTCCCACGCGGTACTCGCGACCGCTCTCGCGTACCTGTCGCTCCGTGAGTCCCACGGTGGCGATCTCCGGCCAGGTGTAGACGACGGAGGGAATCGAGCGGTAGTGCATGTGCGTGTTCTGTCCGGCGATGACCTCCACCGCCGTGACCCCTTCCTCTTCAGCTTTGTGGGCGAGCATCGGTCCCGGAACACAATCACCGATGGCGTACACGTTAGGCACGTTGGTGCGCATGCGGTCGTCGACGAGGATCTCGCCGCGATTACCTGTCTTGAGTCCGAGGGCCGCGGCATCGATGCCCGTCAGCGATGGACGCCGTCCGACGGATACGAGCACCCGGTCTCCTTCGAGCGTCTCCGCAGCGCCGTTTTTCTCGACATCGACGAAGATGCTTTCACCGTCACGGCGGGCGCCGGTGACGCGCGTGCCCGTTCGCAGGTCGAGGCCCTGCCGGCGCAGCAGCTTGTCGGCCTCTTTGACGAGGTCATCGTCCATACCGGGAAGAATCGTCGGCATGAGCTCGACGACCGTTACCTTGGCGCCCAACCTGCGCCAGACGGAGCCGAGCTCGAGACCGATGACACCGCCGCCGACAACGATGAGATGCTTCGGGACTTCGCGGAACGAAAGCGCGCCGACGTTCGAGACGACGCGCTCCTCGTCGAATTTGAGAAAGGGGAGCTCGATTGGTACGGAACCGGTGGCGATGATGACGTTCCGCGCGTGATACGACGTGATATTGGTCTCGGGGGGGGCCCCCGGCGCACTCGCCGCTACCTCGACCACATTTCCCGCTCTCAGCGTCCCGCGTCCCTTTGCCCACGTGACCTTGTTCTTCCGAAAGAGGAACTCGATACCCTTGGTGTTCGCGCCGACCACAGCGGTCTTCCGCTCCAGCATCGTGTCGAGATCGAGCGTCACTTCGCCAATCGCGATGCCATGCTCCTTTGCGTGCTGGCGGACAAACTCATAATGCTCCGACGACGTGAGGAGCGCCTTGGAGGGTATGCAGCCGACATTCACGCACGTGCCGCCGAGCGTCTTGTCCATCTCGACGCACACGGTTTGGAGACCGAGCTGCGCCGCACGAATCGCGGCGACGTAGCCGCCAGGCCCGCCACCGATGATCACCAGGTCCGTTTGCACGGGCGCGGAAGTAGATGCTGTTGCCATGAAGGTACGGGGTCTGTGAGTGCTCGCTGCGTAAGATAGCCGGCACCGGCAGTCCTCCATGCCAGAGCGGGGCGCCGGATGATCCGGCGCCCCGCTCCCCGATGTGCTCCTGGATGGCCCGCAGAACCGTCACCATTTCACGTAGAGCCGTTCGCGCGCACCCTTCGCCGATTCGGCGATACGCTGCTGGCCAGCGCCGTGGCTGCATCCTCATAGATCCCGGTGAAGTTTCGCACGCGGTCCAGATAATCGGCGGCTTCGGTTCCGGCGGCACCCTGTTGGGCGAGCATCGCCGTCCACTGCGTGCCATACTGGCTCACCAGCGAATACACCCAGTCATAACCCTGATTGTAGCTGACGGTCACCAGGTCCACGAGCTGTGATTCCGTGAGCGGAGCGCCTCCGTTCAGCGCGTTGCGTGCAAAGGTCCCATAGCCGCCCGGCCAATCATCCGTCGTCCATTTGTTCTCGAGCAAACGCAGCCAGAAGACGGCCCCACGTACTGATTGCACCGGATTGAACAGGTACTCGTTTGCCGACGTGATCGTCCCCTGCTGCAGGCCGCCTACCGTCGCATCATGAGTGGCGGTGCTCGAGTGCACGATCGCGTTGCGTGCCCACCCCGCGACTTCGGTCTGCATCCACGCGAAGTCCGCCGAGGTCACCATCTGTTGCATGTCGGCGTCGGCGATATACGTGATCTGCGGCAGACCGTTCGCCGGCATCCAACTCACGGCGAGCGAATCGAAGCCGCTCTCCTTGGTGAGAATGGCCGCGACGTAATTCGGATTGAGACCGAGCCGCGCATCGGCCGCCCAGGCGTTCAGCTGCGGAGCGATCACGGTCCAATAGAAGTCATAATCGCCCTGCGACTGGACCGAGTAGGTGCCGTCCGCCTCCAGCAAGCTGGTCATGGCGGGGTGGCCGGCGGTGTAGCCGTGGGCGTCGAGCACCGGCGACGAACTGGGCACGACGGCGGACAGTGCGGCGCCTGGCGCCGGTGCCACCGATGGACGTGTGCCGTGCGAGGGTGCGGTCGGGCTCGAATCCGAGCAGGCGGCGAGCGCGGCCGCGGCGAGGGCAAGTGCGGCGGCGGAACGACGATTGAACTGCATGTACGACGACTCCTGATGCAACGGTGTGAGGCTGGTGACATGCAGCGACGCGCGACGACCCGGCAACGTCACGGGCAGCCTCAGCCATCCACCGTCACTCCACGAGCATCGATGCAGGATCTTCCATGAGCTCTTTGACGCGCACCAGAAACAGCACGGCCTGCTGGCCGTCGATCACGCGATGATCGTACGATAGCGCCACGTACATCATCGGGCGAATGACGATGGCGCCCTCGACCACGACCGGACGGTCCTGAATCTTGTGCAGGCCGAGGATGCCGACCTGCGGATAGTTCAGGATCGGTGTCGAGACGAGCGATCCGAACACGCCGCCATTCGTGATCGTGAATGTTCCGCCGGTGAGGTCGTCCATCGTCAACTTGCCATCACGGGCTCGCTTGGCGACCTCCGCGATCTCGCGCGAGACCTCCACCATCGTCTTCTGGTCGGCGTCCTTGACGTTAGGCACGACGAGACCAGCGTCCGACGCGACGGCGATGCCCATGTTCACGTAGTGGTGGTACACGAGCGTATCGCCGTCGAGCAACGCGTTCACCGTCGGATGATCCTGGAGCGCCAGGCATGCCGCTTTCACGAAGAAAGGCATGAACGTGAGCTTGACCCCGTGCCGCTTCTCGATGCGCTCCCGCAAGCGGTCGCGCAACGCGCTCACGGTGCTCATGTCGATCTCATTGAACGTCGTGAGATGTGCCGTCGCGTGCTGCGCCTCGAGCAGATGCTCGGCGATGCGCTTTCGCCGCGTCGTCAGCTTCTCGCGCGTCTCGCGCTGACCGTCCTCCGGCCCGCGCGCGCGCGCCGGAGCGGCCGGAGCTGGTGCGCCGTTGCGACGCGGCGCCGGAGCGCCGGTCGATGCCTGTTCCCGCGTTGGCGCTTGCTCGGGACGCGGCGCTTGCTCCCGAGGCGACGCCTGTTCGATGATATCCGCCTTGCTGATGACGCCGCCGCGGCCGGTACCTCGCACATCGGCCATCGCCACGCCCTGCTCCGCTGCCAAACGCTGTGCTGCCGGTGAGACGCGCGGCCCACCGACAGCTGCCGGAGCCGGCGTCGTTGCGGGAATCCCAACTGCCGGAGGAGGCGAGGCAGCGGCTTCGGCTGTCGCGTGCGCCGGCGCTGCGCCGCGTTCGGGTGCCGGCGTCGCGCTCTTGGCGCTCTCGTCGACCACGGCGAGAAGATCGCCGACCTTCACCACGTCGCCTTCGCCATGGGCACGTTTTGCCAGCACTCCGCCCGTGATTGCCGGCACCTCGACCGTAATCTTGTCCGTCTCGAGCTCGACGAGTGTATCGCCCGGAGCGATGGCGTCGCCCTCGTTCTTCAGCCAGCGGGCAACCGTGGCTTCGACGATCGATTCTCCGAGCGGCGGGACTTTGATATCGGTCATGACGAACGGCGGGCTACCGGCTGAGACACTGTCCGCGGCGGGCGCGAGTTAGCTTTCCTTGATACGACGGTCGTGAATATAACCCAACCTCTCTCGTGCGAGCACTGACGATCTCCGCGCACGGCGGCCTCGAGCAACTCGAGGTGCGCAGCGATCTGCCGGTGCCCGAGCTGCGTGCGGCCGATGAAGTGCGTGTTCGGGTGCAGGCCGCCGCTCTCAATCATCTCGACCTGTTCGTCCTGCATGGCCTGCCCGGCGTCACCATCTCGCCGCGATGGATCATGGGTGCTGATGCAACGGGCACCGTCGACGCGGCAGGTAGCGCCGTGTCGCACGTGAAGGTCGGCGACGCGGTGGTCGTGAATCCGGGTATCAGCGACGGAACGTGCGAGTACTGCAGGCGCGGCGAGCAGTCGATGTGCGTCCGCTTCGGTCTCCTCGGCGAACACAGACCGGGCACGTTTGCGGAGCTCGTCGTCGTACCGGCGAGGAATGTGCGCTCGATTCCCGACTCCGTCTCGACCGATCGCGCGGCCGCGTACACCCTGGCGACGCTCACCGCCTGGCGCATGGTAGTAACGCGCGCCCGCGTGGCCGCGGGAGAGCACGTCCTGATCTGGGGAATCGGAGGCGGAGTTGCGCTCGCTGCGCTGCAGATCTGCAAGCACCTCGGCGCGCGCGTCTCCGTCACGTCCGGAAGTGATGACAAATTGCGACGCGCCCGATTGCTCGGCGCGGACGAGACACTCAATCATCGCGAGGTGGACGTCGGCCGGGCAATTCGGGAGCTCACCGCCAAGCGCGGCGTGGACGTCGTCATCGACGACGTCGGTGCCAGTACGTGGAAACATTCGCTCCAGGCGCTCGGCCGTGCCGGGCGCCTCGTCACGTGCGGAGCCACCAGCGGACCGATGGTGGAGACCGACGTCAGGCGGTTGTTCTGGAACCAGTGGACGATCCTGGGATCGACGATGGGCAATGATGCCGAGTTCGATGCCGTCGTCGAAGAACTGCGTCGAGGCAGACTGTACCCGCCCATCGACTCGGTGTACCCCCTCGGCGAGGCACGGGCGGCGTTCGAGCGGCTCGCGGGGGGCGAGCATTTCGGCAAGATTGTGCTGACGATCGCATGACGGAGCGCGCGCAGTATGCTGCCGACGAGCAGAAGATCATTCGCGAGACATACGCGGCTGGGCGGGCGCCCATGTGCCCGCGAGACGGTGCGCCGATGACGGTGCGATCGATCGGCGGCGGCTCGTTCGGGCTCGGCTACGCCCGACGCCGTGAGTGGTTGATCTGTCCGGAATGCCGTCGCAGTGTGATCTTTGACCTCAAGCGTGGAACACGTACGTGAGACGCCGGGCGGTTTCTGTCGCCCGCCCCGCACCAGCGACGTGCTAGTCATCACCGCCGCCCGGCAGGAATGATCGCCCCTGTGGACACGACAACCGCCCAGAACTTCTCGGATCGGCTGCAGGCCAGCTTCGCGCAGGTGTTCGGTGATCTCGTTCCGGCTTTGCTCGGCGCGCTCATCATCGTCTTCGCCGGCTACCTGCTCGCGAAAGTGCTCGAGAAGCTCACCGAGCGCTTTCTGCGCCGCATCCATCTGAATCGCATGATGGAACGAGGAGGCGTGCTGCAGGCGGTGGAACGCTCGGGCGCGCACCTGAATCCCACCCGCGTTCTGGCCAACCTCGTCTTCTGGCTCGTGATGTTCGCCGTGATCCTCATTGCGGCGAACGCCCTCGGGCTCGAGTCGCTGGCGAACGTCTTCGGGGAGCTCGTGGGCTACATCCCGAGCGTCATCGCGGCGATCGTGATCATCCTCGTCGGCATCGTACTGGGTGGTTTCGTCGGCGGTCTCATTGCTGCATCGGCGGGCGCCCTGCACGGCGGACGCGCGCTCGCACGCGTCGCTCGCGGTGGCGTGATCCTTCTCGCGATCTTCATGGCGCTGCAGGAGCTTGGTATCGCCACCGACATCGTGACGACGGCATTCGCGATTTTGTTTGGCGCCATCGCGCTTGCCCTCGCGCTGTCGTTTGGCTTGGGCAACCGGGAGCTCGCCGGCGAGATCACGCGGGCGTGGTACGAACGCTATCGCCGCGAACGGGAAGAAGCGTTGGAACGTGAGCGTCGCGCGGCCGAAGCCGAAGAGGCGGAGATGGCGGCCGAGGACGCCGAAGATCTCGCGAGAGCCGCCCATGACATGGCGGCCCACCCCACGACCGAGGCTCCGCCAGGGCGCAACTGAACTCGATCAGCCGCAACGAGCGCCGCCCGAAAAGGGCGGTTTTTCGTTGCGACGTGCGCGTTGGCGCGCGACGATAACGGGGCCGGCTCACGGGCTCCGGGCGCGGAGTTTTCCACGCAGGGAAACGGCTGAAGGCGGACGCAGGTAATACGTTGAGAAGCAACAGCTTATGATGTCACCTCCGCATTGAATTTCGCCGGCTCTTCGGGTATATTCCACAGGCTGTCGACTGTACCGCATTGCCCCCGATTCGCAGGCCAAAATGACCGCTCCGAACAATCGCGAACGCATTCTTCCGCGCCTCATCGACGACGAGATCAAAGAGTCGTTCATTAACTACTCGATGAGTGTGATCGTCTCGCGGGCGCTGCCCGACGTTCGCGATGGCCTGAAGCCGGTGCATCGTCGCGTGCTGTACGCGATGAACGAGCTCGGATTGGTGCCGGGCCGGCCGTACAAAAAATCAGCGACGGTCGTGGGCGACGTCCTCGGCAAATACCATCCGCACGGCGACGCGTCGGTCTATGATGCGCTCGTACGTATGGTGCAGGAATTCTCGCTGCGATATCCGCTGATCGATGGCCAGGGGAATTTCGGCTCGATCGACGGGGATCCCGCCGCCGCGTACCGCTACACGGAAGCGCGGCTCATGCCGGTCGCCATGGAGATGCTCGCCGACATCGACAAGAACACTGTCGGCTTCGCGCCAAACTTCGACGACCGGCTCAACGAGCCGAAGGTGCTTCCCTCCGGGATCCCGAATCTGGTCGTGAACGGATCGTCGGGAATTGCCGTCGGCATGGCGACGAACATCCCGCCACACAATCTGCGCGAGGTGGTGAGTGCGCTCGTGCATCTGGTCGACAATCCGGATGCGACGATCGGCGAGCTGCGCAGATTCATCAAGGGACCCGATTTCCCGACCGGTGGCTTCATCTACGGCCGTCAGGGAATCAAGGATTATCAGGAGACGGGCCGGGGGCGCATCGTTATGCGCGCGCGGGCGGTGATCGAGGAGAAGGAGTCGTCGAACAAATCGCAGATCGTGGTGAGCGAAGTGCCGTACCAGGTAAACCCGAACAAGCTCGTCGAGGACATCGCCGGTCTCGTTCGCGACAAGAAGCTCGAGGGCATCAGCGACCTGCGAAATGAATCCGATCGCGACGGCATCCGCGTGGTCATCGAGTTGAAGCGCGATGCCATTCCGCGTGTGGTGCTGAACCAGTTGTACAAGCACACGCAGATGCAGGCGACGTTCGGCGTGATCATGCTTGCACTGGTGCCGGACGCGCACACGGGCCAGCTCGTGCCGAAGGTGATGCCGCTCAAGGAGGTGCTCGAGCACTACATCGCGCACCGGCACGACGTCATCGTTCGGCGCACGCAATTCGATCTCGACAAGGCGCTGGAGCGCGAGCACATCCTCGAGGGGTTGAAGATCGCCGTCGACAACATCGACGAGGTGATCAAGGTCATCCGAAAGGCGGAGGACACGCCCGCGGCGAGTGCGCAGTTGCAGAAGCGTTTCAAGCTGTCGGACCGACAGGCTGAAGCTATTCTCAACATGCGCCTGGCGAAGCTCACCGGCCTCGAGATCGAGAAGCTCGAAGCGGAGCTCAAGGAGGTGCGGACCGAGATCAAGGCGTTGCGCGAGCTGCTCGGGTCGAAGGAGCTTCGCATGAAGAAGCTCAAGGAGGAGCTGCAGGACGTCTCCAAAAAGTATGGCGACGAGCGGCGTACGGAGATCACCAGCGACGAAGGCGAGTTCACGATCGAGGATCTGATCGCCGAGGAAGAGATGGTGGTCACCATCTCGCACTCGGGGTACATCAAGCGAACGTCCGTATCGACGTACAAGAAGCAGCGCCGCGGCGGCCGCGGAAACAACGGCGCCACGCTCAAGGACGAGGATTTCATCGAGCACCTCTTCGTCGCCTCGACGCACGATTACGTGCTGTTCTTCACGGAGGACGGTCGCTGCTTCTGGCTCAAGGTGCACGAGATACCGCAGGCGGGGCGTGCGGCGAAGGGCAAACCGATCGTCAACCTGATCAACGTCGCCGCCGAGACGACGGTCTCCGCGCTCGTGTCCGTGCGCGAGTTCTCCGAGAACATGTTCCTGCTCTTCTCGACGAAGAAAGGCACGGTGAAGAAGACGGCGCTGTCACAGTACGCGAATCCGCGGTCGACCGGCATCAAGGCGATCAAGATCGAGGATGGCGACGAGCTGATCGACGTGCAGATCACGAGCGGGACGAACGACATCGTCCTCGCCACCCGCCACGGCCTGTCGATTCGCTTCCACGAGCAGGACGTCCGTGAGATGGGGCGCGACACGACGGGGGTGAAGGGCATCGAGCTCGGACCCCGGGACGAAGTGATTGGCATGGTGGTGATCAAGCGTGAGGCGAACCTCCTCGTCGTCACAGAGCGGGGCATGGGCAAGTGCTCACCGATTGACGACTACCGCGTCCAGCGGCGCGGAGGAAAGGGGATCATCACCGTCCACCGCACCGACAAGACGGGCGATGCAGTATCCATAAAAGAAGTGCTACCCGACGACGAGCTGATGCTGATCACGAAGCACGGTGTCGCCATCCGGATGCCGGTCAAGGGCATACGCGTCGCGGGACGCAACACGCAGGGCGTGAGACTGGTCAATCTGGAGGCCAACGACCTTGTGATGGACGTTGCGCGCGTGGTACCCGAGGACGACGACCAAACCGAAGGCGCCGAGAGTCCGGTGGGGGGAGAGGCGGAAGGAGACGAGGGGGACGAGGAGTAGCCTGCCGCGATGACCGGTGGCGGGGGCAGCCTTTGGCTGCCCCCGCGCTGTTTTTGGTGACTATTGAAGAGCCCTGTTCTTTACCGTCCGCTGCACCGTACTTAGGTTAGGGCGCCCCCCTCCCCGCCGCCGGCATCTGCCCACCTCGATGTCCTCCAGCGCACGCATCCCCAGCGACGAGCCAACGGCGTTCACGCCTTTGCTCGAGGTACCGCAAGAGCGCCGCGATAACTCTGCCGAGCTTCGCGCGGCGCTGCGGGGCGACCAGGCTGACCTCCAGCGTGAGGTCATCGCCTGGCAGCGCCGCGTCCGCTATCTGGCACTCGGCGCGCTCACGCTCCTGTCTCTCGTCTTCGGGCGGGCCGCCGATCTGGCGTTGGCGCCGCTGGCCGTGATCGGCGGTGTGTATATCGCGTTCGTGGCTGCGGCCGCGTGGTACGTCTCGCGCAGCCCGGGGCGCACAATCCGGGGCTGGCTGCCCGCGATGCTGCTGACGGCCGATATCACGACCATCGCCGCCGTCTGCTACCTGATCAGCACCCCACAGCAGATGTTTCGAATCCTCCTGCTCGGGATGCTGTCCGTACAATTGTCTGTCTTCTATTTCGGCGCACGCCAAGGTTCCTGGGCGGCGCTGTTGACGTGCGTATCATATCTGCTCCTCGCGCTTCGCGTACCGCCGTACGTGCCGGGTGCGAGGCCGTCGACCGCGACAGCCGCCTTCAATGCGACGCTGTTCGCGATCATTGCCGCCGTGCTCGTATACACGTTCGGAAGCTTCCGCGAACGCATGAACCGGATGCGACTCTTTTGCAAGATGGTGGAAGCCGGCGACATGACAGGCACGCTTGGCCTCACCACGGAGAAGCGGCCGGACGATCTCACATTGCTCGCGCGCAGCTTCGAGGCGATGCGGAATCGCCTGGCCGAACTGGTGGGTACCGACCCGCTCACCGGGTGCTTGAATCGCCGTGCGCTGGAGGAGCGGTTGCGAGCGGACTGGCGGCAGGCCAAGCGCCGCGGCTCCAACGTCGCGTTGCTGGCAATCGACCTCGATCACTTCAAGGACATCAACGACTCGCGCGGGCATCCCGTGGGCGATGTCGTGCTGCAGCAGCTCGCCGGGATCATGAAGAGCACGGCGCGCGACACCGATGCCGTGGCGCGTTTCGGCGGCGACGAATTCGTGATCCTGCTGCCCGACACGGGATGGCAGGGGGCGCTCACGTTTGGCGAGCGGCTCCGGCGCCGCGTCGACGATTTTCAGTTTGGACCGGCGACGGCCCCGCTCGCGATCACAATCTCAGTGGGGGTCGCGCTCGCCCGCGGTACAGACCCGATCTCGCCCGACGTGCTGCTCGCGGAAGCAGATCGGTCGCTGTACAAGGCGAAATCGGGCGGCCGGAATCGCGTGTTCGCATAGCGGGTCGTCGCCGCCGGTCGACCGCCGGTACGCCCGCGCTGACCCCGACGTTTGGGGAGACTCGATCGTATAAATTGCAAAGCGATCGTTTCTCTCCCGTGCCGCTCTATCCCGCGCATCAGCAGCTTCGCCCAGACTTTCAGGCAGGAATGCACCCATCGTGACGACAGCTTCACCGGTAGCGACTCTCGTCGGTCTCGACGACATACGCTCCGCCGCCGACATTCTAGCGCCGGTGGCCGTTCGGACCCCGCTCCTTCCCGCCGACGCGATCTCCGAGCGTACCGGGGGAGCCGTGTGGTTGAAACCCGAGATGCTCCAGCGTGGCGGAGCGTTCAAGTTCCGCGGCGCGTTCAACTTTCTATCGAGACTCGATCCCGCCGTGCGCGCCCGCGGTGTGATTGCGCCGTCGTCCGGCAACCACGCGCAGGCGGTGGCGCTTGCGGCCAAGCTATTCGGTGTCCCGGCAACCGTGGTCATGCCCACGACTGTTACGCATGCCAAACGCTCGGGTGCCGAACGGCTGGGCGCGCGCGTCGAGCTCGCGGGCACCACGACGGCCGATCGGATGGCGCGCGCGCTGGAGATTCAGCGGCGTGACGGAGGCACACTCGTGCCGCCGTATGACGACCCGCTCATCATCGCCGGCCAGGGGACGGCGGGACTGGAGATCGCACATGATCTGCCCGACGTCGGCACCGTGCTCGTGCCGGTAGGTGGTGGCGGTCTCAGTGCCGGTGTGGCGACCGCCATCAAGCTGACCTGTCCGGGTGCACGCGTGGTGGGTGTCGAACCCGCCGGTGCGCCCAAACTGAGCCGCGCTCGGGCGGCGGGACAGCCGGTGCGTCTCGATCACACATCCGGTCTCGCCGACGGCCTGCTCGCCGTGGAGGTCGGCCGGCTTCCCTTTGCGCATCACCAGCAGTTCATCGATCAGGTCGTCACCGTCGAAGACTCGGCGCTGATCGGCGCGATACGCTTGCTGCTCGATCGCATGAAGCTGGTCGTGGAACCGAGCGGCGCGATCGCGGTGGCGGCGCTGCTGGAGGGAAGCGTGCGGCCGCAGGGCCCCACCGTGGCGGTGCTGAGCGGTGGCAACATCGAATGGGAGGGGCTCAGACAGCTCCTGAATGGTGCCTGATACGCGGGTGCTCGTCGCCGATCGCGATCCGCGCACGTTAGGCGCGTTGTCCTGGCTGCTGCGCGAACAGGGGTACAGCGTCACGAGCGTGCGGGGGCGGCACGACATCATGCGTGCGCTCGAGCTGGCAAAGCCCGATCTCGTGCTCCTCGATTTCGACGATTACGGTGCCGACGGTGAGGCCCTGCTCCAGCACCTGAAGACGGACGAGCAGTGGCGCGACGTGCCAGTCGTAGTCACGCGTCCGCTCAACGGCGACGTCGCGGTGCCGCTGCCGCGTGGCGCCGACGACTGCATCGGCAAGCCGTTCCGCGTGCCCGAGTTGTTGGCGCGCATTCAGACGCAGCTCCGCACACGTGCCGAGCTGCGGGTCACCCGCGAAGCGCTGCGCCAAACGGCGGAAGAGCTCCAGCGCGCGCGTGAGGACGTCGAGAACAACAGGCAACTGGTGGACATCCTGCACGAGGTCACCGGCGAGCTGTCGGCGCCGGAGATCTACCGCATCCTGGCACGTCGTGTCGCCCGCGCACTCGGCATCTCGCATTGCTCGGTCGTACTCGCGAATGCCGGGGACACCATGGGCCTCGTGGCGGCGGCCTTCGAGGACAACGCGGTGGCCGACCTGCGCATCCAACTCGATCGTTATCCGGAGTTGGTCGCCGCACTGGAATCGGGACGGCCGGTGCTCGTCGAGGACGCGCGCACCGATCCCCTGTTCGCGGAAATCCGGAATGTCTGGAGCGAGGAACGGCGCGAGGTGCCCATCCGATCGGTGATCACGCTGCCCTTCGCCGTGGATCGCTGGCGCTCGGGTGTGCTCTTTCTGCGCACCGAGCGCTTCGAGCGCTCGCTCACGCGCGAGGATGCGGAATTCGCGGACACCGTGATCAAGGCGGCAGTGGCAGCGATGAAGCGCGCGCAGGCGCTCGAGCTGACGCAGGCGGACAACCGCCGACTCGAGGAGCTGGCAACGCGCGACTCCTTGACACGGCTGCTGAACCGGCGGGCGCTACTCGATCGGCTCGCGGCGGAGGTGGATCGCTGCCGGCGCTTCGAGGAAACGGTGAGTATGCTGCTGATGGACGTCGACCACTTCAAGTCCGTGAACGACGGCTATGGTCACCTCGTAGGTGACGATGTGCTGCGCCAGATTGCGCTGTTGCTGGACGGCGCTGCGCGTACCGTCGATATCGTCGCACGATATGGCGGCGAGGAGTTCGTTCTCATTCTGCCGGAGACGAGTCAGGACGGTGCGCTCATCTTCGCCGAGCGGCTTCGCGAGCGCATCGGCATGCACGCATTCGATGCTGCAGCGGACGAGCCGCTGCATTTGACGGCGAGCATCGGTGTTGCCACTTTTCCTTCCCCTCGTGTCGATTCGACCGAGGATCTCTTTGCCCGTGCGGACGAGGCGCTGTATCGCGCAAAATCCAGTGGGCGCAACCAGGTCCGAACCTGATGAACCGCTGTCCAACGTGCGGTACGACGTACGCCGACGATGCGCGGTTCTGTACGCGCGACGGGACACGGCTGCTCGGTGCAAATCCCGTTGCCGCGGTGGCGACCTCACCTTCTCCGACGCCGCCGCGACCCACGGCGCCGACGCCGCGCGGTGAGGCCGCGGCGCGCCAGCCCGTAACGTACGCAAATCTCGTTGGGCAGGTACTGGACGGGCGCTACCGCATCGTGAAGAAGGTCGGCGAGGGAGGGATGTCGTTCGTGTACCTCGCCACCGACATCGCTACTCAGGAGCGATACGCGATCAAGGTGCTCTCGGCGGCACTCTCGCAGGACGAGAACGCCATGGCGCGACTGCGCCGCGAGGCGGCGCTCGGCATGCGTCTGGCGCATCAGAATGTCTGCCACATCATGCGCTTGGGTGAGACGGAGGACGGCCTCGTCTACGTCGTCATGCCCTTCGTCGAAGGAGAGATCCTCGCCGACCGGACGAATCGGCTCGGGCACATCCCGCTCGGCGACGCCGCCGCGTTCGTTCGCGATATGGCGGCGGGACTTCACATCGCCCACCAGCTCAAGATCGTGCATCGCGATCTGAAGCCCGAAAACATCATGATCTGCAAGCGGCCCGACGGCGGCGAATACGCCGTGGTCATGGATTTCGGGCTGGCCAAGGAACGCCGCGCCGAAGGCGAGCTGCAGAAGCTCACCGCCACCGGTATCATTCTCGGCACACCCGAGTTCATGAGTCCCGAACAGCTTCGCGGCAAGGCGCTCGATGCACGCACGGATATCTATTCATTGTCGTTGATGGTGTACGAGATGCTCACGGGCAAGCTGCCCTTTCAGGGACGCACGCAGCAGGAGATGATGATCGCGCGACTGCGGAGCGAGCCGACACCGCTGCGGAAAATGCGTCCCGAGCTCGACCTGCCAGAGTCGGTGGAGCGAGTGCTGAACAAGGCGATGCAGCGCAATCCTGACGATCGCTACCAAACGACGCTGGAGTTCGCCGACGCATTCAGCGCCGCCGCCGGACCGGCGACGACAGGGCAGGGCGGCGACGGCCTGTTGGGGAAGCTATTCGGACGCTGATGGGTGCGGCGCGTCGATCCGCCGCTGTGCTCGTGCTGTTCGGGCTTCAGGCGGCTACCGCCTTGCGCGCGCAGGCGCCCGCGCGAAGCTACGAGCCCGGCATCGAGGTCCTCGATTACGACCTGACGCTCGACCTGCCGGACAGCGGCCAAACGATCGCGGGAAGCGCCGTGATCTCGCTTCGGCGGCTGGCAAGGGTCGACACGCTGCGGCTGGATCTCGTGCACCTCCGCGTCGACAGCGTGCTGGTGAACGGGCGTGCGACGCCGTTCAGCAGATCCGAAGAAGCGCTGTTCGTGCCGCTCGCGTTGATTGGGCGGGCGGACCGGTTCAAGGTGACCGTGAAGTACACCGGCATGCCTGCGGACGGGTTGATCATCCGCACCGACAGTGCCGGCCGCTGGACGGGCTTCGGTGACAACTGGCCGAATCGCGCGCGCTACTGGATTCCGAGCGTCGACCACCCCAGCAAAAAGGCGACGGTGACGTGGACGGTGCGAGCGCCCGCCAGTCGGACGGTGGTCGCCAATGGCGCTCTCATGGAGCGCCACGAGCTGCCGGACGTCCGAGGCGGTCAGCCGCGCGTCGAGACGCGTTGGCGCGAGTCACGTCCCATCGCGACGTATCTGATGGTGATTGCCGCCGCGCCGCTCGTCGCGTACGACCTCGGGCAGACGGCGTGTGGGCTGTCGGCGCTCGCGCGATGCGTGCCGCAGATGGTGTACGTCGCGCCGGAGCAGCGCGCCGAGCTGCCGGGCGCGTTCGCCAGAGCGGGTGACATCGTGCGCTTCTTCGCCGAGCGTGTGGGCCCGTTCCCATATGAGAAGTTGGCACATCTGCAATCGTCGACGCGATACGGCGGTATGGAGAACGCCAGCGCGATCTTCTACGCCGACCGCATCGTGCGCCGCGACGCGATGACCGAGGGGCTGATCGCGCACGAAACCGCGCATCAGTGGTTCGGCGACGCCGTCACCGAGCGCGACTGGCCGCACGTGTGGCTCTCGGAGGGCTTCGCGACGTACTTCGCCGCGCTGTGGACGCAGCACGCGCACGGTGACAGCGCGTTCCACCACGAGATGGTGGGGATCCGGAGCGCCGTGCTCGCCGACAGCATCGCGGTGGCGACCCGACCGGTGATCGACACGATCGAGACGAATCTGCTCGCACTGCTGAATCGCAACAGCTATCAGAAGGGCGCGTTCGTGCTCCACATGCTTCGGTCGATGCTCGGGGACCGCATCTTCTTTGGCGCGCTGCGGCAGTATTACACGACTCATCGCGACGGCAACGCTCTCACGGCGGATCTCGAGCAGGCGATGGAGCGAGCGTCAGGGCGGGACCTCCGCTGGTTCTTCGACCAGTGGCTGCGCCGGCCTGGCTATCCCGAGCTGGACGTCTCCTGGCGATACGATCCCGCTGCACGTCGCGTGCTGTTCGACGTGACGCAGTTGAAGCGCTTCGGGGCATTTCGTTTCCCGCTCACCGTGCTGCTGCGTGACACCACGGGAAGGGATCGGCGGGTCACGGTCAACGTGCCGGCCGACGACCATGCCACGTTCCCCCTGCCGGCTACGCTCGGATCGGCTCCGGCGCTGGTCGAAGTCGATCCGGACATCGAGCTCCTCGCGCGCGTCATCGTCCACTCGCCGTGATCCAGCGCTGGCGTGAGGCGCTCGCCGGATTCGGCGCGGTTGCGCTGCTCTCGGTCGCGCTACTCTCGGCTGCGGCCGGCGCTCAGGTTTCTGTGGCGGATTCGCTGCTGCGCGCCGGTCGGCTCACCGACGCAGAGGAGCTGTACTACGCCACCTCCGACGCGCGTCCGCGCGATCCCGAAGCGCGCGCCGCATTGGGACGCTATCTGGCGTCGCGAGGAGCGACTCGGATTGGCGCCGTTCTGTTGGAGGAGGCGCGACAATTCGGCGGCGACCGGATGGCGATCGCGACCGCGCTGGCACCGCTCTATCGCGAGCTTGGAGATTTCCATGCACTGCTCACGCTTCCCGCGGGCACACTCTCGAACGCCGAACGAGCACAGGCGGCGTGGCTGCTGGCGAATCCGCCCGGCGTCTCCATGCCGGAGTCAATCGTCGTCAAGCTGCGGCCGTCGGTGAGCGCCACGGCACTGGCGCGCACTCCTGTACGCCTCGGTGATGTCGACATGGACGCGACATTGGACGCAAGGCGCACCGGTGTCACGCTCGATACGACGTGGCGCAGGCGGAGCGCGGCGCTGTTCGGCGGCGATCGATCCCACGCGCCGCTCGGCGCGATACCGTCGCTCACGATCGGCGCTTTGACGCTCAGCAACGTTCCCGTGCACTTTGCGCCTCTCGGCAGGAGGCGCGTGAGCATCGGCATCGACGTGCTGGAGCGCTTCGCTCCCGAATTCGACGGAGTGTCGGAACACTTGGTCCTGCGCAGCTCGGGAGCGCTGCCGGCGAGTGCACGTGGAGAGCGCATACCGACGCTCGCCGATGGCGCCGATCTGCGCGTGCTCGCTGATGGTCGATTCGAGCCGCTCTCGCGTTCCGCGCTGCTCGGCCAGCTGCGCGCACGCCGCTGGGCGCTGGATGCCGCGCGTGGCGCACTGGTGCTCGAGCCGTGACGATCAGTGCCCGATGAGGCGCATCTCCACCATCAGACAACGGTCCTGCACCACATCGATGCCGGCGCGAGCGAACCGCTCCGCCGCTTCGTCGTTGCGGATGCCCAGCTGGAACCACACGGAGCTCGGTCGTTTGGCAAGAATGTCGTCGACGTGCATGGGAATGTCTTTCGGCCGCCGGAAGACATTCACCATGTCGATCTCCCCAGGAACGGCCGACACGGTGCGATACACCGGCACTCCGAGAATCTCCCGCACCTCGGGATAATACACGGGAACGGGAACGATCTCGAAGCCGGCACGCTGCGCGTATTCCGGCACGTAGTACGCTGGCTGTCCGCTGTCCCGCACCTTGATGCCGAGCACGGCTATGCGCCGTGTGCGGCGCAGCAGATCAGCGATGCTCGCTCTGTCCTCGAGCAGGTGCGTCCGCCACATCTCGTCGTGAGTCATCGTCATTCATGGAATGTACGTCAGTTGCGCGGTCCGCAGCCTGGATATCTTTCGATCGCCAGACAACCACACCGATCGAGGAGAACGACTGAATGCGGATGCTCGTGCTCGGCGCCGGCCTGCAGGGATCGGCCTGTGCGTACGATCTCCTCCAGGATGCGGAGGTCGAGCAGGTGCGCATCGCCGACATCAGGATAGACCACCTGCCGCACTTCCTCGCGCCGTATTCCGGTCCGAGACTGCTTCCGACGCACCTCGATGTCCGCGACGAAGCAGCAGTGCTCGGCGCGATGCGCGAATCCGATGCGGTGATGAGTGCCATTCCATACTACTTCAACTACGACCTCGCGAAGCTGGCCGTGCAAGCGGGCGTTCACTTCTGCGATCTCGGCGGCAACACGGAAATTGTGTTCGAGCAGAAGCAGCTCGACGCCGAAGCGCGCAGCAAGGGCATCACGATCGTGCCCGACTGCGGACTCGCTCCCGGTATGGTGAACATCCTCGCCGAGTCGGGAATCCGGCAGCTCGATGAGGTGCAATCGGTGCGGATTTATGTCGGTGGCTTGCCGCAGAATCCGGAGCCGCCACTGAATTATCAGATCGTGTATTCCATCGAAGGTGTGCTCGACTACTACACGACGCTGTCGTGGGTGCTGCGCGGCGGACAACGCACGCAGGTGAAAGCGCTATCGGAGCGCGAGATCGTCGCCTTTCCGGGCGACATCGGTGATCTGGAAGCCTTTCACACCGCCGGCGGCCTCTCCACAATGGCGTTTCGGTACGAGGGTAGGATTCCGACGATGGAGTACAAGACGCTGCGCTACCCGGGGCATGCGCAGATCATGGAGACCATTCGTGACCTCGGCCTCCTGGACCTCGATCCTGTGGAAGTGAAGGAGGGAGGCGCCAAGGTAGCGCCACGCGACGTCTTCATCGCCGTCGTCGGACCGCGCCTCACCAGGCCTAACGGTCGCGATCTCGTTGCGGCGCGGGTGATCGTTGCCGGCACGAAGGCCGGACGCTCGAAGACGGTGGGCTGGCAGCTGATCGACTACTACGACGAGGCGCACGGCATCAGTGCGATGGAACGCGCCACGGGCTTCTCCCTGTCCATCACTGGGCTGATGCAGGTGCGCGGCACGATCCAGCCGCCCGGCGTCCACACGCCCGACGAATGCGTGCCGGCCGATCTGTACATCGAGGAGCTGCGCCGGCGCGGGATCGAGCTCGAGTCGCTCTGATCAGCGCGTGCCCTCCGCGGAGCCTAACGAACGAACTCCGCGAGCGTAGCGCCCATCTGATCCATCGTCGTCTTCGCGTTCCACCGGTCCGTGCCGTTGTAGATGAATGAGAACGCGAGGATCTCGCCGTCCTTGGCGGTCACGTAGCCGCCGAGCGACGCCACCGTGTTCGTGGTGCCGGTCTTGGCGTGCAGGTTTCCGTGCGCCGGAGAGTAGCGGCCGTGCCGCTTCAGTGTGCCGGACTCCCCTTCCAGCGGCAGCGAGGCGTGAAAGGTGGAGGCCCACGGCGCTTGATGCGCGAACGCCAGCAACTTCACCATCGATCGCGGCGTCACCCGGTCGAGCACCGACAGGCCACTGCCATCACTCACCGTCACGTCCTCCGCTCTGGCTCCGACCTTCTGCGTCAGGAAGCTGCGCAGAGTCACCAGTCCCGTCTGCGCGGAACCCGGTTGTGAGGGAATGGCTGCGCGAGCCGCGCTCCGATAGAGCATCTCCGCATAGAGATTGATGCTCTCCCGGTCCATCTGCGTCACGATCTCGGCCAACGACGGAGATTTCACGGCGCCGAGCGGCACCGCGTTGGGCGCGGTCGTCCCTAGACGCACGGTACCATCTACGGCGATACCAGCTTTCTGAAGGGCAGCGCGGAAGGCGCCGGCGGTGAAGAGTGCGGGATTGTCCACGACGAGGGAATAGCGGAGCGGTCCGGAGCGGGCGCCAATCGATCCGCGAACGAGGATGCTGCCGTCGGGTCGCCGCGAGGCACTGATGCGCCCGCCCGTGCCCCCGACCACGCGTACGGAGCTTTCGACGGGAATCGAGCTCGTCGCCGGATCGAGGCTGACGCTCGCCGTCCTGCTCCCGGCGTTAGGCTGCACCACCACCCAGACGATGTTCTCGTTCAACGAAAGTGCCGACACCTTTGCCGCATACGCGGCTCCGAGATACCGCGACTGCCATCCGTCCGGCACGAGTTGGCTGTCGAACGCGCTGGGATCGCCGACCACGTCGCCGCGAATGTGCCGGATTCCCGCAGCGGCCAGCTGTCCGGCGAGAACGTCCATCGGCTCTTCCGAGCGCCAGAGTCGGCTCGACAGCGACGGATCGCCGGAACCCCGCAGGTACACGTTCCCCTGCAGCACCCCGTCGCTCACCGTACCGTCGTGTAACGCCACGGTGGAAAAGCTGTAATTGGGGCCGAAGCGATCGAGCGCCAGCGCGGCCGTGTACATCTTCATCGTCGACGCCGGCTGCATTGGCGCGTCGGCGTTGTCCTTGAACAACGTGTCGCCGCGCGTCAGCGACACCACCATCACTCCCCACGCGCCGCTGCGGGTGTGCGAGCCCAGAATCGACGAAAGGTCATGCTCCAGCGATGGAGCACCGACCGGCGATGCCCAACCCCGAGTGGCCGGATGGCGAGCGGCTCTCTTACGCGTTTTGCGGCGCGCCGGAATGGCGTGCGGGCGAGTCTTCGGAGGCGCTGTCAGCGACGGCGCCAGCAGGCTGTCCAGCACCGCTGGTGCCACACCGAGCGGAGCCTTGGCCGCACGGCCTGTAACGCCTGCCGTGAGCATAGCAAACGGCATACAGGCAGCGGCGAAAGCAGCCCCCATCGAACGGAGGCGCACGGTCGACTTCGTCATACGGCCAGGATGAGCAACTCGCATTCCAGAAAACGACAGATTGTAAGATGGCATTGCGCACGGCCTTAGGCGTGCGATCGATCCTGCACCTTGAACAAGAAGATCCACGGGTACAGGAGATGAAGGGACGCCTACGAGAACAGCACGAAGCAGAACGCGCGGTGAGCGGTCCGCCCCGGCCTCTCGCCGCTAAGCGTCAACCTGAGCGGCCGCCTGGGAGTCGAGCGCCCCGTGCGCCTGCCACCTGAAGAAGACGACCGACAGGATGGCAACGAAAAACAAACCGCCTGGAATCCACATGATCAGGCCGCCGATGAACTGATCCTGCAGCGGTGTCAGCGACCAGATGCGCGGCGCACTGGCGTAGGCGGGGTAGAGAATGTCGCCGGCGTACGCGATGAAGATCGCCACGACCGACATAGGAATGCTCATCAGGAACAGATAGAGCATCTGCATCGGGTACGACAGCCGCGGCAGCTCGGGGAGGGGGCTGAGCACCGGCCACCACATCAGCACCGACGCCACGAGAAACATCAGGTGCTGTACGATGTGAACCGAATGGTGCGCCATCGCCATGTTGTACAGCACGGGCAAATGCCAGCCGGCCACGACGACATTGAACAGGATGAAGCACCGCGACGGCCGGGTGAGCCATTGCGCCGCCGCGCGCACTCCCTTGTACTGCAATGCGGGGCGCAACATCCAGCCGGGTGTTCCCATGACCAGGAGCGGTGCCACGGCCAGCGATAGCAACAGGTGCTGTACCATGTGCGCGCTGAACAAATAGTAGTCGCTCAGATCGTGCAGCCACCCATTGAGCGACAGGAACAGTACGAGGAGGCCGCCGTAGAACGTCAGTCGCTGCGATACGCGGAGGCCGCCAGTTACGGGCTGAGCACGACCGATCGCCGGCCGCGGTTGCCGCTGTGCCATGCCCTCGTACAGCGCGATCAGCGCCAGAATGCCGACCACGGTGCTGACGTGCACCGTGAAGCTACGAGCAGCCAGCTGCGCGCCGACGTGCAGCAGCGCGAACACCGTCGGCATCAGCTCACGCCTTCACCACGAGATGGCCGAAGAGGAAGAGCAGCGCGACGATCGTCGTCATCGCGATGATCAGCGGTCCCGTGAACAGCGCGCGAAAGAGCCGATGATCGTACTTCAGGTGCATGTAGAAGAGCACCACGATCGCGAACTTGATCGCGGACATCACGAGGAGCAGCGGCACGAAGATGTGCGACTGCACGATCGACGGTATGTAGTAGACCCAGACCTCCACCACCGTGATCAGCGTCAGGATCGTCGCGACCTTCCAATAGGTGGACCAGCCGGGATGCTCGTGCACCTCGGCCATCGCATGCTCACTTTCGACGTGCACGGCCGTGGGTGGAGGGGGGGACGCATGCGAATGTTCGGTCATGACCGGTCCTGTCAGCGAATCAGGTACACGAGCGTGAAGATCGCGATCCACACGACGTCCACAAAATGCCAGTACAGCGCCGAAATGTCGACCAGCAGCGCATCCTTCGGGCCCAGTCCGCGCTTCATGTCGATGGCGAGAAGCGTCAGCAGCCAGAGCACGCCGGCGGTCACGTGGGCGCCGTGAAAGCCGGTGAGCGTGAAGAACGACGATCCGAACAGGTTGGTGCGAATCGTGAGTCCCTCGTGCACGAACGAGGTGAACTCGAACGCCTGAAAGCCCAGAAAGGTGGCGCCCAGCAGCGCGGTCATCAGCAGCCAGAGCTTCGACGATGCGAGCACCCTGTCGCCGAATCCGGCGTTTGGCGGCAGCGGCCTGTCTTTGTTCTCGACCGCGGCCAGCGCGAGCACCATCGCCAGCGACGACATGAGGAGCACGAACGTCGACACGGACGTGACGGGGATGTTCAGGATGGGCTTCATCACCGTCGCGCACTGCGGGGGATTGCACACCTCGTGCGGGAACGGGCCGTTGATGCTCCGGCCCTTGTAGATCAGATACGTCGAGATCAGCGACGCGAACAGCATGCACTCCGAGCCGATGAAGGCCCAGATCGCGATCTTGCGATGATCGAGGCCGGTACTCGTTGGCGGATGTGCCGCGTGCGGTATTATCGAAGAAGCCATGTATCAGATCTCTCGTCTCGGGCGGCGCTCTCGCACCGACGCGCTCACGTGTGCTCGGGCTCGAGCGGTGACAACAGCCAGCTGTAGAGAAACGCCGTCATCGCCGCGGCGCAGAGCACGATCGTGGCTATCGCGAGGGGCAGCTTGTCTTTGTGGATGAACAGCAGGCCGGAGAACATGAGCGTCATGAAGAGCGCCACGAGCAGCGGCCTGATGGTGGGGTAGGGGAGCACGATCCCGAGCTGCCGCGCCGACGGCGGCGGCGACGGCTCCCGGCGCGCCACCGGAGCGCCAGCCTTGGGCACCGTGCCCACCGGATGCAGCGCCGGATGATGATCGTACGGCCGCTCGGCATCCGCCGACAGCACGGTGTTCGTCATGTCCCACAGCGGATACCGTGAGCTCACCGTCGGAATCGAGGCGAAGTTGTAGTCCGGCGGCGGCGACGGGATCGACCACTCCAGCGTTGGCGATCCCCACGGATCGTTCCCCGCCACGAGACCCGATCGCCGGCTCCTGACGACGTTGTAGAAGAAGATGATTACCGCCACCGCCTGGATGTACGCGCCGATCGAGCTGAGGAGGTTGTAGGTATCCCACCCCTGGCCGGCATCGTACTGGTAGATGCGGCGCGGCATCCCCATCAGTCCCGAGAAGTGCATCGGGAAGAAGGTGAGATTCACACCGATGAAGAACAGCCAGAAATGCCAGGTGCCGAGCGTCTCATCGAGCATGCGCCCGGTGATCTTCGGGAAATAGTAATAGACCCCCGCCAGGAGCCCCATCATCGAGCCGGCGACGAGTACATAGTGGAAGTGGGCGACGATGAAGTAGCTGTCGGTCTGCTGCAGGTCGGCGGGAGGCGACGCGTGCATCACGCCGGAGATGCCGCCGATCGTGAACAGCCCGACGAGCGAGATAGCGAACTTCGTAGCCGTGGTGTACCGCACGTTGCCGCCCCACATCGTGAAGATCCAGTTGAAGATCTTCACGCCCGTCGGTATGGCGATCAGCATCGTCGTCACGCCGAACACGGTGTCGGCGATCGGACCCATGCCCACGGCGAACATGTGATGCGCCCAGACGCCGAAGCCGAGGAAGGCAATCATGATTCCGGAATAGACCATCACCGGATAGCCAAACAGCGGTTTGCGCGACATGGTCGGCAGCACCTCGGACACGAGGCCGAACGCCGGCAGGATGAGGATGTAGACCTCCGGGTGCCCGAAAATCCAGAACAGATGCTGCCAGAGCAGCGGGTCGGCACCGGCGGCGGTCGCGTAGAAGTTGGTGCCGAAGAAGCGGTCGAACTGCAGGAACACGAGCGCGATCGTGATGACCGGGAAGGCGAGAATCAGCAGGAACTGAACGATGAACGCCATCCACGTGAAGATCGGCATGCGCATCAGCGTCATGCCGGGCGCGCGCATGTTCACGATCGTCGTGATGAAGTTGAACGCTGCGGCCAGCGAGGACACGCCGAGGATCTGCAGGCCCAGCACCCAGAAATCGATGTTGAAGTTGGGTGAGTACGGCATCGTCGTCAGCGGCGCGTACCCGAACCAGCCGCCGTTCGGCGCCTGCCCGACGAGCCACGAGGCGTTCATGAACAGGGATCCGAACAGGTACACCCAGTAGCTGAACGCGTTGAGCCGCGGGAAGGCGACGTCGCGCGCGCCGATCTGCAGCGGGACGAGAAAGTTGAAGAACGCAGCCGACAACGGCATGATCACGAGGAAGATCATGGTCGTGCCATGCATCGTGAACAGCTGGTTGAACACTTCCGCCGATACCACGCGGCCGTTCGGCTGCTGCAGCTGCATGCGCATGATCACCGCTTCGATCCCGCCGACGGCGAACCACGTCAGCGACGTATACAGATACAGCGCGCCGATGCGCTTGTGGTCGACGGTCGTGAGCCAGCTCCACAGCCCCGAGGCTTCCTCGTGCTCGCCAACGTAGGCCGGAGCGGCGGCGGTCGTTGCCATTGCGTCTAAGTCTCCGGATTCAACCGTTCAGTCATTGTAAAGCGCGCAGATAGGCGACGATGTCGGCGATCTGCTGATCGCTGAGACCCGTCGTCATGCGCGCTTTCAGGATCGGATCGTACTGCCCCTGGCCGAGCGTGGGCATGATGACGCCGGGCTTCATGAGGCGCGCATTCTTGATCCAGCGCGCCAGGTGCATGGCGTCGTTTGGGTATAACCCGCCGGCGATCGTCGAGCGCGAGCCGACGTGCGTGAGGTTGGGTCCGATCTGCCCATTCATCATCGGATTCCCCTTGATCGCGTGGCAGCCCAGGCAGCCGCCGGTGAATGGCGGCGTGCTGAGAATCTGCGCGCCGCGCGTCGCGTCGCCGGTGAGGTGGTCGTCGAACGTCAAGCCGTCGGGCAGCGGTGTGCGCGGAACGGCGTACGCCGGGATCTGCTCGCGCGGAAAGGTGATGAAGCCCGCCTGCACCGCCGGCGCCGCTGCGGGCGCCACGTTAGGCACGCCGACGCCGGGCCGGCCGGCGCCCGGCACGGTCGGGCCGGCGGACGTCGGTGACGACGGTGTGCCTGCGCCGCCAAGGTTTTTCTGCGGCACGGTCTGCGCCGGCATGGGCGCCGCCGGCTGCGCCAGATTGGGGTTCTGCTGCACCGCCTGCGCGGTACCCGCCGCAACCTGCCCCGGCGCCGGCAGCGTGAAAGCGGCGGAGCTCTGCTGATGGCTCACCCAGCTCGCGAATTGTGCCGGCGTCACCGTGAACGTCTTGAACCGCATGTTGGCGTGTGACGTGCCGCAATACTCGGCGCAGGCGCCATTCCACGCGTTGACGCCCACGGAATCGGGCGTATACCAGAGATAATTCGTGCGGTTCGTGACGACATCCCGCTTGCCGCCCATCGCCGGCACCCAGAAGGAATGGATGACGTCCTGCGACTTGAGTGTGAAATTCACCGTGCGGCCGATCGGCAGATAGAGCTCATTCGCGGTGGTGATGCCGTATTGGGGATAACGAAACTCCCACCACCACTGATGGCCGGTCACCTCCACCTGAAGCGCGTCGGCACGCGCAGTGGCTTGGGTGCTGAAGATCGTCCGCACCGTCGGTACGGCGATGAACACGAGAATCACCGCTGGAATAGCCGTCCAGAGAATCTCGAGCGTGGAATTGCCGTGAACGTGCTGCGGCTCCGGTGCGCCCTCGCGGTGACGGAAGCGGATCAGCGCGTAGATGAGAATGGCTTCCACAAAAACGAAGACCGCGGTGCCGAGCCAGATCAGCAGACTGAAGAGGCTTCCGACTTCGCGGTTGAATTCGGTTCGTGAGTGGAAGACCGAGTCTGGCGATTGCGAAGCGCAGGCAGCGACGAACGCAGCCAGCGCTACCGTCAGCGCGGCGCGAGCGAGCCGGCGCGGGCGGAGATGCGGGGTCATGCTGTTGTCCTGTTGACCAGCGTACGAAGTGCTTCCGTCAGCACGCGGAGCGCGGTGTGAAGAGCGGCGGAACGGACGCAAGCTACGGACCGCCTGAATCCAAATCAAGCGAGCGAACGTGATCGTCAGTGCTCGGACGTGCTGCTCCCGGAGCGCTCGTGATCGTCCTTCTGCTCGTGCTTGTCCTTGGTCTGCGCCACCGCGATCTCGAGCGCCACACGCACCTGCGCGATGCCTTCGCGCAGCGCTCGGATCTTCGGCGCTTCAGCGCCACCGCGCGACGCGACGAGGTTCATCGCGGTGACCTGGTCGGAGATCATCCCGAACTGCGCCTTCAACAGCGCTGCGAGCGTGGGCAGCTGCCGCTTGATCTGCATCGAATAGAGCGTCGCCGGCTGATTGCGCTTGATCGCCAGCGCCCACTGTTCGACCGCACCGTGGACCCGCTGCAGCTGCACACTGGCTTCCTCCAGCGCGTTCATCTTCGCCAGACCGGCGCCGTCCAGCTTCAATCCTGCCATACGATTCTACCTCACGCGTTCCAGCTTCGGATTTGGACGGTACTCCCGGCCCACCTTCGACTCCGGCTTGCCTTCGACCTGCACGATGTCCGCGGTGAAGTCGAACCGCCCGTCGGCGACGATCGACGCGCCGACACCGTAGACGTCGACCGGCGCCTTCTCCTCCTCGAACTGACGGATACGCGCGGGATTCAACCCACCGGAGACGATGATCTTGACGTCGCCGAATCCTTCCGCATCGAGTGCATCGCGCACATTCCACACGAGCTGCGGATTCACGCCCGTCGGTTTGAAGCTGCCCATCATCGGGATCACCGACCGATCGACGAGATTCTCCGACGTATCCAGGCGTACACCGGAAAGACGGCCCTCCAGCGCGCGCGCAACCTCGAGGCTCGTGCGCACACAGTCGTTCTCATAGTCGACGAGCGCCACGACCTCGACCTCGGGTCCTACGCACCGGGCAAAGGCGATCGTTGCGGCGACGGTATCGCCCTTGTACGCGGCGATCAGCGCATGCGGAACGGTGCCAACGCCCATCGCACCGAACCACGACCCCTGCGCATCGGTCGACACGGCATTCGCGCCGCCCATGTGCGCGGCGTATCCGTCACCCGGCTGTGCGCCCCAATATTCGTGGCGCGCACCGAAGAACAGCACCGGCTTGGGACGCGCTGCCTCGACGCACAGGCGCGTGTTGGTGCACACCCGCGTCCGCCGCGTGAGCACTCCGAGATACAGCGTCTCCAGGTGCGCGAAGACATCGTACGGACCTTCGATCGTCATCAGCGTGTCCCAGCTCTCCACCCGGTCGCCGTCGTAGAGCGCGCTCACCGTGAGCGCGCTCCAATCGTCCGAGCAGAGCTTGAGCACGGCGATGGCTTCATCGATCCCTCCCAACCAAGCGCCATGCTTGGCGCTCACCTGCATCAGCACGGGAGATCGCCAGCCATCGGCCCGCAGCACCTCACGGGCACGCTCGAAGTATTTGTCGGAGTAGAAGCCGCTCCGGATGCGATCCACCGGCAAATCGAACAGCGCCGGGTCGAGCCGCTTCCTTCGTCGGGGCGACATCAGCCGGGCGCGTGGGTGCTGGCCGCTCGAGCCATCGCCTCGGGATTCAGGATCTCGTCCAATCGCGCGCGCGTCAGCAGCCCGCGCTCCAGTACCAGGTCGTACACGCCGCGACCGGTCTCCAACGCCAGCTTCGCGATCTCCGTCGCGCGGTCGTAGCCGATCACCGGCGACAGCGCGGTGACGACGCCGATCGAGTGCTCCACGAACCAGCGCATGCGGTCGGCGTTGGCCGTGATCCCGACCACGCACCGCTCGCCCAGCACGACGCAGGCGTTCCGCATCGAGGCCACGCTGCGCAGCAGGCGGTAGGCGATCAACGGCTCGAACACGTTGAGCTGCAGCTGCCCGGCCTCCGCCGCGACCGTCACGCTCACGTCCGCGCCCATGACGTCGAAGCAGACCTGGTTCACGACCTCCGGAATCACCGGGTTGACTTTGCCCGGCATGATCGACGATCCGGGTTGCATCGGCGGCAAGTTGATCTCACCGAGTCCCGCTCGCGGCCCCGAGCTCAGCAAGCGCAGATCATTGCAGATCTTGGACAGCTTCACGGCGCATCGTTTGAGCACCCCTGACATCTGCACGAACACGCCCGTGTCGGCCGTCGCCTCGACGAGATCGGGGGCGGTGATCAGACCGAGGCCGGAGATGCGCGACAGGTGGTCGCGAACGGCATCGGCGTAGCCCGGCGGCGCATTCAGTCCGGTCCCGATCGCGGTAGCACCCATGTTGATCTCTCGAATGAGCGCCTGCACTTCGGCCAATCGGTCCACGTCCTCGAGCATCGTGTGCCCGAACGCCGTGAACTCCTGACCGAGGGTCATCGGGACGGCGTCCTGCAGCTGCGTGCGCCCCATCTTCACGAGCGGCGCGAACTCCTGGCCCTTGGCGAGGAAGGCGCCGGCGAGGTCGCGCATCGCCGCACGCAGACCGTCGATGCTGCGGTGGAGTGCCAGCTTCACCGCCGTCGGATAGACGTCGTTGGTGGACTGACTGAGATTCACGTGCGTATTGGGATGCACGGCGGCATAATCGCCGCGTTCCCTGCCCATGAGCTCGAGCGCGCGATTGGCGATGACCTCGTTGGCATTCATGTTCGTGGATGTCCCGGCGCCGCCCTGAATGACGTCGACGAGGAAGTGTTCGTGATGCCTCCCGGCGCGAATCTCCTGCGCCGCCTTGACGATCAGATCGGCGATCTCGCGGGGCAGGAGCCCGAGCTCGGCGTTCGCCATCGCTGCCGCCTCCTTGACGGACGCCAACGCTTCGACGAGCTCCGGGAACTCGCGGATCGCGATGCCGGTGATCGGGAAGTTTTCCAGCGCGCGCAGCGTCTGAACGCCGTACAACGCGTCGCGCGGCACCTCACGCGCGCCGAGCAGATCGCGCTCCGTGCGCGTCGCGGCTCCGGCGAATCCCAGCATCCGGCCATGCCCCACGAGCGTGGCATCGGTGGCCGCCAGCCGCTGCGATATCGCGCGTGCCGCCTTCGCGACCAGCGCCGCGTAGAGCGCCGGATGCTCCTTCAGCATCTGATCGATGTGCTCGCGCAGAATCACGAACGCCTCGCAGCGCTGAACGGCGCGGGCGGCGGTGCCGTGCGGCGAATCGTCGAGGAGCAGCCCTTCGCCGATCGCTTCGCCGGGTCCGAGCGTGACGAGACGAACCGGGCGACCGTTCTGCCGCTTCTCGATCGCCACGGCTCCCGAGGCGAGGACCGCCATGAACTGTCGCGGCGAGCCTTCGTCGAACAACACTTCGTCGGTCTCGTACGTCGTTGGCACGACGAGCTTCGCCAGCTGGTGCAGCGCGGACTCGGTCACACCCTCGAGGAACCGCGCCTGGCGAAGTTGATCGCGAACGGGAGCGGAAGACATAGTCGGTGAAGCTACATGGGCCATTCCGGAGAAGGGAGGGTCGTACCAGTAGACCATGCGAGCGCGCCGCGATACAATGAGATCGTTGTCGTTCCCGAGGAGGAGGCGTGACGATCTCCAGACGTGATTTCATCGGCGCCGGCGCTGTCGCGGCGGCGGCATTGACGCTGCCGAAAGCGGTGAACGCCGAACGGGCCGTCGCGCTGCCCGAGCGCTCCGCCCGGTCGTCGCGCCGACTGGCGGCGCGGCCGGTGGTCATCTCCGCGGCGAACGGCCACGTGAGCCAGAACGCCGAGGGAAAGACCGGCATCCAGGTGGCCTACGAGATGCTCGCGCGCGGCGCCGATCCGCTCGACGCGGTGATCGCCGGCGTGAACGTCGTGGAGCTGGATCCCAATGATCAGTCGGTCGGGCTGGGCGGCCTGCCAAACGAGGAAGGTGTCGTGCAGCTCGATGCGTCGTGCATGCACGGACCCACCAAGCGGGCCGGCGCGGTGGGAGCGCTGGAGGAGATCGCCACGCCGTCACTGGTCGCGAAGGCCGTGATGGATTACACCGATCACATTTTTCTCGTGGGCGAGGGCGCGAAGAAGTTCGCCCTGGAGATGGGTTTCAAGCCGCAGAACCTGCTCACCGAGCAGTCCCGCCAGGATTGGCTGCGCTGGAAAGCCAATCTCAATCCGGACGATAACTGGCTGGACCTGCCCCCGCGCCAGCCGCCGCAACCCCGGCGCGATGTGCGGCCGCAGCCAGCATCGCCGCGCCAGCCTGACGAGGAGCTCGGCGTTGGACGCCACGTGTACTACGATGCGCACGGCGTGCCGCACACCTGGGGCACGATCAACATGAACGCCGTCACCGCGAACGGCGACGTCGCTTCCGTGACGACGACGAGCGGCCTGTCGTGGAAGATCCCGGGTCGTGTCGGCGACTCGCCAATCATCGGCGCCGGCCAGTACTGCGACAACGACGTCGGCGCGGCGGGTTCCACCGGCCGCGGCGAGGCAAACATCAAGGTGTGCGGGGCATTTCTCGCCGTGGAGCTGATGCGGCAAGGCAAATCGCCGCAAGACGCGCTGCTCGAGGTCATGCGGCGCGTCATCGCGATGACGGAGCAGCGACTGCTCGATCCCAGCGGGAAGCCATACTTCCAGCTCCAGTATTACGCGGTGAACAAGCGCGGCGAGTACGCCGGCGCGAGCGCGTACGAGGGATCGAAGTTCGCCGTTTGCGACGCCAACGGCGCGCGTCTCGAGGATTGCATTTATCTCTACAAGGGCAGCGAACGGCCGACGGGCAAACCACTGAGCGGCGTGCTGCAGAAGCCCTGATGCGGTGACGCCGGCGCTGTGCCGGCCGCGAGGCTCTTTCGTCTTTCTCGTAGCATGAGCCCCCCACCCGCTCCCTCCCGCGTCGCTGTCTCCGACTCGCAGCCGTTTGGCTTCAGCGCACGCCCGCGCCCGTCGGCGGCGTCCGCGCTGCGTCGCGGTGTGCGCGACGAGGTTGCCGTGCCCGCCCGGCGCGTGGCGCTCGTCGCCGTGTGCCTCATCCTGCTCATTGGCGGGATGGAAGCGTGGAATGTGCGGCACACGCTCTCTCCCGATGGCGTGTCGTACCTCGACCTCAGCGATGCGATCGTTTCCGGCCGCTGGGCGGGGGGCGGCCTGCTCAACGCCTATTGGAGCCCGCTGTATCCCGCGCTGCTCGGCGTGCTGCGCCGCGCGTTGCAGCCGACGGCGCTCGGAGCGCCGTATTGGGAATTCACGGTCGTGCACGTCCTGAACGTGCTCTTGCTCGCGCTATCTGCTGTGGCGTTCGGCTGCTTTCTCCGCGAGCTCATGTCATGGATGCGGCAACGGCACGATGGACCAGCGGAACCCCTGTGGTTTCACGGCGCCGCCTGGGCACTCTTTGCGGCGACAGCACTCGGCATGATCGGAGTCGCCGCACCCACGCCGGACATGCTCGTCAACGCGATCGTATACGCCGCCTTCGCCGCGCTGTTGCGCGTCGACCGGGAGCCGGCCGCACGCGGGCGCGCGGCGCCGCTGCTGTTTGGCGCGCTGCTCGGAGCCGGCGTTCTGGCGAAATCCTTTCTACTTCCCTTTTCTATTCTCGTATTGAGCTTCGCCGCGGTCGCGTGGCTGCCGCGACGCGGCGCCAGAGCGCTCCGCTCGGCGATCGGTGCATGGACGGTTGTGGTGCTCCCGTGGTGCCTCGCGCTCTCGCTGTCGGTCGGCCATGTCACCGTTGGCGAGACCGGCCGGCTGGCCTATGCGTGGTATGTCAACAATCAGCAGCCGCCGAACACCGGTGCGCTACCCGACGCCGTGCAGCCGCGCGGGCTCGAACGGGCGGTACTTCCCGAGCTGGGCGTCACCGGCATCGCGCCGGGAACGAACCCCGTCTGGTACGATCCGGCGAGATGGAACGCCGGGCTGCACGTCCGCTGGAAGCTCGCGGATCAGATGAAAACGCTGGAGTGGTGGCTCCGGTACTACGCTGCCGTCCTGGCGCCGCTGCTTTTCTGCGCCGCCGTGCTCATCGCGCTCTGCCCACCGGCGGCGCTGCGAAAGAGCATCGCCGAGAGCTGGCTCATCGTGATGCCGTGCGTGGCGGCGCTCGGCGCATACGCGCTGGTGTATTCGGCGCTGCGCTACATCGCGCCGTTCGTCACGATTCTCGGATTGATGCTTGTGGCGATGTTGGTGCCCCGCCCGCCGGCCTCCAGCGGTGCGCATGGCCGACCTTCCATTGTTGCCGCGACGATGAGCGTGTCGCTGGTCGCGCTCACGCTCACCGCGTCGTCGCATCCGTTGATGACCAGCGTGACGATCGGCGCCGCCGTGGCGGTGGCGATCGTGATTGCATTACAGAATCGACCAATTCCGGAGCGCGCGGCACTGGCGCTGGCCGGCTCGCTGGCCGTCATCGCGGCCCTGCGCCAACTGCCGAGTGCCTACGCGCCCTGGCTCGGCGCCGCGGCGGGCGCACTGACCTGGATCGTTTGGCGAACTGCCTCCCCGGCCGCAACTGCAGCGGATGGAGTGGGCAGAGGGGAGCGTGGCGGCATCGGTCACCTTGCCGCGTGGACGCTCGTCGCGAGCATGGTGCTGGCGTTCTCGGTGCGCGTGGTGCTCGACGGATATGCCACTATGCGGGATTTGGCGACGACCAAGCCGGAAGGGCAGGTGCATCCCTTCTGGACAATTGCCCGCGCGCTCCGGCAGGCGGGGGTTGCACCGGGGTCGCCCGTGGCGATCGTTGGCTCGCCTGACGACGCCTACTGGGCGAGGTTGAATCGACTCCACTTCACCGCGATCGTACCCGATCGGGCGGTCGGCGCATTTTGGGAGCTCACGGAGGCCGAGCGCGCCATCGTGCTTGACGCGATGTGGCGGAGCGGCGCGCGCTTCGTGATCGCCACCCGCGCACCGCGCTCGCTGCCGCCGGCATGGGTGCCAGTGGCCGGCGGCGCGGTGCTCGCGGCGTCGGCGCGCAGATGACGGATCCCTGGAGCGAGGCTTACCTTCGCTTCGAGACGCCAGCGGAAGAGATCCGGAAATTCGAGCGGCGACTGCGCCGTCTCGGTGCCGGCGAGTGGAGGCCCGATTTCCGGATCGTGGAGCTCTTCTGCGGCCGCGGCAACGGCCTTCACGCGCTCGCCCGCCTCGGGTTCACCCGACTGGTTGGTGTCGACCGGTCCGCCGCGCTCGTCGCTCGTTATGCTGGGCCGGCGGATGTGATCGTCGCTGACTGCCGATCGCTTCCGTTGCAGGCCGCGTCCATCGACGTGGCGATCGTGCAGGGCGGCCTGCACCATCTATCCGTGCTTCCGGAGGATCTGGAGCGCACGCTGGCCGAGGTCCGCCGGATACTGGCGCCCGGCGGCCGGTTCGTGGCCGTGGAGCCGTGGCGTACACCCTTCCTCGATGCGGTGCACTGGCTCTGCGCGCGCTCTCTTGCCCGCCGCATTTGGCCGAAGCTGGATGCGCTCGCGACGATGATCGACCACGAGCGCGCCACGTACTTTGCCTGGCTGCGGCAGCCCGCGCTCGTGCTGGATGTGCTGAGGAGACATTTCCCCAAGTGCAGCATGAGAGCGGCGTGGGGGAAGGTGTCGGTCAAGGGCAGTCGGTAGTCGGTAGTCGGTAGTAACGCCGTTGGAAGTGAGGGCTCGTTATGAGGGCCACTCATGCCGAGCCCTTCGTGTGTTAACGCTCCTACTACCGACTACCGACTACCGACTCCCGACTACCGACCGATCTTCGCCAGCACATGCAGCCTCCGCCCAAACACTCGGTCCGCCACGCCGGGATACAGCCCGATCCGCTCGTCCCAGCGGGTCGCCGTTAGGCGCTCGGATGCGAGCAGCTCGCGCCACTCGTCGCGCGTGAGATAGTGATAGGGCAGCCGCACGCCGTGCGGGGCGTTGCCGACCCAATCCATGAAGCGCAGCGTGGGCAGGGCGGCGAAGCCCTCGCGCAGGTGGTCCTTCACGATCACGGCGTGTCGCGCGATGCGCGCGCATTCACGCAGCAGAACGCGCGGCTCGTCAGTGTGGTGCAACACGTCGACGAGCAGCGCGACGTCGCAGCTCGCGTCAGCGAGCGGCAGGTGCATCCCGTCGAACAACTCGACGGAAATGTGCGTGCTCGAGCGTGGCAGGACATCGAACCCACGCACCGTGATGTCGGGTCGCAGGCGTAGAAGTCGCGCGGCGAGCAGACCGTCGCCGCTGCCGACGTCCACGACGCGCGCCGAGGGCGGGAGGAGCTCCGCGATGCGTGCCGCGAGCCGCTCCACGCGCCGGCCGTGCACGCCCGACCGATGGAGCAAGCCGACCAGCGACATCATCGCCGGCGCAGGCCGAGGATGCTGGTGAAGAAGCTGGAAAGAATCGTCTGGAAACCGAGCGTGGTGAGCGTCACGCCCGGGATGACGTAGCGCATGGTGTGCGCGTAGTCGAGCGCCCCGAAATGCGCGAGCCGCCATTGATCGATCGCCAGAAGGAGCAGGACGATCCCGGCTATCATCGCCGCCGCCCCAGCGAGCAGTCCGCGCTCGAGCGTCGCCACGGCGAAAAAGCGTTCCATGCGGCGGTCCATCGGCAGCAACCCTTCGGCAATCGCGAAGGTCTTCGTCATGACAGCGAAGAGCACCGCCTGATACCCGCAGATTGCCGCCAGCGACGCGAACAGCAGCGTATGAGCGCCGAAGGTCACGCCAAACGCGTGGACGCCCGGAAGCGCCACTGCGTAGCCGGCGACGCCGGCAGCGATGAGCAGTACCCCCGGCACGAGAAAGAGCCAGCGCGGGCTGTACATCAGAAAGAAGCGCAATGTACGCCAGCCGTCGCGAAAGGTGCGCAGGTGCGGTGCGTGCGCCGTGCGGCCGTCGGGGTGCAGCGTGATCGGGACCTCCGCGATGCGGCTGTCGAACAAGCTCGCCTTGATGATCATCTCCGTGGCGAACTCCATCCCGGTGCACCGAAGATCGAGCGTGTCGTACCAATCCTTTCGAAAGGCACGCAACCCGCAATACACGTCGTGGATGGGGGCGCGAAACCACCGCCGCGCGAGCGTGGAGAAGAGCGGGTTTCCGAGCCACCGGTGGAGCGCGGGCATCGCGCCCGTCCTCACCACGCCCCCTCCCGACTCCAACCGGCAGCCTTGCACGAGATGGTAGCCGGCACGCAACGGCTGCAGAAAGCGCGGGATTTCCCCGAAGTCGTAGCTATCGTCAGCATCGCCCATCACGACATACGTGCCGCGCGCCGCGGCGATCCCGCCCATCAGTGCGCAGCCGTAGCCGCGCTCGGCGACCGGCACGACGAGCGCACCCATCGCTCCGGCAATGGTCGTTGACGCGTCGGTGCTGCCGTTGTCGGCCACGATGATCTCACCGCGCACGCCGGCCGCTTCGAAAGCCCGCTGCGCCTTGTCGATGCACCGCGCGATCGTATCCGCCTCGTTCAGGCACGGGATGACGACGGAGAGCTCGGGTGGGGGAGGCGCGCTGGCGGGAGGCGCGTAGCTGCCCGCTGCCGGCGGCGCTGCGATCTGCGTCATGCGCGCGCCGGCAGCGGCAGTGTCGCATGACGGCCCATTACCGGCGGCCCCGCCACCGGCTCGTTTGCCGCCGCCGCGCCGGGCCGCTCGGCCGGCTCGCCATTCTCCAGCCGCAGGTTGGTGAGCAAACGGTTCAGGCGTTCCGCAGCCGTCTGGAGCGCCACGGCGGCCGCCGCGATCTCTTGCGTGCTCGCGCTCTGTTGTTCGCTGGATGCGGCGACTTCCTGCATTGCGGCGGCGAATGCTTCCGTGCCTGACGAGAGGACGTCCAACCGTGCGCGGAGCTCCGCGACCAGCGAGTTCGCGACCGTAGCGGCACGCTCCACGGCGGCGGTCCACCGCTCCGCTCCGACGACGGCCTTCTCGATCTCGCCAAACGATTCCGATCCCTGGCGCGTGCTCGCTCGCACCTCGTGCATCGTCGCCGCGACGCGTTCGCTCGACGCACGCGACCGCTCGATGCCGTCGAGCACCTCGCCCACGACCCGCTGCGTGCGTTCCGCGGCATCGGCCGACATGCTGGCGAGGCGACGCACCTCTGACGCGACGACGGCGAATCCCTCACCGTGCTCCCCGGCGCGCGCGGCCTCCATGGCCGCATTGAGCGCCAGCAGCTTCGATTGGCGAGCCAGCTTCTGAACGAGTGCCACGAAGGTACGCACCTCCACCGAGGCGCCGGCGAGCTGCTCGATCGCCGCCGCGCCCGTGCCGATGTCCATCTCGAGCTGCTCCAGGGCACGCGAGCTGTCGTCGAGTCGTGCGCGATTCTCCAGCGCGAGGCTTCGCAAATGCGCGTTGCGCTCGACACCTTCGTGCGCGCCGGCATCGAGCTCCGACGCCAGCCGCACGAGCTCGTCCGCCGACGTCGTGAGCGTGTGGATCGAGTGCGCCATGGTGCCAGACTGCTGGCTCAGATCCGACGCTGTCGTCGCGATCTCACCAGCCGACGCAGCCATCTGCTCCGAGCCGGCTGTGATCTCAGCCGACATCGAGCTCGTATCGCGGGCTGCTTCGGCCATGGCGGACGTGAGCCGCCGGAGCTCACTGATCATCGCGCCCACCGCCTGGGCAAGACGGCCGATCTCGTCCTCGGCGCCGCGATTCGCCACCTGCTGCGTCAGGTCGCCCGCCGCCACTCGTTCGGCGATGGACGCCAGCTCCGCGGCGGGCCCGGTGATTCTACGCGAGATGAAACCGCCGATCACCACGAGCCCGGCGAGCGCGCCGGCGAGCAACAGTCCGAGACCCAGCCAGAGAGCCCGTCGTGCAGAATGGTACGAGGCGAGGGCCAGGTTTTCGTTCATATGTGCCACGAGGCGCCACTGACCGCCGTTCGTCGTTGCCGTCGCGGCGCGCTGCACGCCGCCGCGCGCGGGATACGACACGACGGAATCCATTCCGGCGCCCGACAGCGCCGCGAATCCGGGCAGTCGCGTCCATCGCGTCGCCGCGCCCGAGCTCGCGATGACACGACCGGCAGAATCCACGAGGTCGATGCGCATTCCATCGCCAGTCGTCGCGGCCATCAATGCCGAGTCCACCGCTTCCAGAGCGAACTTTACCTTCACGACGCCAACTCGCGTCTCGCGCCCCCCCCCCACCGCTCCCCCGCCGGCGGCGTCGTGTGCGGTTACGACGTGCGCGAGCTCCACCACCGTCTGGTGCGTCGCCGAATCGTCATTCGCATAGCTCGGCGTTGCTCCCATTCTCCAGGCGATCTGCCACCAGTCCTCGTCGCTCTGCACGAAATCGGAGGAGGGAGAGGTCGTCACGGCGTTGAATCCGTACTGGTCCGTGAGCATCACCTCCGCGATGTCGAGCTTCGGGAGGAGATCGGCCAAGTACGCGAGGGTGCGATCGTCGACCTGCAACGACCGCGTCGCCCGGTACCGTTCCTCGAGCGTCGTGATCGGTTGCGTCGGCAGGCCCAATTGCCGCGCTCGCGCCGCGCCTTCGCGGGCCGCATCCACAACGGTCGGCGAGCTCGCTATCAACTCCACCTGGCGCTGGCGATCGGCGAGGATGCGATCGACCACCAGAACGGAACGTCGTGCCGCGTCCTGGATCCGCGCGTCGGCCTGCGTCCGGATCGTGCGCGACAAGGCGACATTGCCCGCTCCCGCGAGCGCGAACAGCACCACGGCGACGAACGCACCCAGTCCGAACACGAGCCGATAGCGCAGCGAAACGTCGGCGGCCTTGCCGATTTCGGGCGCGCTCATGACGAAGGTGCTGATGCTCTCTCGGGCCATCAGGAGCTCCGCACTGGATCGGGTCTCGACGGCGAGACTAAATTACCATCCAGGAATCGCTTAGCACTCTTTGGCGCCGCCGCCGCCGTTGCGCTCTGCAACGCGCGATCGCGCTCGATGGTGCTCGCCATCCCGCCAGAACAATGACCGAAGTAAATCATCAGATCGCGGCCGAGCAGCCGGCCGCCTACGATCCTGCCGACGTGGAAGCCAAATGGCAGCGCCGTTGGGAAGAGCGCGGGACGAACAACACCGACCTCGTTGCCGGCGTCCGTCCGTTCTATGCGCTGATGATGTTCCCGTATCCATCCGCGGAAGGACTGCACGTCGGCAACCTGTTCGCGTTCACCGGGAACGACATCTATGGACGATTCCAGCGGCTCCAAGGGCACACCGTCTTCGAGCCGCTGGGCTTCGACGCGTTCGGCATTCACTCCGAGAATTTCGCGCTGAAAGTGGGCGTGCATCCGGCGGAGCTCATCCCGCGGAACATCGAGAACTTCCGGCGGCAGTTGAAGCGGGCGGGACTGATGGTCGACTGGCGCCACGAGCTCTCCACGACCGATCCGCGCTACTACAAATGGACGCAGTGGATCTTTCTGCAGCTGTACGAGCGGGGGCTGGCGTACAAGAAGCGCGGCGCCGTGAACTGGTGTCCCTTCGACAAGACGGTGCTCGCCAATGAGCAGGTGATCGCCGGAGAATGCGAACGGTGCGGCACCAAAGTCGAGCAGCGCTTTCTGGAGCAGTGGTTCTTTCGGATCACTGACTATGCGAAGCGGTTGCTCGACGATCTCGACTGGCTCGATTGGTCGGAGTCGACGAAGAGCGCGCAGCAGAACTGGATCGGTCGATCGGATGGCGCGGAGATCAGCTTCCAGCTCCAGGATGTATTGGAGTTCGCGGGAAGCGCCACCGTCGCTGGCACAGCCACCGGCGAGATGAGCGTGAATCCGGTGGAGATCCGCGTCTTCACCACGCGCCCCGATACGCTCTTTGGCGCGACGTACCTCGTGCTCTCGCCCGAGCATCCGCTGGTGTCGCAGCTGACCACCGACGACCAGCGCTCCGAGGTGGAAGCGTATCAGAGCCAGGCGGCACGCCAGGATCTCGTGAGCAGAAAGGTGAACAAGGAGAAGACCGGCGTGTTCACCGGGGCGTATGCGACCAATCCCGCCACCGGCGAACCGATTCCGATCTGGATCGCCGATTACGTGCTGATGGAGTACGGCACCGGCGCGATCATGGCCGTACCCGGGCACGATGAGCGCGATCATGAGTTCGCGCTCAAATTCGGCCTGCCGATCGTGCGCGTCGTCTCGGAGAATCGCGCGGCGCTGGCGCCGCCGATGGATGCCGCGTACGTCGACACCGAGGGCTGCGTGCTCGTGAACTCGCGGCAGTTCGACGGTTTGACGGTGGCCGAGGGAAAACACGCCATCGTGAGCTGGCTCGAGAAGCACGGGCACGGCAAAGGCGTCGTGAATTACCGGCTCCACGACTGGTGTATCTCGCGGCAACGCTACTGGGGTCCACCGATCCCGATCATCTACTGTGAGCAGTGCGGTACGGTACCGGTGCCCGAGGAAGACCTGCCGGTGGTGCTGCCCGTGATCGAGGATTTCCGTCCCGACGACACCGGTGTGTCTCCGCTGGCGCGCGAGGCGTCGTGGTACCGCGTGCCGTGCCCGCGCTGCGGAGGCAACGGCCGCCGCGAGACGGATGTCTCCGACACCTTCCTGGATAGCGCTTGGTATTTCCTCCGCTACCCGAGCACGCACCGCGACGACGTGCCCTTCGACCGGGAACGCACGGAGAAATGGCTGCCGGTGAACTCCTACATCGGCGGGAACGAGCATGCCGTGCTGCACCTGCTCTATTCGAGATTCATCACGATGGTGCTGCACGACGCCGGCCACATCGACTTCGAGGAGCCGTTCACGAAGTTTCGCGCGCACGGCATGATCATTCGTGAAGGCGCGAAGATGTCGAAGAGCCGCGGCAACGTCGTGAATCCCGACGAGTACATCGACAGATGGGGCGCCGATTCCTTCCGCACTTATCTGATGTTCCTCGGCCCGTACGAGGAAGGCGGGGATTTCCGCGACCGGTCGATTTCGGGCGTGCGGCGTTTTCTCGACCGGCTCTGGTCGACCGTGCTCGAGGCGCGGCGCGACGGGTCACCCGACCTCGCCGTGATGCGGAAGCTGCACCAGACGATCAAGAAGGTGACCGAGGACATCCCACGGCTCCAGTACAACACCGCGATCGCGGCGATGATGGAGTTCATCAACGTCGTGCGCGCGGGTGAGCGCGCTACACATATAGATGAAGTGCTGCCGTTGGTGAAGCTCGTGTCGCCCTTCGCACCGCACGTCGCCGAGGAGCTGTGGGAGCGACTCGGAGAACCGCGGAGCATCTTCGACGCCGGGTGGCCCAGCTTCGACGCGGCACTGGCGACGGAAGAGTTGATCACCCTGGCCGTGCAGGTGAACGGCAAGCTTCGAGGCACGATCGAGGTGCCCCGCGACGTCACCAAAGAGGCGGCGCTCGCGCTGTCACTCGCTGTGCCGAGCATCGCCAAGTTCGTGGCCGGCTTGCCGCGGAAGGTGATCTTCGTGCCCGGCAGACTGCTCAACATCGTCGTGTGACGGCGGCCCCCACGGGGGCGGGGCCGACGGCGCGCGAACGGCTGCGCCCCCTGGCGCGCAGCATGTTCGGCCTGTTGGCCGGCTTCTGCTTCATGCTCGTGGTGTCGGTGCTCGGCTTCGCCGTCGTGTACGGCGTCTCGCGATCGTCGTTCGACGCGCACGACAACCCGGTCACGCCGGCAGCGCGGAGCGCCATCGTCGCGCTCGCGACGGTGGGCGCCGCCGGGGGCGGCTACCTCGCTACTCGTCTGGCGCGGCGAGCGGTGGTCGTGCACGCGCTCCTGCTGGCGGCAATGACTGCCGCCGCGCTGACAAGCTGGGGAGAGTCGCTGGGCCTCGGCAGCACATCGCTCTCCCGGATCGCACTGTCGGCCGCGCCCGCCGCGGCCGTGATCCTCACGGGCCTCTATCAGAAGAAGCGCGCGATCCACTCACCCACGAAGTAGCCCACCGCCGCGACGCCCAACCCGACCACGAACATGTCGAGGCCCGAGCGAAACACGCTCCGTCCCGTAAAGATCGAGCGCGCGGCGCCGACCAGCCAGTGGGAGAGCATCGCGGTGCTGAACGAAAGCACTATGGCGATCGCGCCGCTCCAGAAGAAAAAGGGGAACACCGGGATCAAAGCCCCCACGGCGGTGGCCACCCCCGTGATCCACCCTTCGCGCAGCGGCGACATGCCGGGCGCTCCGATCCCCAGCTCCTCCTGGACCTGCTCGTCGAGCATGCGTTGCGGGTCGGCCATCACCTCCGTCGCGAGCTGGCGCGCGCTCTCCGCGTTCATCCCCTTGGCTTCGTAGATGAGCGCCAGCTCGTCGCGCTCCACCTCGGGCATGAGCGCGATCTCGTCGCGCTCCATCGCGATCTCTTTGGCGTAGACCTCCTGCTCGCTCTTGCCGGCGAGATAACCGCTCGAGCCCATCGAGAGCGCATCCGCGATCAACCCCGCTACGCCGGCGACGATCACCCGCTGGTGCGCCGCGGTTGACGCGGCGCCGATCACGCCGGCCACGAGGCCGAAATTCGCCGTGAGGCCGTCGTTGAAGCCATAGACGATGTTGCGCAGATATCCGCCCGACGCGGCGCGATGCCACGGCTCGCCTTCGCGGCCGGAAATCTCGTTCAGCGTTTCGGCGTGCTCCGCCGACTCCTTCGCCAGCTCCAACGCCTCGTTATGCCCGGCAACGTCGTGCGCCGTGCGCCGGTGCATGTCGAGGTACCCTTTCACCTCGCGTCCTTCCTCGGCGAGCAGCATCGGCAGGAGAAATCCCGGCCCGAACCAGCGACCGAGCAGCGCGAGCAACCGCGTGCGCGCACTGGGGCTGAACGTGCGCGGAGGCCGCCCGTTCTCCGCCAACAGACGCGCCCAGATTCCGACGTGCCGGTCTTCGACCTCGGCGAGTCGCAGGTACAAGCCCTTCTTCTTTGGATCCGGTTCGGACGTGGCGAGCACGCGATACAGGAACGCGGCGTCGGCCTCGTCCTGCCAATGGTGCTCGAACGCATGGAGATCGGGCGCAGCCGAGCCGCCTACCTGGCCTCCCGCCCCCCCTCCCCCTCCCCCTCGCTCTCCTCCGACGGCCGTGGACATGGACGCAATATGGCGTCCCGGTCCAGGCGGCACGAGGAGGGTAAACCATGGCGCACCGAGCCCGTGTCGAAGGAAAGTAGAGCTCACCAGCGAAGAGTGAGTGCGCTTTCAACCAAGAGGCATGCATGCGACCCACGATCTACCTGTCCACCGCGTTCGTCCTGCTCGCGGGTACGGCACAGGCACAAGTCACCGTCAGGACGCCTGGCCCTCCGGGTGAGCGACGGATGTTCATGACCGCGGGCAGGGAAGACACTCGCGCCGTACTCGGTGTCGGCACGGCCGCGGGCGTATCGCCACGCGACACCCTCGGCCTGCTGATCACGTCGATCACGCCGGGCGGACCGGCGGAAAAGGCAGGACTCGAGGAGGGCAACCGCTTGCAGTCGGTGAACGGCGCCAATCTACGCTTGTCGCGAGGCGACATCGACGATTACGAGATGGCTGGCATCATGCAGCGGCGGCTCGAGCGCGAGCTGGCGAAGGTGAAACCCGGCGACGAGGTGGAGCTCAAGGTGTACGCCGGCGGCCAAACGAGAACGGTGCGTGTGAAGACTGCGGACTCCGACACCTTGTACTCGCGCGATCGACGGCGTGGATTCGGCTTCGGTTTTGGCTTCGGTCGAGACGACGAGGATCGCGCAACGCTCGGCCTGAGCGTAGGTGCGACCGGCAGCCGACGTGATACGCTCGGTGTGTTCGTGTTCTCCGTGAATGATTCGGGCCCGGCGGCGAAAGCCGGCCTCGAGGAGGGAAGCCGCATCGCTGCCATCAACGGCGTGGACCTGCGTGTCAGCCCCGTCGACGCCGGAGACGAGTTCGTGGGCAGTGCGAAAGCGCGCCGATTGCAGCGTGAGATCTCGCGCATCAGGCCCGGTGACGACGTCGAGCTGCGCGTGTACGCCAACGGGCAGCTTCGAACGCTGAAGGTCAAGGCCGTACGCGCGTCCGATCTGCCTCGCGGCCGCCATTCGATGTTCATCGGTGGCGATGCGCTCATGTCGCCCGACATCGGGCCGATGCCAGCCATGCCGCTGATGCCGTCGACAGCGCCCATGCCGGCGATGCCGCGGATGCCGCACATGCAATTCGATTTCGATGGTCCGCAAGTCAGCGACGACATGCAACGCCTTCTCGACCGGCTCGACGACGTGAGGCTGAACGATCAGCTCCACCGACTGCTCGAAAACTCGGAGGTCACGCAGCACCTGCAGCACCTGCTCGAGCGATTGAACCGGGAGGAGCTCAACGATCGCCTGCAACGAACGCTCGACCACGCTCAGGAAAACGTGCAGCGCGCGATCGAACGAGCGCACTGGACGACGCACAGCTAGCGCGCCGGCGTCGCGCACGACTCGACGCGCGCCGAATCGGGAGGTAAGATGCGAGCTGCGGTCATCTGCAGCTCGCTCTTATTTTTCGCTTACCGATCATGCGCCATTCGCTGTGCATCCGCTCGTTCGTTGCTTCGCTCGTGCTCTCGAGCTGCGTTCATTCCCGCTCGCCTTCACCCGCGATGACGGCCGCGCTGGAGGCGAGTCGTAGCGAGACCGTGCTACCCGGCGTGGAGGTGCTGCTCCGCGATTCCTTGCGCATGCTGCAGGGAAAGCGCGTGGGGTTGATCACCAATCACAGCGGCCGCGATCGAAACGGCACGAGCACCATCGACCTGCTCTTTCGCGCGCCGGGTGTGAAGCTCGTGGCGCTGTTCGGCCCGGAGCACGGCATTCGCGGCGCCGCCGGCGCCGGCGAAAAGGTGCAGTCGTCGACCGACTCCGCCACCGGGCTGCCGATCTACTCGTTGTATGGTGAGATCCACGCGCCGACCGCGGAGATGCTGTCGAACGTCGACGTCCTCGTATATGACATTCAGGATGCCGGTGCGCGCGTCTATACCTATGAGTGGACGATGGCGCTCGCCGCCGAAGCCGCGGGCAAGGCCGGGAAACGCTTCATCGTGCTCGACCGGCCCGATCCCATCCGAGGGGACATTGTCGAAGGCGGCGTGCTGGAGCCGCGCTTTCGGTCGTTCGTCGGCCAATATCCAGTTGCGCTGCGCTATGGTCTCACTCCCGGCGAGCTCCTTCGTTATCTCGTCGGAAGCGGACAGATCTCGGCCGACATCGCCGTCGTGCCGATGCAGCGCTGGCGTCGCTCGATGTGGTACGACGAGACCGGCCTGCCCTGGGTGAACCCGTCACCCAATCTGCGATCGCTCGATGCCGTCGTGCTCTACCCCGGCACCGTCTTCTTCGAGGCGACGAACCTCAGTGAGGGTCGCGGCACCGACGCGCCCTTTCAGCTCGTCGGCGCGGGGTGGCTCAACGATGCCGGCGCCATCGCCGCGGAGCTGAACGCGAAGGGCCTTCCCGGCGTCCACTTCGACTCGACGTCACGCAGCGTCGAGAAAGGACAGAAGTGGGGAGGACAGACGATCCCGATGCTGCACGTGAGCGTGGTGAACAGGAACGCGCTGCGGTCGGCGGACGTCGGCGCGTACATGCTCCGCGCCATCTACGCGCACCATCGCACGGAGTGGCAGTGGCGCAACACGTGGCTCGAATCCCTGTCGGGAAGTACGCGGCTGCGGCATGCCGTCGAGAGCGACAGCGTTGCCGAGCTTCTGCCCGAGCTGCAGCGCGAATCCGCGGCGTTCGAGGCGGCGGCGCGGCGATACTGGCTGTATCCCTGACGTCAGAACTCCACCTGCGCACCCATCTCGACGACGCGGTTCGGCGGAATGCCGAAGAATTCCGTGGCTGAGCGTGCGTTGCGCGCCATCACTACGAACAGTTTCTTGCGCCAGCGCGCCATGGACAGTGTGCGCTGCGTGGATTCGCTGACGCGCCGCGCACCAGGGCGCGTTCCCCGGCTGTCGGCCACGAGCACACTCTCGCGGCCGAGATAGAAGGTCGTCTCGTTAGGCCTGGCGCGCAGGCCGTGCGCGCGAGCCGCCGCCAGCACCTCCGGCACATCGGGCGTCTGCATGAAGCCGTAGCGTGCGGTCACTCGCCAGAAGCCCTGCTCGAGCTGGTGGATCGCCACGCGTTCGGCGGCCGGGATCTCGGGTACCTCCTCGGTCAGTATCGACATGAGGATCACCTGCTCGTGCAGCACCTTGTTGTGCTTGAGGTGGTGCAGCAGCACCACGGGCACGCCCTCGGCTGAGGAGCTCATGAACACGGCCGTACCCGACACCCGCGGCGGTTTTCGGCGGGCCACGTCGCCGAGGAACAGATCGAGCGGCAGGGCGCCCTCGTGGAGCACCGCATTGAGCATCAACCGCCCCGTCTTCCACGTGCTCATTACGATGAACACGGCCGCCGCGATCGCGACCGGCACCCATCCGCCGTGAAGAAACTTCACGACATTGGCGAGGAAGAACGAGGAGTCGATGGCGAGGAACGCGGCCGTGAGGGGCACGATTCGGGCGAACGACCAGTTCCAGCGGGAACGCGCCACGACGTAGAAGAGCATCGTGGTGATCGCCATCGTGCCCGTGACGGCGATGCCGTACGCGGCGCCGAGAGCGGTCGAGCTCCGGAAGGCGATGACGAGCAACAGGCAGCCCAGCATCAACAGCTTGTTGATCTCGGGCACGTAGATCTGACCGGCTTCGCGCGCCGACGTGTGGACAATGGTGACGCGCGGAGAATACCCGAGCTGTACGCTCTGCTGCGTCAGCGAGAACGCGCCGGAGATGAGCGCCTGCGACGCGACGACAGCGGCGACCGTTGCCAGCGCGACGAGTGGCCAGAGCAGTTGGCGCGGCGCCAGCATGAAGAACGGATTCGCGGCCGCAGCGGGCATGCGCAGAATCGCCGCACCCTGCCCGAAGTAGTTCAACAGCAGCGCGGGCAGGACAACGGCAAACCAGGCGAGGCGGATCGGCCGCTTGCCGAAATGCCCCATGTCGGCATAGAGCGCCTCGGCGCCGGTGACGACGAGCACCACGGCCCCGAGCGCCAGAAAGCCGGCCCGGCCGTGCTCCCGGAAGAACGTCGCCCCGTACGCCGGGTTCACGGCCAGGAGGATATGGGGCTCTTTACCGATCTCATATAGTCCGAGTGCGGCAATCGTGGTGAACCAGAGCAACATCACCGGACCGAACGCGCTGCCCACCTTGGCCGTACCGAAGCGCTGCACCATGAACAGTGCGAGCAGGATCGCCAGCGAGATCAGTACCGTGTATTCGCCGAGCCTGGGCGTGACCACCTCCAGCCCCTCGACGGCACCCAGGACCGAAATCGCCGGCGTGATCACGCCGTCGCCATAGAGCAGCGCCGCGCCGAACAGGCCGATTGAGATCAGGAGCATGCGCCGGCGCGTGTCGCCGCTCCGCCGCTCCTGCTGCAGCAGCAGCGCGAGCAGGGCCAGAATGCCGCCTTCGCCGCGGTTGTCCGCGCGCATGATGAAGACGATGTACTTCACGCTCACCACGAGGATGAGCGACCAGAGGATGAGCGACAGGATCCCGTAGACGTTCAGCGTCGTAGCAGCGAGGCCGTACTCCTTGTCGAAGCACTGGCGCATCGCGTACAAGGGGCTGGTGCCGATGTCGCCATAAACGATGCCGAGCGCCGTCAGCGACAGGATGGCCAGGCGCCGTCCGGTGGGGCGTTCCTCAGGGCGCTCGCGCCGCGCATGTGCGCCAGCGCGGAACTCGCCGGTCTCCGGGCCGGCCGCGGCCGATCCGTGCCAAGTCACCCTCTGATCCGCGCGAGCTGGATCCGCGCTCATAGCGGGTACGGTGCTCCGCGCTGGCGAACCGGCAAGGAGTTTCGCTCCCCTCGAGTTGGGATGACGTACTACGCAAAATCCGGTTCACGGAAGCCTACTTGCCGATCTCCTCGATCTCGCGCGCGGCCCGGTCCAGAATCTCCTTGATCCTTGCCAGCCGATCCCGGTCGTGCACGTGGGCCGAGGCGGTGCGGTACGTCGCGCGTCCGGCGGCGGCGAAGGCCTGGTTGACCTCCATCATCGGCGTGTCGACGAAGCTCTCCACGAAGCGCGAGATGCGACTGAAAATATCGTCGACTGTCGTGCTGTGCTCGGCAAGGTGTTTCCGCCCCTCGTCGGTGATCTCGTAGATCTTCTTCCCGCCCTCCTCGTTCTGTGCTCGGGCGTAGCCGAGGTCCTCGAGCATGGTGAGGGTGGGGTAGACGGTGCCCGGACTGGGCGAGTAGGCGCCGCCGAACCGTTCCTCGAGCTCCTTGATGATCTCGTAGCCGTGGCGTGGCTTCTCCTCGAGGAGGCGGAGCACGACGTACTTGAGGTCGCCCTGCTCGAAGATTCGCCCTCCACGCCCCCGGCCGCGGCTGCGCTGGCCGGCCCAGAAGTCGCCCATGAAGCCCTCGAAGCCCCAACGCCCCCGCCGCTCGCCGTAGGAGCCGCCGTAGCAGTCGCCGAAGAACGCTCTGAACATGGTATGCCTCCGATATGGCGGTGATATATCGCTCGTAGGAGTACGTTATAACGACAGATATATCGGTGCAAGGGGAGGTGAAGGGGTGCCGCGGCTTTGCACCTGTGCCGGACGAGCGGATGACTGATAGCGACGCGTCGGCTGACGACAGCGACCGAGCGACTGACGCAGGTTACAGATCGGCCGACCATAGGGAGCCGTCGGCTGAGCTATAGGGAGCGGTCGGCTGACCTATAGGGAGCGGTCGGCTGACACGCCGGAGTTGTCGGCTGACAGCCGGCGCAAGGCGACTGACCATGCGTACCGGGTCGACTGTCCATAGGGTGCGAGTCGCCGGACACGCGGCGCAAGTCAACTGGCAGCAGGCGCAAGTCGGCTGACGCACAGGGCAAGTCGACCGGACATACCGTTCAAGTCCGCTGACACGAGGCGCCAGTGGACTGACGCACGGCGCAAGTGGACTGACAGACGGCGCGAGTCGACTGACACAGGGTACACGTCGCCTGGAGATAGGGTGCCAGTCGGCTGACGCGAGGCGCAAGTCGGCGAAAACGAGGCGCAAGTCGGCGAAAACGAGGCGCAAGTCGACTGATCGCGGGATAAAATCCGCTGACTGGCGGTGCAAGTCCACTGATTCGAGGACAAAATCAGCTGATCCGTGGACAAAGTCCGTTGGCAGAGGGTACAAATCGCCTGTCACACCGAGCCGGCCGTCCCGCCGTCTTTGCCTCGATCTGCATTAGCCGCGACAACGGCTTCGAACCGGCACGCGGATTGCCTTTCCATACCACCGAGGTTCGCGGTACCGGTGCTGGTGAGAGGGGATCGGGGCAGTGTGAGGGAGAACCTCACAACGAAGGGCGCCAGAGACACAGCAAGGGATCGTGGAAGTTGGGGCAGGGGGACGGGAGCGGAGCAGTCGATGGCGCGCTGGACGGCCTGCTTGGCGATGTGAGCTGGAAAGACTGGCTAGGCGAGGGAGTTCCGGGACGAGCTTTGCGCTGAAGTAGGCCGGGTCGGGTGCGGAGGACGGCGGGAGAATGGCCGCCAATCCGTGACAAAGGAACGCGGGTGGAGCGTCTGCTCCACCCGCGTTCCTGCGTTGAGAGCCTTCAGCGCGTCTCGTGCGCGAGCTCCAGCGGCACACCGCCGGCGAGCTTCTTCCGCAATCGTTTGGCGATGTACATCGTCGAGTCGGCGCGCGTCAGCAGCTGCTCGGGCGTCATGTGCTGGTGTTCGTCCGGTTGTGCGACACCGACGCTCACCGACACGGGGAACTCGTGGCGCGAGCTGAGCGCCGCCAGCGGCTCGCGCCACCGCGCCGACCAGGAATCCGGTGCCGCGCCGTCGGCCGGGGTGATGGCGAGCACCGCGAATTCGTCCCCGCCCACCCGCGCCACGATGTCGCTGGCGCGAAAGGCGGTACGCAGCACACCGGCGACGTCGATGAGCGCGCGATCGCCCGCCCAGTGGCCGTAGCTGTCGTTGATTCGCTTGAGATCATCGAGATCGAAGAAGATCTGCCAGATATCCTTCGGGTTCACCGCCTTGAGCAGCGTCGCCGCGCGCAGGATGTACCCGCGCCGATTGTACAGACCCGTGAGCTCGTCGGTGACGGCCGCCGCGCGCAGCATCGTCGTCAGGCGATGGCGCTCGGCCGCGAGCAGGATGCTGCGCATCAGCGCCGGCCCGTCGATTTGCGACGCGGTTAGGCAGTCCTCCGCGCCGAGCCGGATCGCGCTGAGAAAGAGCACCTCGTCATACCAGGGGATCACCACCACGAGCGCCGCGTCGGGCAGGCTGCGCCGCGCCACGCTGAGCGTGGTGCCCAGATCGACGCCGCCACCCCAGGTGACGATCGCGACGTCAGGGCAGCCGCCGCCCTCGAGCGCCGGCCACTGCATCGCGTCGCCAGGCAGCACCTCCACGAGCTTGCGACCGCGCAGCACCTGCCGCAGCTCGTCGGCCGCACCGTCGATCCCCTGATTTGCGATGGCGACGCGGATGGGCGTGGGCGCCATGTCCAATACGTCAGTACTCATCAAGCGACACTCCCCAGCGGTGCGCGATCGGTGCGCGATCGCGTCGCGAGATAGGCTTCGAGCGCAAGGACGTCGTCGTCCGCGTGCGAGGGTACCACGGTGCCTGCGGCGGCACCGTCGGCGAGCGACAGATCGCGCGCGACACCAACGAAGCGCGCGAGAACGTCCGGATCGAAGGCGCGGCCGGCATCGGCCCGCATCGCCACCAGCGCGTCATCGCGTGAGAACGCCGCGCGATACGGCCGGTTGGTGGTCAGCGCGTCGAACACGTCGGCCACGCAGAGAATACGAGCGCTGAGCGGGATCTGATCGCCGGCGAGTCCGTCCGGGTACCCGGCGCCGTCCCAACGCTCGTGATGCGAGCGGATCATCGGCAGAACGTCCCAGGGGAATTCGATGTCGCGCAGCAGGTCGGCTCCCGCCGCGGCGTGGCGCTGCATGATCTGTCGCTCGGCCGGAGAGAGTGGAGACGTCTTGTTCAGGATGTCGGAGGGAACCACGATCTTGCCGACGTCGTGCAAGAGTGCGCCGATCCGAAACCAGAACAGCGTCGTCTCGTCGAATCCCATCGCGTTGGCGATGGCGCAGGCATAGTCCGCGACGCGCTCACAGTGGCCGAGCGTATAGCGATCCTTCGATTCGATGGATTCGCCCCACTGCCGCACGAGATCGTGAAAGCGCTGCTCGAGACGGCGCAGGCGTTTGTTGACGTCCGCCAGGTCCCGCTGGGCGCGCAGCGACGTGAACAGACGGTGCGACGTGCTCAGGGCCATCAGCGTCTCGCGATTGCGCCGCAGCTCGGTGTAGAGCTCCGCCTGCTCGCGGGCCGTTTCGGCCGCGAGCAGCAGATCTTCGCGCGACATGGCGCTCTCGAACGCGAGACGGAGAAACTCCTCTGCTTCCTCGGGTCGACCCAGCTCGCGGGCAATGACGCCGCTGTGTTTGTAGACCTCGGCGAGAACGCGCACGTTGTTGAGCGGCCGGGCGCGCCGGAGAATGCGCTCGCACACGACCTGCGCCTCGAAAGGCTCCCCGCGCGCGATCAGCAGCTCCGCGAGATTCACCTCGATGATCAATTCGTGAGCGACGTCTCCGGCGGCGGCGCACATCGTGAGCGCCTCGTTGAACGTGCGCTCGGCCTGCTCCCACTGCGCCAGATCGGCGTAAGTCATCCCGATGTTGTTGAGCAGATGGGCCATGTTCTCGTCGAGGCGAAGCTGCGCGAAGCCGCCGAGGCTCGCCTGATAATGCGCGAGCGCGCGCGGGAGATCGCCGCGGGTGTTCGCCAGAATGCCCAGATTCTGCTCGACCATTGCCACGAGCTTGACGTCGGCCGCCTTGCGCGCCATCCGGCCGGCGATGTGCCAGAGCCGCTCGGCTTCCTCCAGCATCCCGCGCTGGGAGTAGCTCACGGCCATGATGTTCGTGGCGTGCGCGATGGCGGAGGAATCGTCCAGCGCCTCGGCGATCGCGAGCGCCGCCGTCAGGCAGTCGAAACCGGCCGCCAGATCGCCCTCGTCGATGTACAGGCGCCCGATGCGCCGGAGAATCGTCGAGCTCCGCGCCGCATCTGCGGGTGTGCGGAGCAGGTACAGCGCGCTCTCGTAGCGGCGGCGCGCCAACTCGTGCTGCCCGAGTCGTTCCGCTCGTTCGGCCTCGTCGAGGAGTGCCGCTATGACGTCCGGCCTTTCCCCAGCTCTGGCGGCGACGCTAATGCCCGCTGTCACTGACGCCGGTCGCGTAGATGTAGCCTGAGCGTCGCACGAGCGAATCCGAGGTCGCCGGCGACGTCAGAGCGCGACCGTCCCGCACCGGAGCACGCTGCGACCCGGCAATCGCCGACGCGTCGTGGCACGCGACAACGGATGTCGTGGCAGCGACGAGTCCCAGAGTGGCAAGGATACGCTTCAGCATGACAGTACCTGGGCGAACGGCGAAGCGCCGGGGCAGGGAGGGGTGGAACTGCTTCGATTATGTCGGCCGAGGCCGTTGGCGTCCGTGACGCCAGTCACCAACGGCCCGAGAGTGGGACCGAACAGAAGGCCGGCGCGGTCTGGCGCCGGACGCAGGATCAGGCAACGAGCGTGAGGCGGGGTTGAAGAGGCTTCGAAGCCGGTGCGGCCTCGGAGGAGAACAACATGGACGGAAACAGCGGCACGAGGCGCGTGAAGCGCTCGAGGATCTCGGGATCGAACGCGCCCACGTCCTTCAGCATGACATCCAGTGCGTCACCGCGCGCCAGAGCGCGGCGGTACGGGCGGTCGGAGGTGAGCGCGTCGAACACGTCGGCGACGCACAGGATGCGCGCGTCGAGCGGAATGTCGTCGCCCGCCAAACGATCAGGGTACCCCGCTCCATCCCAGCGCTCGTGGTGCGAGCGGACGATGGGAAGGATGTCCCACGGGAAATCGATGTCGCGCAGCAGATCGGCGCCGGCACGCGCGTGGCTCTCGATGATGATGCGTTCCTCCGCCGTCAGCGTGCCTGGCTTGTTGAGGATCTCCAATGGCACGGCGATCTTGCCGACGTCGTGCAGCAGCGCGCCGATGCGGAACCAGAACAAGCGCGTCTCGTCGAAGCCCATGTTCTCGGCGAGGACGCAGGCGTAGCTCGCGACGCGCTCGCAGTGGCCGAGCGTGTACCGGTCCTTCGCATCGATCGAGCTCGCCCATTCGCGCACCAAGTCGAGGAAGCGGGCCTCGAGCCGACGCATGCGGCTGCTGACGTCGGCGAGCTCGCGACGCGCGCGGAGCTGCTGGAACAGCCGGTGAGACGTCGTGAGCGCCTGCAACGTCTCGCGATTGCGGCGCAGCACGGTGAAGAGCTCCGCCTGCTCACGCGCCACCTCGGCGGCGAGCATGAGGTCCTCACGATCCAGCGCCGACGCAAACGCACTTCGGAAGCAGTTCTCGGCATCCTCGAACCGGCCGTTCGCCCGCGCGATCACCCCGCGATGCTTGCGCGCTTCCGTGGCTGCCCTGAAGTCGCCTAACGCTTCAGCGCGGCGCAGCACGCGGTCGGTGATGGAGGCCGCCTCATCGAGCTCCCCCTTGGCAATGCGGACCTCGACGCGGTTCGCTTCGATCATCAGCCCGGTCGTCACGTCGCCGAAGGTGGCGCACTGCGCCAGCGCCTCCATGTAAATGCGATCGGCCTCGTCCCATTGGCCAAGATTGGCGTGCGCGAGGCCGATGTTGTTCATCAACGTACCGAGGAACTCGTCCAGACCGAGGGAGCGGTAGCCTTCCAGACTCTTCGCGAATCGGTCGAGGGCTTTCTCGGTATCGCCTTGCATGGTGGCGATGTTTCCGAGATTCTGCTCGGCCATCGCCTCGAGCTTCACGTCGCGCGCGGCTTGCGCGGCGTTGAGTGTCTGCGTGTAGAGCTCCAACGCCTGCTCCAGATCGCCGCGCCGCAGATAGGCGTACGCCATGATGTTCATGGCGTATGCGACCGCGGAGGAGTCGTCGAGCGCCTCGGCAACGGCGATCGCCGCTGTCAAACAGTCGATGCCGGCGTCGAAATCTCCTTCATCGATGTACAGGCGACCGACGCGCCGCAGGATGGTCGATGCTTCGCTGGCGTCATCCTTCCGCCGAAGGAGGTACAAGGCGCTCTCGTACAACCGGCGGGCGATCTCACGGCGACCAGCCGCCTCGACGCGCTCCGCCTCCAGCGCCACCGGGCTGGTGAGCTGGAGGTGTCGAGGTGAGCCGGTTGTTGCGTGCGAGTTGCGCTCGTGTTGCGCGGGGCGCGAAGCCATTGGCCGCCTTGCGGTGGAGAGCTTACAAACCGCCTAGAGAACCGTCGTTGGAGCCACAGGATGCGAACGTATATCCGGAGAAATGCGACACCGTCACGCGCGTCTGCATGAGCAGCCAATTCGTCGACGTCGGCTCGAGCTCGTTGACAACGCCCGTTCCCGTCGCGCTGTTGTATTGGAGCGTGGGCGAAGCGAAGTACGCGCCTGTGGGATTCGAATTAAGAAGGCCGTTTACCAGCGTCGTCAGGCCCAGGTTCTGAACCAGCGTGATCGGCACGTTGAAGTGCATGCCCGCCGGTTGAAAGTCATACGCCACAGGTGCGCCGCTTTCCGCCGTGACAGTGATCGTGACGGGAGCACTGACCGCACCCGGTGGGACGATCACGGTGAGGCCGGTCAGCAGATTCGTGGAAGAAGCGCCTAACGGTGTGGCGACGAAGGACCACGTTACCGGCGCCGAGAGTGGGACGAGCCGCTGCACGATTGGCAGCGAAAGCGGCAGGCCGAGCAGGCTCTTACTGATGCCGCCGACGGTGGGAGCCGGGGCGGTCGCGGGACCGCGCTCCTGCCCACACGATACGACCATTGAGGACGCAACAAACATGACTGCGAGCAGCACCGTGGGACGCTTCTTCATCGAAACCTCCGGCGTGGCGCGAGCACGCCAGGTCGATAACCCGCATGCCACGAGCTCGTACATTCTTTTTTCAGAGGCGCGACCCTGAAGCTGACCTCCGTCAGCCAAAATGCGCCTACTTTCCCGGCACAGATGCTACCGAATTCAACGACGACACGATGTGATTGACGTCACGAACATGTCTCACGTTGATGGAATGTGGAAAAACAGGGGCCTGCGTTGAATGCGAGCCCGTGTCTGCTTGTAACTCGTTGCGACTCGTACGCCTGCCCCAAAGCAAGCCGGCGGCTACTGTTCCAGCGAAGCTACTTCAGGTCCCTTCCGATTATGGCTTCCATCTGCGCCCTGGCGAGTCGATAGCTCTGGCGAGCCTGGATGAGGGCCGCTTCGTCGCGATTCAGATTGCTCTGGGATGTAAGGAGATCGAGGAGCGTACTCGCACCGAGCGTGTACCGTTGCTGCTGTACGCGCAGATCCTCCTCGTCGGCCGTCACGGACGCCTGATTGATCTCGACCTGCGCCTGTGCCGTTCGAAGGGCGGCGATCTGGGTGATGATGTTTTGCCGTGCGGCCAGCCGTGCGTCGCGTTCATTGGCTTCGGCGTTGATCGTGGCGACGTCCGCCTGCGTGATGTTGTTCTCGCGGGTGAACTGATTCCAGATCGGGTAGGACAGGCTCAGGCTCATGGTGTTGCTGTACGCCTGTAGCCCCGGACCGAGCCCATAAAGCTTGTCGTAGCCGTTGCCAGCTCTGTTGTACGTCGCAAAGATCGTGGGAAGGTACCCCGTCTTCGCCGACCGTTCGGCCGCGCGTGCGGCCGCGACGTTCGCCACGGCCTGCTGCACCGCCGGCCCATTGAGCGCCATCGCGAGGAGCGCTGCACTGTCAATCGGCGCGAACGAGTGATCGAGCGTATCGGATGGATCCGCGGTGACGGTGTACGGCACGCCAAGCAGTCGGGTGAGCGCGGCGTTCGCGACCTGCACGTTGTTTTGCGCGGTGAGCAGCGCGAGCCGCGCCGTTCCGACAACCACGACAGAGCGTAGCGAATCCGACACGGTGGCCGCGCCGGCGGCTACGCGCGCGGCGGCGGCTTTGAGCTGTTCGTTCGCCGTTTGCAATTGCGCCTGCGCAGCGGCCTCGCTCTCGCGCGCGGCCAGGATATTCGCGTACTGCGTCTTGACCAGGTAGGCGAGATTGAAGCGCTGCGTCACCTCGTTCGCTTCGGCCGAGACAACGTTCGCCTTCTGCGTTTGGACGTCCGACAACTTCTTGCCGCCGTCGAACAGCGTGAGCGTGGTGGTCAATCCGGTGGTGTACGTCCATGGCTGTGCCGTGTAGGGCACGAGCCGACCTTGAAAATCGAAACGCGAGCCGTTCTGCTGCGACTGCCCCATCGTGAAACTCAGATTGGGCAGCAGGGCGAAATAGGCGGCACGCACGCCCGACTCCGTGGCCCGTATAAGACCCCGGGCGCCGACCTCGGCGGGGGCGTTCTGCACCGCTAACTGCACCGCCTGGTCGACGGTGACCGGGCGCGGCGGCGCCCATGGCGTCTCCTGCGCCGCCAGCGCGCCAGGCAGCAGGAGGAGCAACACAGCTCTCATGTCTAGGTATGATCTCTCTTCTTGCGGGCCTGCTCGCGCCGGACGGAGTCCTGCTCCACTCGCGCCCTGAACTTCGCCCACTGGTCGGGCGTCATGATGCGCCGAAACTGCAGGCGCGCGTTGGCGCGAATGGAATCGAGACGCGGCTTCACAGGCGCCATGATCGAGTCGATCTGGTGATTCCGCTGATCGAGGATGGAATCGAGCGCGGTGCGTTGCGTGAGCTCCAGCCCGAGGTCGTCGTACATGCGTTCGCGGCTCGCCCATGCGTGGTGGACGTCGGAATGGCCGATCATCCGCTCGGCCGAGAAGCCGAGGGCGCCGCCCACCAGCACCGCTCCGAGCAGGAACATCAGCGCCTGCTGCTTGCTGCGCTGCATCAATGGTCTCCAGGCTCCTACAGGTTAATGGCCGAGGACGTAGCGGAGCGTTTCATCTCGCTCGCTCTGCAGCATCGGCCTGATGGCGGCGCCGACCGGAGCGGGCGACGGCGTCAGGATGTTCTCGTACGCGATCTGCGTCTCCGTCTGACGCGCGCGGAACATGGCGATCCCCGCGGCGAGCAGAAGCAACGCCGCTGCGACGAGCGCCGGCCGCGCCCACCGATCGAGCTCGCCCCACCAGCCGAGATGGATCTCGGTGAGCCGAGACATGATCTTCGCCTCGAGCTCGTTCCAATAGGCCTCGCCTGCCGGCGCGGCGTAGAGCTCACGCAACGCTCGCGCGATCTCGTCCCCGCCTCCTCCATCATTGGAGTGCAGCCGCAATTCAGTCATAGGTCGCTCCGAACGTCCTTCAGGATCTTGCGTAATGCCGCGCGCGCGTGGTGCAGGTCCGACCGTGCGGTGCCTTCGGGAATACCCAGCATCGCGCCGATCTCCCCATGCGTGAAACCTTGCACGTCGTGTAACACGATCACCGACCGCTGGCGCTCGGACAGCGTCGTGAGCGCCTGCGTCAACCGCCGCCGCAACTCGTCCGACTCGCCCGGGTCTCGAAAGGGCACCGGCACGCTGTCGGGCAGCTCGTCCGCATCACGTACCTTTCGGCGCCGTACCAGGTCGAGCGACGCATTGGCCATGATGCGGTACAGCCAGGCGCCGAAGGGCTGGTCGGGAAGAAATCGATCCAACGCCTTGTAGGCGTGAAGAAATCCCTCCTGAACGGCGTCTTCCGCATCCTCGTGTGTCAGCACGATTGCCCGAGCGATCGCGTATGCACGGCGCTGATGCAGCCGAACGAGAGCCGCGAACGAATCCGCGTCCCCGCTCTGTGCCTTCACGACGAGCGTACGTTCGTGCAGGCGTCCGGGGTCAGCCGGCGAGGGCATGACGTAGGGCGCGCGGGCCGCTGTGGCAGTCATTCCTGTCACACGAGTGTGTCGCATGGATAACGATCTGCCGCCACGAAACGTTGACCATCGGAGCGGTTGGTGCCGGATCAGCCGGCGACGGCGACGCCGGCGAGCCCAATCTCCGACGCCACGCCACGCATGGCTTCGATGACGAACTGAATGTGTTCGTCGAGGTCGACTCCCAGCTCCTGCGCTCCCGTCAGCACGTCGTCGCGGCTCACGCCGCGCGCGAACGCTTTGTCCTTCATCTTCTTTCTCACCGACCGGGCGTCGACATCGTAGACGCTCTTCGTCGGCTTTACGAGCGCCGTAGCGGTGATCAAACCCGTGAGCTCATCCACAGCGAAGAGGGTCTTCGCCATCGGCGTGAGACGCGACACGCCCGTGTACGTGGCATGGCCCAGAATCGCCTGCAGAATCTCGTCCGGCCAGCTACGCTCGCGCAGCAGCCGCACGCCCCACGCCGGGTGCTCGTCCACGGCGGAGTGGGCGTCGTTCGGGTAGCGCTCGTAATCGAAATCGTGAATCAGACCGGCAAGTCCCCAGCTCTCCTCATCGGCACCGAAGCGGCGCGCGTACGCCCGCATGGCAGCCTCGACCGACAGCATGTGCTTTCGCAGCGACTCACTGGCGGTGTACTCGTGCATGAGCGCGAGCGCTTCCGCTCGGCTCGGCAAGCGGGGAGAATTCGTCGTCATGGGCGCTCAGTGCGTCGCTTCGGCCGCCGGCTTTTCTCCTGCATAACGAGCGTTCGTGAGGCGAACGATTCCGTAGATGATTCCGAACAGGACGATGGCGCCGAGTATGAGGCCGGCGAACGCCGCGCCCATATCGGAACCGCGCGGATGGTCGTGAGTGGTCATGAGTGGCAGGCGGGTCGGCGCGTCAGGCAACGCGGACGGAGTTCATGACGTCGTCCTTCTGAATCTTCTTCAGCACGTCGAGCCCCTCGACGATCTTGCCGAAAACCGTGTGGACGCCGTTCAGATGCCGGCAGTTGGCATCGCTCAACACGATGAAGAACTGGCTGCCGCCGGTGTCCTTTCCCGCGTGCGCCATGGACAGAGCGCCGATGTCGTGCTTGTGCGGGTTGCCGGCGGTCTCACACTTGATCTTGTAGCCAGGCCCGCCGGTGCCGATGCGCGGGTCCCCGGCCGGCAAGTCGCGCGACAATGGATCGCCGCCCTGCACGACGAAATCGGGAATGACGCGGTGAAACTTCACGCCGTTGTAGAAGCCGGAGTTCGCCAGCTTCTCGAAATTGCCGACGGTGTTCGGCGCCTCTTTGTCGTACAACTCGGCGACGAGCGTCCCGCGATTGGTTTCTATGGTGGCTTTCTTCATTCTCTCAAGCTAGCGGATGCGCGGCCGGCGTACAGCGGCGCGCTTGGCACGCAGCACGGACGAGGATGGACAGATGTCGTTCAACACGCATTCCGGGCACTTCGGCTTGCGCGCGATACAGATCTCGCGCCCGTGCTCGATGAACAGATGACTGACCATCCTCCACTCATCTCGTGGGAAGAGCGGCATCAGATCCGACTCGATCTTCACGGGATCACTGTTCTCCGTGAGCCCGAGCCGCTGGCTTACGCGCGTCACGTGCGTGTCCACCACGATGCCTTCATTCACGCCGAAGGCATTCCCGAGAATGACATTGGCGGTCTTGCGCCCAACGCCGGGTAGCGTCACGAGGTCGTCCATGGTGCGTGGTACCACGCCACCGTGGCGCTCGACGACAGCTTTCGCCATGCCGAGCAGGCTCTTGGTCTTGCTCCGGAAGAATCCCGTGCTGCGGATCATCTCCTCCAGCTGCTCAGGATTGGCGGTTGCCAGCGCGTTCGGCGTCGGGTACGCGGCAAACAGCGCGGGAGTGACCATGTTCACTCGCTTGTCGGTGCACTGTGCGCTCAGGATCGTGGCGACGAGTAGCTGATATGGGCTGCTGAAGTCGAGCGCACAGTGCGCTCCGGGGTAAGCCCGTGCGAGGCGCCCAAATACCTCGGACGCATACGCCTGGCGCTTACTAGCCCTCGGCGCGCGTCCCGGTTTCCCGTCTTTGCCCGCCTTTCGTGTTGCGCCCGTGCCCCTCTTGCTGACCGCCATCCGTGCCCCCGGTTATCGAGTCCGCCGCCGTCGTGCGAAGGAGAGAACCTCCCGCGCGCTGCGGGTGTTGAGGACGTCGTCGCACTCGAGCCATGCCTTGCGCGCTAAGCCGATACCGAATCGCTGCACATTGTCCAGGCTCGTGACCGAATGCGCGTCGGGACCGATCTCGATCGCCACGCCAAGCGTCTTGGCCTTCAGGAGCCGGCGCCAATCGAGATCCATGCGGTAGGGATCGCAATTGAGCTCGACCGCCGCACCGACTTCCGCGGCGCGCTCGAGAACGGCCTGCATGTCGATCGCGTACGGTTCGCGCGACAGGAGCAATCTACCGGTGGGGTGACCGAGTATGGTGAGGTGCGGGTCACCGAGGGCGCTGAGAACACGATCGGTCATTGCCGTCGCGTCCATGGAGAATCGCGAGTGCACGGAGGCAATGACGTAGTCGAAGCGGCCGAGCAGCTCCTCGTCATAGTCGAGCCGCCCGTCGGCGCGAATGTCACACTCGATGCCCTTGAGCACGCGAAAGCCCTTCAACGTGGCATTCACTCGATCGATCTCGTCGTGCTGTTCCAGCACGCGCTCTCGCGAAAGGCCGCCGGCGTAGAACGCCGACTCTGAATGGTCCGAGATCCCGATGTAGCGCCACCCCGTCGCCTGCGCCGCTGCCGCGAGATCCGCGATCGAGTCCTTGCCGTCGGAGTAGTCGGAGTGGCAGTGCAGGACTCCCTTTATGTCCGTGTCGGAGATGAGAGTGGGCAGGCGCCGTTGCGCCGCCGCCTCAACCTCGCCCAGCCCTTCTCGCAGCTCCGGCGGGATGAACGGCAGCTGCGCCGCGTCGTATACCGCGGCCTCGTCGGGAACCGCCGCCCGCTCGCCGCTGGCGCTCTGCAAGTGCTGGTCGGCGATCGCGTAGCCACGCTCCGCCAAACGAGCACGAACCACCTGCTCATGCTCGGGGCTGCCGGTGGCGAGCCACCAACCCAACCCGAACTCCTCCGGCAGCACGCACGTGAGCGCGAGCTGAGTGCCGTCGACGTAGCTGATGCGAACGGTCGGTGTGCCGACCCCCGTGGCCTCACGGACACCGGGCTGGCGCGCGAACGACGCCGCAACCTCCGGGGGCGGGCGCGTGCAGGATACCGCAATCTCGACTCCGGTTACGACCTCACAGCGCCGCCGAATCTCGCCGGCGATCTCGGCCCGCGCGACGTCCGGGTGCGAGCGCACCATCGCCACGAGCGCATCCGCGTGTACGACGGCGTGTCGATACAGCACGAGCGATCCGGACTTCCTCACCAGGTCGATGCCGCGGAGGATCCGGTCCGCCGTTTTGGGACCCCATCGCGGAATCTTGGAGAGGCGACCGTCGCGCGCAGCCTCCTCCAGTTCGTCAATCGAGGCGACGCCGAGCTCCTCGTAGAGCTTGTGGATCTTCGCGGGAGTCAGCGTCGGGACTCGAAGCAGCTCCAGCAGCCCCTCCGGCGCTTGCTCGCGCAGCTGCTCGAGATATCGCGACTCGCCGGTCTCCACCAGATCGCGAACTACCGCTAACGTGGCTGGTCCCACTCCCGCCACACCGGCCAACTCGCCCGAGCGCAACAATGGCGCGAGATCATCCGCTCCCAGACTCGCGATGCCGCGGGCCGCTTGTCGATATGCTTTCGCCTTGAACGGATTCGCGCCGAGTAGCTCCAGATAAGCCGAGATTCGGGACAGGACGTGAGCCGCAGTCCGCGCATCCATTCCGAAAGCTAGTCTACGTTCCTTCCACGCCGGCGAAGTTCTTCAGGCGATCGATGCAGTCATGCAACTGCTTCTCGGTGAGATCGATCTCCTGGGCGGCCCCTTCCATATCGAGGAGGCCGGCGCGCATGGAGATCGCGACCTGATTCAGGTATCGGATCTTGGACAGGATCTCGTCCGTCGCCCGGCGCAATCCTACGTACCGCCGCTTCTCGGCCAGGGCGCGACGATATCGGAGGACGAGCTCCTGCGCGGAGAGACGTTGCGCGAGCGCGAGGACCTCGTCCCGGTTGCGGCCCGGAAGCGCCGCACGATCGGGAATGCCGTCGTCGTCCCACGCTTCATCGGAGAACCAGAGACGGCCCACGTACTCGATGCCATCGAACGAGATGCGACACGAGACGTTGTAGCGCCGTCCCTGATACTCGACGGTCGTTAGGTGTGGCTGAACTACGTCGTCGTGAATGGGCATGACGCTGTCGGAGTTAGCCGCTGCTCGAAGCGAGAAAGTGGTCGATCGCGGAGAAAAGCGCGTCGGGTTGCTCGACGTACGGCACGTGACCGCAACGATCGAGGACGATCAGTGAAGCGCCGAGGGCACCTGCGACGCCCTCGGATGAAGCAAGAGGAATCGGATCCTGCCGGCCGTGGATGACGATGGCCGGCAGATGCACGCTGTCCAACTGTCCCGGCGCCAACAGATCGAACTCACCGAGACTTTCCCACACCGACTGCTGCACCCGGGCGACCACCCGAAAGGGGGTCAGCTCGTGCGCCAAACGCGGATCAGCGAAGTAGCCGGCAACGCTCAACTCGAAAGCGCGCTGACGATATGCCTCGGGATTGTCCTGTCGCAAACCAGAAGCGACCAACTCTTCACGCAATCCACGCACTACGGGACTGGCTTGCCTGACGGCAAAGCGCTCCTCGAATTCGGCTCGATATTGGCGCGTAACGGGCGCCGGGTCAATCAGTACCAGTCGGTCGGGCATCATGGCGACACGGCCCGCCGCCGCCTCGACGGCATAAAGAAGCGCGAGCAGACCGCCCCAGGAGTAGCCGACGATCGTGAGCGGGGCGACCAGCAGCTCACCGATGAGCGCCTCGAGATCAGAGACGTGCGTGCGCCAGGTGACGGGGTCCTGCGTACCCGTCTTCGACTGACCGCCGCCTCGCTGGTCGTACAGGATCATGTCGTGATCGGCGGTCCAGTGCAGCATCTGCGGCAGCAGATAGCGATGGTCGGCGCCCGGGCCGCCGTGCAGCAGCAGCAGCGGTTTGCCCCCGTGCTGGCCGTAACGCACCCAATAGAGCGGCGCCGTCGTTGTGCGGGTGTAGCCCTCTTCACGTGGTGGAGGAATGGGGGGCACGGGCGAGTCGTCGGCGGGCAGTCGTGAGTCGTCGGTCGTCAGTCGTCACAGGAGCGTACTACAAGGGCTCGCGATTGCGGTAGTAACCTGTAGGCCAGGCGTCGCCAACTCGCCTAACTGACGACGGACGACTGACGACTGACCAAAGACAGCGCCCCACCGCGACGGAGTCGCGATGGGGCGCTGTCTTGGTGCTGATTACGAGGTGCTTACTGGCAGACCGGCTCGCCGTCGCCAGCCGTCGACACCAGCGGGT
>CAZICQ010000009.1:55861-81402 GCA_964537775.1 uncultured Gemmatimonadaceae bacterium | reverse complement strand
GGCACCGGCGCTTGCGTTTGGCAATACCGTCGTGCTCAAACCAGCCGAAGCGGCGGCGCACGTCGCGACGCTGCTCGCCGAGACGGCATCCATCGCGGGCATTCCGCCGGGTGTCTTCAACGTCCTGCTTGGCAGTGGCGCCGTCATCGGCGGCGCGCTCGTCGGCGCATCGGCGGTGCAGGGCGTCAGCTTCACCGGTTCCGGCCACGTCGGCGCGCAGGTCGCCGCGACCGCCGCGGAGCGCAATATCCGATATCAGACGGAAATGGGCGGAAAAAACGTCGCCATCGTCATGGCCGATGCTGACCTGAAGCAGGCGGCGATTCTGACGGCGGCCGGCGCGATGCGGTATGCAGGGCAGAAGTGCACCGCGACGAGCCGCGTCATCATCGAGCGCAGCGTGGAGTCGTCCTTTCTCGAGGAGTTGCGAAAGCAGATCGACGCACTGCCTCTCGGTCCGGTGACCGACGTGGCGTCGGCCGTTGGACCGCTCATCAACGACGACACGCGACAGTCAATCACGAAAGTGCTCGCCGAGTCCACCGCGGAACGGGTGTATGAACGACCGATCCCGGCGACGTCCGAGTTCGCCCATGGATTCTTCTTCGCCCCGACGGTGGTGCGCGGCGCATCACCGGAGTCGGCGTTGGCGCGACAGGAGCTGTTCGGTCCTGTGCTCACGGCGTTCGTGGTGGACGATCTCGATCACGCGATCGCTCTGGCGAACGACACGCCGTATGGTCTCAGCGCCTCGCTATTCACGCGCGATGCTCGCAAGCTGCTCACGTACATCAGGCGCATCGATGCCGGTCTCGTTCGAGTGAACGGCGACACGACCGGCGTCGATCCACATGCGCCCTTCGGCGGTATGAAGGGATCCAGCTCCGGCAGCCGCGAGCAGGGTGCAGCGGCACGCGAGTTCTACACCGAGATCAAGACGGTTCAGATCAACCCGTGATGGAGCTGCCGCGTGACATGCGCGTGATCGACTCCCACACCGAAGGCGAGCCAACGCGCGTGATCGTCGAAGGGTGGCCGGCGCCGAGTGGTGCGACGATGAGCGAACGGCGCGACAATGTCCGGGCGCATTGCGATCATTTCCGGCGCGCCGTGGTATGCGAGCCTCGCGGTCACGCAGCTGTGGTTGGCGCGCTCCTCACGCCGCCGGCGGAAGTAGGGTCCGCGACTGGCGTGATCTTCTTCAATAACGGGACCTACCTTGGAATGTGCGGCCATGGTCTGATCGGCGTCGTGCGGACGCTGTCCCACCTCGGCCGGATCGGACCCGGTGTCTGGCGCTTCGATACCCCGGCCGGCACTGTCTCGGCGGAGTTGGCGGAAGATGGTGCGGTAACGATCGAGAACGTGCCGGCGTTCTGCTATCGCCGCAATGTCACTATAGAAGTGCCGAGCTTCGGTGAGGTGTCCGGAGACATCGCCTACGGCGGCAACTGGTTCTTCATTACGGAGCTGGACGGCGTGCGCGTGACACTCGAGAACGCCGACGCGCTCACACGGCTCACCCGCGACATCCAGACGACGTTGCAAGCAAAGGGGCTGACAGGAGCTCATGGCGCGGAAATCGACCACATTGAGATCTCGGCCGCGGCCGGACGTCCCGACGCGGACTGCCGCAATTTCGTGCTCTGCAGTGGCGGTCAGTACGATCGTTCTCCGTGCGGCACCGGTACCTCGGCGAAGATGGCGGTGCTGCACGCGCGCGGCGAGCTGTCACTCGACGAGCCGTTCCGTCAGGAAGGAATCACCGGCAGTATGTTCACCGGCTGGCTGACAACCGGCCTGACGGGCGAGCTGATCCCGCACATTCGCGGCCGCGCCTACATCACCGGCGAGACAAGGCTGCTATTCGATCCGCACGATCCTTTCCGCGCCGGATTCTGCGCCTGACCTTGGGCGGCACGCGAGCGCCGTCGACTTGCATTCCTCCGCCAACGCTGACACGATCCTTTGGCGGCGCCACTGCTATAGGAGTCTGAGGACATGCACAAGCGACACTGGGTAGGCGTCATTCCTGCCATCACGACGCCCTTTCATCCCGACCTTGACGTGGATCACGAGCTTCTGGAGCGCCACGTGCGCTGGCTCGTGGACAGTGGGTGCGCTGGCATTGTGGCGCTTGGGTCGTTGGGTGAGGCGCAGACGCTCACCTTCGACGAGAAGGTGGAGATTCTTCGCACCTGCCGCCGCGCGATGGACGACGGCGCGCCCCTGGTGGCTGGCATTGCGAGTCTCTCCACGCGCGAGGCGGTCGCGCTGGCTGTGGCGGCACAGCGCGCCGGTTGCGACGGCCTCATGGTGCTGCCCCCTTACGTGTACCGGGGCGACGAGCGCGAAACGCTCGCGCACTACAGCGCCGTGATCGAGGCGACATCACTATCATGTATGTTGTATAACAATCCCGTTGCGTACGGCACGGACGTGACGCCGCGCCAGCTCGAGCGATTGGCGGACCGCCACGAGAATCTGCACGCGGTCAAGGAGTCGAGTGGCGACGTGCGGCGCGTCACGGCAATCCACGAGCGGCTCGGCCCACGCCTCCATGTGCTCGCCGGCATGGACGACGCCGTTCTCGAAAGCTTGGCCATCGGCGCCACCGGCTGGGTCGCCGGTCTGGTGAACGCTCTTCCGCACGAGAGCGTGCGGCTGTACGACCTGGCCGCGGCTGGGCAATGGGACGACGCTCGGGCGCTGTACGAGTGGTTCCTCCCCCTGCTCCGGCTCGACACCGTGCCGAAGTTCGTTCAGCTGATCAAGCTGGTGCAAACCGAGGCGGGATGGGGACGACCCACCGTGCGTCCGCCGCGTCTGGAGCTCGAGGGGGACGAGCTGGCGCAGACACGGTCAATGATTCAGCAGGAGTTGGCTCGGCGGCCGAAGCCGGTGAAGCTGGTCCAGACGCCGCCGCCCGCGCCCGTGGCTTGACGGCAGTCGACTACTCCGGCAGCCGGGCAGCGCCACGAAGGCCTTCCCGGGGCTGCTCGTCGGCGTGCGTCGTGACGACACCGTTACGTACCTGACGGAATTCCGTTGCCCGGCTCGCCTAGTCTCCGCGCAGTTCTGGATGGCCCCCCACCACACCACCTATCCCCGGAATGAAACTCCATCGACTAAGCGCGGCGGCTCTCGTTGTGATCCTGAGCCCCGCGGCCTCCTTCGCGCAGCAAGCCGTGGACACGACCGGACCGGCGAGCATTCGTTACAAGGGCGTTACGATCACACCGATCGCCTTCTTTGCCGCCGAAGGAATTTTTCGCCAAAAGAATGAGAGCGCAGACATGGGCTCGTCATTCAACGGTGTTCCCTTCAATAACACGACGAACGCACAACTCACCGAGTTCCGTGGCTCCGGCCGTCAGTCGCGCTTCGGCATCGCCGGACAGGGCAAGCTGAGCGACCTGACGATGTCCGGCTACTGGGAGTCGGACTTCCTGTCCGCGGGCGTCACGTCCAACTCGAACGAGAGCAACAGCTACACGTTCCGCGTCCGGCAGTTCTGGGCGCAGGCCGCAGCGCCGGATAATTCCTGGGCGCTGTCGGGCGGACAGATGTGGAGTCTCGCCACGCCTAACAAGGCCGGCGTGAATCCGCGCGGAGAATGGGTGCCGCTCACGATCGACGCGCAGTACGCGGTTGGCTTCGACTGGGCTCGCCAGTTTGCGCTTCGATTGTCGACAAAGCTGGGCACCGGCGCATGGTTCGCCGTGTCCGCCGAGGGACCGCAGATGACCTTTGCATCGCGCAACACGCCGGCCCAGGTGCTGATCGGCACTACGGGCGGCAGTCAGCTCAATCAGACGGCCAACTACTCGGTGGACGTGGCACCGGACTTCATCGCGAAGCTGGCCTTCGAGCCCGGCTTCGGTCATTACGAGGTCAAGGCGCTCGGCCGCATGTTCCGCGATCGCATCGTCGATCCCACGAACGTGCTTGGCGGCACGCGAAACAGCACGGCGAGCGGCTACGGCGTCGGCGTCGGTGGCTTCTGGTCGTTTGGCAAGGCGGCAGACTTCAGCATCAGCGGCCTCGCTGGCAAGGGCATCGGCCGCTATGGCACGTCGCAGCTTCCCGATGTGACGGTGAACTCGACCGGCGACATCCAACCGATCAAGCAAGCGCACGGAATCGCGAGCCTCGAGATGCACGCGACGCCCGCCCTCGACGTCTACCTCTATGGCGGCGTGGAATACGCCGACCGCACCGCCGACGTAAACGCCGCCGGCAAGGGCGTTGGCTACGGCTCGCCGCTCGTGAACAACAGCGGCTGCGAGATGGAATTCGCGCCGACGGGCCAGTACGCGCCAGGCGCGCCAGGCGGCACAACGCCGTGCAACGCCGACACACGCTCCATATACCAGGGCAACGTCGGATTCTGGCATCGCATCTACAAGGGCGCCGCGGGCACGATGCAATGGGGTATGCACTACTCGTACACCGTCCGTTCCGCGTGGTCGGCCGTCGGTGGCGAGCCGCAGGCAACAGAGAACATGGTATTCGGTTCGTTCCGCTACTACTTGCCGTAAACGCACTCGAGAGTCGGCGGTTGACAGTCGAGAGAACGCCGTTCGAAATGCGGGCTCGTTGTGAGGGTCACTCCTATCGAGCTCTTCCTGTCTACGGCTCGTACGCTCGTACGCTCAACTGTCGACTCTCGACTCTCGACTGCAGTTCTCTCGATTCACCCACACGGAGCTACACATGAGGCATCGCACCATCACGAAGGCCGCCGTGCTGCTCGCCATGGCCGGCGGATACACAGTGGCCACTGCGCAGGGCGTCGACCTTACGGGAGCTGGCGCAACCTTTCCCAATCCGATCTACTCGAAGTGGTTCTCCGATTACGCCGCGAAAACGGGCGTAAAGATCAACTATCAATCCATCGGCTCCGGTGGTGGCATCAAGCAGCTGTCGGAAGAGACGGTGGACTTTGGCGCATCCGACGGTCCGATGTCGGATGCGGAGCTCGCGAAGGCGAAGGGCGGCCCGGTGCTCCACATCCCGACCGTCCTCGGCGCGGTGGTCGTGACATACAACCTTCCTGAAGTCACTCGCCCGCTCAAGCTGACCGGCGATGTCATCGCTGATCTGTTCCTCGGCAGGATCACGAAGTGGAATGACGCGCGCCTTGCGGCCCTCAACCCTGGGGTGAAGCTGCCCGATCGCGACGTGCTCGTGGTGCACCGCTCCGAAGGCAGCGGCACGACCTACATCTTCTCGGACTACCTCACGGCCGTGAGCCCCGAGTGGGCGAAGGGCCCGGGGAAGGGAAAGGAGCTCCAGTGGCCGGTCGGCCTGGGCGGCAAAGGCAACGAAGGCGTCGCCGGTCAGGTGAAGCAGGTGCCGGGCTCGATCGGTTACGTCGAGCTGGCGTATGCCAAGCAGAACCAGCTGCCGCAGGCGCTGGTGAAGAACGCGGCCGGGAAATTCGTGGCGCCGTCGGTCGAGTCAGCCACCGCCGCGGCCGCGGGTGTCGCGAAGTCGCTGCCCGCGAATACCGATTTCCGCATCTCCATCGTGAATGCCCCCGGTGCGGAAGCGTATCCGATCTCCTCGTTCACTTGGATACTCCTATACGAGCACCAGAAGGACGCGGAGAAGGGAAAGAAGCTGCTGAACTTTCTTCGCTGGGCAATGAAGGATGGTGAGAAGGAGGCGCCGAAGCTCGACTATGCCCCCCTGCCAAAGAACATGGTGAGCATGATCGAGAAGCGACTCTCGACGGTGAAGCTGGGCCAAACGGCAGACGCTCGCTGATAGCCGTCCATAACCGCGCCGACCGCTGGCGGCCGCTTCCGGCCGTCGGCGGTCGGCGTGCATATTTCGACAGTTATGCCGGCACACGAGGCGGCCATGGCGTCGCTGTTCATCAATCGCGAGCTCAGTTGGCTCGCCTTCAATAAGCGGGTACTTCACGAGGCGCTCGACGAGCGGAATCCGCTTCTCGAGCGCGTGAAGTTCCTTGCCATCTTCGCCAACAATCTCGACGAGTTCTACATGGTGCGCGTGGCCGGTCTGCGCCGTCAGGTCGCCGCCGGCGTCGTCACCACACCTCCGGATGGACTCACGCCGCAGGAACAGCTCGACGGCATCGACGTCGAGGTGCACCAGCAGATAGCGCGCATGCGAGAGTGCCTCCAAGAACTACTGGAGAAGCTCGCCGGGCACGGTGTGAGGCTGGTTCGGATCTCCGATCTGGACCACGCGGCTTGGGGAGCGATCGACGAGTTCTTCGAGTCGCAGGTCTTCCCGATTCTCACGCCGCTGGCGGTCGATCCCGGCCACCCCTTTCCGTACATCTCCAATCTCTCGCTCTCGCTCGCGGTGCAGATCCGTGATCCGGAAACGGGTGAGGAGCGCTTCGCACGTGTGAAGGTGCCGAAGCGTCTCCCGCGCTTCGTCCCTGTTCCCGGACATCCCCTGCACTTCATTCCCTTGGAACAGGTGATCGGAGCGAACCTGTCGGCGCTCTTCCCGGGCATGGACATCCGCGGCTGGAGCACCTTCCGTATTACGCGGTACTCCGACCTCGAGCTGCCAGTAGAGGAACCGGAAGACCTGCTGGCGACGATCGAGGAGCAGGTTTTTGCGCGGCGGTTCGGCGAAGTCGTGCGGCTGGAGGTTCAGGACGAGATGCCGCCCAATATCCGCGCACTGCTGCTGGAGGAGCTGCAAGGGGAGGACGTGCCCCAAGCGGCCGCACTGGGTGAGCGCGATGTGCACCAGGTGGGGTCACTCCTCGATCTCACGGACCTGATGTCGATCGCACAGCTGGACCTGCCTGCGCTGAAGGACCCACCTTTTACGCCCTTGGTGCCGCCGGAGCTACGCGACCAGTCTCGCTCGGTGTTCGACGTGATTCGCGAACGCGACGTTCTCGTTCACCACCCGTACGAGTCCTTCTCCGCCAGCGTCGAGCGTTTTCTCCAAGCGGCCGCGCGAGACGACAACGTCCTCGCAATCAAGCTGACGCTGTATCGCACGTCGGGCGACACGGCGCTGGTCGCTGCGTTGCGCGAAGCCGCTCTGGCGGGGAAGCAGGTCGCCGTGATCGTGGAGCTGAAGGCACGCTTCGAGGAGGCGAACAACATCAGCTGGGCACGCACGCTCGAGGATTACGGCGTGCACGTCGCATACGGCTCGGCGCAGCTCAAGACGCACGGCAAGGTGGCGCTCGTGGTACGTCGCGAGGCCGACGGCATTCGGCGCTACGTTCATCTCGGGACGGGCAACTACAATGCGCGGACGGCGCGGCTGTACACCGACATCGGCCTGTTCACGTGCAGCCCGTCGATCGGTGCGGATGTCAGCGATCTATTCAATTCGCTCACCGGCTATTCGCGCGGCCGCTTGTATCGCAAGCTTCTCGTCGCGCCGGCCGATCTGCGTGCGCGCGTCGTCGAGCTGATCGAGCGTGAAGCGGAGCATGCCCGCGACGGACGCCCGGCTCGCATCATCGCGAAGATGAACGCCCTCGTGGACGCCGACGTGATCGAGGCGTTGTATCGCGCCTCCGACGCGGGCGTGGAGATCGACCTGATGGTGCGCGGCATCTGTTGCCTTCGGCCGTGTCTGCCGCCGGTGAGTGAGCGCATTCGCGTCGTGAGCATCGTCGGCCGGTTTCTCGAGCACTCCCGCCTGTGGTATTTCGCGAACGGCGGAAGCGAGCAGTACTACATAGGCTCGGCTGATTGGATGCCACGCAATTTCGACAGGCGCGTTGAGTCGGTGGCACCGATCGAGGATCCCACGCTTCATCCACGGCTCGGACGCCTGCTGCAGACATACCTCGCCGATAACCGACAGGCGTGGGAGCTCGGCCCGGACGGCGTGTGGGTCCAGCGCACCGCTGAGGATGAACCGGTGCGTAGCGCTCAGGAGATCCTGCTGCGCGATCCGTGGGGAGCAGGTCGTGCCGAGCGCGCCGAGGAGCCGTTAGCTCACGCGGCGCTCGACGTCCGCTGACGAGTACACCGTCCCGTCGGGACCGATGATCTCGACGGGACGCTTCGCGATCTTGGCCAGAAGTGCCGCCTTGCGCTGACCGCCCCAGATCTCGAGGCGCGTTACCTGCGCGCCCTGGCGAGGGACGACGGTGATACGAATGGCGCGCTCCAGCCAGCGAATGCGCAGATCATCCACCGCTCCGGCATGTCCGCGATCGAGGCCGTCGGCGAGCCGCAGCAGCGCGGCGAGCCGCTTGACGCGTTTGCGGTAGGATTTGTCGAGCGCGCCGTAGTTGGCGTGGCGTTTCTTCGGCACCGCGCCGCGGTGGTAGCGCGCGACGTTGGCCACGATGACCTGCTCGGCTGGTGAAATGCCGAGCAGCTCAGCGTGGACGATCAGATGGTAGGAGTGCTTGTGGTGGCGATCGTAGCTGATGTGATACCCCACATCGTGCAGCAAGGCCGCGTCGGCGAGCGTCTGGCGATCGTCGGCCGTGAGCCCGAGTCGCGCGCCTAACGCGTCGAACAGCCGCAGCGCCAGGTATTGCACATGCTCGGCATGCAGCGCCTCGACCCGGCAGCGTTCGGCGAACTCGCGAATCGAGCGGTCACGCGCCTCGCCGGGGTCGGCGAGCACCGGTGCGACCTGCGCCGCCTCGAGCAGGAGCCCTTCACGAATGCCATATCGGGACACGACCACCTCCCGCGCTTCGATCCGCGCCAGCACTTCCGCCACGACGGCCAGGCCGGCGACGATGATATCGGCGCGCTCGGGATTGAGCCCCGGCACCGTGCGCCGCTCCTCCGGCGTGAGCGCCGCCAGCGACTCCAGGATGTGCTCGACCTCTCCGCGCGACACGCGTGCCGCATGGATGCTGCGCGCCGTGAAGACGCCATGGCGGGTGAGGTGCAGTCCGGCGAGGTTGGTGAACGTGCCACCCGAGCCGATTACCTGCGCGCCACGCCATTCGCGCACGGGCAGCGCCTCGCGCAGCGTTTCGCTGATATGGCGTCGTAACCGGCCCAGCTGCTTCGGGCCCGAATCCTCGGACAGAAATGCCTCGGTGAGTCGAACCGCGCCCAGCGGAATGGACGAGAGTCGATCGAGAATACCATCGGCGCTGAGCGCGAGCTCGGCCGAGCCACCGCCGATGTCCAGGACCACGGTGCGGCCGACGCCAACGTCGAAATGGTGGATGGCGCTGCGAAAGCTGAGTCTCGCCTCCTCCAAGCCGTCGATGATGCGCACGCGCAAGCCGGTCTCGCGCCGCACGCGCGCGAGGAACTCGGCGCCGTTCGCCGCATCTCGCACCGCGCTCGTCGCAACCGCATCGACGCGCCGCGCGCCGAGCTGCCGTGACAGCACCGCCATGCGTCCCAGCGCCTCGAGCGCGCGTGCCATCGATTCATCGGCGAGCCGACCGGTGTCGACGAGGCCCGCCGCCAAACGAGGCGCCGCCTTCATCTCGTCGACGACTTGAATCGCGCCCGCCGGCGTCACATCGGCGACGATCTGGCGAATCGAGTTGGAGCCGATGTCGATCGCCGTGATGCGCTGCACGGCGGCGTCGCGAGGAGCGCCGGCGGGCTCGGAGGTGGAACCCTGCGCGATGGAGAGAGCGGAAGACATAGGCAGAATGTACGACCGGGCTGAGCGCCGGTCGACTGCATCGTGCAGCTGCACGAAACTACCGCAATGTGGCGATCGGGATCCGCCTCAGTTGTATAGATAATGTCACATCCTGTCGACGATCGCGTCGCCGCCGGCGAACCGGCAGAGGACGGTGACGGCCGGCTCTGCAGCTCCCCTACCCTCCTCCCGCAACGAATCGGCGTCGCTGGCACGGCATTTCTATTACTCCCTGACCGTGGACCCGCGAGCCGAAGCTTGCCGGGTAAAAGGTGTGGCGGACGTAGTGGGAGGTGGAACGTGATCAATCGTATGCAGCTGCGGAGCGGCGTTCTGGCCATTCTGGTCGCCGCGGCATTCATGGCCGGTTGTGCCTCGACGGGTGGCTTCGGGCCGAATGCGCGATACGCCGATGCGGAAGAGGGCGGCTACGGCAGCCGCAACATGGTTCGGCACGTGCTGGTGCAGAATCACAGTTGGAATCGCGTGACGATCTACATCACCAATGATGCCGGCGCTCAAGTCCGTCTCGGCGACGTGGAGTCGATGGACCACGGTGCATTTCCGGTGTCGCAGATCACCGACGACGGTGCCAGCATGCACTTCGTGGCGCGTCCGCTGGCGGGCCAGCTATTCCGCTCGGAGGGCTTCCTCTTCCCACTCGGCACGACGGCAATCTGGACCATCGAGAATCACACGGCGCTGTCGAGTGTGAAAGTTCGATAAGAGCAGTCGACAGTCGACAATGAGAGCGTGACCGGGAAGGGCTCGGCATGAGAGCCCTCACCTCGAACGGCATTACTGATGACTGTCGACTGTCGACTCTCGACTGCCGTTGCCCGTCGCCCTCCCCGGTCGTATTCAGAACGCCCCCCTCCGCGAGGCGTTCATGTCGCTGAGCAGCTTCATAAAGAAACAGTTCATCGACGTCATCCAATGGACCGAGGAGGGGGATGGCGTGCTCGCGTACCGGTATCCCATGGAGGACATGGAGATCCAGTACGGTGCGCAACTCACGGTGCGCGAGTCCCAGATGGCGCTGTTCGTCAATGAGGGGAAAGCCGCGGACGCGTTCGGGCCGGGACTGTACAAGCTCGAGACGCGCACATTGCCCTTGCTCACGAACCTTCAAAACTGGGACAAGCTCTTCCAATCGCCGTTCAAAAGCGACGTGTATTTCTTCTCGACGCGTCTGCAAACGAACCAACGTTGGGGTACCCAACAACCGATCACGATTCGGGACCGTGACTTCGGCATGGTGCGGCTGCGCGGGTTCGGCATCTACTCGTACCACGTGGCGAACCCGCTCGTGTTCCACCAGAAAGTGAGCGGAACGCGGCCGGCGTACGTCGTGTCCGACATCGAGGAGCACCTGCGCAACACCATCGTGGCCGGCGTCTCGAGCACCTTTGCCACGAGTGAGATCCCCTTCTTGGACATGGCGGCGAACGTGACGATGCTTTCGCAGAAGATGCACGAGCAGCTGGCGCCGGTATTCTCTGATCTCGGTCTCGCGCTGGATGCACTCGTGGTTGAAAGTCTCTCGCTACCAGACGAGCTGCAGCAAAAGCTCGACGCTCGTATCGGCATGAACATGGTCGGCAGTCTGCGCGACTTCACGCAATACGAGCTTGCGCAGTCGATGCCGATCGCCGCGGGCAACCAGGGTGGTGGAGGCGGCGCCGGACTCGGAGTGGGGCTCGGCGCCGGCATGGCGATAGGGAAAACGATGGCAGACGGAGTGAGTGCCGGTACGGCGGGAAATGCATCGCCGGCATCCCCTCTCGCCGGTGCTGGCACGAAGTTCTGCATCGCCTGCGGCAAGCCGATCCCGCGCGCGTCGAAATTCTGTCCCGAGTGCGGCGGAACGCAGGAATAGCTGTCGCCGCGCCGACAATCTGCCGTCTGCCTCCGCGTCGCCGTCCCTACTGCTGGCGCAGCACTCCGAGCAGAGGGAAGATCGTGCCGACGCACCAGAAGAGCACGCCCGCAACGGCGGCCCTGCTCTTCGGCACCATGCCGACGGCGTACGTGCCGATGGCCAGCAGGACAGTGACCCACAACGTGAACAGATCGAGTCTGCCGAGGATCGTCATTACAACTGGCGAGGTCGTATCTGCGTCGAAGAATCGCGCCGGTCCCAGCTGGATCGCATAGCGTGAGGTAAGTTGGTCGGCGTTCATCAGCAGCCCCTGCACGGCATTCACGATCTGCTCCACGACGCGCGGCACCCAGGCAAAACAGGCAATGAGAATCGACGCCTTCAGCGTTTGCCCGGAGTCGACCAGCTTCGACACCAGCCAGGTCATCACGCCCAGCAGCAGGAGCACGATTGGGACTACCACGATCGTGCCGTAACGCTGGGTCGCCTCGCCGAAGCTCTTCATCTTCTCGAGTGCATCGGCGGTCACTTGTGGATTCTGCCTCAGAATCGCCGCCGTCTGGCGGTGGAACTCCGCGTCCATGATCGGCTGCATGACGCCCGCGTTTGTGATCGCGAGAATCGCCAGCGCCACGCTGATGACGAGCATCGGCAGCCCGAAGCCGTCGGCGGCGCGCCGGCGAAAGACCTCAGCCGGCGCGTAGAAAATGTCGATGAAGTCTTCCCAACGAGAAACGGGTCTGGAGGAGGTCGGCGGCGGGATCTCGGTGACTGTCATACGATTCGTGGCGGCGAGCGAACGGCGGGAGCCTGCGCAACGTCAACATTCACCCGCCGCTCCCAGGCGTCAATCGGGAGCTCCACCCGTCCGTTTGCCCGGTCAGCGCTCCACAATGCCACGCAGCAAGTCCCTCACACGCGGATCGTCAGAGCGGGAGAGCTGCGAGATCGCCCGACGCCGCACGTTCATACTCTCGTCATTCTTGGCGATGGCGATGAGCTTATCGACCGCCGCTCTGTCGCCGTTCTGACCGAACTGACTGAGCAGCGCTTCCTTCATCTGCGGATCCGTGGTGTTGTCGTACATCTTGATCAATTCGCTCGTGGGCACGCCGGCGCGCACGGCCGCCTGAAGCGCGCGGCGACGGATATTCGAGCTCTCATCGGCGCTGCTGGCGATGCCGAGTAGCCACTTGGTGTTCTCGGCGCCGCCCATATCGGCGAGTGAGGTCAGTACGGCGTCCTTTGCGCGTTCGCCTCCGAGCTTGGGGTAGACGCCGCGCAGGAACTGCGCATCTTTCGCGGTGGCGTACTGCGTGCCGAGCGAACGAATCGCGGTGGAGAGCAACTCATCGCTGGCATCACCCTTCTCGATCGTCGCGCGCAGCACGTCGCGCGCGCGCGGATCGCCGGACCGTGCGAGCGCGGACAATGCCTCGCGACGCATCCACTGTTGGTCGCCGGTGCGGGTGAGGTCGATCAGTGCAGGAACACCGGCAGCGTGCTCGAGTCGACCGAGCGATCGCAGCGCTTGCTGCCGGATCTGCACGTTGTCGTCCTCATCGCGCGCGAGCTTCACGAGCGCATCGATAACGGACGCCGGAATCGCCGTCTGTCCATCCACGGAACGGCCGGTCCAAGCAATGGCGGTGGACCGCGTCTCACGCGGCAAGTCCCGATCACGAGCGATCGCCAGCAGCGGGTCGGACGTATTGGCGCTGTCGGCCAGCATCGCGGGCAGTATTGCCTCGCGGCCTGCACGCCCCTCGGAGGTCCGCGCCAGCTCGAGCAGGTAATCGGCGGCCTGTTGCGCCGGGACCCTGCCGACATCCGAAGCGCCGGGGTCGCGCGTCGGCGGTCCGACATACGTCTTTATGGATACGACCGCCCCGGCGCCGCGGTCGAGTACGACGCGCACCGGGCCGGCGATGCACGGGTCCAGGCGCGTGACCTCGTTGATCGAACCCCAGAACTCACCGTCATAGCTATTCGGCCCTGTTTGGATGTAGGTCCTGCCATTCCCGCAAACGCCGGGGCGCGCCGCGTACGTGAATTGCACGCGCCCGTCTCGGACGGCTGCCACGCGCGACGCGAGCGACTGCGCGCCAACCGGCAAGGTGACGACGACAGACGCCGCGGCCAAGACGCGCACGAGCATTTTCGTTGTCATTTTTCGATGAGCTCCATGAGCAGCTTCGTGGTCCGTGGATCGTTCTTCCGCGAAAGCATATTGATCGCGAGCCGGCGCGCGTAGGGATCCGTGCCGCTCTTGGCGATCTCGAATAACTTGTCCGTCGCCTCCGGCTCCGTCCGATTGCCGAGCACGGAGAGGATCTGTTCCCGCATGTTACGTGAATCGGCCGCGTCGTACATCTTCCCGAGCTCCGCGACCGGAATATTCAGTCGGCCAACGCGTGAGAGCGCCGACGAGCGGAGCTGTGTCGTCTCGTTTGGATTTTTCATCAGCGCCACGAGCCAAGCTTCGTTCTCCTTTCCGCCGATCCGGCTCACGGTGCCGATGACGGCTTCCTTCAACCGCTCACTCTCGAGCTTGGGATACAGCGCTCGGAGGTACGCTGCGTCGTCGGCACTGCCGCGGTCGCGCTCGAAGCTGCCGATCGCTTCCGCACGGAGCCGCTCGGGTGCGTCCCTGCGCTCGATGAGCGCGCGCATGCTCAGGCGCGCACGCGGGTTGTCGCTGGACATCAGCGCCCGCACGGCCGAGCGCTGGATGCGTTCATCGTCGCTCGTGCGGAGGAGCTCCTCGAGGAAGGGAAGCACATTTTCTCCCGGCATGCGGGCGAGGAATCCGACGGCTTCGCTACGCACGCTGTAGTTCGGATCATTCCTGGCGACGTTCATGAGCGTGCTCGCCGCGGCGGTGTCGGCGCGTCGTGCGACCAGGAACAGGGCGCGGCGCCGCAGGTCGGCCGAGCATTCGTCCTTGCGGTCGAGCACGCGTCGGAGAATCGGGAGGGCACTCGCCTGGTCCATCTGATTGAGCGCGTTGAGTGCTTCGGCGCGGACCATCATATCGTCCGGATCGCAGCGGGAGCTCCCCGCCTGTGCGGCTTCACGGGCGACGCGCTGCGCCGCGTCTGCCTGTCCGCGCATCGCCAGCGCCCCGTCGATGCGCGCGCGCAGCGTGGCGACGTCGACGTCGCGCGACAACGGACCGGGGCGGGACGCAAGCGACTCGAGCGCTGCGCTGGCCGCCCGCAGCTCGTCGGTGGTGCCGATCCGGTATCGCGCGAACGCCTCCCAATAGCCGCTGTCCGCGACGTACGCCGAACGCGGGAAGCGGTCGCTCACCTGATGAAAGAGCTCGGCCGCGCGCCGGTACTCGCCGCGATTCAACGCCTCGCGTGCCAAACGATAGAGCGAATCGGCCGGATCGCCCTGGTGATGCGCGCCCGGCCACTGGATGAGGGTTTCATCGACCGTTGCCCCAACGCCGTACACGAACGTCTCGGCCGGTGCCGTCGAGCCGCCACTCCAGGCGCGGCTGTGGACGATGCCGGGGCGTTGTGCTGCGCTGGCATGCCAGGCCACGAGTGAAAGCGCCGAAGCGCCAAGAACCATGACGAGTCGCTTCATCGGGATTCCCATGCTACTCGGTGGAAAGATCGGCTACGGCATCGCGCAGCCGCGGAATCACATCGCGCTGCTCCAGCGCCTGGTTGATGAGCTCCAGGTCCTGCCGGCCACGCTCGTTGGGCAGCCGCGCAATCTGCGCGAGGACGAGCTCGAGATCCTCGAGCAACGCGTGGAGACGAGGGTCGGATGCGGCCGGCGAGTCGAGCAGCAGGCGCGTGGTCGCCAGGAGGTCGGCGGCCTGCCGGCTCAGCCGCTCGTCGGCGGACGCGCTGCCGGGCTCTCGTGGCAGCGCGATCAACAACGCCGCGGTCTGACTCAAGTAGCGATCGGCGGTCGGGAGGAGCGGAGCGGCGGAGGGATGGGCCGCCTGGGGCGCGGCGGCGACGTCCTGCGACGACCCAGCCGCGCCACGGCCGGCCGGACCCACAGGCGTGGTCAGGCGGCCGATGCCGATGCCGGCGACGAGCGTCGCGGCGATGGCCAGCCAGTGCGCCGGTCGCCAGCGTACACGACCGCGTGCGCCCGCAGTGCCCATCTCGAGGTGGCGCTCCACGCCGCGCCAGATCGCTTCCGGTGGTGCCGCCGGCGGCCGGTGATACGTGTCGGCCGCATCGCGCATCAATTCCTCGAAGCGCTCGTCCGTCATCGTTCGATGTCTCCGGCGAAGTCCGCCAGCGCCGACCGGAGCTGCGCGCGAGCAGTGGACAACCTGCTCTTGCACGTACCCTCCGCGACGCCCAATACCTCCGCGATCTCAGTATGCGTATAGCCTTCCATGTCGTGCATGATGAGGGTGGTCCTGTAAATCTCCGGCAGGCCGTCGATCGCCTGCGCCAAGCGATCGCGCAGATCGGGGTCGACCGAGCGTCCCGTACCGACATCGGACGCCTCGATGAGGTCCACTTCACGCGATCGGATTCGACGGACGCGCCGCATGCCGTTCGCGACGACGCTCAGCGCGATCCGATGAATCCACGTCGCGAGCGACGATTCGCCGCGAAAGCGGCCAAGCTGGGCGAAGGTACGAATGAACGCCTCCTGAACGAGTTCCGTGGACAGTTCCTCATCGCCGGTGAGGCGATGCACCAGGCGAAAGACGCGAGGCGCGTGCGCGTCATACAGCTCGCGCGCCGCGCGCCGGTCTCCAGCAAGCACACGGGCGATGAGCTCCGGCTCCTTCACCCGATAGTCGCTCTCGAGGGCAAGTACGGTCCGTGTCACAGGGCTGTTCCTTTAGATGCCACGGCGCCGGAAAGCGTTCGACGCCCCTGTCGCAGCCTGCAGGGGGGGAGTAGGCTGAAGGCGTCCCTCACCCGACTCTCGAATGTCCGTGCGCGCGCTTCTCGTCGCCATGCTGATCATGCCTCCGGCCTGGGCTGGGGCACAGGCTGTCTTTCCACCGGCCAACGATGCTCCGCGCGAGAAGCCGCCGGCGCCGCCCGCTCGCTGGCGCGGCCTCCTCGGCGAGTACGGCGTCGATTCCACCACTGCCTGCACATTGGAGAACCATCGCGACCTGCTCGTTCTCGAGAACTGGCGCGATTCACTGCGGCTGCGCGAGCGTAGCGATCATCGGTTCACCGTCGCGAGTGGCGCCGACAGCGCGATGCCGGTGGTCTTCAGAGTGGGGACCGGTGGCAGGGCCGTCGAGATGCGCCTCGCCGATACGGTGCTCCCGCGCCGCGCGATCGAGCCTCTGCCCGGCACCAATCAGCTCCGCATCAAACCGGTGCGACCAGTGGAGGAGCTGCGCCGCGAGGCGTTGGCGTCGGAACCGCCACACGAGAACGGCCAGTTCCGAACGCCGGATCTCGTCGAGCTCACGAAGCTCGATCCCACGATCAAGTTACAGATCCGGTACGCCACCACGAACAATTTTCTGGGCACCCGGATCTACGAGCAGGCACGGGCATTCCTGCAGCGACCGGCGGCCGAAGCCGTGGTCCGCGCCAATGCGGCGCTGCGGCCGCTTGGCTACGGACTGCTGATCCACGATGCGTACCGGCCGTGGTACGTGACGAAGATCTTCTGGGATGCCACGCCGACCGATCTGAAGTGGATGGTGGCGAATCCGGCAGAAGGCTCGCGACACAACCGCGGCGCTGCGGTGGACCTCACGCTGTACGACCGGCGGACGGGCAAAGCCGTGGAGATGCCGAGCACGTATGATGAGAGCACGCACCGCGCCTTCGCTTTCTATCCGTGCGGAACATCTCTTCAGCGCTGGTATCGCGCGCTGCTGCGGCGCACAATGGAACAGCAGGGGTTCACCGTGAATCCGCAGGAGTGGTGGCACTTCGATTATCGCGACTGGCGGCAATACCCGATCGGCAACACGCCGTTCGAAAAGCTCGGTGTCGGACGCTGACGTGATGGCGGCCGGCGGCAGCACAGCGGCAAGCTCCGAGTCGCCGGCCCCGTTTGGCTCGTCCGGTCTGGCGCGCCGCCTCGGTGTGTTCGACGCGACGATGATCGTGATGGGCGGGATCATCGGCGCCGGGATCTTCATCAACCCGTACGTTGTCGCGCGCGCGGTCCACACCCCGCGCCTCATCCTCGGCGCCTGGATCGTGGGTGGCATCATCGCCCTGCTTGGCGCATTCGTGTACGCCGAGCTGGCGGTGATGCGCCCCGACGTGGGCGGGCAGTACGCGTATTTACGTGATGCCTTCCACCCGATGGTGGCGTTCCTGTACGGGTGGGGTCTGCTGCTCATCACGCAGACGGGCGGGATGGCCGCCGTGGCCGTGACGTTCGCACACTACTTTCGCGAGCTGACCGGAACGCTGATTCCGGCGGCGCCGATCGCCGTCGCCAGCCTGATCGTGCTGACGATCGTGAATTGCTTCGGTGTGCGTTCCGGGACGAACGTCCAGAACACCTTCATGGTTATGAAGATCGCCGCGATCGTGATGCTGGTGACGTTAGGCTGGATGGCGGTTGCGCCCGGAGGCGGTGCGGCCGCGCCGGTACCGGCGCCGTCACGGCCTCCGGCCGTCGCGTTTGGGGCGGCGCTCGTGCCCGTGCTGTTCGCCTACGGTGGTTGGCAGACGTCCAGCTTCGTGAGTGGCGAGCTGCGGCACCCGCAGCGCGATCTGCCGCGCGGTCTGCTGATCGGCGTCCTCGGCGTGATCGTGCTCTATCTCGCCGTTAACGCGGTCTGTCTGCGTGCGCTCGGTCCCGCGGAGCTGGCGGCGACGACCACCCCGGCGTCGGATGTGATGCGGCGCTCGCTCGGCGATGCCGGAGGGAAGCTCATCGCGGCGGGCATCGCGATCTCCACGATCGGCTTCCTCAGCCAGGGGATGCTGACAGCACCCAGGGTGTACTTCGCGATGGCGCGTGACGGCGTGTTCTTCGAGAAGGTCGGGTGGCTGGATCCGCGCACACGGGCGCCCGTGGTGGCGATCGCGATCCAGGGTGTATGGGCCGCGGTGATCGCGCTCGTGGGCGGCTATGAGAAGATTTTAAACTACGTTGTGGCGATGGACGCGGTGTTTTTCGGGCTGACGGGAGCGGCGCTGCTGGTGTTCCGGCGGCACGCGCGTCCGAGCGACGGCTTCCGCATGCCGCTGCATCCGTGGAGCACCGCGCTGTTCGTGCTCAGCTTCTGGATCCTGGGGGTCAACACCGTCGCCGCGAATCCGACGAACGCCGGATTGGGTGCCGTGATCATGCTCGCCGGAGTGCCCGTGTATTTCATCTGGAAACGGCCGCGACGCGGCCCCACAGTGCATGAGGAAGTGGCACGATGAGACGTGTGACGTCGTGCGGCACGATGCTTTGTGCTGCTCTGCTCTTTGCCAGTCGGGCTGCGGCGGCGCAGCGCGGACACGCCTGGTTGCTGGCCGACGCCGGCGCCGCGTTGGCGGGCGGCGGCGACTACAGCGGTAACGCCGCCTTCTTTGCGCACGCCGGAGTGGGTGGCTCGGTGGACGAGGTACTCGGCGTCGAGCTGGCGGCCCTCGGGTACTTCCCGCACAACGCGGCGTGCAGCAACATCGTGCTTGGCCGCTGCGGCCGCGGTTTTCCGCAGACCACCGGAATCACGCTCGGCGTCATCGACAACCGGCAGGGGATCGGATCACTGCACACCAGCAGCTTCGACGCCGGAATCGGCGTTTTTCGAACGGGCACCCTGACCGGGACGGTGACGACCACCGGCGGCTTGTATGTGGGTGGAGAGGGGACCCTCGTCCTGTCGACCTACGGCTCGATCGACGTGGGTGGCCGCGTGATCGCGCTGCCGCGCGTGAGCAAACAGCTCCTGTTCATTTTTCCGCTGATGGTGGGGTTTCGGATTTTCTGAACACTGCGCGCCTCACCTCTTCGTCTCGTCCTCAAGCAGTCTCGCTCCCCCGACGGGCTCGCAACCGAAAAAGGTGCTGCGCAGCCTGGATCGCCGCTCGTATCGGGGACGAACGGCCGCGATGAAATCATCGATGCCGTCGCGGGAGACGAGAGCGATGGCGCACCCTCCGAAACCGGCCCCAGTGAGTCGTGCGCCGTAACAGGCGGGATGCTCACGGGCGAGCGCGCAGGCGAGCTCCAGCTCGGCACTGGAGACCTCGTACAAGTCGCGCAGACTCTCGTGCGAGGCATTCATGAGCCGGCCGGCGGCCTCGAGATCATTGACGGCGAAAGCGTCCGCAAGCGCCTGCGGGCGCGCGCACTCCGCGATCACGTGCAGTGCGCGCCGATATGTCACCTCGTCCATGCGATCACGCGAGGCAGCCAGGAGCGGCAGGCTCGCATCGCGCAGCGCGACAACCGACGGATCGATCGTGCGTAGCGCGTCGACGGCACGAGCGCAGCTGGCCCGGCGGTCGTTGTATTCGCTGGACGCGAGCGCGCGGCGAGCTCCAGTGTCCATCACCACCACCTGCGCTGTTGGCGGGATGCCGATGAGCCGCGTCTCGAGGGTGCGACAGTCGACGAGGAGGGCACGTCCGTCAACGGAAGCGGCGCTGGTCAGCTGGTCCATGATGCCACACTGCACGCCGACGTAATCGTGCTCGGCGCGTCGGGCGATGTACGCCATCTCGACCGCGTGCCATGGCTCGCCGCCAACAGACGTGAGCGCGAGCGCCACGGCCAGCTCCAGTGCGGCCGACGACGACAACCCCGCGCCGACAGGAACGTTTCCGTGCAGAACGAGATCCGCGCCAAGGACGGGCCGCCCCGCGGTCCTGAGCGCCACGGCGACGCCGGCGACGTAGTCGTACCACTGCCGGGCGCCAGTGGGAGAAGGCGGGGCAATGCTATTCGCATCGACTGTGTGCGACCCGCCAAATTCCATCGAATGCACTGCCAAACGACTGTCAGGGCGCGCGCGGAAACCGACGCAGACGTAGCGGTCGATCGCCATCGGCAGCACGAAGCCCTCATTGTAATCCGTGTGCTCGCCAATGAGATTCACGCGGCCGGGTGCTATCGCGAGGTGCGGCGCGTTGCCGTGCAAGACGACAAAGCGATCGCGCGTGGCCGCGGCCAGCGTATCGAGCGTCAGTTGGCGAGCCTCGTGGATGCGACGCGGTGCTGCTGGCCGGTGTCGCGAATCCCGAGCCGTACTACGAGCAGGCGATGCCGCCGGTCTGGCGCTGTTGAGCCAGAATGTCCCGGTACTTCACGCGTGAAACCTCGGCGCTGTCCATCACCAGCCGACCGCTGGTCACATCCACGACGCTTCCCTGACCGGTCAGCAGCCATCGCTCGTTGCGTACGATGCCAGTATTGCGATTCCGCAATTGCAACACCGTGGTATCCCCGCGCGTGCAGAGCGCCAGCACCGAGTCGGGTGATACCTGCGGAGCCACGGGAACCGGCGCCTGCTCCTGCACGACGACAGTCTTGTGACAGGCTGCCACGCCGGCGAGCAGCACCACCGAGCACATCACTTTTGACATCGCGCGTCCGAGCATATGTAGAGCTCCGCCAGCGAAGAGGTTCGAGTTCGGCCGCTATCGTGCAGACTTCGGGCCGTGCAGCTCGGTGGAAGCTATTCGGCGACGTCATGAAAGGCCGACACGATCGAGTCGTCTCCGTGCAGCGCCCAGCCCACGATGCCGCGACCGAGCAAAGTGCCGATGATGTTCCCGGTGCCGGAGTATCCGCCGACGGCCCACACGTTGTCGCGCACGCGGCGAGCGATAGGCAAGCCGTTGCGCGTGTATCCGACGACCGCTGCCCAACGATGGGTGATCTCTGCCGTGACGTGGAGCGTGTCACGGAGAAACTGCTCGATCGCCGCCTGCACTTCGGTGGAGGGCACGGGATCCGTGGTCCATTCCATTGCTCCCCCGAGGTCGCGAAAACCGCCGATGGCGACACGACCGTCGGCCGTCTGCTGCCAATAGTCGTAGCCGTAGCGCGAGTACACCGGACGAGGAAAGCGCACTTCGGATGCCGGTGCCGTCGCCAACATTTGCAGTCGTGCGGGCCGCAGGTCTGGCGCCAGCTCCGGAAGCACGCGGCTGATTCCCCCGTCGATTGCGACAAAGACGCGGTCGCAGCGGATATGCGCACCGCCCGACAGCACCTCCCCCGCGGGACCAATCGTGGCGCGCGAATGCTCGAACAGTTTCGCACCGGCTGCGAGTGCACGTCGTGCAAGCTCGCGACAGCGGGTGAGAGGCTGAAACACACCATCGGAGGGGATCAGGAGCCCACGGCCCTCAGGGCCGCTGTACGGCTCCACCGGAAGTCCGTCGGCGCGCATCTGCTCGAGCTGATGCTCGCAATCCGCCAATTCGCCCTCGGAGCCGGCGATCCGCAGCGAGCCAGTGCGCCGCGGCATATCGGGAAGAGGCAGCTCTACGAAGGTCCGATCCAGCTCGTCAAGCGTGAGCCGGTACATGGCGCATGCGCGCGAGCGGCCGTACGCAGCGACAGCGTCGTGATGAAAGCGAGCGGTACCAGCGAGGAGAAAGCCGCCGTTGCGACCCGCGGCACCGCCGCCGATCTGGCCGGCATCGACGCCCACGACGCGTTGGCCCGCCGAGAGCAGCGCGAGCGCGCAACTTAGCCCGGCGCTACCGAGACCGATGACGCAGGCATCCGCCCCGGTGTCGTGGTCCAAACGTGGTAACGGCGTCCAGTCGGCGGTCTCCCAGACCGGAATGTTCCATTGGGGGCGCATGCCGATGTCGACTGCGCCGCCTAATGAATCACGGATGCGCCGAGACGCGATCGCCGTGGCTCGGCGGCGTCGATACCACGAGAAAAGCCACGGGAGTATCCGTCTCGTTCCTGACCTGGTGCGCGACCCCCGGTGGAATCTCTACCCCACCGCCGCGATCGAGCAGATGGCGCTCACCTTCGATGTCGATCGTGACGACCCCCTCAACGACGTAGAAGAACTGCCGCGCCCTGGCGTGCCAGTGCAGCTCCTCCGCGGCTCCCGGAGGCATGCGCTCCTGGATCACGCTGAGATCTCTCGCGCGCACCAAGTGCCAGCCGTCGCAGTCGTTGCCCCACACATAGTGTGGTGCATCGGCAATAGAGGTCGGCACGGTGGGCAGCGCCATGGCGCAAATGTACTAGTCGGCCAGTCGGAGTCGAGAGTACAGGAGACGAGAGTCGCCAGTGGTCGGCCAACGAAAGACGTGCGCTGGCGCGGGGCCTGCGCACGCGGATTCACGAGGGGCGACGCGGGAGATACGTAATGGGTCGGGCGCTGTCTACAGGGGAGCTGATCGACGCGCTGTGGATTCCGCTTTCCATGGCCATTGTCCTCCTCGGCGGCCTCGCGGCATACCTGCTCTATCGTTCCCGCAAACTGGACGAGCTTCAGGACAAGCCGATCAGGACGCCTCGCGAGGAAGAGATCCTCGCCGGGGGCCGCGAGGCCTTGCGGCAGTCGCGCAAGATCCTCGTCCGCACCACGGTCCGTGCGCTGCTCCTGGTCGTGCTGCTTTTCGCCGCCGTATACCTCCTCAACGAGCTGTGACATCAGTCGACTGACTACTCACGACTGAAGAGTGTCCACAGAACGGGACGATCACGATCCTCGGTGCGAGACAACGCGATCGGCGTGATGCAGGTCACCATGCTCGTAAGTTGTTTAGCCACATCAGTTGACAACTCAACTGCGATATTCGGCGTCCGGCACCAAGCCTGCCGATTGAACGGGTGCAGTCGCCGAACCCGAGGAGAACCGTGATGCGTAAACTCGATGTCATTTTCTCGCTGGCCGCCACGCTCGCTGCCGCCGCGCCGGTCGCGGCTCAGGCGCGAATACCGCGAGGCCAGCTTCCGCCGCGCGGCATGTGTCGAATTTGGATCGACGGTGTCCCTCCCGGCCGGCAGGCGCGTCCAACGAATTGTGCCACCGCCGAACGCAACGTGCCGGCGAACGGCCGCGTGCTGTTCAGCGACGGCACGATGTCGGGCTACGGCCGGCAGAGCTACGGCTACTATCCAAATGGCTACTATCCAAACAGCAACTATCCATACAGCGCCTACCCATACGGATACCCGAACCAGAATCCCAACAGCTATCCGGAGCGGGCGCGCAACCGTGCGTCCGGCCAGACCGGCGGCCATGGGACGTACCAGCCGTATCCGGACCGGTCGACCTGGAACCGTGACAGCGACGAGGACCGGGATGACGACGAGCGTGTGGAAGAGCGCGCCCGGGCCGGTGACCGACGCGCCGCGGAGGAGCGTTGGCGCGACAGACGCGACGACAAGCACGACCGCAGGAAGGACCGCGGTGATCGCGATAATCGCGGCGACCGAGATGACCACGCCGACCGCGATCGCGACGAAGGCTGATGTGGGGCTCCCGTGGGGACGGGAGCGCGTGATCGCCGAGAGGGGCGGCGACACGTGACGAGAACGCCGAGGCGTTAGGCACGCCTCGGCGTTCTCGTTCTGCGATCCGATCGTGCTACGCGCGAGCTAGTAGCGGTAGTGCTCAGGCTTGTATGGCCCCTTCACCGACACACCGATGTACGACGCTTGCTCGGGCGTGAGCTGCGTGAGCTTCACACCCAGCTTGTCGAGGTGCAGCCGCGCGACCTTCTCGTCGAGATGTTTGGGCAGCACGTACACCTTCCTCTCGTACTTCTGCGCGTTCGTGAACAGCTCGATCTGGGCGATCACCTGATTCGAGAACGAGGCCGACATCACGAAGCTCGGATGTCCGGTGGCGCAGCCGAGGTTGAGTAGCCGCCCCTCGGCAAGGATCAGCACGGAATGCCCGTCGGGAAAGATCCACTCGTCGAACTGCGGCTTGATGTTGTTGCGTGCGATCCCGGGCAGCTTCTTCAGTCCGGCCATGTCGATCTCATTGTCGAAGTGCCCGATGTTGCCGACGATCGCCTTGTCCTTCATGCGCGCCATGTGGCCGGCCGTGATGATGTCCCGATTGCCGGTGGCGGTGATGAAGACGTCGGCGGTAGAGACGACGTCCTCGAGTGTCGTCACCTGGAAGCCCTCCATCGACGCCTGCAGAGCGCAGATGGGATCGATCTCCGTAACGATGACCCGCGCGCCCTGCCCACGGAGGGCCTGGGCGCATCCCTTTCCGACCTCACCGTAGCCGCAGACGACGGCAACCTTGCCGGCGAGCATGACGTCGGCAGCGCGATTGAGGCCGTCGATGACCGAGTGGCGGCACCCGTAGATGTTGTCGAACTTCGATTTCGTGACCGAATCGTTGACGTTGATCGCGGGGAAGAGAAGCGTCCCGGCGTTCATCATCTCGTACAGACGGTGCACGCCCGTTGTGGTCTCCTCGGTGACACCCTTGATTGACCGGGCGGTCTCCGTCCAGCGGCTCGGATCGCGCCGCTGCTCATCACGCAACAGATCGAGGATCACGCCCCACTCCTCGGGATCGCTCGTTGCATCGAAGGCAGGCACCACGCCGGCAGCCTCGAACTCCGCGCCTTTGTGCACGAGGAGAGTGGCATCGCCGCCGTCGTCGAGCAGCATGTTTGGCCCCCCGCCGTCGGGCCAGGTCAGCGCTTGCTCGGTGCACCACCAGTACTCTTCGAGTGTCTCGCCCTTCCAGGCGAACACCGGCACGCCCCGCGGCTGATCGGGCGTGCCATGCGGGCCGACGGCTACCGCCGCAGCGGCGTGATCCTGGGTCGAGAAAATGTTGCAGGACACCCAGCGCACATCCGCGCCTAACGCGGTGAGCGTCTCGATCAGCACGGCGGTCTGAATCGTCATATGTAGCGAGCCCATGATGCGCGCGCCGCGCAGCGGCAGCTTGCCGGCGTACTCGGCCCGGATGGCCATCAGACCCGGCATCTCCTGCTCGGCGAGACGGATCTCCTTTCGTCCCCACTCGGCGAGCGTGAGATCGCGGACCTTGAATGGCGGTCGGTCGGGTGCTGTGATCGTACCCCCACGGCTCTGCAGTTCAGCGATTCCCATCTGAGCGGTTCCTCTGGTTAGACGCTGTCGGAGGGTCGCCAGGCCGCGGCGCGATGTCAATGTTCGGGGGAGGCGAGGGTCG
>CAZICQ010000009.1:49926-55761 GCA_964537775.1 uncultured Gemmatimonadaceae bacterium | reverse complement strand
GGCTCGTTACGAGGGTCACTCCATGCCGAGCCCTTCCTCCTCACTGCCGACTGCCGACTGCCGACTGACTACTCATTACTGTCGAGCGTCCGTTCATGCCTCTACGTTTCTCTAACGCCCATCGCGCGCCGTGCGTTATATGATGTCGGCTAGCGCCAGCCGAATCGCCAGCGGCCCTTCTCCGTGTTTCTCCCAGTCGTGATATGGTTTGTATGAAGCAAGGCGGGCGCGCTCCTGTCGCCTGTCTTTTCCCGGCGCTGCGCCTCAGTGCGGCGCTCACTTTGGCGGTTTCGGCGGCTGCCCGGGCGCAATCCGCTCAGGCCGGCGCGTCCCCGCCGGTCAGTCTGACGCTGTCCGAGGCGGTCGAGCAGGCGATCGCGAACAGTCCAGTCGTCACACGCGGTGCCGGTAACCTTCGCGTGGCACATGCGGCGCAGCGTACGGCGGCGGCCGCTTACTTGCCGACGCTGAGCCTCGAATCGGATGCGATCCGGGCGAGCACGCCGAGTCCGGTAGCGCAGCCTGGCACAATCGGTGGGATCGCCGATCACACGACGGCCATGGGCCTTGCGTCCTCAGTCGACATCTTCACGGCCGGTCGTCGCCGTGCAGAGCGCCGGCGAAGCGACGCCGTGGCGCAATCGGCGGACGCCGATCTGGTGGCGCGGCGCTACAGTGTGGAACTCGACGCCAAGCGCGCGTTTTTCGATGCACTGCGTGCCGATGAGCTGGCGCGCGTAGCTCAGGCGCGCGTTGCCCGGGCGCAGGAGGGCCTGGCGGCGGCGAAGCTGCGCCATGATGTCGGTACTGCGACAGGTTCCGACGAGCTGCGGGCCCGCCTCGAGATGACGACGGCGCAGCAGACGCAGCTGCAGGCCGAGGCGGCGCGCCGCACGGCCGCGTTCGCTCTCGGCCGAATCGTCGGCCGAATCGGTGCCGTGCAGCCGCGGCTCACCGACTCGTTGGCCGCGACGCCGCTGCCGATGAGCGACGACAGCGTTCTCGCGTCGATCGATCGGGAGTCGCCGCAGGTCCGCACGACCAAGGCCGTCAGCGTCGCCGCCGGCGCGGCGCTCAGTGTAGCGCACGCCCGCTACGCGCCGACTCTCAACCTCAGTGGCGGGTATCGGTGGCTCAACCAGCCGGCCCCTGCACTCTTCGGCAACATGCCCCTGTGGGACCTGAAGGTCGGCGTCGCCTATCCCATCTTCGACGGCCTACAACGCGAGGAGGCCGTGACGCGCGCCGACGCCGAACGCGAATCGACCGTCCGCGAGCTGGCGGACGCGCGCCGGGAGGTGCACGCCGAAGGCGAGCGCGTCCTGGCCGAGCTGCACGTCGCGGAGCAGCGCATCGCTCTGGCCGAAGAGGCGGTGCGGGTCGCGCGTGAGGACCTGCGCGTCATCACGGCCCGTTATCGCGCCGGCGCGGCCACGATCCTCGACCGGATCACGTCGCAGGTGAACCTCGCCACGGCGGAATCCGACCTCGTGAACGTCCGCTATGACTACCAGGTGCAGCGCGCGGCGCTGGCGGCACTGGCCGGCCGGGAGCTCTGACGGATGTGGATCGTCCGACTCGCGCTCCGGCGCCCGTACACGTTTGTCGTCCTCGCGCTCCTGATCGTCATTCTGGGAACGCTCAGCCTCTACCGCACGCCTAACGACATCTTTCCCGAGATCGACATCCCGGTCGTTTCGATCATCTGGCAGTACGCCGGCCTGCCGCCGGAAGAGATGGAGCGGCGCATCACGACGATTTCCGAGCGGGCGATCACGACGACGGTGAACGACGTCGAGCACATCGAATCGCAGACGCTGCCCGGCATCTCGGTAGTCAAGGTGTTCTTTCACCCGGGCGCGAAAATCGAGGCGGCGGTGGCCCAGCTCTCGGCCATCTCGCAGACGATCGTCCGGGTGATGCCGCCGGGGATGCAGCCGCCGTTCATTCTGCGGTACGACGCGTCCAATGTGCCCGTGCTCCAGGAAGCGCTGAGCAGCAACTCGCTGTCCGAGCAGGAGCTGTACGATTACGGCACCAATTTCATCCGGACGCGTTTGGCGACGGTGCAGGGCGCGGCGGTGCCGTTGCCCTACGGCGGCCGCGCGCGGCAGATCATGGTTGATCTCGATCCCCAGCGGCTGATGGCCAAGGGGATCTCGCCGATGGACGTGAGCAACGCCGTGAACGCCCAGAGTCTCGTGCTGCCGTCGGGGACGGCGAAGATCGGCGACCGCGAGTACTTCGTGCGCATGAACGGCAGTCCGGAAATCGTGCAGAAGCTCAACGATCTGCCGATCAAGGAAGTCAACGGGGCGATCGTGCGCATCGGCGATGTGGCGCAGGTGCGCGACGGCTACATCCCGCAAACGAACATCGTCCGGCGCGACGGGCACCGCGGCGCGCTGGTGACGATCCTGAAGAGTGGCAACGCGTCGACGCTCGACGTCGTCAAGCGCGTGAAGGAGGTTCTTCCCGGCATCCTGGCGACGCTGCCGAGCGAGCTGCACGTGGAGCATCTCGCGGACCAGTCGCTATTCGTGCGTGCGTCGCTGCAGGGCGTGGTCCGTGAAGCGCTGATCGCGGCCTGCCTGACGGCGATGATGATCCTCCTCTTTCTCGGGAGCTGGCGGAGCACGCTCATCGTGGCCTTATCGATCCCGCTCTCGATCCTGAGCTCGATAATCGTGCTGAGCGCGATCGGTCAGACGATCAACATCATGACGCTCGGCGGCCTCGCGCTGGCGGTCGGCGTGCTCGTGGACGATGCGACGGTGGGTATCGAGAACATCCACCGGCATCTCGACGATCACGACAAAACGATCGAGGAGGCCATTCTGGATGGAGCGCAGCAGATCGCCGTACCGACGTTCGTGTCGACGCTGTCGATCTGCATCGTGTTCGTGCCGATCTTCTTCCTCAGCGGCGTCGCCGCCTCGCTGTTCGCGCCTCTGGCGATGGCGGTGATCTTCGCGATGCTGGCCTCGTACGTGATATCGCGAACGCTCGTGCCGACATTGGTGCGCTACACCCTGGAGTACGAGGCGAAGCACGCGCATGGGGTGCCGAACCTGCTCGAGCGGATCCACATCGGCTTCGACCGAGGCTTCGAGTCGCTGCGCGAGCGCTACCGCGATGCGCTCGTGTGGACGCTGGCGCATCGCCGAAAGGCGACGCTCGCGTTCGGCGGCTTCTGCGGAGCGTCGCTGCTGCTGGTTCCCTTCATCGGGCAGGATTTCTTCCCCCGTGTCGACTCCGGGCAGATTCGCTTTCACCTGCGCACGGCTGCGGGCACGCGCATCGAAGCGACGGAACAGATCGTCGCCGATGTCGAGCGCCAGATACGACGGGTGATTCCGGCCCACGATCTCGACATGATTCTCGACAACGTAGGCATCTCCGGGTCCGGCGGCTCCAACCTCGCTTTCAGCGACAATCCGACGATCGGCGTGGCCGATGCGGATTTGTTGATTGCGCTCAAGCCCGGGCGTGAGGGTTCGACGTGGGACTATCAGCGGGCGTTGCGCCGCGCGATGCACGACGATTTCCCACAGCTCACCACGTTCTTCGAGCCGGCGGACATCGTCGGCCAGATCCTCAACTTCGGCATTCCTGCGCCGATCGACATCCAGGTGATCGGGCCGAACAAGTTGGCCAACTTTGCGATCGCGGAGCGGATCGACCACGAGCTGCGCCGCATCCCTGGCGCGGCCGACGTGCACGTGCACCAGGTGATGGACGCCCCTGAGTTGTACGTCGACATGGATCGCGATCGCGCCGAGCAGCTACAGCTCACGGCGCGCGATGTGGCCTCCAGTCTGCTCATCTCGCTGAGTGGCAGCGGGCAGACGGCGCCCAACTACTGGCTCAACCCACAGAACGGCGTGCAGTACAGCGTCGTCGTGCAGACGCCGCAGTACCGCGTCGGCTCGATTGCCGACGTCGCGCAGACGCCCGTCGTGCAGGCGGGCGCGCCGCAACCGCAGCTGCTCGGCAACTTGGCGCACGTGCAGCGGAGACAGGGGATGGCAGTGGTCAACCACTACAACGTGCAGCCCGTGTTCGACGTCTTTGCGAACGTGCAGAACCGTGACCTGGGCGGTGTCGCCGCCGACGTGGACAAGGTCGTGGCGACGATGAAGCCGCAATTGCCGAAGGGCAGCACGATCGTGGTCCGTGGCCAGGTGTCGAGCATGCGCGATTCTTTCCGCGGCCTCGCCCTGGGGCTTCTGTTCGCGATCGTGCTCGCGTATCTGCTGATGGTGGTGAACTTCCAATCCTGGACCGACCCGGCCATCATCGTCTCGGCGCTGCCGGGGGCTCTGGCGGGCATCTGCTGGATGCTGTTCGCATCGCAGACCACGTTCAGCGTGCCGTCGATGATGGGCGCCATCATGAGCATCGGCGTCGCGACCGCCAACTCGATTCTGATCGTGTCGTTCGCGAACGAGCGGCGCGCGGATGGCGTCTCGGCGATCGATGCGGCCATCGACGCGGGGTACACGCGGTTGCGGCCGGTGCTGATGACGGCGCTCGCGATGATCATTGGCATGCTGCCGATGGCCCTCGGTCTCGGTGAGGGGGGCGAACAGAATGCGCCGCTCGGGCGCGCGGTGATCGGCGGCTTGACGGTCGCCACGATCGCGACATTGTTCTTCGTACCGGTCGTGTACAGCGTGCTGCGCACGAAGCAGCCCGCTCATCTGCAGAAGGAAGGGGCATGAGCTCGCATGACAGCCCGATGGCGGCGCAGCGGCAGCAGCGTGACGCCTTTACACCTACGCGCTCGCCCGCTTCGCGCCGGAGCGGCGGCCACCGCGGCCGCATCTGGATCGGCGCGGCCGTCGGTGCGGTGCTGGCGCTGCTGCTCGCGTTAGGCACGCTGCCGCGGCTGGCGCGACAGCGCGAGCTTCGGGCCGAGCTGGCCTCGGCGTCTGACGCGGTACCCGTGGTCAGCGTGTCCGCCGCGCACTATGGGCCAGCCACCTCCGATCTCGCGATCCCCGCGTCGATCCAAGGCTTGCACGAGGCCGCGCTGTACGCGCGCTCGAGCGGCTATGTCAAACGGTGGCTGGTAGACATGGGTGGTCGCGTGCAGGCGGGGCAGCTGCTGGCCGAGATCGAGACCCCCGAGCTCGACCAGGAGCTCGGACAGGCGAAGGCGAACCTCAGTCAGGTTCAGGCCACGCTCGAGCTGACGCGTGCGACGCTCAGGCGCTGGCAGGAGCTGGTGAAGGAGGACGCCGCGACCAAGCAGGAACTCGACGAAAAGCAGGCGGCGTTCAACGCCGCCGAAGCGAACGCGCAGGCAGCGAGGGCGAACGTCGAACGACTGACGGCGCTGAAGAGCTTCGGCCGCGTCGTCGCGCCATTCACCGGCGTCGTCACCGCGCGCAACGTGGACGTCGGCAGCCTGGTAAGTCCCACCGCGGGCGCGGGGACGAAGCCCCTCTTCACGATCTCCGAAGATGACACGGTGCGGCTGATGATCCCCGTGCCACAGAGCTTTGCCGCGCATGTCCGCATCGGCCAGCCGGTACGCGTCGAGGTGCAGGACCTGTCGCATGGCACCTTCGACGGACATGTGGCGCGCACGGCGCAGGCAATCGATCCGTCCACGCGCACGCTGCTCACGGAAGTGCGGTTGGCAAATCCCGGGCGCGCCTTGCTGCCTGGGATGTACGCGCAGGTGCACTTCGTCGGGGCAAGCAATGAACGGCTGCTCCTGGTTCCGGCGAACACACTGCAGATACGCTCATCCGGCGCCATTGTCGCCGTGGTGAAGAGCGGGCGCGTCCACCTGCAGCCGGTAACGCTCGGTCGCGACTTCGGCAC
>CAZICQ010000009.1:48608-49826 GCA_964537775.1 uncultured Gemmatimonadaceae bacterium | reverse complement strand
GGTCCCGGCTCGAGCTCTGCGCCGCCGCTTCCTGCAGACCCGAACTTGGGTGCGGTGATCGGACCCGTGGTGGTGTGCGGCGGATTTGCCTCCTCTTCATTGCGCTGAGTCTCAGCCTCCAGTGGCGACCGCTCCTGGGCTTCGCCGGGTGCGGGTTCGTGCGGGTCGGTGCTCTTGTTGCGGTCCATTGTGAATGCCTGCCCTGTTTGAGAACGAGCAGGTCGAGTGCATCGGGTATACCTGAAGGGCAGTCGTCAGTCGAGAGTCGACTTGACCTCCTTGCTAGACTGCTCGACATCATCGGGAGCATCGAGGCACCGCAATGTCCATCAGACCAGTCAAACGAATCGTCGAGGCGCAGCCGACAATGGAGGGGGCGGGCGTGCGGTTGCGCCGTGCCTTCGGGTTCGGCAACACCTCCGACTTCGACCCGTTCCTGCTGTTCGACGATTTCCGCAACGACCGGCCTGCAGACTACCTCGCCGGCTTTCCCTGGCATCCGCATCGAGGCATCGAGACCATCACGTACGTGCTTGCGGGAAGCGTGGAGCACGGCGATAGCCTCGGCAATCGGGGATCGCTGGGAGCGGGCGACGTCCAGTGGATGACGGCGGGGAGCGGAATCCTGCACCAGGAGATGCCGCAAGGCGATCCGCAAGGCCGGATGCACGGGTTCCAGCTTTGGGCGAATCTGCCATCGTCGCGGAAGATGACGGCGCCGCGCTACCAGGACATTCTGGCGCGCGACATCCCGGAGATCACTGACGATGACGGCACCATCGTGCGCGTCGTCTGCGGCGACTTCTGGGGGAAGACGGGTCCAGTGGAGGGAGTCGCCGCGGATCCGCGATACCTCGACATCTCGGTGCCACCGAATCGGCGCAAAGTGCTGCCCGTGGAGACGTACCGGCACGCCTTCGCGTACGTCTTCGAGGGCAGCGGCACCTTCCGTGACGCCTCGAAGCCATTCGGTGTGCTCACCGAACGCGGCGGTCCGGCGGACGTCGAGGTGCTGGTGCGCGAGCAGACAGGGAACCGGTCACTGGTGCTCTTCGACAGCGGTGACGAAGTCGTGGTGCAGGCCGGCGAACACGGCATTCGCTTTCTGCTCGTATCGGGTAAGCCGATCGAAGAGCCCGTCGCGTGGTACGGGCCGATCGTGATGAATACGCAGGAGGAACTACAGCAGGCGATGCGGGATCTGCGCGACGGGACATT